>NZ_VENP01000020.1 GCF_006351005.1 Miniimonas arenae | reverse complement strand
CATGGCTCCTCAGACCGACCGCGTTGGGCACGATGACCGTGGGCCACGAGGTCGTCCGGCAGTCCGCCGGCACGGCGGCGCCGTTCCGGCTGTTCCACCACCACCTCACGATCGAGCCGCCGCGCGGGTCAGCGGTCGCGGGTCGCAGCGACGACGGCGCCGAGAACGGCCTGCAGCGCGGGCGAACCCGCCATGCTGCGCCGGTGCACGGCGGCGACGTCGCGCGTCGAGGCGGGCTGCGCCGTCGGGACCGCGACCAGGCCCTCCCCGAGCGGACCGCGGCCCAGCCGTGGGACGAGCGCGACGCCGAGGCCCGCGCGCACGAGCTCGAGGTGGCTCGCGAACTCCATCGACTCGTGCACGACCCGCGGCGCGTTCGCGACGCCGTCGAAGAGCCGGCGCAGCCACTGGCGGCAGATCGTCGAGTCGAACGTCGCGATCCAGTCCTCGTCCGCCAGATCGGCCGGCGTCAATGCAGCACGGCCGGCGAGCCGGTGCCCCGCCGGCAGCACGACGTCCGCGACGTCCGTGAACAGCGGCGTCGCGACGAGGTCGTCCGGCATCGCGAGCGCCACCCCGCCCCACCGGTGCACGATCCCGAGGTCCCGCTGCCCGGAGGCGACGAGCGCGATCGTCTCCCACGGCTCGCTCTCGCGGACCGGCGTGCGCAGCCCGGGGTGGCGCGCCCTCAGGGCGGGGAGCGCCTCGACGAGCACGCCGCGGACCACCGTGGAGAACGCCCCGATCCGGACCTCGCCCGTGAGCGGGCGGACGGGTGCACCGCCCGGCGCCATGCCGACTCCCGCGCCGACCTCCGCGCCGACCTCCGCGCCGGCCGCGAGCTGCAGGTCGGCCTCGATCCGTTCGAGATCGGCGAGCACCACGGCCGACGCCGCGACCAGGTGCTGGCCCGCGTCCGTGAGCACCACCCCGCGCCCCGCGCGCTCGAGCAGCGCGACGCCGACGTTCCGCTCCAGCCGCTTGACCTGCTGCGACACCGCCGACGGCGTGTACCCGAGCGCATCGGCCGCGCCGGCCACGCTCCCCCGGGTCGCCACCGCGCGCAGCGCCACCACGCCCTCGAGATCGATCATGAAGCAACGCTACCGAGTGAATGCACGAAATGATCGCTGGTGCTACCGGGTGCAGGGTGGTCGGCTGGGCGCGTGAATCGACGCGACATGCAGCTCGCCGCCCTCGTGGCCACCCTGTGGGGGTTCAACTTCGTCGTCATCGACTGGGGGCTCGAGGGCATCCCGCCGCTGCTGTTCGTGGCGGTGCGGTTCGCCGTCGTCGGCCTCGCCGCGCTCGTCGTGCCACGCCCGACGGCGAGCCGGCGCACCGTCGTCGGCGTGGGGACGTTCATGTGTCTGGGTCAGTTCGGGCTGCTGTACTCCTCAATGGCGCTCGGCCTGCAACCCGGGCTCGCGGCGCTCCTGCTGCAGGCGCAGGTCGTGGCGACGATCACCGTCGCCGCGCTCGTCCTGCGCGAGCGGCCGACCCGGGCGCAGCTCCTCGGCGTCATCCTCGGCACGGCCGGCCTGGCGATCGTCGCGCTCGGGCGAGGCGGCAGCGCACCGGCGCTCGCCGTCGTGCTCTGCCTGCTCGCGGCGCTGTCGTGGGCGATCGGGAACGTCATCGCGCGGCGGGCGGGGCACGTCGCGCCGGACCGGCGCGGCGGCGCCCTCTCACTCACCGTCTGGTCGGCGCTCGTGGTGCCGCTGCCGGCCCTGGGGCTCGCGCTCGCCGTCGAGGGCCCCGACGCCGTGACCGCCGGACTCGGCGCGCTCGTGGGTTGGCGGCCCGTGCTGTCGACGCTCTACACGGCCGGGCTGTGCACGCTCGTGGGGTACGCGGTGTTCAACGCGCTCCTCGCGCGGAACGCGTCGGCATCGGTGGTGCCGTGGGTGCTGCTCGCGCCGGTGGTCGCGATGGCGTCGGCCGCCGCGCTGCTCAGGCAGGTGCCGAACGCGGCCGAGGTGATCGGCGGGGCGACCCTCGTGGCGGGGGTGCTGGTGGCGTCGGTGCGGTGGACCGTCCGCGGGGCGCCGCGGCTACGGTCGGCGGGCGAGCCAGAGAGTGCGGCCGCTGGTCAGCTCGAGGTCGGCGACGGCGAGCGGGCCGCGTCCGGCGGCGCCGTCGGCCAGGACCGCGTCGAGGTCCGCGACGAGACGGTCCCGCTCGGCGGGCTCGGCCAGCGCTGAGGCGTGCCGACGCAGGCGGGTGAGCCACGCCGTCGCCCACGCGCGGGCAAGCTCGGGCGACGGGCTGGTGTCGAGGATCGAGCGCTGCTCGAGGAGCTCGAAACCAGCCCCGCGCAGCGTCGGCGCCCAGTCCGGGTGCGAGCTCCAACCGACGCTGAGCGCCGCGAGCCGCTCGGACAGCCCGTCGGGGCCGGTGCCGGCCGGGAGGGGCTGGGGCAGGTCGTCCATCTCGAGCACCGCGAGCAGGCCGCCGGGGCGGAGCGCGGCGTGGACGCGCGCGAGCAGCGCCGCCGGGTCGGCCGCGTGGTGCAGCGTGCCGGAGGACCACATGACGTCCGCGGGTGCGGGCAGGGGCGGCTCGTCGGCGTCGAAGTCGCCTCGCTGCGCGACCACCCGCGCACCCAGACCGCGCTCGGTCGCCCGCTGCGCGACCGTCGCGAGCATCGCGGGATCGACGTCGACGGCGTGCACGGTCGCCTCGGGCATCGCCTCCGCCAGGGCGAACGTGCCGGCGCCGGTGCCCGCGCCGAGGTCGACGACGGTGCGGGCGTCCGGCGCGAGGCGGGCGAGATTGGCGGCGACCGACTCGAGGTAGCCGCCCATGGCGGCCGCGTCGAGGTCGAGCATCTCGGCGAGGGCGTCGGGGGCGGCGCCCGCGGCGTGCGCGTGGCCGGTGTTCCCGCCGACGGCGTGCCCGTGGCCGCCGTGCCCGGCGCCGGAGTGTCCGTGGCCGTCGTGCCCGCCGACGGCGTGTCCGTGGCCGTCCGGGCCGTGCTCGCCGTCGGCGCTGTGGTCGCCGTCGGCGCTGCGGTCGCCGTCCGGGCCGTGCTCGCCGTCGGCGCTGTGGTCGCCGTGTCCGTCGTGTGGCATGCCGCGACGCTAGCGCGGCCAGGTGGCCGGGCGGCCGGGCGGCCGGGCGGGCGGCTGGGCGGCCGGGCGGCTGAGCAGCCGAGCAGCCGAGCAGGCAGCGGGCGCAGCGCGTCTGCCGCACGATCCGACCCGAGGCCGTCACAGCGCTGTGACCGGGCCAACCTCCCCGAAGCGCGTCTGGCAACCGCTGCAAGCCGCAAGATAGCGCGGAAAATGGGCCCGGGCGGAGAGAAGCGGGCTCGCGGGCGCCGACGCTGCACAGCCACAGCGCTGTGGCTCTGTAGTGTCGGCGCACCTTCGCCAGGGCGCACGGCGACGTCGCCCACGAGCACCGGTTCATCCGCAGAATCACGGGGAAGACGCGCGCGAAGGCGCCGGTTGGCCCCGGCCGGGCGAGTCCGAGCAGGACCAAGGTCGAGCTCGACGGAGCCACAGCGCTGTCAGCGGCGCGGAAATCCTCTCGCGACGCGGGACTCCCGCGAGGAGCATCGTGGCCATGACCCCGACCGCCGACCCGACCGCCGACCCGCCCGCCGACCCACCGCCCCCCGCGCTCCCCGACCACCCCCTGCTCACCATCGAGCGGCGCGATGCCCTCGCCACCGCCCTGCGCGAGGCGGCGGAGGAGCCGAGCGCCGGCGTCGTGCGCATCGACGAGGAGGGCGAGACCGTCCTCGAGCACGCGTGGGGCCTGGCCGACCGCCGCCACAGGATCGCGATGACGCCGGAGCACCGGATCGCCGTCGCGAGCGGGGCCAAGGGGTTCACCGCCCTCACCGTGATGAGCCTCGTCGCCGACGGCACCCTGACCCTCGACACGACGGCGCGCTCCCTCCTCTGTGACGACCTTCCGCTGATCGGCGAAGACGTCACGATCGAGCACCTGCTCGCCCACCGCTCCGGCATCGGGGACTACCTCGACGACGACGCGGACTCCGCCGAGTACCTCCTGCCCGGCGCGATGAGCGGCTACGTCGACGCCGAGGACTACCTTGACGTGCTCGGCGGGCACGACCCCGTGTTCGCCGCGGGGACCGACTTCCTGTACTGCAACGGCGGCTTCGTGGTGCTCGCGATCCTGGCGCAGCGCGCCTCGGGCGTGCCGTTCCACGACCTCGTGCGCACGCGCGTGATCGAGCCCGCCGGGCTCACCGCGACGGCCTATCTCCGCAGCGACGCGCTGCCCGGCGACGCCGCCGTCGGCTACGTCAGGGTCGACGGCGTGTGGCGCACCAACGTGCACCACCTCCCCGTGATCGGTGGGGGCGACGGCGGGATCTGGACCACGGCGGCCGACCTCGTGACGTTCTGGGACGCCCTGCTCGACGCGCGGATCGTCCCGCGCGAGCTCGTCGACGACATGCTGCGCGAGCGCTCCGCGGCGTCCGAGGACGAGAACGCCTACGGCCTCGGCTTCTGGCTCCCCGCTCCGGGGGTGGTGGAGCTCGAGGGGATGGACGCGGGCTCGTCGTTCGTGTCCCGCCACGAGATCGCGACGGGCCGCACGGCGAGCGTGCTGACGACGACGGCGGACGCGGCGTGGGAGGTGGCGCGTGCGATCCGTTAGGGCGCCACTGCGTGCGGACCCGCCTGGCCCACCGCCGCCCGGCGCCGGCGCACGCCGCACCCACCGCGACGTCCGAATCCCGCTAGTGCTCCGCCGTCGGGCACCGCAGACTGGTGACCGTGCACCTCCCCCTCGACCCCACGTCCGCGTACGGCGCCGTCGCCGGCCGCGACGCCCGCTGGGACGGTCGGCTGTACCTGGGCGTGGTGACGACGGGGATCTACTGCCGGCCGTCGTGCCCGGCGCGGACCCCGCGGCCGGAGAACTGCCAGTACTTCCCGACGGTCGCGGCGGCGGTCGCGGCCGGGTTCCGGGCGTGCCGGCGCTGCCGCCCCGACTCGCTGCCGGGCAGCCGGCATTGGGACGCGCGCGGCGACCTCGTCTCCCGCGCCGTCCAGCTGATCTCGGGCGGTGCGCTCGACGACGGTGGGGTCCCCGGCCTGGCCCGACGCCTCGCGGTCTCCGAGCGCCACCTCACCCGGATGCTCGTCGCAGAGGTCGGCGCGGGGCCGCTCGCGCTCGGCCGGACGCGCCGCGCGCACACGGCCCGGCTCCTCATCGAGCAGACGACGATGCCGCTGGCCGACGTCGCGTTCGCGGCCGGGTTCGGCTCGATCCGGCAGTTCAACGACGTCATGCGGGCCGAGTTCGGCTGTGCACCGCGCACGTTTCGCAGGCCGCAGGCCGTGGCAGGGAGCGGGCGCTCGCCGTCGGGCAGGGCGGTGGGCGCCGCCGTCGACCCGGGCGACCGCGTGGGCGTCGGCCCCGCCTCCCTCGTGCTGCGCCTCGCGTACCGACCGCCGCTCGCGCTCGTGCCGCTGCGGCGCACGCTGACGGCGCACGCCGTCGCCGGCGTCGAGGCCTTGGTGGGCACCGCCCACTGGCGGGTGGTCGACGCGCCGGGTGGGCCCGCCGTCGTGCGGCTGTCGCTCACCGGCGGCGAGGACGCGCCGGACACCCCCGGCACGCGGGACGCTGCCGCGCACCACGCGCGCGACCTGCCGCACCACCTCACCGTCACCGTGCGGCCGGCCGACCTCGCGGACCTCATGCTCGTCGTCGCGCGGGTGCGGCGCTGGCTCGACCTCGACGCCGACCCCGTGCAGGTCGGCGAGCACCTGCGGGACGCGCCGCTCGTCGGCGACCTCGTCGCGCGGCGGCCGGGCCTGCGCGTCCCGGGCGTTCCCGACGGCGCCGAGCTCGCCGTCTGCGCGGTGCTGGGGCAGCAGGTGTCGCTCGCCGTCGCGCGGACGTTCCAGGGCCGCATCGCGCGGGCGTTCGGGACGCCGGTCACGGGGGGTGGCCCAGCGGACGTTGCGGCCGAGCGCGCGGCGCAGGGCGCGGCGAGCGAGCACGCGCAGGCGCACGACGGCGAGCGTCCGCCCACGGACCTCGTCACCTTCCCGAGGGCGAGCGTCCTTGCGGAGGCCGGGCCGCAGGCGATCCGCGACGCCGCGAACCTCACGCAGGCGCGGGCCCGGGCCGTGCACGCCGTCGCGACGGCGCTGGCCGACGGGCTGACGCTCGAGCCGGGGGTCGACGTCGCGGCGACGCGCTCGGCGCTGCTCGCGCTGCCCGGGATCGGGCCGTGGACCACCGACTACCTCACGCTGCGGGCGCTGCGCGACCCGGACGCGTTCATGCCGAGCGACCTCGTGCTGCGCAAGGCGCTCGCCGCGCGGACCGGGGTCGAGCTCGGGAAGGTGACGTCCGCCGTCGCCGAGGGGCTCTCCGCGCCGTGGCGGCCGTGGCGCTCCTACGCGTTGCAGCACCTGTGGACGGCGGAGGTCTACGCGTGAGCGCGACGGAGAACCTCTCGCGAAAGGACGGAGAACCTCTCGCGAAAGGACGAAGAACCTCTCGCGAAAGGACGAACATCACCTCGCGAAACTACGGACTTCCTCTCGCAGACCTCGGAAACCCTCTCGCAGGCTTCAGAAACCCTCTCGCAGACCTCAGAAACCCTCTCGCAGACCTCGGAAACCCTCTCGGAGACAACCATGACCACGACGACGGCCCCACCCGCCCCAGCGTCGGCGACGACCACCCAGCCGCTGCTCCTCATGACCCTGCCCACGCCGGCCGGGCCCGCACACGCCGTCGTGACGCCCGAGGACGGCGTGCTGCACCTGTTCGGCTGGCATGACCCGGTCGACAACCTGCCGCGCCTCGCACCGCACCTGCGCGACCGCGGCGTGCAGACCGCGACCGGGCCGGAGCGGGTGCGCGACGCCGTCGCACGCTACGGCGACGGCGAGCTGGCCGCCCTGGACGAACTCGCCGTCGGGCAGCCCGGCGGCGCGTTCTTCCAGGCCGCGTGGCTCGCGATGCGGCGCATCGCGCCCGGACACCCCGTCACCTACACGACGCTCGCCGCCGACGCCGGGCGCCCCGCGGCCGTCCGGGCGGCCGCGAGCGCGTGCGCGCGCAACCTCGTCGCGCTCGTCGTCCCGTGCCACCGGGTGGTCCGGACCGACGGCGGGCTCGGCGGCTTCTACTACGGACTCGACGTCAAGCGCGCGCTGCAGGCGCACGAGGCGCGCTTCGCCTGAGCAGGCGGGCGACACCGCCGGCCGAGCCCGTCCCGACGCTCGCGAAACCGCCGCCCCCAAGGCCCGCCGCGGGCTGGCACGCTAGCCCCATGACGGGGAGCAGGGGCGAGGCACGTCCCGCGCGCGACCGGCCGCGTCCGTCGCACCTGCCGCTCTCGGCACACCACCTCTCGCCCGTCGTGCGCGAGGCGCGGCCGCTCGCCGTCGACCTGTGGGACGCCGTCGCGTCGCTCGCCGCGACCGTCCTCGGCCTGTCCGTGGCCATCGCGCTGCTCGACCCGATCAGCGTGACGTCGCTGTGGTCGATCCCGCTCGCGGCGCTCGTCGTCTCGCTCGTCACGTGGGTCGTGGCCGCTCCCCTGCGCATGGTCGCCGACCGCCTCGGCGGCATCGTCGCGTTCGTGCTCGGCCTCGCCGCCCAGATCACCGCGATGTGGGCGGCCCTGCGCTGGCTGCCGGGGCTCGTCGTGACGAGCTGGTGGGCCGCCGCGCTCGCGCTCCTCATCACGGCGCTGGTGGTGGCCGCCACGTCGTGGGTGGCCGGGGGCAGCGACGCGGGCTACGTCGTCGGCGACGTGCTGTGGCGCGGTCGACGGCGAGCCGCCCAGCGCCGCCGCGCCGACCGGGCCGGCACGCCCCTGCCCGACGACCGCGAGCCCGGCCTCCTCCTCGTGATCCTCGACGGCGTCGCCGAACCCGTGCTGCGCACCGCCGTCGAGGCCGGCATGGTGCCGACGATCTCGCGCTGGCTCACCGACGGCTCCTACCGGCTGGAGTCCTGGTGGGCGCAGGTGCCCAGCACCACTCCGGCCTCGACGGCCGGCCTCCTGCACGGCGCCGCCGACCACATCCCCGCGTTCCGCTGGTGGGACGAGGCGCAGGCGCGTCTCGTCGTGGCGAACCACCCGCGCGACGCGGCGGCGATCGAGTCGGCGATGTCCGACGGCGAGGGCCTCCTCGCGCACGGCGGCGCCGCCATCGGCACGATGTTCTCAGGCGACGCCCCGGCGACCCGCCTCGTGATGAGCCGCCCCGTCGGCGCGACCGGGCGGCGTGACGGCGGCGTGTACGTGCGGTTCTTCCTCCAGCCTCTCGTGTTCGCGCGCACCCTGGTCCTGACGATCGGTGAGATGGTCAAGGAGCTGTACCAGGCGCGGCTCGCGCGGCTGCGCGGCGTCGAGCCGCGGATCTCCCGCGGCGGTTGGTACGTCGTGCTGCGCGCCATCAGCAACGTCACGCTCCGCGGTCTCAACACCGCGCTCGTCGCCGAGCACATGGAGCGCGGCACCCCGACGATCGCCGTGGACTACGTCGACTACGACGAGATCGCGCACCACGCCGGGCCGCTGCGGGCGGAGTCGCTGCGCTCGCTCGAGGGTCTGGACGCGGTGCTGCGGGCGCTCGAGACGGTGAACGAGGTCGCGCGCCGGCGCTATCGCATCGTGTGCGTGTCCGACCACGGCCAGGCGCTCGGCCCCACGTTCGAGCAGGTCGCGGGCGTCAGCCTGGAGCACCTCGTCACGACGCTGATGGGCAAGGACCCGCGCAGCGCGCTCGCCTCCGGGGGCGGTGAGGAGTGGGGGCCGGTGAACGCACTGCTCAACGAGCTCGTCCGACCGATCCGCAGCCCCCGCAGCCCCCGGGCGGCGCGCGGCTCGGGCTCGCGCGGATCGCGCGGCTCAGGCGGCTCAGGCGGCTCACGGGCAGCAGACGACGCCCGCACGGCGGGCGTCACCGTGACGGGGCCCGAGCGTGAGCAGGTCGGCCTCGCGCCGGGGACGGCCGCGGAGGACTCGGTTGCCGTCATCGCGTCGGGCAACCTCGGCCTCGTCTGGTTCACCGGCCGCCCCGGACGTCTCACGCTCGCCCAGACGCAGGAGGCGTGGCCCGACCTCGTCGCCGGGCTCGCGACCCACCCCGCGATCGCCGTGGTGGTGGTCGACTCGGCGCAGGGACTGCTCGCCGTCGGGCCCGCGGGGCTGCGCCTGCTCGAGCCCGAGCGTGCGGCCGGCCGTTCAGCCGACCCCGCGTCCGGGGGCGACCCCGGCCGCGCGCTCGTCGAGGGCGAGGACCCGCTCGCCGCGTTCGAGGACCCGGACGCCGCGGCCCGTGACCTCGCCCGCGCCGGGCGCCTGCCGCACACCGGCGACCTCCTGCTGGTCTCCACCGTCCGGGACGGCCGGGTGTGCGCGTTCGAGCACCAGGTCGGCTCGCACGGCGGCCTCGGCGGGGACCAGAACCACGCGCTGCTGCTGCACCCCACGTCGCTCACGCGGCCGGACGACGCCGAGCCGCTCGTCGGCGCGAACGCGGTGTTCCACCAGCTGGTGGCGTGGCAGCGCGAGCTGGGGCTGCGACCGTGAGCGCGACGCCGCCGCCGGCCCGTCGTCGCGAGCGGCCGGAGCCGCCGCACCGGCGCGGGGCGCCGGTGCCGCCGGTCCGGCCCGAGAGGCTCGAGCCGCCGGCGCGCCCCGACGCCCTCGCCTGGCTCGGGCACGCGACGTGCGTGCTCGACGTCGGCGGCGTCCGGCTGGTCACCGACCCGCTGCTCGGCGCGCACGCCGGGATGCTGCGGCGGCTCGGCGGGATCGCGCCGTCGGCGGAGGACTGGTCGGGCGCGGACGCCGTGCTCGTCTCCCACCTGCACCACGACCACGCGCACGTGGCCTCGCTGAGGTCGACGCACGCCGTCGTGCTCTCCGCTCCGGCGAACGCGCGGTGGCTCGGCCAGCGCGGGCTGCCGACGCGCGGCCTCGGGCCCGAGGAGTGGTGGCGGCCGTCGTGGGCGCCGCAGGTCGCGGTGCGGGCGGTGCACGCGGTGCATGGGCACCGGCCGATGCCGCACCGGCCGAACGCAACGGTGGGGTTCCTCGTCGTACGCGACGCGCCCGGCGATGACGACGCCGCGAAAGGTGGCTCGGCGTCGGGCACGAACGCGCCTGGCGCGGGCTCGCCGTCGGGCGCGTCGGGCGCGTCGGCCGACGGCGCGCTGCGGATCTGGTTCGCGGGCGACACCGAGCTGTACCCCGAGATGGCCCACCTGCCCGACGTGGCGGGCGGCCCGATCGACCTCGCGCTCGTGCCGATCGGCGGCTGGGGGCCGCGGCTGTCCGGCGGCCACATGGACCCGACACAGGCCGCGCACGCGTGCGCGCTGGTCGGTGCGCGCCGCGCGGTGCCCGTGCACTGGGGCACGCTGCACGCACCGCTCGGGCGAAACCTCCCGCGGGGGTGGATGGAGCACGGCGGAGCCGCGTTCGAGGCCGCGGTGCGACGCGAGGCGCCGGACTGCGAGCCGGTGGTCCTCGCGCCGGGCGAGCGCCTCGCGCTCTAGCGGCCGCCGCGCCCGCGCGTTCTCGTGACGCCGCAGCGAGTCGCTCTCCCGTCAGCCGTGACGCCGCAGCGACTCGGCGTGACACCACAGCGACCGAGACGCCCCGCGACGGCCTCACCCGGCGCATCGCCGCAGGTCAGCGCCTTGCGACCAGCTGAGAGGCTGCGACGAGTCGCTCTCCCGTCACGACGAGTCGCTCTCCCGTCAGCCGTGACGCCGCGGCGACTCGTCCGCGCCGGCGGCGCCGCAGCGCTGCCGCGCCCCGCTCACACGGCGACGACGTGCAGCAGCACCGAGTGCTCGGGGTGCTGCAGCGGCGCCTGCACCCCCACCTCGGCCAGCACCCGGCCGCTCAGCGTGACGCCCTCGGCCCACCACGCGGGCTGCCACAGGGGCCCGGGAGACACGATCGTGTCCCCCGGCGGCAGCGGGGTCACGCGGTAGGCGCGCCCGGCGACCAGCCCCGGCAGTCGCACCCGGCCCGACGGCGAGCTCACCCCCGTGGTCCGCTGCACGATCGCGAAGATCGCCTCCCCGCCGTCGTGCGCCACCACGCCGTGCACCCGCAGCGCGGGATCGGGGTCGTCCGCCCGGACGACGCGGCCGCGGTGCAGCAGGTGCCGGTGCTCGCGGTAGGCGGCCACCCACCGGGCGAGCTCGTCGAGCTCGGTCTCGCTCGCCGTCGTGAGGTCCCACTCCACGCCGAGGTGACCGAACAGCGCCGTCGCGGCGCGGAAGCCCAGGTCGTGGCGCCGGCCCGTGGTGTGCGAGTGCGGCGAGGCGACGTGCGAGCCCATGAGCTCCGGCGGCACGAGCAGCCCGGTCCCGGCCTCGATCATCTGGCGCTCGAGCGGGTCGATGCAGTCCGAGGCCCAGATCCGGTCCGTCAGCGCGAGGATCCCGAGGTCGGCGCGCCCGCCGCCGCTCGAGCACGACTCGAACTCGACGTCCGGGTGCGCCACACGCAGCGCCGCGAGCAGGCGGTAGGTCGCGAGCGTCTGCTCGTGCACGCCCGCGGTGCCGGTCGCCTGACGCCCGGCGTCGAGCAGGTCGCGGTTGAAGTCCCACTTCACGAAGGAGATCGCGTACTCCGACAGGATCGCGTCCATGCGCTCGAGGACGTACTGCCACGCCTGCGGCACCGTGAGGTCGAGGACCTGCTGGCGGCGGTACTCCAGCGGCATCCGGTCCGGCACGCGCAGGATCCACTCGGGGTGCGCGCGGGCGAGGTCGGAGTCGGGGTTGACCATCTCCGGCTCGAACCAGAGACCGAACTCCAGCCCGAGACCCGTGACGTGATCCACGAGCGGCGTGAGGCCGTCGGGCCACACCGTCTCGTCGACGTACCAATCGCCGAGGCCCGCGGTGTCGGTGCGGCGGTGCCGGAACCAGCCGTCGTCGAGCACGTAGCGCTCCAGGCCCACGCGCGCCGCGGCGTCCGCGAGCGCCGTGAGCCGGTCCAGCCGGTGGTCGAAGTACACCGCTTCCCACACGTTGATGAGCGCCTTGCGCGGGGTCTGCGGGTGGGTGGGCCGCGAGCGCAGGAAGTCGTGGAAGCGCGCCGAGAGCGCATCGAGCCCGTCGCCGTAGGAGAAGTAGACCCACGGGCTCTCGTACCTCTCGCCGTTCGCCAGCCTGACCTCGCCCGCGAGCAGCAGCTCCCCGCCACCGAGCGTCGCGAGCCCCTCCGGCATCTCGCGCTCCACCAGCGTGCGCGTGTTGCCCGACCACGCCACGTGCGTGCCCCACACCTGCCCGTGCCGGTGCGCGAAGCCCGCCTCGCCCGCGAGCATGAGCAGCGTCCCGTCCAGCGTCCGGGCGCGACGCGTCTCCCGCAGGTGCAGCCCCGCGACCAGCGGGTGGCGCTGCGGGCTGCGCTCGCGCATGTGCCGCCCCGTGAAGTCGAGGATCTCGGTCGCCTCGCGCGGCAGCGGCAGCAGCGCGTCCACGCCCCCGACGGCGAAGCTCCCCTCGCGCGTGCTCGTCACCGTGGTCCTCGTCCGCACCAGGCCGCCGACGGCGAGCTCGAGCCGCCAGGTCAGCGCCAGCCCCGCGGCGTCGTCCGCCGCGGACACGGTGACCGCACCGGCGAGGGGGGCTGCGCCGTCGGGCGAGGTGAGGTGGACGGGCGTGTCGGCGACGACGGGTGCCGTGTCGTGGACGTCGACCGACGTGACGCGGAACGCCGTGGAGAACGCGCGACCGTCGCGGTGGCCGGTGACGCCGGGCGTGCCGAACCAGCCGGCCGACTGCTCGGGCAGCACGCTGAGGAGCACGCCGGAGTCCGGCGAGCTGCTGGTGACGGGGCGGACCGAGGCGCGGACGAGCTCGGCGACGGCGTGGTCGTCGAGCTCGCCGAGGTCGCGTCCCCAGTGCAGCACGCGGGGCAGGTGGGGGCCGGTGGTGTCGAGCAGCAGGCTCACGCCGGCGGAGCGCAGGTACGCGTACATGGTCGTCCTCGATCGGGGCGTGGGACTGGGGCTGGCTGGTGCTCGGTCGGGCGCTCGTGCTCGGCTCGGACGTGGCCGTGACTCGGACGGCGCTCGGGCTCGGGCGTGGTGACGTCGACATGTGACCCTACCGGCCCGGCCCGGGCCTGTCCGGAGCGCGAGCGCCGTGCGGGCGCCGTGCCTGCGCCGGGCGGGTCGCGGACGCGGTCGACCCCCACATACGCACCAACGGAGTCCCAACCGAGATGTAGACGAATGTTTCTAGTGTGTTAACGCGCACGCTGGCTACGGTTCTCGAGTCCGGAAATGGAAGCGCTCTCACCGCGGAGGGGCGCCCATCCCCGGGCCGGCCACGACTCCGACGTCAGGCGATGCCCCCTGCCCTGACGCGGGTCGGACCGACCGAGCAGCGCGGTCCGCCGCGCCCGTCGAGAGGAGCACCCGGTGCCTGACACACCCCGCCCCCAGCCCCGCCCCACGCCCGACAGCATCGACACCCCGGCGACCACAGCCACGAAGCCCGCCGGCGACGCCGGCGCCACCGGCCGACCCGCTGGTCGACCCCTTGGCCGACCCGCGCGCCCCACGCCGCGACCGGCCCGGGCGAGCCTCACCGGGGTGGCGGCGCTCGCCGTCGCCGGCCTGGTCGCGGGCGGCCTCGCCGTCGGTGCCGCCGCGGCGCCCGAGACGCAGCACGCCCCCAGCGCCCCTGGCGCCCCTGGCGTCGCGGCCGCGGCCCTCACCGCGGCGGACCTGCCCGAGCTGCCCACCCGCGTGCCGCAGACCCCGCGCGTCGACGACGGCGTCGCACCGCCCACGAACTCGTGGATCTCCGGCGCCGTGTACGACATGGCCGACGTCGACGCGCCGACGTGGGTCGGCGGCGGGCTGGCGTTCCGCGCGCACGACACGAGCGTCGGCGTCGCCGTCCCGGACGTCACCGGGTATGGCGACTTCGCGATCATGCAGACCTGGGAGAACCGGGCCACGCCCGAGGACCCGGAGTCGCAGGTGATCGAGCTCGCCCCGCCCGGCGCGGTCACCTACCGCCTGTCCGCCTGGGACGACATCTCCGCGGACCTCACCTGGTACGCCGCCGACGGCACCGCCGTCGGCACGCTGCGCGCCGTCGAGGGCTGGCCCTACGTCCAGTACACGGCGGCCACGGACCAGACGCTCGGCGTGAACCGCGAGCTCGCGGCGAGCTCCACGCCGTCGCGCTACACCTGGACCGGCGCGACGGGTCAGGAGCTCAACGTCGTCACGGCGGGTTCGGTCTCCGGCACGGGCGTCGCGCTCGACGCCGGCCAGGCGGTCCACGTGTTCGGCACGCCCCAGGGCGCGACCGCGCAGGACCTCGCGACGCTCGTCGCGGGCGCCGTGGAGGTGAGCGGAACGCACACCGAGTGGTCGGTGAGCGGCGCGGCCGACGGTGGCACGGCGTCGGCCACGTTCGTCCTCGACACCGCGGGCGGGGCGGACACCGTCCTCGCGCAGATGCCGCACCAGGACTACGGCCTGCCCACGCTGACCGGCAGGTGGGAGAACGCCACGGGCTGGGCGACGGGCGCGGTCGGCACGAGCTTCACGACGACGGCCCCGACCTGGGACGTCTCCAGCGCCCTGGACCTGAGCGGACTCAGCGAGGCCGAGCTCTCGCTGCTGCGCGACCAGGTCCGCGCCGACCTGCCGAGCACTCTCACCTTCCCCGAGGACACCTACTTCGGCGGCAAGGCGCTCTACCGCGCCGCGAACCTCTACACGCTCGCGAACCAGCTCGGGCTGACCGACGAGGCCGCGACGATCGCCGAGGCGATGCGCGCGCAGCTCGCGCTGTGGTTCGACCCGGACGGCTGCGCGTCCGCCGTGCCCGCGCAGTGCTTCGGGTACGACGCCGTCAACCACACCGTGGTGCCCGACACCGACGGCTTCTTCGTCTCCTCGATGCTCAACGACCACCACTTCCACTACGGCTACCTGCTCTACGCGGCCGCCGTCCTCGCGCAGGACGACCCGAGCCTCGTAGCGCAGTACGCCCCGGTGGCCGACGTCCTGGCCGCGGACATCGCCGCCGAGCAGACCACGGACGACACGATCCAGCGCCGCAGCTTCGACGACTGGCGCGGGCACTCCTGGGCCAACGGCCTGGGCGGCGGGATGGACGGCAACGACCAGGAGTCGACGTCGGAGGCCATGAACGCGTGGGCCGGCCTCGAGCTGTGGTCACGCGTGCGCGGCGACGAGGCGATGGAGCAGCACGCCCGCTGGCTCTTCGCGTTCGAGGCCGAGACCGCGGCGCAGTACTGGTGGAACCCCTACCGGGGCACGCCGGCCACGAACACCGCACCGATCGCGTCGATGGTGTTCGCCGGCAAGATCACCTACGAGACGTGGTTCTCCCCCGAGGCGAGCGCCAAGACGGCGATCGAGGTCATCCCCATGGGGCCGAGCCAGCTCGCGTTCCTGCACTCCCTCGGCACCGACCGGATCCTCGAGATCGCCGAGCCGCTCTTCGCGGGCGAGTACGCGACCAAGCCGCTCATCGACTGGAACACCGCGCTCCTCGGCCTGGCCGACCCCGACCGCGCCCTCACGATCGCCCAGGGCCTGCCCACGGTCGACGACGGCAACACCCGCGCCTACCTGTACGCGCTGATCCTGTCCGGGAAGGCCCTCCCGAGCGACGGCGGGACCTCGCCGACGCCCAGCCCGTCGCCCTCCCCGACGGCGAGCCCGAGCCCGACGGCGAGCCCGAGCCCGACGGCGAGCCCGAGCCCGACGGCGAGCCCGAGCCCGACGGCGAGCCCCAGCCCGACGGCGAGCCCGAGCCCCAGCCCGACGCCCAGCCCGACGAGCGAGCCCACGCCGTCGGGGCTGGACCCCTTCCAGGCGGTGGCGGTGACGAGCGCGGTCGAGACCCACGGCCTCGTCGTGACCGACGGAGCGGCGAAGGTCGGCAACGGTGACTGGCTCGCCTTCGACGCGGACTTCGGCACCGGCGGCACGCGCGACGTGGTGCTGCGCTACGCGGGCGGGGCGGACGGGGCGATCTCGGGCCTCGTCGAGATCCGGCTCGACTCCCCGACCGCGCCGGTGATCGGTTCCGGTGCGGTGTCACACACCGGCGGCTGGGACGCGTTCCGTGAGGTGCCGTTCAACGTGGACCCGATCCGCGGGGTCCACCGGGTGTACGTGACGTTCACGTCGGGCGTCGGCGAGGACTTCACGCGGGTCGCGAGCCTGCGGTTCCGTCCGTGAGGCCCGACCTGCACTGAGGTCTGAGCCGCCCTCACCCCCACCGGACGGGCGTCGCCCGCGAACCTGCCTCGCGGGCGACGCCACCGGTGCGAGCCGGATCAGCGGGTGGCGGCGCGGATCCGCTTGGCCTCGCGCTTGCGGTCCCACCAACGGGTGAGGATGAGCCAGCCCAGCAGCCACCCGCCCAGGGCGAGGGTGAGCCAGACGACGAGGGTGGCGCCCGCCCAGCCGGCGGCGCCGGTGATCTCGAGCCCGCCGTCGAACAGGCTGGCGATCCAGAGGGCGAGCAGTGTGGAGATGAGTCCCACTCCCCCGAGCACGGCCGACGCGTACTTGCGGGCCATGT
Source organism: Miniimonas arenae (assembly GCF_006351005.1). Classification (GTDB taxonomy): domain Bacteria; phylum Actinomycetota; class Actinomycetes; order Actinomycetales; family Beutenbergiaceae; genus Miniimonas; species Miniimonas arenae. The sequence continues at coordinate 41,085 of NZ_VENP01000020.1, read as the reverse complement.
TGAAGACGAACGGCGCGAGCACCGCCTGAGCGACGGCCACGATGAGCACGGCCACGACGAAGCCCGAGGCGTGAACGGTGACGTCGTCGAAGAGCGCGTTGGCCAGCAGGAGGCCGAGCGCCGCGAGCACCAGGTTGATGGCGAAGTTCAGCAGAAGGCGGATCATGCCGCGAGTGTGCCACCGCCACCCTGGCGACGCACCGGAACGCGCGCGGCGCTCGAGGCGCAGATGCTGCGCGGATGCTGCGGCCCACGACGACCCGCATCGGACGACCCCGCCCGGCGCAGATCCGCTGTCACGGCAGCTCGCACCCCCGACTCGCGAGCCGTCAGCCGATCCGGCGGACGGGGTTGAGCGATCTCGCGGGGTCCTGCGGCACGAACGCGAGGGTCCGCCCGATCAGTAGCCGAGGAACGTGTCCGTGCGCACCCGGGCGGCGCCGAGCGAGCGTGCCGCGGTCCGCAGGGCGTCCACCGAGGCGGGTGACCCGGACACGAGGACGGTCCGCGCGCCGAGGTCGGGCACGGCACGGCCGAGCACCGCGGCGTCGGTGACGGCGCCCTCGAGCACCTCCCAGCGCCCGTCGAGCCCGACGCCGTCGGGCCCGCCAGCCGTGCCGCCCGAAGCGCTGGCCGCCGTCCCACCCGCCACGCCGCCGGCCGTCCCCGGAGGCACCACGAGCACGAGCCGCACGCCGGCGGGAAGCGCGTCGCCCGCGGAACCGGGCAGCTCGAGGACGTCGGCGCGGGTGCGCACGCCGTGCACGAGCACGACGTCGCGCGCGGCGGCGAGCTCGCCGTCGTGCCCGTGGCGAACGCCCGAGGCGCCGCCGGGCGCCGCACCCGACCCGCGAACCACCCCGTCCAGGTGTGCGAGGAACGGCGTCACGCCGATCCCCGCGCCGACCAGCGCGACCGGGCCGGACGGCAGAAGGAAGTCCCCGCCCACGGACGTGACGCGGAGCTCCTCCCCCGGCGCGAGCGCCGCGAGCGCCCGCTTGACCGGGCTCGGCTCGCTGCCCTCGGCACCGGACAGCCGGGTGACGAGCCGGACGTCGCCCGAGGCGGGGTCGCTCGCGAGGCTGAGCACCCGCCGTCGGCCCCGCGGGTCCCAGCGCGCGGCGGCGCCCGCCTGCGGGACGTCGATCTCCACGTACTGGCCCGGCAGCGCGCGCACGGGCGACGACGGCGCCAGGTGGAGGTCGAGCACGTCACCGGTGAGGGTCGCGCTGCTGAGCCGCAGCCGCACGCCACGGCGCAGCCCGAGGCCGAACGCGACCGCGTTGCCGACGATCAGGGCCAGCTCGGGCGAGAGCCAGCCCCACTCGAGGAAGAGCGGCGCGGCCGCGAGCACCGCCACGAGCGCGCCGACGAGCAGACGCTGAGGGCGCCGCGGCGGGCTTGTGAGGGGTTCGGTGAGCATGAACAGCGCGAGGAACGCCACGGGACTCGCTGTCAGCGCCCACCAGAGCGCGTCGTTCGCAGCCACGCCGAGCGTGAGGTAGCCGACCGCGGTGAGCACGAACGCGGGCACCGCGTAGGCGAGCACGAACGCCACGCGCCGGGTCCGCCACGCGACCACGCCGCCCGCCACCGCGACGGCGGGCAGCAGCGCCGCGGTGCCGACCCACCAGCCGCTCGTCGCGAGCCCGGTCCAGCCCACCACGACGAGCCCGACGGCGGCCGGGTTGAGGACGTGTCGCCCGCGCCACGCGAGGAGGTACTTCGAGGCGCCCGCGGCGGCCCCCGCCACGGCCGCACCCGCGAGCGTGCGCCCGTCGGTGCCGGGCAGGAGGACGAGGGCAAGGATCGCGCCGGTCACGAGGCTGGACGCGACGTGCGGCCGGCTGCGGGTGACAAGGCCGCCGACCCACGTCGCGGCGAGCGTGCCGAGCGTCCCGACGGCGAGCACGGCCACGATCCCGAGCGCCGGGTACCCGAGCGTGCCGGTCGCGGCGAGCACGAGCGCGAGCGCGACGGCGAGCACCACCCCGAGCGCGGCGAGCACCAGGCGGTACATCGAGACGCGGCCGAGGCCGGCGTCGAGGCGGCGCAGGGGTGACAGGGGCCGGGCCGGCGCGAGGGGGCCGGCGGGTGAGGCGGCCGGCGAGGGGGTCGGCCGCGTCATCACAAGATCCTCAGTCGAAGAGGCGCGCGGACCGCAGCGCGGTGGTCGGGGCGGTGTCCAGGCCGGCGGCGCGCACCGGGCCGTGCGGACCCATCGACACGACGGCGTACACGCCGTCGAGCGCGTCGAGCACCGCCTGCGGGGCGAGGAAGAAGGCGGCCGTTGAAGCCGCGTCGGCGAGCATCGCGCTGCGCGCCACGGCCCAGGTGGCCACGATGTCGCGCACCGGCTCGCCGGTCCGCGCGTCGATCACGTGGTGCAGGCCGTCCGCCCAGGCGCGCCGGTTCGTGGCCGAGGCCGCGAGCCCCGCCTCGCCGAGCTCGAGGACGCCGACGGCACGGCTGGGGTCGAAGGGGTGCTCGAGCGCCACGCGCAGCACCTCGTCCCCGACGTGCCGCATGTCACCGCCCGCGTCGACGGTGAAGTCCGCGATCCGTGCGCGGCGCAGGATGCCGGTCACGATGTCGACCAGGCGGCCCTTGCCCACCGCGCCGACGTCGAGGACGGTGCCGCGCGGCAGGGTGAGCAACGCCGTCGTGCCCCGGAACCTGCCCTCCCAGTCGGGGATCGGGTCGGGGGCGCCGGGCGCCTCGGTGAGGCGGTAGGACCGGTCGTAGCCCAGGTGCTCGAGCCGCGCGCCGATGAGCGGGTTCACCGCGCCGTCGGTCGCCGCGGCGAGGCGCGTGTAGAGGCGCATCATGGCCTCGCCGTCGTCGCCGACGGGCACGGTGCCGCCCTCACGGCCGACGACCGAGACGAGCGAGTCCTCCCGGAACCGCGACCACTCGTGGTCGAACTCCTCCACCGCCGCCATGATCCGGGCCTCCACGCCGAGCGGCAGGTCCTCCGGGGTGTCGATGACCCAGCGGGTGCCGATCCCGTCGAACCGCATCCCCGGCCCGCCGTCGGCGGGGATGGCGGCGTAGGAGCCCGGCGAAGTCACGAGGGTGACGGTAGTGGGCTCCGGGCCCGCGCGCGTGACGAGCGTGGCGCTCATCTCACGCCAGCGCCTCGGCCTTGATCTGCTCCACGGCATCGTCGAAGCCGCCGGAGGTGAGCGAGGAGCCAGCCACCTTGTCGACGTCGAGGTCGTCGATCGCGACGCCGACCACCTCGGCGGCGATGCCCGAGATGAACTTGTCCTGGTAGCCCTCGGACTGCGGGTCGCTGGCGCCGTTGACGATCTCGACGTCGGTCACGACGTCGGAGACGAGCGTGAGCGTGACCTCGACGCTCTGCTGGCCGCCCGGAGAGACGTACTCGCCCGTGGCGGTGTAGGTGCCGTCGGCGTAGGTGCTGCCGGCGGCCGCGGCGCCGGAGTCCGAGGTCGCCGCGTCGCTGGTGGCCGCGTCGTCGGAGGTGGTGGGGTCGCTCGCGGCGTCGGTGCTCTCCGACGCGGGCGCGCCCGTGTCCGACGCGTCGGGTTCCTGGGCTGCGGCCTCCTCCGTACCGCCGCACGCCGCGAGCGTGCCGACGACGGCGAGCGACGCCGTCGCGGTCGCGACGGTGCGGACCGTGCGGGCTCGGACGGACGGGCGGGCGGTCGTGGTGGCCATGGCAGTCTCCTCGGCTCGGACATTGGTTGACGGGTCAACCTGCTTGATCCAGTGTCACCCATGCGCACCGTCTGCACCCGTCAGTGCGCTGTGACTTTTCTGAGAGCGGGCTCGAGACCGGTCGTGGGGTCTAGGTTCTGGTCATGACGAAGTCCGAGAAGCGCGACGACAAGCCGGCGAAGCGCAAGGCCGCCAAGATCCCGAACGCGATCTACGAGGCCGAGCTGTTCCGGCTGCAGACCGAGCTCGTGAAGCTGCAGGAGTGGGTCAAGCTCAACGGCGAGCGCGTCGTCGTGATCTTCGAGGGGCGGGACGCGGCCGGCAAGGGCGGCGCGATCAAGCGGGTCACCGAGTACCTGTCGCCCCGCGTCGCGCGCATCGCGGCCCTGCCCGCGCCCACCGAGCGCGAGAAGACGCAGTGGTACTACCAGCGCTACGTGCAGCACCTGCCCGCCGCGGGCGAGATCGTGCTGTTCGACCGGTCCTGGTACAACCGCGCCGGCGTCGAGCGGGTCATGGGGTTCTGCACGCCCGAGGAGCTCGCGCGGTTCATGCGCGAGACCCCGATCTTCGAGCAGATGCTCATCAATGACGGCATCCACCTGCGCAAGTACTGGTTCTCCGTCTCCGACGAGGAGCAGCTCAAGCGGTTCCGCTCGCGACTGGACGACCCGCTCCGGCGGTGGAAGCTGTCCACGATGGACCTGGAGTCGATCAACCGCTGGGAGGAGTACTCCCGCGCGAAGGACGACATGTTCGTGCACACCGATGTGCCGATCTCGCCCTGGTACGTCGTGGAGTCCGACATCAAGAAGCACGCGCGGATCAACATGATCAGCCACCTGCTCTCCACGATCGCCTACACCGACGTGCCGCACGACAAGGTCGAGCTGCCGACCCGGCCGACCGGCAGCGGGAACTACCGTCGCCCGCCGCGCGAGCTCTACAAGTACGTGCCCGACCACGTCGCCGAGCTCGCCGGTGACCCCGAGCGTGACCTGTAGCGCGCCCGGGCGCGTGGCGACGGGAACGCGCGGGCCACAATGAGCGCATGAGCGAGAACACCCGCCTGCACCAGGCCGTCGCGAGCGCGGCGAACCACGAGACGGCCCGCGCGGTCCTCGGCCGACTCGACCTCGGCGGGCCCAACGCCGCGTTCGCCCTCCTGGGCGCCCTCACCCGGACCGTGGCGCGCCGCGTGACCAAGGCGGACTCCGCCGTCGTGCTCCGCGCCGGGAAAGTGACGCTCGAGGACGAGATCGTCGACGGTGAGGCCGAGCGCGCCCGCGACGTCGACGCCGAGGAGGCGTTCCTCGACGTGCTCGCCGGCCCCGACGGCGCCCGGGTGACCGCGGCGCGCGTGGGCGCGGACGGCACCGTGCACGAGGTGCTCGCGTGGGACCTGCTCGACGGCTGGCTGTGGCCCGCGCACACCGACCTCGACCACGCCACCCCCGGGCCGGAGGTGTGGCGCGTCGTCCTGGAGGACCAGCGCGAGGAGCAGCGCCGGACGAACCGCGCGCTCGAGGTCGGCTCGGCGATCCTGCGCACGATCCTCTCCTCGCTGCCCGAGGGCGAGAGCACGCTGCGCGTCGTCGACGCCGGTCCGGACCGCACGTACACCGTGCTGCGCGACTCCGCGGGCGCGCACATCCCCGCGACGCCCGCGTCGCTGCAGGCCGAGGCCGCGCTCATCGGCGGGCCGATCGCGTACGGTGCGGGTGCCGTCACGCTCGTGCTGCACACCGGCGAGGAGCACGCGGGCGGCGCGCAGCTGCGCTCGTGGCGGGTGGGTCCCGAGCGGGTCGAGCCGCTCGACGCACACGAGACGCGCTCGGAGTTCGGGCCGCGCTGGTTCGACCGGCACCACGGGCTGGAGTACGTGGACGCCGAGCCGATCACCGTCCCGGGCGCCTGAGGCTCGGGGAACGGACAGCTGGGGCTCGGGCGGCTGGTGCAGGCAGACCGATGACCACGGTACGCATCCGGCTGCGGTTCCCGATCGCGTGCCCGCCCGAGGTCGCCTGGCGCGCGCTGCACTCCCCGCGCGTGGCCGGCTCGCTGTACGCGCCGGTCGTCGTGCTGACGCCGGCCGACCCGGACGCAGCGCTCCCGCCGGCGTGGCGGCCCGGTGACAGCCTCGAGGTCACGGCCCGCATCCTGGGCGTCGTCCCGTTCGGTCGGTCGGTCATCCGGGTGCGGCGCGCGCACGTGACGCACGACGGCGTCACTCACCCCGTGTTCGTCGACGCCGGGTCGCCCGTGAGCGGGCCGCTCGCGCTGCTGACGTCGTGGGACCACCGGATGTGGGTGGAGCCAGGGGACTCCGGACGAGCTGTGGGTGGGGCTGCCTCGACCGGTCAGGCCGAGGGCGCGATCTGGAACGACCGGCTCACTGTCGGCGGCTGGGCCGCGTGGCTGCTCGGCCCCGGTCTGTGGGTGGCGTGGCAGGTCCGGGGCTGGCGGCTGCGCCGCCTCGCCCGGACCTGGCCCGACCAGCCCGACCTCGCCGCCGGGTAGCGCCCGCCGCTGTCGCCCCGGCCGACGCCGAGCGCTGAGGTCTGGTCAGGCCGATGCAACCCAGCGCTCGGCGCGAGGCGAGACGCCTACGAGAGGTGATGCTCGCCGTCGGGCATGGCGCTACTGACGTGGACTCAGGTGACCGGGCCGCGTCGCGGGGATGAGCAGCGCGGTGAAGAAGCCGATGACGAGCACGGCCGTCACGACGATCATCGTGTCCGTGACGGCGCTGGCGAAGCCCTGGTGGATCACCGACGTCACGACGGCGTCGATCTGCTGCTTCACGGCGTCGGGCACGCCGTCAGGGAGCGGGAAGCTCGCCGCGCCGCCGCTCTCGCCGCTGAACGAGCCGGCGGACGCGGCCTGCGTGATGCCGTCGACGAACGACTGACGGTAGTCCGCGGGGAGCTGGCCGGACGCGGCCTCCGCCGCCTCGGGCAGCCGGGACGCGAGGCGCGAGGTGAGCGCCGAGACGATGACGGCCGAGCCGAGCACGCCGCCCACCTGACGCGTCGTGTTGAAGGCGCCCGCGCCGGCGCCGGCCGTGCGGCCGTCCAGGCCGGACGTCGCGAGGTTCGCCAGCGGCGAGAACACCGAGCCCGTCCCCGCTCCGAACAGCAGCATCGGGAAGATGAGGTGCCAGGCCACGAGGTCGGGCTGGATGAGCCACGCGATGACGCCCACGCTGATCGCGATCATCGCGAAGCCGGCCGAGACCACCCACTTGCCCGGGACCCGGTCCGAGAGCCGGCCCGCGAGCGGCGCCACGACGCCCGAGATGAGCGAGCTCGGCAGGTTGAGGAGCGCCGTCTCGATCGGGGAGAGCCCGAGGATCGACTGCAGGAAGATCGTGAGCGGGAAGAAGATGCCGATCATCGCGAACGAGATCGTCATCCCGGACACGTTCGCCAGGGTGAACGTGCGGTTGCGGAACAGGCGCAGCGGCAGCAGCGCGGCCTCGCCGAGCCGGGCCTGCCACCAGAGGAAGACGACGAGGATGAGCACGCCCAGCCCGATGACGCTCCACACGGAGATCGGACCGGCGATCGTGCCCCAGTCGTAGGTCGAGCCCTCCTGGATGCCGAACACGAAAGCGCCGAGGCCGAGGACCGACAGCACCACGCCGACGACGTCGAAGCTCGTCCGGTGCCGCTCGAGCTTCGGCAGGTTGCGCAGCGCGAACCACAGCGCCACCACGCCGACCGGCACGTTGATGAAGAAGATCCACTCCCAGGACATGTACTCGACGAACACCCCACCGAGCAGCGGGCCGGCGATCGTCGCGACGCCCGCCGTCGCGCCCCACAGGCCCATGGCCGCGCCGCGGCGCTCGGGCGGGAAGACGCGGGTGATCATCGCCATGGTCTGCGGCGTCATGAGCGCCGCGCCGATGCCCTGCACGGCGCGCGCCGCGATGAGCAGCGCGATGTGTCCGGCGAACCCGCAGGCGGCCGAGGCGACGGTGAAGACGACGAGGCCGCCGATGAAGACGCGGCGGGAGCCGAAACGGTCGCCCAGGCGGCCGGCGAGGAGCAGCAGCGTGGCGTACGACAGGAGGTACGCCGAGGTCACCCAGCCGACGGCGACGAGGCTCGCGTCGAGGTCCTGCACCAGCGTGGGGACCGCGATGTTCACGATCGTGGTGTCGAGCATGATCATGAAGAAGCCGAGGATCAGCGGCGGCAGGATGCTCCACGGGCTGCGTCCGTGGAGGTCGACGAGCGGGACGATCGGGGACCGCCGCGCCGCGGCGGCGTCGGCCTGGGCCGTGGCGTCGGTGGGGGCGGTGTTCGTAGCGGAGTTCGGGGCGGACGAGACGGGCGACGGCGAGCCGGCGTCGGTCATGGAAGGCTCCCTCGGTCTGGTCGTGGGGACACGACGGGGCGACGTCGAGGCGCGGCGCGAGACCGCGGTCGGCAGGGCGGAGCCCGTCGGCTCGGCACCGACCGTGGCGGGGAGCGTGGCTCAGTGTAGGTGCAGTGACTGCAAGGTTCTGACGTGGTGTGACGAACGTGTCGCAGCGGGGGCGGGGGCGGGGGCGGGGGCGGGGGCGAACGGAGGACGGCCCGTCGCTACCGCTCCCGTTCGCGAGAGACTTCCCGTCCTTTCCCGAGAGACTTTCCGTTGAGAAGTCCGTCCAGGATCCTCTCGCGAAAGGACGGACTTCCTCTCGCGAAAGGACCAACTTCCTCTCGCGAAGGGTTGGCGGTTAGCGGGTGCCGTCGCGGCGGCGGGCGGGGGCGAGCAGGGCCATGCCCGTCAGCCACCAGGCCACGGCCGACACCGCGGCGGCGCCCAGCACGCCCCACCACCCGACGTCCGAGGCGCGCAGGAACGGGTACGGCATCGTGACCAGCCCCGTGGCCTCGGCGACGAGCGCGAGGGCGAGCCACGCCGTCGGCCACCCGAGCCACGCCGCCGCGACGCGCGCGGCGCGACCGAACCCTGCGCCCGAGCCGCCCGAGCCACCCGCTCCTACCAGCACCACGCGGTCCCCGTCCGCCCGGCACGCGACCACGGCCAGCACGGGCGCCGCCACGTGCAGCAGCACGCTCGCCGCGAGCGCACGCGGGCTGTCGAGCAGCCAGTACCCCTCGCCCTCCTGCGGCGCGATGAGCAGGAGGTATCCGACGCCCGAGGCGAGCGACGCCGTCGTGAGCATCCCGCGCGCGAGCACGAACGCGCGGCGGCGCTGCGCCGTCGTGCCCCCCGCGCCCTGCGCGGACCCGCCACCCGCGAGCGCCCACCCGCTCACCGCGAGCAGCCCGAGCGCCGACAGCACCGTGAGGTAGCTGAGCGTGACGGGCGGGGCGGCGTCGTTGACGGCCTGGAGCGCGAGCCCGACGGCGAGGCACGGCACGAGCGCCCACGTCGCCCGCCGCGCGGCGGCTTTCACCGGGCCCCCCGGTAGGCTCGCCCCGACCCGAAGGGCGGACCATGGACAGAGCACACGTCGTGGCCGCGGTCGACGACCATCCCGTGATGCTGCGCGGCCTCGCGTCGTTCCTCGGCGAGGAGAGCGGCATCGAGCTGCGCCTCATCGCCGCGACGTGCGACGAGCTGCTGGCCCTCGACCTCGGCGATGTCGACGTGGTCCTGCTCGACGTGGACCTCGGCGACGGCTCCGACGTCGAGGACAACGTCACGCGCATCCTTGCCGCCGGACCGCGCGTCATCCTCTACACCAACGAGCACCGCCCGGTCGTGGTGCGGGCCGCGCTCCGCGCCGGGGCGCTCGGCCTCGTCCTCAAGGGCGACCCCGAGTCCCACGTGGTGGAGGCGATCGAGAGCGCGGCCGCGGGCGAGCACTACGTGTCCTCGCGCCTGGCGATGCAGCTCGTCAACGACCCCGCCGGCGCCGTGCACCTCTCCCAGCGCGAGCAGGAGGTGCTCGAGCGGCTCGCTCTGGGCCTGCCCTACCCGGCGCTGGCCGCGGATCTCGGCATCGCCGTGACGACCGCCCGCACCCACGTGCAGCACGCCATGGACGCCTACGCCGAGGCGGGCATCACGCTGCGCGGCGGACCGCGCGAGGCTGTGGCCCGCAGCATCCGCGCGGGCCACATCGACCCGTTCCGGCCCTGACGCACGCCCCGGCCCCGTCACCCCGATCGAGCCGTCCGACCGATGATCCCGAACCGCACCGCCCGCGTCGACCTCGCGCTGCGTCGCGCGTTCGCCGTGTTCGCCCTGGTCGTGGCCGTGTTCGTGACCGGCACGCTGCTGCCGGGTACCGCGACCCCGCTGCGCGTCGCGGCGCTCGCGTTCGTGGTCGGCATCCTCGCGCTCGGCGCCGTCTCCTGGGTGCGCCGGCCGAGCCGTTGGCTCGTGAGCGTCGTGGCCCTCGCGGGTGCGGCGCTGCTGCTGGCGGGCCGGGTCGCCGTTCCCGAGGCCTCGCCCGAGGCCATGGCGATGGTGGTCGCGTACCTCGCCGGGCTCGTCGCGGTGTTCGCGCGCCGCGCCGTGGTGCTCGCGCTCGTCGGGCTCGTGGTGTGGGTCGTGGGCATCGGCGTGGTCCGGCCCTACGACATCGAGACGATCGCCGCCCTCGGCCCCGCGGTGGCGGCGGCGATCGCGATGGTGCTCTGCGTGCGCCTCATGGAGCGCATGGACGAACGCCTCGAGCGCGCCCGCGCCGACCACCTCGCGGCGGTGCGCGACGCCGTCGAGCAGGAGGCTCGCCTCGCGGCGCACCACCGCGCGCAGGCGATCCTGCACGACGACGTACTCGCCGCCCTGCGCGCATGCGGCACCGCGGCGGTACCGCGCGAGGACGCGGCCGCCTCGGCCGAGCGCGCGTGGTACGCGCTCGTCAGCGTCGACGACGAACGGCACGCCACGCGCGACCTCGTCGCCGACCTGCGCGAGGTCGAGGTGCCGGGGCTCGCCGTCGAGCTCACGACGGCGCAGCCCGAGCTCGCGCTGCCCGCACCGGTCGCGCAGGCCGTGCGCGACGCCGTCGCCGAGGCCCTGCGCAACGCGCGCCGGCACGCGGGGGTCGAGACCGCGACGGTCCTCGTGCGCGGCGACCGCCGCGCGCTGCGGGTGGCCGTGGCCGACCGCGGACGCGGGTTCGACCCCGACCGCACGTCGCAGTCCTACGGGCTGGAGCAGTCGGTGCGGCGCCGGATGAGCGACGTCGGGGGACGCGCCATCGTGGTGTCCGCGCCGGGAGCGGGCACCCGGATCGAGCTCGACTGGCGCGAGCGGGACTGGGTGGCCGACGAGGAGGAGGCACTGCTCGCCGTCGAGGAGGGTGTGCTGGGCGGCGCCCCGCACACGCCGCTGGTCAGAACGGCCCTCCGCGACGAGAACGGCCCCCCGGGGGCCGTGCTCGGCGCCGGAGGCTGTTCTCGACGCGACGGGCGCGAGTCGGACGGTGCAGATTGGGGTACGGGCGGCGCCACCCCGCGTCCCCACCCGCATGCCCCCGAGACGACGCTCACGAGCGTCATCGGTGATCCCCGCCTCGCGGCCGTGTGCGCGATCGCGCCGTTCGCGGCACTCGCACTGATGTGGGCCGTGATCGGGTTGGCGGGGGGCCAGCCGTGGTGGCTCGGCGGGTGGGCGCTCGTGCTCACCGGCTACGGCGCGTACGTGCTGTGGCGCGGCGAGCCGGGTGCCGTGCCGCCCTGGCACGAGCTGCTGCACGTGCTCGGCCTGACCGGCGTCGTCGCGTTCCTCGCGCAGGCGCCGCCGGGCACGTTCGAGACGGAGCTGGGCTGGCCGGTGTCGTTGGCCGCGCTGGTCGCGGCACCGACGGCGATCTACCGCGGCGGCTGGTCGGTGGTGGGCGTGACGGGCGCGTTCGTGGGCGTCGTCACGCTCACCGCCGTGCTGACCTCGCCGGATCCCGCCGGGTCCGCCCTCGTCGCGGCCCTGCCCGCGATCCTCAGCACGTGCTGGCCGCTCGCCGTCGGGGCCACGCTGCGCGCCGTGGTCATCGCGCTCGGCGCCCGCGCCGAGGCGGAGGCCGCGCTGACGCGCGAGACCGTCGCGCGCGAGGGCCTGGCGCGCCGACGCACCGCGGCGCTCGACAATCGGCTCACCCACCTGCGCACGCTGCTCGACCCCACGCTGGGCCGGATCGCTCGCGGCGAGGCCGATCTGTCCGACCCGCGGGTGCAGCGGGAGGCGCTCGACGCCGAACGCACCGCGCGCGATGAGCTCACCCTGCCGTGGTCGCTCACCCCCGCGCTCATCCGCGTGATTCGCTCCGCGCGCGCGGCCGGCGTGGAGATCACGCTCACCACCACGAGCGACCTCGTGCGCACGCCGCCGGCCGCGAGGCTGCTGCTGCAGACCGTGCTCGAGGAAGCCCACCCGCGCCGGGTCACCCTCACGGTGGCCGCCGACGACGCCCCCGTCTCGCTCGTGGCCGAGGTGGCCGACGACGCCGACCGGGCCGCCGTGATCGAGGCGTTGCGCTCGCGCGGCATCGACGTGCGCGACGTGGCGGGGACGGTGCTGGCGCGGGCCTGAGGGCGCCGTGGGCACTGGGTGGCCGGGCGGCGGGGACGGCGGCGCAGCCGGTACAGGCGCATCAGCCGCTGTGCGCACAGCTGTCGGTGCCGGCGGGGACGGCGGCGCAGCCGGTACAGGCGCATCAGCCGCTGTGCGCACAGCTGTCGGTGCCGGCGAGGCCGTCGACCCAGCCGTCGGTGCCGGCGAGGCCGTCGACGTGGCGGGGTGCGGCGCGGCAGTCGGTGCCGGCGCGAGCCGCACGTCGGGCAGAGAGGGACGGGCCGGCGGCCGAGCACCACGATCGCGGGGATCGCACTCGCTCGCCGCCGGCCCGTCCATCGCCCTCCGCGCTCGTGCGGGCGAGCCCGGGATCCGCGCCTGCTGCAACAGTAGCCCCCCGCTCGCGGCATGCCCCGGGGCTCGCCCGCACGCTCCACGGTGCCAAACCCGGGCGACGTCCAACAGTCGTTGTTTTCGACCACGCCCTCAGCGCAGCTCGGGACGGCGCCGGCGACCGACCGCCCTTCGGACCGCGACCGACCTCGCCTTGGCCGGCAGGCGGGCCGGCAACCGCGGGCGCTCCGGACGCTTCGACTGGTCGCCCCGACGGATTGACTGTCCAGACCGCAGATCGCACCGGGCGCGCCCGCGCAGACGCTCCTGACCTGCAGCGACGCCGGGCGGCTGACGCACTCGCCGATCTGACCAGTCAACGTGCACGGCCCACCAGTCAAAGCGCACACCTGCGGGGCCGCTCGCCCTCCGCCCCCGCCGTCAGCCCGGAAACAGCACCACCGGCACGGGCGCGTGCCGCAGGATCTTCGCGGCCGTCGAGCCGAGAAACACGCGGCGCAGCACGCCGCCCCCGTGCGACCCGACGGCGAGCAGGTCGCCCGGCTCCCAGTCCACGGCGTCGACGGCGTCGAGCCAGTCCTCCCCGAGCGCGAGCGACGCGTCGCCCTCGTCGAGGCCCGCGGCTCGGGCCGCCGCCTCGAGCGCCTCGCGCGCCTGCGTCTGCCACGCCTCGAACACCTCGTCCTCGACGTCGAGGCCCACCTCCGGCGGGTACATCCCGTGCGGCGCGCGGCCGAAGGTCACGGCTCGCACGCGCAGCCCCGCCTCGCGCGCGAACTCAGCCATCTCGGCCAGCAGCTCGGGCGGGTCGGCGGGCGACCAGGCCGCGACCACACGGTCGAGCGTGGCGGTCCGGTGCCCGCGCGGGGCGACCAGCACCGGGACGGGAGACGAGTGCGCGAGGGCGTTCGCCGTCGAGCCCAAGGTCACCTGACCGAGCGCGCCGTTCGCACCCGACCCGAGCACGAGGGCGCTCGGGTGCAGCGCCTCGATCGCCTCGTGCAACGCGGCGACCGTCGAACGCGCCTCCACGGTGTGGGTCCGCGCGACGACGTCGGGCGCGAGCAGAGCGAGCTCCTCGAGTCCGCGCCGGGTCGACTCGTCGGCGCTCTCGCGCGCCCACTGCCGGAACTCCCCGTCGCCGGCGCCGGGCGTCGCCGGCCAGCTGCGCACGACGGCGTGCACCAGCTCGACCTCCTCGCCCCGCGCGCGGGCGAGCCCGGCCGCGAGCGCCAGCGCGTGCCGCCCGGACCGCTCGGGCGCGCAGCCGACGAGCACGCTCATCGTGCGTCCCTCCCGTCGCCCGCGCCGGGCGCGTCCGCCGGGTCGAGCTTGGCGTCGTAGGGATCGTCCTCGCCGGCAACGGTGCCCGCACCCTCGAGCAGCGTGCCGTCCGCCGCGAGCAGCGTGTTGAGCCGCGAGTGCCGCCGGCCCCACAGGAGGTAGAACGCGAGCACGACCGACAGCCACAGCAGAAACCACACGTACGTGTACCAGTGCAGCCCGGTGAGCACGTAGCCGCACGCGATGACCGACAGGATCGGCGTGACCGGGTAGCCCGGCACGCGGAAGCCGCGCGGCAGGTCGGGGCGGGTGCGGCGCAGCACGAGGACGCCGATGCTCACCACGATGAACGCGACGAGCGTGCCGATCGAGACGAGGTCCCACAGCGAGTCCAGCGGCACGAACCCGGCGAGCAGCCCGACGACGATCGCGACCACCACGGTGTTGCGCACCGGGGTGTGGGTCCGGGGGTTCACGACGGCGAACGATCGCGGGAGCAGCCCGTCGCGTCCGATCGCGAACAGGATCCGCGTCTGCCCGTACATGGTCACGAGCGTGACGGAGAAGATCGAGATCACCGCGCCGGCCGCGAGCACCGTGCCGGGCCAGGTCTGACCGGTGACCATCTCGAGGATCTTCGAAAGACCGGCATCCCCCTGGTCGGCGTCGGAGAACGCCGTCCACGGCTGGGTGCCCAGGGCCGCGACGGCGACGAGCAGGTAGATCGAGATGACGATGAGCAGCGCGGAGATGATGGCGACGGGCAGGGCGCGCTGCGGGTTGCGCACCTCGTCCCCGGCGGTGGAGACGGCGTCGAGACCGATGAACGTGAAGAAGATCGACCCGGCCGCGAGCGTGATGCCGTGCACGCCGTTCGGCGCGAAGTCGGCGAAGTTGTCGGCGCTGAACGCGGTGAACGCGACCGCGGCGAAGAACACCAGCACCGCGAGCTTGATGAGCACCATGATCGCGTTGGCGCGCGCCGACTCGCTCGCTCCGCGGATGAGCAGGAGGCAGCACATCGCCACGAGGATCACCGCGGGCAGGTTGATCACGCCCGGGGTGTCGGCGAACGGGCCGGCCCGGACGACGTCCGGGATCGCCCAGCCGGTGAGGTTCTGGATGAGCAGCGCGAGGTAGTCCCCCCACCCGACGGACACGGCGGCCGTGGAGACGCCGTACTCCAGCAGGAGGCACGCGGCGACGCCCATCGCGACGATCTCGCCGAGCGTCGCGTACGCGTAGGAGTAGGTCGAGCCGGAGACCGGGACCGTCGAGGCCATCTCCGCGTAGCAGAGCGCCGAGAGGCCCGCCGCGACGCCCGCCAGGAGGAAGGCGACGATGACCGCGGGCCCGGCGTCGGGCACCGCCTCGTGCATCACGAAGAAGACACCGGTGCCCACCGTCGCCCCGACGCCGAACATCGTGAGCTGGAACGTGGAGAGGTTCCGGGCGAGACCGCCGCTGGAGCTCGCGGGGGGCGTGATCGGCTTGCGGCGCAGGAGCTGACCGGAGAACGACGCGGGACCTGCCACGGGGACCTCCGAGGGAAGGGCGGGCCGGCAGTCGCCGGGTGCGCACACGATAGCGCCTGCGGCGTTCGCCAGGCTCGACCTCCTGGCTCGAGTCGCGTCCGGCGGACCTCCGAGGCGGCCCAACGGCAAAGTTGGGACCAACGGCCCATCCCGCTCGTACCAAGCGGCCCGTAGCGTCGCCACGTCACCCCGATGAAGGAGCCCGCGATGACCGCTGCCGTCAGCCCCACCGCGCCCAGCCCCACGACCTCGGCCGGCCCGCGCGAGAGCGCGCGCCGCCCCCTCGACCTGCTCGCGCACGTCGCCCTCCCGCCCGAGGTGCGCGCCGCGATCGAGGCGAGCCCCGACGTCGTGATCCCCCGTTCGCGCGAGGAGCTCTACGCGCTCGCGCTGGGCCCGGCGAACGGCCCGACGTTCGTCGTCGCGTACGACGCGCCCACGCCCGACGGCGACCGGACCCGCCGCATTGTGGAGGCGACCGTGGTCCGCTGCCGCAACGGCATGGCGGTGAACTACCCCGAGGACTACATCCGTCGCCGCGACCCAGACTGCATGCGGATCGCCGACGACCTGCCGACCGACAAGCCGCGGTACGCCGACCGCGAGGGCGGCCCGTTCGATCCGGTGCGGACGCAGACGCTCGAGTGGCTCGCGACGCAACCCCTCGCCGTCGTGCCCTTCAAGGCCGGCGGCAAGGCGTACGGCTACCCGAGCGTCGCCGTCGTGCCGCAGAACGCGGCGTTCTTCGCGCTCGCACTCGTGGACCTGCAGGGCTGGGTGACGTTCGAGGAGCTCGGGGCGTTCACGCCGCGCAGCCTCATGTTCGTGGCGCCGCCGTTCCGGCACACGCACTTCGAGGGCCGCCAGGTCGTGGTGCACAACCGCTCCGACGAGCGGCACGAGGTGTGGGCCTACAACCTCTACCCGGGTCCGAGCGCCAAGAAGGGCGTGTTCTCGGTGCTGCTCGACATCGGCGAGCGCGAGGAGCGGCCCTGGTACACCGCGCACGCCTCGTCGGTGCTCGTGACGACCCCGTACGACAACGAGGTCGTCATCATGCACGAGGGCGCATCGGGGGGCGGGAAGTCCGAGATGACGCAGGAGCTGCGGCGCATGGAGGACGGCCGCATCCTGCTGGGCAGCAACGTCGTGACGAACGAGCCGTACATCATCACGCTCGCCGAGTCCTCGACGCTGCGGCCCGTCACCGACGACATGACGCTGTGCCACCCCGGGCTGCCGGCCGAGCAGGGCAAGCTCGGCATCGCCGACGCCGAGGACGGCTGGTTCATCCGGATCGACGGGCTCAAGGCGTACGGCGACGACCCGCAGCTCGAGCGGATCTGCATCCAGCCGGGTGAGCCGCTCGTCTTCTTCAATGTCCAGGGCGTGGCCGACGCGACGATCCTGCCCTGGGAGCACACGCCGGACTCGAACGGGAAGCCGTGCCCGAACCCGCGGGTCGTGGTGCCACGGCGCCTCGTGCCGCGCGTGGTCGACGAGCCCGAGCAGGTGGACATCCGCACGTTCGGCGTGCGCATGCCGGCGTGCACCCGTGACAAGCCGACCTACGGGATCATGGGCATCGCGCACATCGTGCCGCCCTCGCTCGCGTGGGTCTGGCGCCTCATCGCGCCGCGCGGGGACAAGAACCCCTCGATCGGGGAGTCCGCGGCCGAGAAGAAGACGCTGCGCCACGGCGGCCTCGTGGCCGAGGGCGTCGGGTCGTACTGGCCGTTCTCGACCGGCACGAAGGTCGGGGCCGCGAACCTGCTGCTGCGCCAGATCGTCTCGGCGCCGCGCACCCGCTACGTGCTCACGCCGAACCAGCACATCGGCGCCTACCACGTGGGGTTCGCGGCCGAGTGGCTCACCCGGGAGTACCTCGCGCGCCGCGGTGTGGCCCGGCTGCGGCGCGATCGGCTCACCCCGGCTCGCTGCTCGCTGTTCGGCTACTCCCTCACGGAGTTCGTCATCGACGGCCAGACGATCCGACCGACGCTGCTGCGCCCGGAGTTCCAGTCGCAGGTCGGCGAGGAGGCCTACGACGCCGGCGCCAAGATCCTGCAGGACTTCTTCGCCGCCGAGCTGTCCGCGTTCCTCACCGACGAGCTCGACCCGCTCGGGCGCTCGATCATCGAGGCCGTGCTGCGCGGGGCGACCGTCGCCGAGTACGAGGAGCTCACGCCGATCGTGACGTGAGGCGGTCGCGGCTTCGGGGTGGTGCCCGACGGCGTGGCTCGCGTCGCACCGTCGGCCCCGTTCGCGAGAGGTTCTCCGTCCTTTCGCGAGAGGTTCTCCGTCCTTTCGCGAGAGGTTCTCCGTCTTTTCGCGAGAGGGTTTCCGTCCTTTCGCGAGAGGTTCTCCGTCCTTTCGCGAGAGGGTTTCCGTCCTTTCGCGAGAGGGTGGTGGGCACACGGCGTCCCCACCACCCTCTCGCGTTCGTGCGAGCAGACCGCGCCCGACGGCGAACGGTGCGTGACGCCGTCGGGCGCGGTGGGTGGGGCGGGTCGCCTCGCCCGCCCCACCACCGCCGAACCCGGCCGCTCGCGGTCTCGATCAGGAGGCGCCGCCGCGGGTCCTGCGCCGCCTGGAGAGCGCCACCGACGTGGCGCCCAGCACCAGGAGCACGGCCGCGAGGGTGACGAACAGCCCTGGGCCGTCGCCGCCGCGCTCGTCCCGCACGACGGCGGACCTCCCCCGGGTGACGAGGACGCGGCGCGGGTGGTCGACGCCGTCGTGGTCTCGTCCGCGATCGCCGAGCTCGGCGAGCCGCAGGCGACGATCATGGCCCTGGCGTTCTACGACGACCTCACCCAGCAGCAGATCGCCGCGCGCACCGGCCTGCCGCTCGGAACGGTCAAGAGCCACATGCGCCGCAGCCTGATCCGACTCCGATCCAGCCTGGAGGTGACCGATGGGACACCTTGACGAGGAGGACCTCGCGGGCGCAGCCCTCGGCGAGGAGCTCCGTCCGCCCGACGCCGAGCACCTCGCCGGGTGCGCCGCGTGCCAGGCCGAGGTGGCCGCGTTCCGCAGCGTGCTCGCGGCGGGGTCGGACGCCGGCGCTCGGTCTGGCGCGGGCGCGGGCCTCGAGGCCCCTCCCGCTCGGATCTGGGACCGCGTCGCTGCCGAGGCGGGGTTCGACGAGCCTGCGATCGCCGGGGCTGTAGCGGGCAGGGCTGGAGCGGGCGAGGAGGCCGGGGCTGCCGCCACACCCGCCCCGGCTCCGCCCGCCCCGACCGACTCGGCCGTCCCGAGCGCAGCCTCGCCGTCGTCCCCGCGTCGCTGGCGGACCCGCACGATCGTGTGGACGGCTGCCGCGTCGATCGCGGTCGGCGCGGGTGTGGGAGTCGCCGTCGCCCAGCTTCTGAATGGCGTCGACGACGCGCGCCCGCTCGCGAGCGCCGTGCTGGAGCCGCTCCCGGGGTGGTCCGTGCCCGGCACCGCCGCCGTCACCGAGCGCGACGGACGCCTGAGCCTCACGGTCGACTTGCCCGACGACACCCAGGCCGGCTACCAGGAGGTCTGGCTCATCTCGACCGACCTCACGCGTCTCATCAGCGTCGGCGTGCTCGACGGCGACTCGGGCACCTTCACGCTGCCCGCCGGCATCGACCTCGCCGACTTCGCGATCGTCGACGTCTCGGACGAGGCGTTCGACGGCGACCCCGGCCACTCCGGCGTGAGCATCGTCCGGGGCGAGCTCTCACCGTCCGTCGCGTAGCCCGCCCCGCCCCCCGTTCGCGAGAGGATCTTCGTCCTTTCTCGAGAGGATCTTGGCGACATCGAGTCAGCACGATCCTCTCGAGAAAGGACAGAGAACCTCTCGCGAAAGGACGAAGAACCTCTCGCGAAAGGACGAAGATCCTCTCGCGAAAGGACGGGAATCCTCTCGCAGACGGGGGTCGACGGCGGGCTCACAGCGAGCGGTGAGTTCCGCCGTCGGGCGCGGTCTGTCGTCGTGAGCGGAGGCACCGGGCCGCCGCGCCAGGAGGATCCCCATGTCGACGACGTTCACCACGTGCCTGTGGTTCGAGGGCAACGCCGCGGAGGCGGTGGACTTCTACGTCTCGGTGTTCGCCGATCTGCCAGGCGGCACCCGCATCACCGACACCGACTACTACCCCGAGGGCAGCCACCTGCCGCCGGGCACCGTGCTCACCGTCTCCTTCGAGATCGGTGGCCAGAGCTTCGTCGCACTCAACGGTGATGCGTCGTTCCCGTTCACCGAGGCCGTCTCGCTCCAGATCCCGTGCCGCGACCAGGCCGAGATCGATCGCTACTGGGACGCCCTCACGGCCGACGGCGGCGAGGAGTCACAGTGCGGCTGGCTCAAGGACAGGTTCGGGTTCTCGTGGCAGGTCGTTCCGACCGAGCCGCTCTTCCGCTCCGCGGACGGTCCCGAGGCGAACGCGCGCGTCAACGAGGCGCTCATGCAGATGAGCAAGCTCGACCTCGCCGCGCTC
This sequence comes from Miniimonas arenae, assembly GCF_006351005.1. Taxonomy (GTDB): domain Bacteria; phylum Actinomycetota; class Actinomycetes; order Actinomycetales; family Beutenbergiaceae; genus Miniimonas; species Miniimonas arenae. The sequence continues at coordinate 21,275 of NZ_VENP01000020.1, read as the reverse complement.
GAGGTCGCTCGGCGTGGAGACTGAGCGGGAGCCGACGCAGGCGCCAAGACCCAGGACCGGCGGACGGCCCGCGCCTCAGTCCTCGAGCGTCTCGGGCAGCCCCAGCGCGCGGAAGATCTCCGGTCCGAGAAAGACCGTCTCCTCGGCGACCTCGCCGTCGCGGACCACGACGGCGTGCACGCCCCACGCGCGAAAGCCCCCGCCCGGCTGGCGGCGCCACTGGGCGAACCCGGGGCCGCCGTTCACGTCGACGGCGCGCACGCGCGAGCCCTTGCACTCCGCCCCCGGTCCGGAGAACCACGCGATGAGGTCCTCGCGGCCGCGCAGGTGCAGCCGGAACGGCGGCATCGACATGAGCGCGTCCTCGGCGAGCATCGAGGCGAGCGCGGTCATGTCGTAGCGCTCGAACGCCGCGACGTACCGCGCCAGCAGGCGCTCCTCCTCCTCGCGCGACCCGCGCGGCCGCGCACTGCGTGAGGACTCACGCACCGCGCGCATCGTCTCCCGAGCCCGCTGCAGCTGGCTGTTCGCCGCCGCGACGCTGATCTCGAGCAGCGCGGCGACGTCCGAGGCAGGCCACGCGAGCACGTCCCGCAGGATGAGCACCGCCCGCTGGGACGCCGGCAGGTGCTGCAGCGCGGACAGGAACGCGAGCCGCACGCTCTCGCGACCCACCACGACGTCGGCCGGGTCGACGACCAGGTCGTCCAGCACGGGCTCGACGAACGAGCCGGCCGGCAGCGGCGCGCCCAGCGACTCCACGACCGGGCGGGAGGCCTCGTCCTCGAGGTCGACCGGGAGGGCCCGGCGCTTGCGTGCGTTCAGCTCGTCGAGGCAGACGTTCGTGACGATGCGGTAGAGCCACGTACGCACCGAGGACCGGCCGTCGAAGCGGTCGGCCGAGCGCCAGGCGCGCACCATCGCGTTCTGCACCGCGTCCTCGGCGTCCTGCGGCGAGCCGAGCATGCGGTAGGCGAAGCCCCGCAGCTCCCTGCGGTAGCCCTCGAGCTGGTCGACGACGGTCGGCGCCTCGGCGGTCATGGCACGTGCCTACCAGCACCCTCCGACAACACGCCAGAGCCGGGGCTCGCCGACCTCAGGACCGACCGCGCAGCCGGTCGATCTCGCGTCGCTCACGCTTGGTCGGCCGCCCGGCGCCGCGGTCGCGGATCACCACCGGCGCCACCAGCTCGCGCGGTGGCGGGGGCGGGCTGTGGTCGATGTAGCACCGCTGCGCCTCGGGCGCCCCGACCCGCTTGACCAGCACGCCGGTCACCTCGAGCTCACGCACGCGGTCGCCGACCCGGGCCGTCACCCGCGACCCGATCCCGACGGTTGTGGCCGGCTTGGCGCGCTCGCCGTCGACCTCGACGTGCCCGCCGCGGCACGCCGCCCCGGCCGCCGACCGCGTCTTGTACATCCGCACGGCCCACAGCCAGCTGTCGACCCGGGCGGAGGCGCGTTCCATGCTCACGGAGGCTACGCCGTCGCGCGTCGTGCCCGATCGGGCAGCAACACGCGCCCGATCGCGTGCCCGCACACACCGCGCCCGACGGCGAGCCCAGGGTCACGCTGGGCCCCTGCGGTCCACGCGGGGAGGGTCGGCATGAGCGAGCGCCGTCGTCGATGAGTGTGAGGACGCACGCCCCGGCCGGCACCGCCGCGCACCGCACCGCCACGGCGCCGCGCGCGGTGGCGGCGCGGCCGCAGGTCCGCCCGAGCCCCGTGGTCCCCCGCGCGAACGCCCTTCCGCTGGGGGCCGCCGGGCTGGGTGCGCTGCAGCGCAGTGCGGGCAACGCCGCCGTCGCGGCGATGCTCGCGGGTCGCGTCGCGCCGGCGGCGCAACGGGAGCTCGTCGGCGTGCCGACGCGGCCGCCGATCGACGCGACGCGGCCACCGGGCGACGTCGGTGGCAGTCCCGTGAGCGGCGAGCACGAGTCCGAGGATCGCCCGCACGTCCGCCCGAACCCCCGGCCGACTCCCGGTCCCGTCACACGTCCGGAAGCCCCCACCGCCAAGGCGGCCCCGGACGCCAAGGCAGGCCCGGCCGGGGCCGCGCCTCCCGCGAAGGCAACGGGCGCACCCGCCACGCCCGCGTCGACGACGGCGCCCAGCGCCTCAACCGCGGAAACGGCCGTAGGCCCCCGCCCCTCCGCAGGCGCCGCCGGTCCTACCGCGGGCGCCGCCGCAGGCGCCGCCGGTCCCACCGCGGGCGCCGCCGCAGGCGCAGCCGCAGGCCTGACCGCCGGCGCGGCCCCGGGCCCGGTGGCCGGCCCAGCGGCGACGCCCGCCTGGCCCCCGCCCCGCCCGCAGCCCGCGAACCCGACCACCGATCCCGCGCTCGCCGGCGTCACCGCGCAGATCCACGCGGCCGGCCACGCCGCCGCCACGCACCCGACCCCGCAGGCGCAGGTCGGCCTCGCCCAGGCGGCCGCAGTCCCACCGGCTGGCGACGCGATGGCGCAGGCGCACGCAGCGCACGTCGAGGGCATGGCCGCCACCAAGCCCGGTGGGTTCGACAAGGCGGCGTTCGTCGCGGCGGTGCGTGCCGCCGTCGCGAAGGCCGCGCCCACGAACCTCGACGAGGCGGACACGTTCGCCACCTCCGGCCGCGCCGACGGCATCCGGAACGAGGTCAAGGGCCAGGTCGCAGGCGGCAAGCAGGCCGCGGCCGGACCGGTCGAGGCCGCGGTGCGCACGCCGTCGGACCCCTCGGTGGCGACGCCGAAGGAGGTCACGCCCCTCCCGCCGGCGCGCGCCCCGCCGACCCCGCAGGTCGACGCAGCGGCGGGCATGCCGGGGCCGGCACCGGGCGAGCAGCTCGCCCTCACGGGCGGTCCCGCGCAGGCGGACCGCGCGATGACGGACGCCCAGGTGACCCCGGAGCACCTCGAGCGGTCGAACGAGCCTGCCCTCCAGGAGGCGGCCGCCGCGCGCAACGCCGCGCACGAGCACGCAGCGCAGGCGCCCGGGCAGGTCCGCGCGCAGGAGGCCGCGACCCGCGCCGGCGCGCGCACCGGTGCGGCCGGCCAAGCCAGCGCCGGCCTCGCGGGCCTCGTCGGTGCGGCCACGGCCGCGCACGGCGCGGTCGCGGGCACGACGGCGAGCACCACTTCGCGTGACGAGGCCGAGCGGGCGCGAATCACCGCCCAGATCACGGCCACGTTCGAGGCGACGAAGACCGAGGTCGAGGCGATCCTCGGAGGGATCGACGCCAAGGTCACGACGGCGTTCGACGCCGGCGAGGGTGAGGCGCGTCGCGAGTTCACCGCTCGGCACCAGGCCGACATGGCGGCCTACAAGGACGAGCGCTACTCCGGGATCACCGGTGCTGCGCGGTGGGCCGAGGACCTCTTCACCGGGCTGCCCCCGGAGGCGGACCGAATCTTCCAGCAGGCCCGGGCCGGGTACGAGGCGCGGATGACCGAGGTCATCGGCACGGTCGCCGACGTCGTGGCCGGCGAGCTGGAGACGGCGCGCACGCGCATCGAGGCGGGCCGGACCAAGGTCCGCGAGCTCGTCGCCGAAGCGCCGCGCGCCCTGCGGCAGGTCGCGCAGGACGCGGCCGCCGAGGTCGGGGGCCGCTTCGACGAGCTGACCTCCGCCGTCGACGCCAAGCAGCAGTCCCTCGTCGACGACCTGGCGGCCCGGTGGACCGAGGCGAGGAACGCCGTCGACGCCGAGATCACCGCCGCACAGGAGCAGAACCGCGGGCTGGTGGACAAGGCGATGGACGCCGTCGGCGGCGCGCTGCGCACGGTGCTCGAGCTCAAGGCGATGTTCGTCGGGATGCTGGCGCGGGCTGCGTCGGCGTTCACCCGGATCCTCGACGACCCGATCGGCTTCATCGGCTCGTTCATGACCGCGGTGAAACAGGGCTTCCTGCAGTTCGGCGACCACATCCTCACGCACCTGCAGAAGGGCCTGACCGGCTGGCTGTTCGGCGCGCTCGCGGAGGCCGGGATCGAGATTCCTGAGTCGTTCGACCTCAAGGGCATCCTCACGCTCGTCGGCTCGCTGATGGGGCTGACGTGGTCCGCCGTGAAGGCGCGCATCGCGAAGCTGGCGCCCGGCGTCGGGGCGGTGATCGACGCCGTCGAGAGCAAGATCGAGGTCTTCCAGCTGCTCGCCACGCAGGGGCTGGCCGGGGTGTGGGGCTGGATCAAGGAGAAGATCACCGACCTGAAGTCGCTGATCATGGACCCGATCATGGACTTCGTCCGCGAGCGGATCGTGATGGCCGGGATCTCCTGGGTGATCGGCGCGCTCAACCCCGCGGGCGCGCTCGTCAAGATCGTCCAGGCGCTGGTCGGCGTCGTCACGTGGATCAGCGAGCGCGGGGCAGCCCTGGTGGACCTCGTCAACACGGTGATCGACGCCGTCGTGGACATCGCGGGCGGCGGCGCGGGCGGCGTGCCGGGCAAGATCGAGGCCGCGCTCGGCAAGTCGGTGCCGCTGGTCATCTCCTTCCTCGCCAACCTGCTCGGGCTCGGCGGGATCTCGGAGAAGATCCGCTCGATCGTCCAGCGCGTGCAGGCGCCGGTGACGCGAGCGCTCGACGCGGTGATCAAGGGGGCGCTGAAGGTCGCCGGGCCGATCATCCGGGCGGCGTCCGCCGTCGCGGGCACGGTGAAGGCGAAGGTCGCGGCGGGGAAGGCGTGGGTAGGCGAGAAGGTCGCTGCCGGCAAGGCCTGGGTCGGGGGGAAGGTCGCGGCGGGAAAGGCCTGGGTCGCACGGCTCCTGCGGAAGACCTTCACCGTGGGCGGCCAGTCCCACACGCTGAAGGCGGCGCAGCGGAGCCCCGGAGCACGAGTGGCGCTCACCGTGGCGAGCGAGGAGAAGAGCGTCGAGGCGCACCAGCAGGCGGCCGCAAAGGTCGCGACCGCAAGGAATCGGCCCGAGCTCGCACAGGAGGCGATCGCGCTCATCGCGCGCGCCGCTCAGGTGGAGGGACAGGTGGCCGCGGGGCAGGACGCAGCGGGCGCCCACCCGGCGCTCGCCGAGCTCGCCGCGATGATCCAGCGGGTCTGGGCACGCATCGGCTACCAGGGGGAGCCCCCGCGAGAGTCGTTCGCGGATGACGGACGGGCCGGCGTTCTCGGTGAGGTCGGTCGCCACGCGGACCAGGGCTCTCGCGGCTACCGCGGCAACGACACACGGGAGGAGAAGGACCGGCTCGAGAGCGAGCACGTAGTCCCACGGGCCTGGATCCTGGCCTTCGTCGACAACTTCCTCGGCCTCGTCCGACGCGGCTCGCGCGCCGATCGCAGTCTCTACCGCTCGATGACCACCGTGATGCTCTACAAGGGCGCTGCGGACTACAAGACGGAGCGGACCAAGCGCAGCGACAACACGGCCATCGCCAAGCTGAAGGCGCTCACCAGCACACAGGTCGGCACTAACCCTGGCAAGAACCCCGCGGCTGTCGCTGCCGCCGTCCGGTCGTGCTTCGACGGACCTATCGCGAGTCGGATCCAGCTGACGAAGCAGGCACGCGACGCCGATCACGCCCAGCACGCTCGGCCCGGTCCACCGGCGCCCGCCGACTCGGTGATCGAGGGGGCCGCGATGCGGCAGCTGCTCGACGTCCTCGAGTTCGTGGCTCGCAGCCTCGCTGCTGTTCCCCAGACGACGAGCGCGACCAGACCAGGCGGACGGAGCGGCGAATGAACCACGGCGGAGACTGAGCCGGAAGAGATGCGCCCTCGCAGGCGTCGCCCTCGAGTACCCCCGTCTCACATCCCGGCCGATTCGTGACGATTCGACCGGAGGGTCGAAACAGGGCGCACAGTGGAGAGCAACCCTGCCCACCCCGAAGGGACGAGCTGTGTCCTCCACCACACCGACGGAGCCGACGAGCGAACGCGTGACCGCGCCCGCCGCCTCCACCGCCAGCCCCAAGCGCTCCGGCTGGCACCGCCTCACCGGCTTCGGCACCCAGATCGTGATCGCACTCGTGCTCGGCGTCGCGCTCGGCTTCCTCGCTCGCGAGATGGGCCCGCTCGAGAGCGGCGACCCGAACTGGCTCACCGACCTGCTGTCCACGATCGGCGGCACCTACGTCTCGCTGCTGCGCGCGATCGTCCCGCCGCTGGTGTTCCTCGCGATCGTCGCCTCGATCGCGAACCTGCGGAACGTCACCAACGCGGCCCGCCTCGCGTGGCAGGCGCTGCTCTGGTTCGCGATCACGGCGCTCGTCTCCGTCGCCATCGGCATCGGGCTCGGGCTCATCCTCCAGCCGGGCAACCACACGTCGGTCACGCCCGACGCGGCCGCGGCCCCCACCCACGACGGCTCCTGGCAGGACTTCCTCCTGGGCCTGTTCCCGAGCAACATCCTCGGCATCGGCGGCAGCGCACCCGAGGGCGGCGGCGACATCTCGATCAGCTTCAACGTCCTGCAGATCGTCGTCATCTCGATCGTCGTCGGGCTCGCCGCGCTCAAGGTCGGCCGCCAGGCCGAGCCGTTCCTCACGTTCGCCCAGTCGGCGCTCTCGGTCATCCAGAAGGTGCTGTGGTGGATCATCCGCCTCGCACCGCTGGGCACCGTCGGCCTCGTCGGGCGCGCCGTCGCGACCTACGGCTGGGACCTCCTGCCGACGCTCGGCGTCTTCACGATCGCGATCTACACGGGCCTGGCCATCGTGCTCTTCGTGCTCTACCCGGTGATCCTGCGCACGAACGGGCTCGGCGTCGGGCACTTCTTCCGCGGCGCGTGGCCGGCGATCCAGCTCGCGTTCGTCTCGCGCTCCTCGATCGGCACGCTCCCCCTCACGCAGCGCGTGACCGAGCGCAACCTTGGCGTTCCGCGCGAGTACGCCTCGTTCGCCGTCCCGCTCGCCGCGACCACGAAGATGGACGGCTGCGCCGCGATCTACCCGGCGATCTCCGCGATCTTCGTCGCCGAGTTCTACGACATCCACCTGTCCGTCATGGACTACATCCTCATCGCGTTCGTGTCCGTCGTGGGCTCGGCGGCGACGGCGGGCCTCACCGGCGCGCTCGTCATGCTGACCCTCACGCTCACCACGCTCGGCCTGCCGCTCGAGGGCGTCGGCCTGCTCATCGCGATCGACGGGATCCTCGACATGGGCCGCACCGCGGTGAACGTCGCGGGCCAGGCCCTGGTGCCCACGATCGTCGCCAAGCGCGAGGGGATCCTCGACGTCGCGCAGTACAACGCGGCCTCGGCCGAGGACCTCTTCCGCGACGTGGACGACGTCACCACCGAGACCTCCAAGACGCCCGACGGCGAGCTCCAGCCCGCAGGTGCCCGCGCCTGACGCGTCGCTCCAGCACCCGAGAGGGCCGGTCCGATCGAACCGGCCCTCTCGTGCGTCGGGTGGGCGCCCTGTCCCCGCTCAGGGCGCGAGGTCGCCCATGGTGATCGACGGATCGATGAACTGGTTCGTGTAGAGGTCCTCGGGATCCACCGAGGCGTCGGCCGCGAGCGACCCCGTCGCCTGCAGCACCGGCGTGAACGTCGAGACGATCTCCGCCATCCGGTCCCCGTCCATCTGGCCGAACACCCCGGACGCGGGGTCGTCGAACACGAGCCCGTCGGACAGCTGGGTCGCCGCCGAGAACGCCGCGACGCCCGCCGAGTACGTCCACGAGGTCTGGTACTTCTCCACCAGCTCGACGATGAGGTCGTTGGTCGGGCCCGGGTCGGCGAGGTAGTCGATCTGCGACTGCTGCAGGATCGGCACGAGCTTGGCGAGGCAGTCCGCCTCGCCCTCGACGTCGGCCGCACGCACCGTGATCGGCTCCGGGTAGATCGAGTACCCCAGCTCGTGCAGGTACTGGAAGGCCACCGGCTTCATCCACTGCGGCACCTCGTTCTCGTACACGTACGGCTCGGAGGTGCCGAACCCCTGCTGCATGATCGACGGGTCCGTCACGAACCGCTGCGGCGTGCCCTCGTAGGACGGGTCGATCTGGTCCATCGACACGATGCTCTGCGACGCGAGCAGCGACGGGATGATCTCGCCCGACGTCACGATCGTGGCGCCCGTGGCGGCGACCTCGGCGATCGTCGTCGCGTCCGAGTACGTGGCCGGGTCCCACATGTAGATCTGCGGCGACCTCGTCATCTGGCTCGTCACCGCCACCACGGGGCGGCCGTCCGCCGCCGCGTTGATCGCCTGGTCGGAGTTCACCGCGCCGACGAGGATCGAGGTGTCCAGGTACATGAGGTCGCTCACCCGCTGGAACCCGACGTTCGCCCCACCTGGCCGCACCTCGACCTTCACCCCGGTGTCGACGCCGTGCGCCACGAGCGTCCCGGCCACCGACTTGGCGTCCGTGTCGATCGTGTAGTCGGGCCCGACCAGCGCGTACATCCCGCCGTGCTCGGCCTCCGGCTGCCAGTCCTGCTGCATCACCACGGTCGCGGGGCAGACGTCGGACAGGTCGAGTGGTCCGCCCGCCTCCGCGGTCGGCAGGCCGGTCGCATCGTCCGTGCCCGACGGCGAGCCGCCGCCTCCCGTCCCCCCGCCCGTGCAGGCGGCGAGGACGAGGCAGAGGGCGAGCGCCGCCGTCGTGCCTCCCGCCCGGGCGGACCGACGCCCGACGGCGAGGCGTCCGCGAGTGGAGAGAGCAGGGTCAGGGGTGCGCACGAGACGCGTGGGTCGCATGGGGATCCGTTTCGGGCTCTGGGGAGCCCGAGGCGGGCTCCTGGCAATTTCAGCGGGTAGCGGCAGTCTCAGGCGCGGGGTGCGGACACTCCGGGCGGCAGGTGCGCTCGGGTGAGCGTACCGCCGTCGCCCCCGGGGAGTTCTACGCTCGGAGCGTGAAGATCCTCTCGATCCAGTCCTCGGTCGCCTTCGGTCACGTCGGGAACTCGGCTGCGGTGTTCCCCCTCCAGCGGATCGGCGTGGAGGTGCTGCCCGTCTACACGGTGCACTTCTCCAACCACACGGGCTACGGCGCCTGGCGCGGCCCGCTCCTGAGCCCCGACGACGTGCGCGAGGTCATCACCGGCATCGAAGAGCGCGGCGTGCTCGGCCAGGTCGACGCGGTGCTCTCGGGCTACCAGGGCGGGGAGGGCATCGGCGACGTGATCCTCGACGCCGTCGCGCGGGTCAAGGCCGCGAACCCCGCCGCGATCTACGCGTGCGACCCCGTCATGGGCAACGCGAAGTCCGGCTGCTTCGTGGCACCCGCGATCCCCGTGCTGCTGCGTGACCGCGTGGTCCCGGCCGCCGACCTCATCACGCCGAACCAGTTCGAGCTCGGCTTCCTCACGCGCACCGAGCCGCGCACGCTCGAGGAGACGCTGGAGTCGGCCGACCTCGCGCGCGCGACCGGCCCGAGCTCCGTCCTGGTCACCTCGGTGGAGCGGCCGGACCGCCCCGAGGGCACGATCGAAATGCTCGCCGTCACGCCCGACGGCGCGTGGATCGTCCAGACGCCGCTGCTGCCGTTCAAGGCGAACGGCTCCGGCGACGTCACGGCGGCCCTGTTCACCGCGCACTACGTCCGCACGGGCGACGCCGCGCTCGCGCTGGCCCGCACGACCTCGTCGGTGTTCGACCTGCTCACCACCACCTACTCCTCGGGCGAGCGTGAGCTGCAGCTCGTCGAGGCGCAGGACTTCTACGCCGAACCGCGGATGCAGTTCGAGGTGACGCAGGTCCGCTGACTGGGCGGGCGGGCGCTTCCTGCCCGCGGGCGGGCGCTCCGGGCGCGCAGGCGGGCGTTCCGGGCGCGCTGACGGGCGTTCCGGGCGCGCGGGCGCGCGTTCCGGGCGCGCGCACCGGGCGGCCGCCGGACGTTTTGACTGGTCGGCGTGACGCATTGACTGGCTCGATCGGCGCGGCCCGCACTCGCAGGGCTGTGACCTGCGGCGACTCTGAGCGGGACGCGCCGAGAAGCCATCTGACCAGTCAATGCGTCGCGGCCACCAGTCAATGCGTCGGGCCGCCCGACGCCGGGCGATGCCAGGCGGCGCCAGTGCGAGCGCTGGCGCCGGGCAAACGGGCCTCGAACGGCCGGGCGAGGCCGTACCGCGGCCCGGGGCGGTCAGGCCCAGCCGAGCGTCTCGGTCACCACGTCGAACGCCCGGCTCGGGAACTCCAGCCACCCGGGCTCGAGCTCGGCCCGCGCGAGGGCGACGAGGCCTCGGGCACACGCCTCGGCGTCGCCGTCGAGCAGCGCGCCGATGCGCGCGGCGACGTCGGGCAGCACCCGCTCGATCCGTCGGAGCGGGTCGAACGGGCTGCGCGGCGCATCGGGGGCGAGCCGCTGGCGCAACGCCTCGCACAGCGGGGTGAGCGCGTACGTGCGCACGAACAGGCTCCCGGAGATCCGCTCGCCGCGCCGCAGGCGGCCGACGCCGATCGCCGTCTTCACGAGGAATACGCCGATCTGGTCGGCCGGGTCGGGCAGCGGGTCGGGGTCAGCGGTGACGACGTCGCCGCCGTCGAGCAGCACCTCGCGGTCGGGGTCACGCACGACCCACGGCAGGCCGGCACCGAACTCGGCCACGAGCCCGTCGTCGTAGAGCGCGACGCCGCCGTCCCCGCCCTCGACGGCGCGCAGCACGAGCCGGTCGGGATCGGGCAGGAACGGCCAGCTCGCGCGGAGCTCGTCCGTCTTCTCGGGTGCGAAGAAGACATTGAAGTCGAGGTCGGACCACTCGTCCCGGCGCCCGGCCGCCGCGCGCGTCGTCGAGCCGAAGACGATCAGGCTCGTGACGCCGTCGGTCGCGGCGCACGCGTCTCGCAGTGCGGTGATTTGGGGCTCGAGGTCACGGGGCGTCGGCACGCGGCGATCCTCCCGCATCGCGCGGCTACCTCCCTACCTGAGCCAGCCACGCGGCTCACGGTCCCGGACGGGCGGCCCACTCCGACGGGAGAGCGACTCGTCGTTTCGCCACAGCGACTCAGCACCTGCTCGCCGCCGGACGCAGGCCTGTGACCTGCGGTGACGCTGAACGTGCTGCGGACGAGCGGCGGGTGAGTCGCTCTGGCGTCACGGACAGTCGCTCTGGCGTAAGGCACCGTCGCGCTGGCGTCACGCACAGTCGCTCTGGCGTCACGACCAGTCGCGGTTGACCAAGCGCGCCCCAGCGGGCCGTCAGTCAGCCCGTCCCACCCGTCCCGCCGGCGTCGGCCGGCTCGCCGCCACCACCATCCGGCGCGATGCCATCACCAGCAGCGGCACTGGCACCGCCTGGGGTCGAGGTCGAGCCGACACCCACGGGCGCACCCGCGCCACGCGTCCCGGGTGCGTCACCGGCCCCACCATCACCATCACCACCACCACCACCACCGCCAGCACCACCACCGGCACCACCAGCCCCGGCCACGCGCGCGATCTGGTCCGCGAGCTCCAGCCCGGCAGCCGCGTACACGTTGAACGCGGTGTCCACCCCGTGCTCGCGTGCCCAGCGCACCTCGTCCTGGTAGCGGGCCACGGCGGCGACCCGCCCGGTGAAGCCGGACTCGCGCAGGCACTCGAGCGCGGTGACGTTGGCGCCGTGCCGCGGCATCGCGAGCACCGCCATCCGCACCGAGGAGTTGCGGCGCAGCCGGTTCCAGAAGTCCAGGTCGGTCGCGTCGCCCTCGATGACCCGCCGCCCCTCCCCGACGAGCGTCGCGACGCGCGGCCCGTCGTAGTCCACGCCGACCACGCGCAACCCGTAGGAGCTCACGAGCCGGTCGTACGCCGCGATGCCGACGCGGCCCATCCCGAGCACCACGACCTCGGCGTCGCCCGCGTCGCCGGGCCGCTCCTCGATCTGCAGCCGTGACTCGTCCTGCGCCGGCAACTGCAGCGCGATCTTCTCCACCATGAGGTGCCCGCGCCCGTTCACCAACGCCGAGAACACGAACGACAGCGCGACGGCGATCGCGATCTCCACCAGCCAGCTCGGCTCGAGCAGCCCCGCCGTCACGCCGACCGACACCACGATGAGCCCGAACTCGGAGTAGTTCATGAGGCTCAGCCCGGCGAGCAGTGCCGTGCGGTACCGCAGCCGCGCCAGGACGAGCAGCCCGACGTAGCCCGCGCCCTTGAGCGGCAGCAGCGCGACCATGAGCAGCGCGACGCCGATCGTCGGCAGGTCCGGCAGCCCGGTGAGCCCGATCGAGACGAAGAACCCGACGAGCAGCAGCTCCTTGACGTGGAACAGCGAGCGCGCGAGCTCGGACGAGGCCGGGTGGGACGCGAGCAGCACGCCCATGACCAACGCCCCGAGGTCGCCCTTGAGCCCGACGGCGGTGAACAGCACGTACCCCGGCACGATCGCCATGACGATGCCGAACAGCGACTGCATCTCGCCGTGCCCGAGGCGGCTCCACACCCGGCGCAGCAGCCGCGTCAGCGGCCAGAGCCCGACGAGCGCGAGCGCCCACGGGCTGGGCGGGTGCCCGCTCGTCGCGGTGAGGAAGACGACCGCCGCCAGGTCCTGGACGACGAGGATGCCGATCGCGATCCGCCCGTACAGCGAGTGCGACTCGCCGCGCTCCTCGAGCACCTTGACCACGAACACCGTGCTGGAGAACGAGAGCGCGAGGGCGAGCAGCGCGACGGTCCGCACGTCCTGGCCCGCGAGCATCGCGATCCCGACGGCGCCGCCGCACCACAGCACCGCCCCCACCACCACGACGCTCGCCACCAGATGGGCCGACGCCGTCAGCCAGACCTCGCGCCGGACGAGCACGCGCAGGTCGAGCTTGAGCCCGATCGCGAACAGCAGCAGCGTCACCCCGAGGTCGGCGAACACGTCCAGCTGGGGCAGCTCGCCGACGTGCATCGCGTTGAGCGCGAAGCCCGCGGCGAGGAACCCCACGAGCGGCGGCAGCCGCAGCAGCATCGCCAGGCCGCCCAGCCCGAAGGTGACGACGAGGTAGATCGCCGCGGTTGTCACGGGCGGCCCCGCCCGTACCAGCGCCCGACCACCCACCCCTCCAGCGCCGCGAACACCGAGAACACCACGACGCCGAACAGCGCCGTCAGGCCCACGGCGGTGAGCAGCGCGTCCATGTTCAGCCGGAGCGTGTAGATCCGCAGCAGTCCGCCGATCCCGGCCGCGCCCTGCTGGAAGAAGAAGTCCCCGACGATCGCACCGATCACGCTGAGGCCCGCCGCGCTGCGCAGCCCGGTGAACACCGACGGCACGGCGGCCGGCACCTCGAGCCGACTCAGCCGCTGCCAGCGGGTCGCCCGGGCGAGGGTGAACAGGTCGTGCGCCGCGCGGGTCGGACCGGAGGTCAGCCCGAAGAACGTCGTCGAGATGACCGGGAACACCGCGATGATCACGGCCACCACGATGCGCGCGGGGATCCCGTACCCGAACCAGATCCCGATCAGCGGCGTGAGCGCGAGGATCGGCACGGTCTGCAGGATCACGGCGTACGGATAGAGGATCCGCTCGGCCCACCGCGACTGCGCCATCACCACCGCCCACGCCGTGCCGATGACGAACGCGAGCGCCAGCCCCGCGAGCGCCACCGTCGCGGTCCGCCACAGCGCCTGGAGCATCGGCGTCATGATCGTGGCGTCGCCGAGCGTCGCGAGCACCTCCCACGGCGGCGGCAGGAGGAACCGCTTGCTCGGGTCCAGCACCACGAGGCTGATGAACGTCCACACCGCGAACAGCCCCGCCGCCGCGATCGCGACGGTCAGCAGCGTGGTGGCGAGTCCGGAGCGGCGCCCGCCGGCGGGCCGCGCCCGGTGCGGGTTCACGAGTCGCCCCGCGCGTCGGTGACGCCCGACGGCGAACCCTCGCTCGCCGTCGCCGGCTCGCCCCGCGCGGTGGTGACGCCCGACGGCGAAGACTCGCTCGCCGTCGTCGGCTCGCCTCCCGCGCGCTCGAGGAGGCGGGAGACGTCCCCGGCGAGGGCCGCGAACTCGGGCGTGAAGCGCAGCTCGGGCGGGCGCGGGTGCGCGAAGGGGACCGCGACCTCCGCCTCGACCCGGCCGGGGCCCATGACGAGGACGCGGTCGGAGAGGTAGACCGCCTCGGACACCGAGTGCGTGATGAAGAGGCCGGCGAAGCGGCGGCGCGCGAAGATGCCCTGGAGCAGGGTCTGCAGCGAGAGCCGGGTGATCTCGTCGAGGGCGCCGAACGGCTCGTCGAAGAGCGCGAGCTCGGGGTCCGCGACGAGCGCCCGGGCGATCGAGACGCGCATCCGCATGCCACCGGAGAGCTGTCGGGGGCGCTTGTCGAGCGCGTCGCCGAGTCCGACGTCCTCGAGCGCGCGGTGGGCGCGCTCGGTGCGTTCGGCCCGGGTGACGCCGCGCAGCTCCGGGACGAGGGCGACGTTGGCGGTCGCGGTCCGCCACTCCAGCAACGTCGGGTCCTGGAAGACGAAGCTCACGGCGGCGGGGTCGGCGTCGAGGTGGACCGACCCGCTCGTGGGGGGTTCGAGGCCCGCCGCGACCCGCAGCGCGGTCGTCTTGCCGCAACCCGACGGGCCCACGAGCGTGACGAGCTCGCCCCGTCCGACGGTGAGGCTCACGCCGTCGAGCGCCCGGGTGCCGTCGTCGAACACCTTGGTGACGCCGTCGAGCACGAGGGCGGGAGGCGTCACGGACGGAGCCTATCGGCGCGCTGTTTCGGGGCGGTCACGGGCGCGACCTGGCGACACCGGGGGCTGGCGACCTTCAGTCGCTGGCGAGCTCAGCGCAGGAACGCCGCCACGTCGTGGTCGAGCGCGACGTCGGCGGCCAGCTCGTCGGGCGTCGCGAGCGCGCGCAGCCGCCCGGCGATCATCACGCCCACGCGGTCGGCGACCGAGAACGCCTCGGCGTGGTCGTGCGTCACGTACAGCGCGGTCGTCCCGGAGGCCGCGAGGACGCGGCGCACCTCGACGCTCAGCTCCTCGCGCAGCCGACGGTCCAGGGACGAAAGCGGCTCGTCGAGCAGCAGCAGCCGCGGCGCAGGAGCCAGCGATCGCGCCAGAGCGACGCGCTGCTGCTGCCCGCCCGACAGCGACCCCACGGCCCGCGCGCCGTACCCGGCCAGGCCCACCAGCTCGAGCATCTCCGCCACGCGCTCGGCCCGGGTCGCCCGCGTCGCGCCGAACGGCGTCCCACGCAGCCCGTAGGCGACGTTGCCCGCGACGTCCCGGTGACCGAACAGCTGCCCGTCCTGGAACATGAGGCCGAACCCGCGCCGGTGCACCGGGACCGGCGCGACGTCCACCCCGTCCCACCGCACCTCGCCCGCGGCGAGCGGCTCGAGCCCGGCGATCGTCCGCAGCAGCGAGGACTTGCCGCACCCGCTGGGCCCGAGCAGCGCGACCACCTCCCCGGGTGCCACGTGCAGGTCGAGGCCCGCGACCGCCGTCGTCGGCTCCGAGCCCCGGCGCGAGGAGGGGTAGCGCACGACGGCGCCGCGCACCTCCAGCCCGCGGGCCTCGCCCGCACTCGGGCTCGGTCCGCGCTCGTCCGGTCGGCCCACGCTCACCACTCCCCCGCGTGCGGCGGGCGCAGTCGCTCCGCCGTCGTCATCACCAGCGCGACCACGACGGCGAGCAGCACCGACGCCGCGAGCGCCATGCCGTAGTTGCCCTCGCCCGGGCGCCCGAGCAGCCGGTAGATCACGACGGGCAGCGTCGGCCGGTCGGGCCGCGCGAGGAACGACGTCGCGCCGAACTCCCCGAGCGAGACCGCGAACGCGAACCCCGCGGCCAGCCCGATCGACCGCAGCGCCATCGGCAGCTCGACCGTCCAGAGCACGCGTCCCGGGCCCGCGCCGAGCATCGCGGCAGCCTGGCGCAGCCGGGGGTCGATCGCGCGCAGCACGGGCAGCACCGTACGCACCACGAGGGGGATCGAGACCATCGCCTGCGCGATCGGGATGAGCACGAGCGAGGAGCGCAGGTCCAGCGGCGGGCGGTCCAGCGCGATGAGGAACCCGAACCCGACCGTCACCGCGGACACGCCCAGCGGCAGCATGACGGCCGCGTCCAGCGCGCCGAGCGCACGGCGTCCGGTGCGGCGCCGGGGCCGGCGGGACAGCACGAGCGCGAGCACCACCCCGACGGCGAGCGCCAGCACCGTGGCGTCCGTCGCCGTGCGCAGCGAGATCGCCGCCGCGTCCCAGGCGGTGACGGTGAGCGCGCGGTCCCCGGTCGACCCCAGCGCCACGTAGTGCTCGAGCGTCCACCGCCCGTCCTGACGCAGCGACCGCACGAGCATCGAGCCGAGCGGCAGCGCGAGCGCGGCCACCGTCAGCGCGGTCACGCCCACGGCGACCCGGTCCACGGCGCAGGCGCGCGCACCCAGGCGCAGGGGCGCCGTCGCGCGTCGTGCCTCGACGAGGGCGAGCGACCGCTCGCGCCGCGTTCGCAGCCGACCGCTCGCCACGAGCGTCGCCGCGACGATGACGAGCTGGAGCACGCTGAGCACGGCCGCGGTGCGCAGGTCGAGGAACTGCGTGGTCTGCAGCCAGATCTCCACCTCGACCGTGGCGTAGCGCTGCCCGCCGAGCACGAGGACGACGGCGAACGCCGTGGCGCAGAACAGGAAGACCAGCGCGGCGGCCGACGCGATCGCGGGTGCAAGCGCCGGGAGGGTCACGGTGGCGAACGCGCGCGCGGGCGACGCGCCGAGCGTGCGTGCGGCCTGCTCGGCGCGCGGGTCCAGCCGCTCCCAGACCGACCCGACGACGCGCACCACGAGGCCGTAGTTGAAGAAGACGAGCGCGGCGACGACGGCCACGAGGCTGCGGTCCCAGCCCAGCGCGCCGAGCGGTCCGCCCGCCGCGAGCAGCGAGCGGAACGCGACGCCGACCACCACGCTCGGCAGCACGAACGGCACCGCGACCAGTCCCCGGACGAGCGCGCGACCGGGGAACGTGCAGCGGTAGAGCACGTACGCACCCGGGATCGCGAGCCCGACGGCGAGCCCCGTGCCGAGCGCCGCCTGACCCAGGGTGTGCCCCACGACGCGCCAGGTGCGCGGGTCGGCGAGCACCTCGGCGAAGCCGCCGAGGTCGAGGTGGCCGTCCGTGACCACGCCGCGCGCGAGGATCGCCGCGACCGGGTAGGCGAAGAACGCGAGGAGGAACGCGAGCGGCAGCGCGACGGCGATCGCCCACGCGCCCGCCCGCACCGCGGTCCAGCCGCGCTCGCGCGGCGCCGTCGTCAGTCGAGGACCGTCTGGGTCCACTGGTCGATCCAGGTCGAGCGGTTCGCGGCGATCTCGTCGGCCGGCACGGCGAACGGGGTCGTCGCGAGCGGGGCCCACTGCGCCCAGTCGTCCGGCAGCGCGACCGTGTCGTCGACCGGGTAGACGTACATCGAGCCGGGCACGTCGGCCTGCACCGCCGGCGAGAGGAGGAAGTCGACGAACGCCTGCGCACCCTCGGGGTTCGCGGCGCCGGTGAGCACGCCGGCGAACTCCACCTGCCGGAAGCAGGTGTCCAGGAGCGCCGCGGTGGTGGGCTCGCCGTCGTCGCCCACGGTGTAGGGCGGCGAGGACGCGTACGAGAGGACGACGGGCCGCGTGCCGTCGCCGCCCCCGCCGCTGAAGTCGACGTAGTAGGCGTCGGACCAGCCGTCGACGACGAGCACGTCGTTGTCCCGCAGCCGCTCCCAGTAGGAGAGCCAGCCCGAGCCGTCGCCTGCCGTCGAGGACCCGTCCGCACCGCCGAACGCCGCCACCGTCGTGAGCAGGAACGCCAGGCCGGGCGAGGACGTCGCCGGGTTCGTCACCACGAGCTGGCCCGCGTACTCGGGCTGCGTGAGGTCCTCGAGCGACGCGGGCGGCGTCTGGCCGTTCTCCTCGTACCAGGCGAGGTCGACGTTGAGGCACACGTCGGAGACGTCGACCGGCGTGAGCGCGTCGCCCAGCAGGTACTGCTCGGCGCTCGCCGGCAGCGCCGGCGACGTGTACGGCGCGAAGACGCCCTCGTCCATCGCGCGGCTCGCGAACGTGGTGTCGACGCCGAACACGACGTCCCCGAGCGGGGAGTCCTTGGTCAGCACGAGCTGGTTGACCAGCGCACCGCCGTCGCCCGGCGCAACCACCGTGACCTCGATTCCGGTCTGCTCGGTGAACGACGCGAGCACGTCCTCGCTCAGCGCGAACGAGTCGTGCGTGACGAGCGTGATGGACGACGGCGACGCTCCCGTCCCGGCGCTCGCCTCGCCGTCGGCGGTGGTCGCCCCGTCGGAGGTCTGGTCGGCGGTGGCGCCCCCCTCGTCCGAGGCACCGCCCCCGCCCCCGACGAGCGAGCAGGCGGTGAGGCTCAGGACCGCGGCGAGCGCCGCCGTCGGGAGCAGGGTGCGGCGAACGCGAGCGCGACGCGAGGGACTGGTGCTGGTGACGGTGCTGCTGGACATGCGTGGCTCCTCCCGAGGGAGGGGCGGCGGACGGGTGCCCGCCGGGAGTTCCCGACTTCCTTCGCCGGTGCTAACCGGAGCAGGTTCGAGGGTCTGCGGCGAGCCGCACTCTCAGCGCCCGTCCCACCCGGTCGGGGTCGGTGGCGCTCCCCTGTCGTTTCGCGAGCGAGCCTACCGCGCCGGGGGCGGGCCGACGGTGGAGGGCGGGCTCGCCGTGCGCCGACGGACGGACGGGGCGCGAGATGTCACCCGGCGGTGTCGCCGTCGCCGTCGCCGGGCGGCTCCGCGGCGGACATCTGCACGTCGGGCCCGCCCCGATCCTCGCCCCCACCGCCGGCACCCGCGGCCATCAGCGTCGCGGCGCGGCGCTCGAGCCGGTCGGCGAGGGAGTCGATGTCGTCGAAGACCGCGGGGACGGAGGCCCAGACGTCGCGGAGGTCCTGGATCTTGAAGGCCGGCGCCCCCGTGAGCTGGGCCACCTGGCCGATGATCGCGTCCATCGCGCTCTCGAACCCGGTGGTCTGCGCCATCGCGGCACGCAGGCCGCCGACGAAGGCCTGCACCTGCGCAATCTGGCTGTCGGTCATCTCCGCGGCGAGGGCGAGGAAGTCGCCGACCTCCGTCGCGTTGTCGCGCACCGTCTCGACCGGGGCGCTCACGGCGCCCTTGGCCGTGTCGACGGCGCTGCGCACGCCCGCGACGGCGAGCTCGAGTCCGCTGTTCACCACGCCCGCACCGGTGTCGACCACGGACTCCGCGAGGTCGGCCAGCGCGCCGTCCCCGAGCTCCGTCCTCGGGATCTCGACGTCCGGAACGGTCAGCGCGTCCACCTCGGCCAGCACGTCCGCGGCGCCGGTGCGGACCGCGTCGGCGTTGGCCTTGCCGTCGCGCGCGGTGGCCTGGAACTGCTGGAGTGCGGCGATCCGGTCCTCCATCGAGGCCAGCGCGGTGTCCGTGGCCTCCTGGATGACCTGGAAGCTCGACTTCCCGTCGAACAGCTCGGCCGAGATCGCGTCCATGTCGGCCAAGGACTGCGCGGCGGTCGCGCTGGCCAGCCCCAGCTCGGCGTCGACCCCGGCCCACGCGACCCGGCCGGCCGCGGAGGTGGTGCGCAGGTTGGCGGCCTGGGCCAGCAGCACCGGCACCGCCGCGAGGCCCGCGAGGTCGCCCGCACCGATGGCGCCGGTGCCGCTGCCGTCGTCCGCATCGCTGTCGCCGCCCGCGGCGAGGCGCTGCACGGCGGGCTGACCGGCCGGCTGCGGCCCGGCCTCGTGGCCCGAGCCCAGCACGTCACCGCCCCACACGTTCCACAGCTTCTGCGCCCAGTCGAAGATGTGCTTGCTCGCCTCCTTGATGAAGGCCCACAGCGCCTTGAGCGCCCCCTGGTTGGCGCTGACGATGCCGGTCTGCGAGACGCCGGCCGAGGCGAGGGCGATGACGTCGAGGACCCAGGAGACCGTCGACCCGATCGCGTTGGCCGCATACCCGTCGGCGAGCGCGGCCCAGGCGGTGTGCTGCTCGGGGTTCTTGTCCGCGTTGTAGGCCGCCCCGACCATGAGGCCCGTGTCCAGGAAGACCAGCACGGTGGAGTTGTAGGCCTTGACCAGCGCGAACACCTGGTGCACCGCGGCCGACACCGGGATGAACGGCGCGCCGATCACCGAGCCGACGAGACCGTCCTGGACGAGCTCGTTGACGTAGACCACGTGCCCGACGGCCCCGTTGAGCACGTTGACGCCGTTCCGGACCAGGAGGAAGGCCGAGAAGATCGGGTGGTCGCTGAGCTTGCCCGGCACCGCGTCCACGTCCTGCGCGAACTGGATCGAGTCGGCCGCCAGCCCGCTGTAGAGCCCGAGCCCGGGGATGAGCCGGCCGAACTCCAGCGGTGTCCGGATCGCGTTGCCGTGGTCGACAACCCAGCTGCCGAAGTCGAACGGCGGTGACGGTGCGGTCGAGCCGGCACCGGGCGCGCCGCCCGCTCCGCCGGACCCGTCGGTACCGCCGCCCCCTCCACCGCCGCCGCTGCTGCCGTCCATCGAGGGGCCGGCCGGGCCTGCCGGCGTCTCCTGGGGTGCAGGCTCCTGGTCGGGCGTCGGCTCGGCGGGTGCCGACGGGCCCGACGTCGACGGTCCGGTCCCCGGGGAGGCCGGCTCGAACGAGGCCGGGACCTCCGGTCCGCTCTGGTTCGCCTCGGGTGCGGGGATCGAGACCGCGGGCTCGGGCTCCGACATCGGGCCGGGTGTCGAGGCACCGGCGCCCGACGGCGTCCCTCCCCCGGGCGCGTCGGGTGCGGCGGGCGGGGGCGCACCGTCGGAGGTCGGGCTGCTCGACGCCTCGGGCGAGGCCTCGGGCGCCGGCTCGGAGGTTAGCGTCTCCTCCGACTCCTCGAGCAGGCTCGCGGGCGCCTGACGCTGCAGGCTGTGCACGACGGCTCGGTTGCCCGCCAGCCGCTGCATCGAGACGAGCTGCGCGGGCGAGACCGGCGGCCGGCGGGTTTCCGGCGCGGTCTGGGTGCCCGCGACCGTCAGCAGAGACGGTGCTGCGCCGGACGCATGCGGACGCGGACCGACGAGCCGCTCGGGTGCGTCAGCCTCGTCCGCATGCAGCGTGCCCGTCATCAGCTCCCCTCCGCCGGCGGAGTGCCCGTGAGCGCGCCGGGTTCGGGCATCCACTGGCATCCTCCCCGGCGACCGGGCGGGACGCGGGTCCCGGTCAGCGGTCCGATCGGGCGGAGTCGGCTGCCCGATCGGGCACGGGCGCGTCGCGAGCCCCGGTCGCTCGGCGTCGAACGCTGCGCCGGCGCTCCCGTCGCGCGCGTGACCCCTCGCGTCCCCTGCCGCACGCCGCCGGGACGTCAGCAGCCCTGCGCCACCTCGGCGCTCGATCCGGAGAGGACCGCGTCGGTCCAGGCGAGGAGGTCCGGGATCAGCGGCGAGCCCGCGCGCACCACGTCGCCGTGGCCGTAGCCCTCGTACTC
>NZ_VENP01000002.1 GCF_006351005.1 Miniimonas arenae | reverse complement strand
GACCGTCGACAAGTCCTATCGTTCCAGGTCAGAAGGGCATTCGCGTCTCACGACCCGCCAACCACACCGGCGGATCCGGGCTGAGGCGAGACTCGGCGCCATCGGTGCGGCGCGCACGGTGCGCGTTCGGTGCCGCTCAAGACCGGGATCCACGCCGTCCCGAGATCCGCAAGCGGCACAGACCACTGACGTCGCCGAGGAGCGACTAGGAGAGTTCAGGCCGTGCTCGAGCTTCGCGAGGTGGTCCCGAGCATGCGCACCGAACGCCAGGCCTCGGCGGTGTCTCGCGGCATTCGGTAGTGCCAGCGTCCGTCGGAGTCCACGAACTCGATCGGCGGGTTCGACCGCTCGTAGTCGTTGTAGACCTTGCGTGCCATCGCGCCGGTGAACCCGGCGAACTGTTCGGGAGCGAGTCCGAGGGCCGCGAAGTCCGCGCCCGTGAGCAGCTCGTCGGGTCGCTCGAGGGCGACGTGGTCGAGCAGCCGCAGAGTCAGCGGTTGGGCCTCGCTGGCGTACTGCGCGAGGTCTTCTTCGGTCCACTCGACTCGCGGCAGCGCGGCGGCCCAGCGGATCTCCGAGGGCTTCTCGCCCTGGAACACGGCTCGGACGTCGATCAACCGGCGGCCGTCGGGCATGCGCCAGAAGGTCCAGCCGTTCGTCACGCTGCCCTTCACGTGGTGGCCTGCCGCGGAGGGTGAGCCGAAGAGCTTGCCGTCGACGTCCAGCAGCCCGTCTGCACCGACCACAGCATCTCGAGACGCCCAGCTTCCTTGACGCGGCGTGAGGCGGGTACCGGGCTCGAGCAGCCCCGCTGCGACGAGGTGCTTCACCTCGACCCACTCCTGAGTCTTGTCGCGGGGGTCGACCACCTCCCCGGTGTGACCCTCGGGGACGGGCCACACGGCCAGCAGGGTCTCGATCAGCTGCGTCGAGCGGGCATCGATCAGGCCTTCCGTCCACTCCTGGTCGGCTGACTGGCTCAGCAGCCGACTGTTCAGCAGCAGCGTGTCGTGGTCGCGCAGGGCTTCACGCTTGTGGCTCCACGCCGAGTTCGACACCTTCGAGTTCAGCGAGGTGGTCAGCAGTGTCAGGTTGCCCAGTCGGTGGACGTGGGCCGCGCGGTCGAGCTCGGCGTCGAGTCCGTTGACGGGCCAGTTCTCCTGCCAGCTCTGCGGGAGGACGTGCTCGATGGGGTATCCGCGGCGTGACACCTGCGGCTGGTTGGTGCCACGGCGGTACTCGTTCTCGACCGCCTCGAGGAACAGGCGCAGGCGCGCCACCTTGAACCGGCGGTAGACGGCCTCCTCGGCGAACGCCGCTCGGATCTCCTCGTCACCAGGCCAGTAGCTGCTGGTGACGTTGATCCGGGACAGGTGGCCGCGGACCCGTTCCACCAACTCAACTGCCGGGGCGTCGCCGTGCACCCGGATCAGCTCGGCGACGACGCGACCGAGATCCGACGTCGTCAGGCGAAGGAACATGCGACGCATGATCCAGCTCTCGGCCGCAGCAACGACACCATCGACCACGGCTTGCGGCAGCTGCCGCCCGGGCGCGTGGAGCCAGATCAGGAGGGGCTTCAGCAGCTCCAGGTCGCTCGCCCTCATCCGGTAGACGGACATCTCCACCACGGACAGCTGCCGGTCCTTCTCATCCGCGGCGACGGTCCAGGCCTGGTAAAGATCGGCCTGCTCCTTGATGGTCGGCAGCAGGTCGGTCATCGTCTGGACGGCGTCGTGCTCGACGTACGCCTTGAACCGGGTGAAAGTCTGCTGCGGGCCGATCTCCTCACCCAGGCGGGACACGAGCCACTGGTTGAGGAACAGGGAGCCGCGGCTGACCCGGTAACGCCCGACGCTGACCTCGGTCTCCCAGAACTTGGTGTCGAACGGCCAGTGCTCCGCGTAGGCGCGGTGGGTGTCGGCGCGTTCAAGGGCCAGCCGCTGAAAGACGAAGTTCTTGATCAGGTCCGCGGCCGTGAGCGGAGTGCCCCGCGCATTGAGGGTCTCGAAGATCTCCTGGGAGTTCTCCGCCGCGGTCAGGTTGATCGCGACCAGCTGAAGCCCGCTGGTGAGGACAGCGACGAGGGCGTTCGCCCGCACGGCGCGGTCTGCCTCGTCGGTCTCGCCCAGCCACGTCGTGATCTCGTCGGTGAAGTACTCGTGCGCTCGAGTGATCCTGGAGGTGGCGTGCTTCAGGGCCGAGTGGTCGACGGGCGGGTCGGCGTCCATCACCTCGTCGAACACGGCGTGGTCACGGTTGGTGTGACGGATCTTCAGGCTGGACTCGCCCGCCGGCACGAAGGTGGCCTGGTTGTGGGTCAGGCTCTGGAGCTGCCCGGCGAGGGAGTCGAGGCCGACCGACTCCAGGACAGCCGCTGTGGCGTCCATGACGACCTGGAGGGTGGTGAGCCGCTGCTGTCCGTCGATGATGTTGCTGGACTGCATGGTGCCGAGCTGGCCCTCGTGGGCCTGGACGACGACTGCCCCGAGGAAGTGCGTGGCCGTGGAGTACGGGTCGCGGAGCCGCAGATCGGTGAGACGACGGATGTCGCTCCACAGGGGTGCCCACTGCTCCTCCTGCTCCCACACGTACGGCCTCTGGAAGAGCGGGACCACCAGCTGCTGCGGAAGGCTGAAGATCTGCATCGGGGTCCGGACATTGGTCTCCACGTGCGCCATCCTGCCGCGCCTGTCCGACGGGTGGAGAACGCGCTTGCGTCGCACGTGCCGCGCCACGGTGTGGCGGCCGAGAGAGCGCACGCGAACGGCTGGACAGGCCGGAACCGCAGGGGCCGCCGGGAGACGCGGCGGTCGGGCTGCTGCGGGCGAGGCGGGTGCACCCACGCCGGCCCGGGTAGTACGACGAAGGCCCGGAACCGTTGCGGTTCCGGGCCTTTCACCGTGTCCGAGGGGGGACTTGAACCCCCACGCCCTATACGGGCACTAGCACCTCAAGCTAGCGCGTCTGCCAATTCCGCCACCCGGACGAGTGGTGCTTCCTGGGCCCCGTCGGGCCCCAGGCAGCGGGTAAGACCCTAGCACGCGGGAAGCCGTGACTTGAAATCGGCGGCGGCCCGGGCGAGCTCGCGGGGTCGGGCACCAGCGGACGGGCGCGGCACAGCTCGGCGCGGCTGACCGCTCGACGCCGCCCCGACGCACGAGGGGCGGGCGCCCCGCCGGACACCCGCCCCTCGCGATCACCTCGGCGCGCTCGCTGCAGAGGACTACTGCGCCGCCAGCACCATGAGCCACGCCAGCAGGTAGGAGCGCGAGAACCCGTCGTCGATCGAGTCCTCCGGCAGCGTGCGCGCCTGCTCGAGCGCCGTCGCCGCGTCGTCGGCTCCTGCGAGCCCGCGGTAGGCAAGCAGGTAGTCGCTGAACTGCGGCGGTGAGCTCGGCAGGTCCACCGAACCCCCGAACGCCTCCGCCACGACCGCCCGGATGTGCTCCGGGTCCGACGTCCCGAGGTACCCCGCCGACGGCGAGAGCGGGATCAGCTGGATCGCCGCCATCGCGGCCGGCTCGGGCGAGAACCACGTGGCGTAGTCCCGCTTGCCGCCCCAGTTCATGGCGACCACCTCGTGCGAGAAGGTCTCGGCGCCCGGGATGTCCGCGGTGTTCGGGTCCACCCAGTAGGCGAGCGCCGAGGCGGCCTCGTTGGCCACGAGCCACGCCCCGCGGTCCGCCAGCGTCGCGTTCCCGCTGGCCTCGCCCCACAGCTCCAGGCCCGCCCAGGCCGTGACGGCCTCGGAGGAGGACTCCTGGTTGTTGCCGTCGGCGAAGGGCGAGATGCCCGAGGCCCACGAGTGGCCCTGGTACGGGTCGAACACCCGCAGCGCGGGCACCCGGTCCGAGCCCGTGGTCGCCGCGATGTCCGCGGCGAGCGCGTCCATCACGGGCTGCATCGAGGACACGGTGCTCGGGTCGAGCGAGCCGAGCACGCCCGCGGCGTAGAGGAAGTACCCGTAGTGGAAGTGGTGGTCGTTGAACTCCTCCGAGCCGAACGCCGTCGCCTGTCCCACCACGCCCTTCCACGTCGCGTCGTAGCCGAAGCAGCGCTCCGAGCGTTCCGTGCAGCCGTCGACCTGCGTCCACGGCTCCATCCCGTCCTTGAGCATCCCGAGCGCACGCGTGGCGAGCTCGTCGTCACCGAGGCCCTGGGCGAGCTCCGCGAGCTGCGCCAGGCGGTAGAGCGCCTTCCCGCCGAAGTACGTGTCGGCGGCCAGCGCCGCGACGTCTGTGGCGTCGAGGTCGGCCGCCACCTGGGTGGCCAGCTCCGCGCGCTCGTCGCCGGTCAGCCCGGACACGTCCAGACCCGTCGCGACGTCGACCGTCGGCACCTGCCACGACGGCGCCGAGCCGACGCACACGGGCATCGGCCCGTAGATCCCCTCGTAGGTGCCGACGGGGTCGCCGTCCGTGCAGCCGCCCTGGTGGGGAAGACGCACGACGGCGGTCGTCGCGTCCCCCTCGGTGCGGTACGTGAGCGTCGTGGTCGCGCCGGAGTCGGAGACGCTGCCCCCGACGTCGACGCCCGTGACGACCGCGGCGTACGGCGCGAGGTCGGCGGGCTCGCCGTCGGGCGGGAGCGCCCAGAGCACGGCTGAGGCCCCGGCAGCCAGCGACAGCGCGCCGTCGGCCGACGGCGCCTGGGGCGCGAGCACCGCGTAGGTGCCCGTGCCCGACGTCGTGGTCGCGAGCGTTCCGTCGGCGTCGCCGGCGTCCTGCTCGGTCCACGCCGTGCCGTCCGCCGAGGCGAGGGTGAGGTCGAGGTCGGACGCGGCCGTCACCGACACGTACGGCGAGCCCGCGGCCAGGTGGACGTGCGCGAGCACGGTCCCGGCGCCGTCGAGGTAGTCCAGCGTCACCGAGACCGGGTCCGCGGCCGAGACCACGTACGAGGTGGCGCCGAGGTCGACCGCCACGCGGTCGACGTGCGCGCCCGCGATGGTCGTCTCGGTCGCCGTCACCTCGGGAAGCCCGACGGCGAACCCCGCCTCGGTCGCCTTGACGGACATCGGGAGGGGGAAGACGGGCAGCCCCACCTCGCCGAACGCCAGGCTCGAGTACCACCGGTTGGTCGGCGGCGTCACGCCGTCGGCGAGGCGCGGCGTGGGCAGCTCGGCGAGCGACACCGCCGGAAGTGCCTCGAGCGCCTCGTCCTGACTCGCCGGAGCGAGCACGCCCAGGTCTCCGGCCGCCAGCGCCGAGCCGGCGTCCGACGACCCCGCTGCGCCGGCGTTCGACGCGGCGTCGGTGCCGGGCTCCGCGGCCGACGTCGTGCACGCCGCGAGGGCGAGCGAGCAGCCGGCGGTCAGCGCGATCACGCGTGCGCGCCTCATAGGCCGATCTTCTTCCCGAAGTTGGTGATCGCATCCGCGAGCACCGCCAGCGGCCCGGTGTCCTCCAACGCCATCCGTGCGACGACGGGGGTGCCGGGGGAGTAGAAGCCTGAGATCGACTCCGCGGCCAGCTCGGGCGAGGCGACCGTCACGGTGGCGAGGGCGCGGCCCTCGATCGTCTGCACGGTGACCGACTCGACGGCGCCGGCCACGGTGGTCGCGTTCGGCAGCGCGATCTCGACCGCGGCGCCCTGCTCGATCCGGGCGTACTCGCGCGGCGTGAGGTCGAACGTCGCGGACACGTACAGCGAGTCGTCGACGGCGATGGTCGCCATCGTCGTCCCGGTCGCCACGAACGTGCCGTCCGTGGCGGTCAGGGCAGTGACGACGCCGTTGCCCGGCGACAGGTACGTGACCGTGCCGTCGTCGGCGACCTGGTAGGCCTCGGTGCTCATGCTGATCGAGGAGCCCTCGCGGAGCGCCTTCTGCAGCTGGGGAGCCTGAACGGTGAACAGCGGCTCACCGACGGTGACCTCGTCGCCGGTCGCGACGAGCGTGTCGCTCACCGTTCCGGAGAAGTCGGTGCCGACGTCGAGCGTGCCGGCCGCGACGGACGCTGTCTCACTGGTTGCCTGGGCGAGGCGACGGTCCAGCAGCAGTGTGCCGCCGGCGGTCACCGCGAGCACGAGCAGCAGCCCGACGGTGAGCGAGAGGATAGATCGAAGGGACATGGCGAGTCACACTCCTTGGGGCTGGGCCAGACCGCCCTGACCCGAACGAGGGGTCGCGGTGGCGGCGGCGATGGGGGAGGGGGTCTCGTCGTCGAGGTCGATCGGTTCGGATGCCGGGTCGAGCGTGGGGTCGGTGGTCGGGTCGGTCGGGTCGGTGGTCGGTTCGGTCGTCTGGCCGGCATCGGGACGGCCGCCCGCGGCGCGGCGACCACGGCGCGAACCGCTGACGACCGGGGCGGTGGTGCTCGCCGTCGGGCGCCGGCGCTCGCTCTCCTCACGCATGGCCTGGAGGAGGAAGCCGAACAGGATGAGCGTGTTCGTGATGTTCCAGGCCAGCGCCAACGTGAAGATGCCGGTCTGCTCCTGCTTGAGGATCCCCACCACCGACGTGACGAGCAGGAACACGAACATGAGCAGCTGCGGCACGATGAAGGCGAACGGCGTGGTGCGCCGACCGGTCGCGCCGGTGACGTGCCACTTCTGGTCCTTGCGCGTGAGTGCGCTCCAGAATGCGCGGACGTAGATCGGGAACGAGACGCTCGCGAGCAGCAGCACCTCCCACCGGAACGAGCCGAGGGTGAAGAACGCGATCATGATCTGCATGACGTAGAACCCGCAGTAGTACAGGACCCACTGCCCGGTGGAGATCGTGAGGTTCATGGGCGCGAGGTCGAGGTAGATCTGCAGCGGCGGGACCAGGAGCAGCACGAGCGGGGCGATGCCCGTGAGGTAGTGCGTGGCCGTCACGAAGTACTGCAGCCGCTGGTCGAACGTGAGCTTGCGGCTCGGGGAGAACGGGTTGTGCGTGATCAGGATCTCGAACCCGCCCGTGGCCCAGCGCTGCTGCTGCTTGGTGTACGCCTCGATCGTCTCGGGGGTGTCCCCGACGGCGAGGGCCATCGGGATGTACACGCTCTTCCAGCCCTGCTCGTGCAGCTTGAGCGAGGTCCACACGTCCTCGGACTTGGAGTCGGTGTACATTCCGCCGATCGACGCGATGGCGCTGCGCCGGAAGATCACGTTGGTACCGACGCAGAACGCCGCGTTGAACTTGTTCCGGCCGGGCTGGATGAAGCGGTAGAACACCGTCTGCATGTAACCCGCGCCGCGTGAGATCGCCGAGCGCAGGTTCCCGTACGTCTGCGGCGTCTGGACGAACGCGACCTTCTCGTCCTCGAAGAACGGGACGGTCTCGTAGAGGAACTCCGGCTCCGGCACGAAGTCGGCGTCGAAGATCGCGTAGAAGGGCGCGCTCGTGATCGAGAGCGCGTGGTTGACGTTGCCGGCCTTGGCGCCGTGGCTGGACAGCCGGCGGACGTAGCGGCCGCCGACGCGCGCGACGAGGTCACGGACCTCGTCGCTGCGGCCGTCGTCGAGCACCCACGTCTCGTGCCGGCCCTGCAGCGCCAGGCAGGCGCGCAGCGTGCGCTCGATCGTCTCGAGGTCCTCGCCGTAGGTGGTGATGAAGACGTCGACCGAGATCTCCTTCTGGTCCAGGAACATGCGCCACTCGTGAGGCTTGAGCTGCTGCTGGCGCCGCGTGATGCGGGCGGTGTCGTACAGCGTGCGCTGCGCCTGGTAGAAGCCGAACGGCCGCGGATCGTAGCCGGAGCTGAGGATCGTCCACATCGACAGCAGGGCGTGGAAGACCACCACGCTCTCGGCGGTGATCACCAGGACGTACGGGATGAGGTCACCGCGGTTCGCCGGGTTGAGCAGGAAGATGCAGTAGGCCAGGACGCCGGCGGTCGCGAGGAACACCAGCATCATGAGCGACGGCGACTCGACCGGTGAGGTCGAGCGGCGTCGCGGCTCGAGATCGGTCGCGCCGTCGGCGTCGCGCAGGCGTTCGCGCTCCATCAGGCGGTCATAAGGGGTCGGGGACGTCGTCACGGCGGCGCTCCTGTCGGCTGGAAGAAGTCGGGCGGCGACCGACTCCTCGGAGCCGTTCGCATTGGCTCCGGTGCCGACCGCGGTCCGCACGGGGACCGCGGTACAGGTCGTGCGGGTGGTGCTGATTCGAGCAGACGGTGCCGCCTGCTTCCGGTCGTGCTGGGTGTCACGGTCGGTGGGACTCCGCAGCGGCGACCCCCCGGCCGCTACCAAAGTGACAGGACTTCGGTGCCTGTGCAAGCGCGCGCGCCGGATCTCCACACGCGCGAAACCCGCCGGTTACCGGCCCCGAGACGTGCGTCACGCTCGTGAGAGCGGCGTCTCGTCACGTGGACACCAGGGCTGAGCGCGGGTCGTTCGTCGACGTCGTGCGGGCCTGGTCGAGCCCAGGTCAAGCGTGAGTCTGTGCGGGATCCCCGGTCCGGCAACGTCCGGTGCGCCCTCGGTCATCGCACGGTCAGGTCGGTCCGCGCGGCAAGATGGAGCCATGCCCGCCGAGACCGAGTCCGCAGCACTGCCCGACGCCGTCCCCACCGACCCTGTGCCCTCGCTCACACACGCGCTCGACGGGCAGGTCGAGCTCGACCCGAGCAACCCGCTCGCGCAGCCGTCGGACCTGCCGTACGGGCTCCCGCCGCTGGACCGGGTCGACGTCGACTCCTTCCGTCCCGCGATCCTCGCCGGCATCGCGCAGCAGCGCGCCGAGTGGGAGGCGATCGCGACCGACCCGGCGCCCGCCTCCTTGGCCAACACCCTCGAGGCGCTCGAGCGCTCGGGTGAGCTGCTCGCGCGGGCGACGCGCACGTTCTGGGTGTACACGTCCTCGGTCGGCGGCGCGGAGCTGGACGCGCTCGACGCCGAGCTGAGCCCGCTGCTCTCGGCGCACTGGGACTCCTTCGAGCTCGACCCCCGTCTGCTGGCGCGCTACGACGCGCTCGCGGCCGCCGTCGAGGACGGCTCCCACCCCCCGCTCGAGCCAGAGGCGGCCTGGCTGCTGCACCGCCGGCGCGAGGTCGCCCGGCGGGCTGGTGTCGGCCTGGACGAGGCCGGTACGGCGCGGCTGCGCGAGCTCAACGCCGAGATCACCGCGCGCCAGACCGAGTTCGGTCAGCGCGTCGTGGCGGGCATGGCGGCGGCCGCCGTGGCCGTGGACTCCGGGGAGGAGCTCGCGGGCCTGTCGGAGGGCGACCGCGCGGCGCTGCACCGTTCCGCCGTCGACCGAGGCAGCGCGGCCGACCACCTGGTCACCCTCATCCTGCCGACCCCGCAGCCCGTGCTGGTCGACGCCGACAGCCGCGAGCTGCGCCGTCGAGTCCAGCGGGCCTCGGAGAGCAGGGGCAGCGGCGTCGACCCGGCGTCCGACACCCGCGAGGCGATCCTCGCGCTCGCCCGGGCCCGCGCCGAGCGGGCCCGCCTGCTGGGCTACCCCCACCACGCCGCGTACGTCGCGGCCGGCGCGACGGCGGGCAGCACCGAGGCCGTCATGGGCATCCTCACCCAGCTCGCCCCGCCCGCGGTGCGCAACGCGCGGGCCGAGGCCGAGGACCTGCAGGTGAGCCTCGCCGTCGACGTCCCCGGCGCCACGCTCGAGGCGGCCGACTGGGCGCACTACGCCGAGCGGGTGCGGCGTGAGCGCTACGACGTCGACCTCGCGGCGCTGCGGCCCTACTTCGAGCTGGGGCGCGTGCTCGAGCACGGCGTGTTCTGGACCGCGACCCAGCTCTACGGGCTCACCTTCACCGAGCGGTTCGACCTGCCGACCTACGCCGACGGCATGCGGGTGTGGGAGGTGCGCGACGCCGACGGCGCCGGGCTGGGTCTCTTCCTCGGCGACTACTACGCACGCGAGGGCAAGCGCGGGGGCGCGTGGATGACGAGCTTCGTCAACCAGTCCCGCCTGCTCGGGACCCGGCCGGTCGTGACGAACACGCTCAACGTGCCGCGCCCGCCCGAGGGCGAGCCCACCCTGCTCACGTGGGACGAGGTCAACACGGCGTTCCACGAGTTCGGCCACGCGTTGCACGGCCTGCTGTCCGACGCGACGTACCCCAGCCTCTCGGGCACCGCGGTGCCGCGCGACTTCGTCGAGTACCCGTCGCAGGTCAACGAGATGTGGGCCACGCACCCGGAGGTCATGGCGCGCTACGCCCGCCACCACGCCACGGGCGAGCCGCTCGCCGCCGACGTCGTCGCGCGCCTGCAGGAGGCCGCCCGGTACGGCGAGGGCTTCCGCACCACGGAGTACCTCGGCGCCGCGCTGCTCGACCAGGCCTGGCACCAGCTCACGCCCGAGGAGGTCCCGACCGACGTCGCCGACGTCGCGGCCTTCGAGGTGCAGGCGCTGTCTCGGTACGGCGTCGACGTGCCGCAGGTCCCGCCGCGCTACCGGTCCACGTACTTCAACCACACGTTCGGCGGGGGGTACGACGCGGGCTACTACTCCTACATCTGGAGCGAGGTGCTCGACGCCGACACGCAGGCCTGGTTCGAGGAGGGTGAGAACGGCGGGCTCGACGCCGCGCGCGGGCGACGCTTCCGCGAGGTGCTGCTGTCCCGCGGCCACACCGGCGACCCGCTCGGCTTCTTCCGCGACCTGCGCGGCCGGGACGCCGACCTCACGCCGCTGCTCGTGCGCCGGGGCCTGCAGTGAGCGCGGGCGAGGCGAGGGGCGAGCAGGGCCGCCTCGGCGCCGTCGAGGCCGACGCGGTCCGGATCTGCCGCGAGCTCATCCGGATCGACTCCTCCAACTACGGCGACGGGTCCGGGCCGGGGGAGCGCGCGGCCGCCGAGCACGTGGCCGCGCTGCTCTCGGAGGTCGGCTACGACCCCCTCGTGGTCGAGTCGCAGCCGCGGCGCACCACGGTCCTGCTCCGCATCGACGGCGAGGACTCCTCCCGCCCGGCGCTCGTGCTGCACGGCCACACCGACGTCGTGCCGGCCGAGGCGAGCGACTGGAAGATGGACCCGTTCGGCGGTGAGGAGATGGACGGCCTGATCTGGGGCCGGGGCGCCGTCGACATGAAGGACATGGACGCGATGATGCTCGCGGTCCTGCGCGACATGGCGCGCACGGGGCGCAAGCCTCCGCGTGACCTCGTCGTCGCGTTCTTCGCCGACGAGGAGGCCGGTGGCCGGTTCGGCGCGCACTGGGCGGTCGAGCACCACCGGGACTACTTCGAGGGCGCCACGCAGGCGATCTCGGAGGTCGGCGGCTTCTCCGTCGAGATCGACGGCCGGCGCGCCTACCTCCTGCAGACCGCCGAGAAGGGCCTCGCCTGGCTGCGCCTCGTGGCCGACGGCACGGCCCAGCACGGCTCGCAGGTCCCGGTCGACAACGCCGTGGTCCGCCTCGCCGGTGCGGTCGCGCGGATCGGCGCGCACCGCTGGGAGCGCGAGCTCACCCCGACCGTCCGCGCCCTGCTCGACGGCGTGGCGGATCTCACCGGGACGTCCTTCGATCCCGAGGACCCCGCCTCGGCGGACGGGCTCATCGCGGCGCTCGGGACGACGTCGAAGTTCGTGGGCGCGACGCTCGCGACGACGGCCAACCCCACCCAGCTCACCGCGGGCTACAAGGCGAACGTCGTGCCCGGCCAGGCCTCCGCCGTCGTGGACGTGCGGTTCCTGCCCGGGCGCGAGCGCGAGACGCTCGAGACGCTGCGCACGCTCGCGGGCGACGGCGTGCGGATCGAGGAGATCAACGTCGACATCGGGCTCGAGGCGCCCGCGACCGGCGACCTCGTGGACGCGATGGTCGCGGCGATCGACGCCGAGGACCCGGGTGCGCGGGTGCTGCCCTACATGCTCTCGGGCGGGACGGACAACAAGTCGCTCTCGCTGCTGGGCATCGAGGGCTACGGGTTCGCGCCGCTTCGCCTGCCGCCCGAGCTGGACTTCGCGGGCATGTTCCACGGGGTGGACGAGCGCGTGCCGGTCGACGCGATCACGTTCGGGACGCGGGTGCTGGACCGGCTGCTGCGCACCTGCTGACTGCTGCGCGGCGCGTGCCCGGCGCGGGGTTGTGGCTGCCGGCCGCGCACCCGGTGCGTCGCCGGCTGGCCGGGCTCAGAGCGTGGAGGCGACCCGGTGCAGTCGGCGGCGCAGCCAGACCTTGCGCACCCCGCCGACGTAGAGCACCGAGCGCGCGAGCTCCCAGTGGCCGTACTCGGCCTCCTGGGTGAGCAGTGTCCTGACCTCCGAGCGGCTTGCCTCGCGCGGAAGCGTCAGCACGCGGAACTCCTGCGGCGGCGGCGGTGTGGCGCCGCGTGACGAGGTCGTGGGCACTGCGTCCAAGGTGGCTCCTCCCGCGGGGTCGTGGTCGTGCCATTGTGCCGGACGGACCGATAGGGTTGTGGCATGGCTACGGACCCGCGCGCCGCCCTCGACCGCCTCGTCGCCGCTTTCGAGGCACACCTGGAGGCGGCCCGCATCAACCGGGATCCCGACGCCGAACCCGTCCTCACCACCGCCGGCACCCTCGCCGACGCCTTCGACACCTACGACGACGCGCTGTTCACCGCCTACGGGGTGGACACCCCCTTTGACGTCTACGACGACGAGGAGGAGGACGACGACGAGGGTGACGAGGACGAGGACGGCGACTCGGACGAGGACTACGACGACGAGGACTTCGACGGCGACGAGGCCTGACGCCCCGCCGTTCGTCCTCGCGACGACGCGTCAGCGACGCTCGGGGTACCCCGCGGGCGGCGCGGTCACCTCGTCCAGCACCGCCCGGATCTCCTCGGGCAGCACCAGGTCGGCCGCGTCGACGACGTCCGCCAGCTGGGCCGCGGTGCGCGGCCCGACCAGGGCGGACGTCACCCCGGGCGCGTCGCGCACCCACGCCAGCGCCACCTGGGCGGGACTGCGCCCGAGCCCGGACGCCGCTGTCGCGACCGCCTCGACGACGCGCGCGGCGCGCTCGGTGAGGTAGGGCTCCACGAACGCACGCAGGTGCGCGGACGCCGCGCGCGAGTCGGCGGGGCGCACCCGCCGGTACTTGGCGGTGAGGACCCCGCGCCCCAGCGCCGACCAGGCGAGCACCCCTAGCCCCAGCGCGTCCGCCGCGGGGAGCACCTCCCGCTCGATGCCGCGCTCGAGCAGCGAGTACTCCACCTCCACCCCCGCCAACGGCACGCCCGCGGCGCGTGCGAGGGTGGCGAGCTGCGCCGTCGCCCAGCCCGGGTGGTTGGACAGGCCGACGTACCGGGTGCGCCCCGTGGCGACGGCGTGCACGAGCGCGCCGACCGTCTCCTCCGCCGGAGTGCGCGGGTCGGGCGCCTGGACCAGCCAGAGGTCCAGGTGGTCGGTGCGCAGGCGCGCCAGGGTGGTGTCAAGGTCGTCCAGCAGCGCTCCGCGGCCCGCGTCGATCCGCACCCCGTCTCGCGTGGTGCGCACGCCCGCCTTGCTGCACAGCACGACGTCGCGCCGGGCGACCACGTCGCCCAGCAGCTCGCCGACGGTCGCCTCGGCGCGCCCCTCGCCGTAGCCGGCGGCCGTGTCCAGGAGCTTTCCGCCCGCGTCCAGGTAGGCCTCGAGCAGGGCCCGAGCCTCGTGCACGTCGGTGTCGCGGCCCCAGGTCATGGTGCCGAGGCCGACGGGGGAGAGACTCAGCCCACTGGATCCTGATCGCCGTGGCTGCATCCCTGGAGCCTACGAGACCCCTACCCTGACCGGGTGACGTGGTGGCAAGCAGTCGTGCTCGGCCTGGTGCAAGGCCTGACGGAGTTCCTCCCCATCTCCTCGTCGGCGCACCTGCGCATCGTCGGGGCCCTCATGCTCGACGGGCAGGACGTGGGCGCCACGTTCACCGCGGTGACCCAGATCGGCACGGAGCTGGCGGTCATCGTCTACTTCCGGTACACGATCTGGCGGATCCTCACGCGCTGGTTCCAGACGCTGCGCGAGCTGCGCGGTCCCGACGGCTGGCGCAGCCCCTTCCGCCTCGAGGACCCGGACGCCCGGATGGGCTGGCTGATCATCGCCGGCTCGATCCCGATCGTCGTGCTCGGCGTGCTCTTCCAGGACGCGATCGAGGGCGCGCTGCGCGACCTGCGCTTCACCGCGTTCACGCTCGCGTTCTTCGGTGCGCTGCTGTGGCTGGCCGACCGGTGGGGGCGCCAGACGAAGGACCTCACGGCGCTCGACGGCCGGGACGGCATCCTCTACGGCTTCGCGCAGGCGATGGCGCTGATCCCCGGTGTGTCCCGGTCCGGCGGCACCATCACCGCCGGCCTCGCGATGGGCTACACCCGCGAGGCGGCCGCGCGGTACTCGTTCCTCCTCGCGATCCCCGCGGTGCTCGGCTCGGGCCTGTACCAGCTGGCGAAGGCGCTCGGCGGGCACACCGACACCACGCTCGCGGTGAGCGGCGGAGCCACCCTGCTCGCGACGATCGTGGCGTTCGTGGTCGGCTTCGCGGTCATCGTGTGGTTCCTGCGCTTCGTCTCCACCCGCAGCTACGTGCCGTTCGCGGTCTACCGGTTCGCGCTCGCGGGCTTCATCGTCCTGCTCCTGCTCACGGGGGCGCTCACGCCGACCGCGGGGAGCTGAGGCACGACGCCGGGCGGCCCGGCGTCGAGGCGCGCTACAGCCAGCCGGACCGGCGGAACGCGCGCCGCAGCAGGAGCACCACGACCAGCATGAGCGCGAGCGAGGCCGGGTAGCCCAGCAGCCAGTGCAGCTCGGGCATGTGGTCGAAGTTCATCCCGTAGATCCCGGCGATCAGCGTCGGCACCGTGATGAGCGCGGCGTAGGCGGAGATGCGGCGCATGTCGCCGTTCTGCTGCACCTGTACGAGCGTCATCTGCGCGGTGAGCATGTCCCCGAGCAGGCGGTCGTCGGTGTCGAGCGCGTCGGCCACCCGGCGGAACCCGGCCTCGATGCGCTCGAGGTGGGCCACGGCGTCCTCGCCGAGCTCGGCGTCGTCCACCTCCGTGACGAGGCTGAGCCGGTTGATGACCGGCAGCAGGCGACGGCGACCGTCGGCGATCGCGCGCTTGAGGCGGTAGATGTCGGTGGTGACGTCGTCGTCGTCGACGTCGGAGAACACCTGGTCCTCGAGCTCGGCCGTGCGCGCGGTGACGCGGTCGGCGACGTCGGTCGCGTGCTCGAGGGACAGCGACAGCAGCGAGCGGACGACGACGAACGCGCCCCGCCGGCGCGCCGGCGGCAGGCTGCGCACGCGTTCCACGAGCTTCTTGAGCGCGCCGGAGTCGGTCGAGGACGTCACGGCGCGGTCGCGCTGCGTGATGATGTTCACGATCGGCGCCTTCACGGGCGAGACGCCGTCGGACAGCTTCGGCATCGCGACCCGCATGGCGATCACGTCGTCGGGCATCGACGCGGGCACGTGCGCGCCCAGGACGGTGTCCGCGAGGTGCTTGAGCGACATCCCGGCATCGGTGCTGATGCCGCACTCCCTGAGCGCGTCCGTCTGGATCGAGCGCCACCGACCGGGGTCCGTGGGCAGGAGCTCGACGATCCACCGGCGCCGCGCCGCGGCGAAGACCTCCGGCGGCGTGGTGCGCGGGTCGAGGAGCTCACCCTCGTCGGTCAGTCGGTACTCGGTGCGCACGGGGTCATTGTGCGCCCGGCGGCGACCGGCGGTGTGCGCCGCCGCGCGCGACGCGCAGAGGCGCTCGGCTCGGCACGGACGGGGCGCCGCCGTCGTGCGGGCGGCCATGCCGGTGGTCGCGCACGTGGTCGCGCACGTGGTCGCACAGCCGATCCGCGAGGTGGCGGCCCGCGGCACCCGCGATGCGGAGCTGGCGCGGCCGCGCGGTTAGGGTTCTCCGGTGCGTTCCTGGCCGACCCCCGACGTCCCCGTCCTGCCCGCCGGCCCCTCCCGGCCCGTCCGCGTGACCGACACCGTCACGGGCGCGAGCCTCCCGGTCGGTGGCCCCGAGCGGGCCAGCCTCTACGTCTGCGGCATCACGCCCTACGACGCGACGCACCTGGGGCACGCCGCCACCTACCTCACGTTCGACCTGCTCGTGCGCACGTGGCGCGACCTGGGCTACGACGTGCGCTACACCCAGAACGTCACCGACGTCGACGACCCCCTGCTCGAGCGCGCCGCCGCCACGGGCGAGGACTGGCGCGCCCTCGCAGAGCGCGAGACCGACCTCTTCCGCTCCGACATGACGCACCTGCGCGTGCTCCCGCCCACCGACTACCTCGGCGCGGTCGAGACGATTCCCGACGTCGTGCGCGCGGTCGAGCGGCTCGTCGCCGACGGCGCGGGGTACGCCGTGCCCGCCCCGCCCGACGCCGCCGACGGCGCGGGGGAGGGCGACGTGTACGCCGCGCTCGCCGCGGACCCGGCGTTCGACGTCGCCGATCCCGCCCGGCGCGAGCAGCGGCTCGCCGAGTTCGCCGAGCGCGGCGGGGACCCCGAGCGGCCGGGCAAGCGCGACGCGCTCGACCCGTTGCTGTGGCGCACGAAGCGCGACGGCGAGCCCGCCTGGGACGGGGACGCCCTCGGTGCGGGACGGCCGGGCTGGCACATCGAGTGCGCGACGATCGCCGCACGCACGCTCGGGGCGCCGTTCGACGTCCAGGGCGGCGGTGCCGACCTCGCGTTCCCGCACCACGCCATGTCGGTGAGCCACCTGCGCCTGCTCACCGGAGCGGCGCGGCCGGTGCGCGCGCACGTGCACGTCGGGCTCATCGCGTACGAGGGCCACAAGATGAGCAAGTCGCGCGGCAACCTCGTGCTGGTCTCCCGGCTCGTCGCCGACGGCGAGGACCCCATGGCCGTGCGCCTCGCCGTGCTCGCGCACCACTACCGCGAGGGCTGGGAGTACGCCGACAGCGACCTCGTCGCGGCGCGCGAGCGGCTCGCGCTCTGGCGCGCCGCGGTCGCGCAGCCCTCCGGTCCGGACGGCGCCGCGCTCCTGGACGCCGTGCGCGCCGCGCTCGCGGACGACCTCGACGCACCCCGCGCGCTGGTGGCGGTGGACGCCTGGGCGCGCTGCGCCGTCGTCGGCGAGGTCACGGGACCGTCGGCAGGGGGGATGGGGACCGCGGTCGGGGAGCCGGTCGACCCCGATGCCCCGCGGCTCGTGCGCGACGCCGTGGACGCGCTGCTCGGCGTCGCGCTCTAGCGCACCGGCTCAGCGGCCGGGGTCGCGGCGGCGCAGGTAGCGCTCGAACTCCCGGGCGATGGCCTCGCCGGTCGCCTCGGGCAGCTCGGCCGTGTCCTTGGCCTCCTCGAGCTGCTGCACGTACTCGGAGATCTCTGGATCCTCCTCGGCGAGCTCGTCCACGCCGCGCTGCCACGCCCGCGCCTCGTCGACGAGGTCGGCGACCGGCAGCGGCTCGGACAGGACCTCCTCGAGCGCCGACACGATCGCGAGGGTGGCCTTGGGGCTGGGCGGCTGCGCCACGTAGTGGGGCACGGCGGCCCAGACCGACAGGCTCTGCATGCCGCGCTGCGCCGCGAGGTGAGTGAGCACCGAGATGATCCCGACCGGGCCGACGTACTCCGACGCGTCCAGGCCGAGCGACTCCTGCACGGCCGGGTCGTCCGAGGTGCTCTGCACCGGGATCGGCCGGGTGTGCGGGACGTCCGCCAGCAGCGCGCCGACCCCGACGACGGTCGGGACGCCCGCCGCCTCGCCGGACCACTGTGCGACGACGTCGAGCAGCGCGTCCGTGTACTGCCGCCAGCGCATGGAGGGTTCGATGCCCTGGACGAGCAGGACCCGCCGGCCGGTCACGGGCGAGGTGGCGACCGAGACGCGGGTGGACGGCCAGGCGAGCTCGGCCCCGGCGTCGCCGCGCGTCACCATCGGCCGGTTCACCTGGAAGTCGTAGTAGTCCTCCGGGTCGAGCGTGGCCACGGTGCGGGCGTCCCAGGCGGTCGCCACCAGGGCGACGGCGTCGCTCGCGGCGTTCCCGGCGTCGTTCCACCCCTCGAAGGCGGCGAGCACGAGGATCGGCGTCAGGTCGGTCACCCGCCTAGCGTACGAGTCGGTCCCCGGAGCTCGGGGAGGGCGCCGCGCGGCTGCGAGAATGGCCCGGTGACCGACGCCTTCCGCACCCCCCGCCCGGCCGCGATCCTCTGGGACCTGGACGGCACTCTCGTGGACACCGAACCGATCTGGATCCAGGCGGAGACGGACTTCATGGCCTCGCACGGCGTGCCATGGAGCCACGAGGACGGGCTCACCCTCGTCGGCCACGACCTCCTCGTCAGCGCCGAGATCATGCGCGACCGGGGCGTCGACCTGCCCCCGCTCGAGATCGCCCGCCGGCTCGTCGGCGAGGTGAACGCGAGGGTCGAGCGAGACGGGCCCGTGTGGCGCCCCGGCGCCCGATCCCTGGTGGAGGAGGCACACGCTGCCGGGATCCCGCAGGCGATCGTCACGATGTCCTGGCGCGTGCAGGCCGAGGTGGTCGCCGCGGTGCTGCCGGCGGGTGCGATCGGTGAGATCGTCGCCGGGGACATGGTCACCCGGGGCAAGCCCGACCCCGAGGCGTACCTGAGGGCCGCGGAGCTCTTCGAGGTCGCCATCACGGACTGCGTCGCCGTCGAGGACTCGGCGACCGGGGTGCAGGCAGCGTTCGCGTCCGGCGCCCGCACCGTCGCGGTGCCCTACCTCGTGGACGTACCCGCCCGACCCG
This sequence comes from Miniimonas arenae, assembly GCF_006351005.1. GTDB lineage: Bacteria > Actinomycetota > Actinomycetes > Actinomycetales > Beutenbergiaceae > Miniimonas > Miniimonas arenae. Next base: position 119,632 of record NZ_VENP01000002.1, on the reverse strand, counting down.
GCCTCGCGCGGCTGAGCACGCTGGACGGCGTTGACCTGGCCGGGCTGCTCGCGGCCGCCGCCGGCGCGGCCGCCGCCGGCGCGGAAGACGCAGGCGACGCAGCGGACGCTCCCGACGAGCCCAGCACCCCGCACGCCGAGCTCTCGTGACGATCGCCGGTGGGGGTGGCGCCCGACGCTGGCGACTGGGCAGCGTGGGCGGCACGCCCGTCTACCTCGCGCCCAGCTGGCTCCTCGTCGCGGCCGTCCTGACGCTGCTCTTCCTGCCCACCGTGCAACTCGCGGCGCCGCGGCTGTCCACCCCGGTGGCCGTGCTGGCCGCGACGAGCTTCCCGATCCTGCTGTTCGCCTCCGTTCTCGCGCACGAGCTCGCCCACGGCGGGGCGGCGAAGGCGCTCGGGCTGCCGGTGCGCGAGTACGTGCTCACGTTCTGGGGCGGTCACACGAGCTTCGGGTCGGACCTGCGCACCCCGGGCGTCTCGGCCCTGGTCTCGGCCGCCGGACCGCTGGCGAACGGGGTGCTCGCCGTCGTCGGCTGGGGTCTGCTGCGTGTGGTCGAGCCGGGCCTGCCCGCCGTCATCCTCGCGTCGCTGACCTACACGAACGCGATCGTCGCGGTGTTCAACCTCCTGCCGGGCAGCCCCCTGGACGGCGGACGCATTCTCGAGGCGCTCGTCTGGAAGGTCACCGGCGACCGGGACACCGGCGCCATCGGCGCCGGCTGGGTCGGACGCGTGCTCGCCGGCGTGATCGTCGCGTGGTTCCTGCTCGTGCCGCTAGCGCAGGGTCGCCAGCCCACTCTCATGGGCGCGGCGTGGGCCGCCGTGATCGGGTACCTCGTCTGGAGCGGCGCCTCGCAGTCGATCCGGCTGGGCCGCGCGCGTCGGTCGGCCGCCGGGTTCGACCTGCGACCTCTGCTGCGGCCCGCGCAGGTCGTGGACGTGCGCGCCAGCGTGGCCGCCGTCCCGGCCGCGCCGTGGGGCGTGGCCCCGCCGGCGATCGTGCTCGTCGACCCCGCGGGGAGCGTCGTGGGCGTCGCGGATCCCGCTGCCCTCGCCGCGGTCCCGGGGCCGGTCCGGCCGAGCACGCCGCTCACCGCAGTGGCGCGCGCGCTGCCGGCCACCGCGGTGGTCACGGCGCTGCAGGGATCGGCCGCGCTCGGCCAGGTAGCGCGGGGGATCGGGGCGAGCGACGTGCTCGTCGCCGTCTCGGAGCACGGCGTGCTCGGCGTGGTTCCGCGGGACGTCCTGCTCGCCGCGCTGCAGCCGCCGGGGCGGTAGCGCGCAGCGCCTTCGCGGCACGGATGAGCGGATGGACCGTTGATCGGGTGGCTCGATCGAGCGCCCACCCGTCGCGAGAATGGGTGGGGTGCTCGAGGTGCGCGTTCGAGCCGCCGGAGGCCTCCCGTAGGCTCGTCGCCCGTGACCGACCCGAGCGACGACCAGCACGACGACGAGGCAGTGGACCTTCTCGACGGCGCGTCCACCGCCGCGCACGACGGCGAGCCGGCCGCCGCGCACGACGGCGAGCCGGCCGCCGCGCACGACGGCGAGCCGCGCGCCGAGCCCACCGGAGCCGCGCTGCGCCGCGGCCCGCTGCGCTGGGGAGACCGCGTGCAGGTCACCGACCCGCGCGGCCGGCCCGCCACGATCACCCTCACCCCGGGCGGGTCCTTCCAAACTCACCGCGGCTACTTCCGGCACGAGGACCTCGTGGGCCGGCCCGAGGGCACCGTCGTCGAGACGACCCTCGGGGTCGCCTACCTCGCGCTGCGCCCTCTGCTCGCCGACCACGTGCTGTCGATGCCGCGCGGCGCCGCGGTCGTGTACCCCAAGGACGCCGGCCAGATCGTCGCGATGGCCGACATCTACCCGGGCGCCCGCGTCGTCGAGGCGGGCGTCGGCTCGGGTGCGCTGACGATGTCGCTGCTGCGCGCCGTCGGCGACGGTGGTTCGCTCCTGTCGGTCGAGCGCCGCGAGGACTTCGCGGTCATCGCGCGCGGCAACGTCGAGGCGTTCTTCGGCGCCGACCACCCCGCGTGGGAGCTCGCCACGGGCGACCTCGCCGACGTCCTGCCGCGCCTGCGCGTGCCCGGCAGCGTGGACCGCGTGGTGCTCGACATGCTCGCACCGTGGGAGAACATCGACGTCGTCGCCGACGCGCTGGCGCCCGGCGGGGTGGTGATCGCGTACGTCGCCACCGCCACGCAGCTGTCCCGGTTCGCCGAGGACCTCAAGGCCGACGGCCGGTTCACCGAGCCGACGGCGTGGGAGAGCCTCGTGCGCGGCTGGCACCTCGAGGGGCTTGCCGTGCGGCCGGAGCACCGGATGGTCGGGCACACCGGGTTCCTCGTCACGGCGCGCCGGATGGCGCCCGGGGTCGAGCCGCCGCTGCGGCGCCGTCGCCCGCAGAAGGCCACCCAGACCGAGGACGCCGCGGCCGCCGAGCAGCTCGCGGCCGACGCGGCCCGGGTCCAGATCGGGGACGACTGGAGCCCGGCCGACTTCGGCGAGCCCGTGGTGACCGAGAAGAAGGCGCGCAAGGCGGGCCGGGAGAGCGCGGCGTTGCGGGCCGCAGCGGCCCGGTCGGCCGCGACGGCCCGCCCAGGTGACGAGACCGACTGAACTCCCCGCGCGAGTCGGCCTACCCTGGAGGCAGGCCCTGACCGCCAGCCGAGAGGAGAGGTCCGTGTCGGACGACATCGAGCAGGCCAGGCGTAACCTCGCGTCGATCGCGGCCAAGAACGAGCGGCTCGTCGCCTCGCTCGTCAAGGCGCGCCAGGAGCTCGTCGACCTCAAGGAGCAGGTCGAGAAGCTCACCACGCCGCCGGGCAGCTACGCGGTCCTGCTGACCGCGAACGAGGACTCCTCCGCCGACGTGGTCACCGCGGGCCGCACGATGCGCGTCCAGGTCTCACCCGCCGTCGACCGCGCGCGGCTGAGGCCCGGCGTCCAGGTGCGCCTCAACGAGGCGATGGCGCTCGTCGCCGTCGGCGGGTTCGACAACGTGGGCGAGATCGTCAGCGTCAAGGAGGTCATGGGCGCCGACCGCGTGCTCGTCGTCGGCCGCGCCGACGAGGAGCGGGTGGCCCGCCTCGCGGGACAGCTCGCCGAGACCGGCGTGCGCGTGGGCGACGCCCTCACGATCGACACGCGATCGGGCTTCGTGCTGGAGAAGATCCCGCGCTCGGAGGTCGAGGAGCTCGTCCTGGAGGAGGTGCCCGACGTCGAGTTCACCGACATCGGCGGCCTCGCCGACCAGATCGAGGCGATCCGCGACGCCGTCGAGCTGCCGTTCGGCAACCCCGAGCTCTTCCGCGAGCACGGCCTCACCCCGCCCAAGGGCCTGCTGCTGTACGGGCCGCCCGGGTGCGGCAAGACGCTCATCGCCAAGGCCGTCGCGGCGTCGCTCGCGCGCACCGTCTCGGCGGCGGCGGGCGAGGGCGCGGTGCGCTCGTCGTTCCTCAACGTCAAGGGCCCCGAGCTGCTCAACAAGTTCGTCGGCGAGACCGAGCGGCACATCCGGCTGATCTTCGCCCGGGCGCGCGAGCGCGCCGCCGAGGGCGTGCCGGTCGTCGTCTTCTTCGACGAGATGGAGTCGCTCTTCCGCACCCGCGGCACCGGCATCTCCTCCGACGTCGAGACCACGGTCGTGCCCCAGCTGCTCGCCGAGATCGACGGCGTGGAGCGCCTCGACAACGTCATCGTCATCGGCGCCTCCAACCGCGAGGACATGATCGACCCGGCGATCCTGCGCCCGGGGCGCCTCGACGTGAAGATCAAGATCGAGCGGCCCGACGCCGAGGCCGCGCGCGACATCCTCGCCAAGTACCTGCTGCCCACCGTGCCGCTGCACCCGGACGACCTGGCGCGGCACGGCGGCGACGCCGACGCCACGGTCGCCGCGATGATCGACGCCACCGTCGAGCGGATGTACTCCACGGGCGCGGAGAACGAGTTCCTCGAGGTCACGTACGCGAGCGGGGACCGGGAGGTCCTCTACTTCAAGGACTTCGCGTCCGGCGCCATGATGCGCAACATCGTGGACCGCGCGAAGAAGTCGGCCATCAAGGACGTGCTCGCGGGCGCTCCGCGCGGGGTCTCGGTGCAGCACCTGCTCACCGCGGTGACGGCGGAGTTCCACGAGAACGAGGACCTCCCGAACACCACCAACCCGGACGACTGGGCGCGTGTCTCGGGCCGCAAGGGTGAGCGGATCGTCTTCGTGCGCACCATCGTGCAGAAGATCGCGGGCTCGGCCGCCGTGCCGGCGCCCCGCTCGGTGGAGACGATCGCGAACCCCGGCCAGTACCTCTGACCCTCCTCCCTGTCCGCGAGGGCGTTGCGCCGCTCCGCGAGGGCGTCGCGCCGGCTCCGCGAGGGCGTCGCGCCGCTCCGCGAGGGCGTCGCGCCGGCTCCGCGAGGGCGTCGCGCCCGAGCGGGAGGGTCGGTGTCGGCGGAGACGTAGCCTGGTCGGGTGCGGGTGATGGGAATCGAGACCGAGTACGGCATCCTCGGCGGCGACGGCGTGCGGCAGAACCCGATGGCGCTCTCGGCGCTCGTCGTGGCCGCGTACGCGCAGGCGAGCGGCCGGCGCAGCCGGACGCGGTGGAGCTACGAGGGCGAGGACCCGCTCAGCGACGCGCGCGGGTGGCGCCTGGACGGCGCCGCGGCCCACCCCAGCCAGCTCACCGACGACCCGGACCGGCCCGCGCCCAGCGGCGACGACGCGGACCCGGGCCACCTGGACGGCCCTCTGCTGCGGCGGCACCGGCCGCAGGACCTCGAGCGTGACGACCCCGCGGCGGCGAACATGCTGCTCACCAACGGCGCACGGCTCTACGTCGACCACGCCCACCCCGAGTACTCCAGCCCCGAGGTCGCCTCGGCCCTGGACGGCGTGCGGTGGGACCGCGCGGGCGAGGAGGTCATGCTGTCCGCCGTGCGCACGCTCGCGGCGAACCCGCACACGCCCGAGGTGCACCTGTACAAGAACAACGTGGACGGCAAGGGCGCCAGCTACGGCACCCACGAGAACTTCCTCGTGCGGCGCGACGTGCCGTTCGACGAGCTCGTGCGTTACCTGACCCCGTTCCTCGTCACCCGCACGATCCTCGTGGGGGCGGGCCGGGTGGGCCTGGGCCAGGCGGGGGAGGAGCCCGGCTTCCAGCTCTCGCAGCGGGCCGACTACATCGAGGCGCACGTCGGGCTCGAGACGACCCTGCGGCGCCCCATCGTCAACACCCGCGACGAGCCGCACGCCGACCCGCAGCGGTTCCGCCGCCTGCACGTCATCATCGGCGACGCCAACTGCTCCGAGACGGCGACCTACCTCAAGCTCGGGATGACGTCGCTCGTGCTCGGGGTGCTCGAGGCCGCGGTCCTGGGCGGTTCGGCAGACCCCGCCGCCGACGGCGACACTCCCGGCGTCCTCGCGGTGCCCGACGCGTGGGCCGGCCTGGCGCTGGCCGACCCGGTCGACGCCGTGCACCGGGTCAGCCGCGACCTCACCCTCGAGGAGGGGCTCGAGCTGGCCGACGGCGGCACGGCGACGGCCTGGGAGATCCAGCGCGCCTACCTCGACGGGGTGCGCCAGGTGCTGACCGACCGGCTGGACGAGGACGAGGCGCGCGTCGTGGCGACCTGGGACCGGCTCCTCGGGCTCCTGCGCAGCGACCGCCCGGCGGCCGCGCGCGAGGTCGAGTGGCTCGCCAAGCTCCAGGTGCTCGAGGCCCTGCGGGCGCGGCACCACCTCGCGTGGGACCACGCGAAGGTCGCCGCCGTGGACCTGCAGTGGTCGGACGTGCGGCCCGAGCGCGGCCTCTACGCCCGCCTGCGCGCCGCCGGCGCCGTCGCGACCCTCGCCACCGAGCAGGAGGTGAGCGACGCCGTCGTGCACCCCCCGGTCGACACGCGCGCCTACTTCCGCGGCGAGGCCGTGCGCCGGTACCCCGACGCCGTGGCCGCCGCCGGCTGGAACGGGCTCGTGCTCGACGTGCCGAGCGAGCCCACGCTGGTGCGCGTGCCGATGACGGACCCGACCCGCGGCACGCGCGCGCTGCTGGGGCCGCTCCTGGACGCCTCGCCCGACGCGGGAGCGCTGCTCGCGCGCCTCACCGGCGCGACGCCGGAGGCGATCCCCCCGTCCGCCGCGCCCGCCTCGGCATAGGATCGACGAGCCCGTTCGGCAGGAGGAGACGGCCATGACCCAGCAGCACCACACCCCCGCCCGCGGCGACGGCGAGGAGCCCGACGCCCCGGTCCCCGCGGCTGTGCAGGCCAACACGCAGGCGGTCGACGACCTGCTCGACGAGATCGACGACGTCCTCGAGCAGAACGCGGAGTCGTTCGTGCGAGGGTTCGTCCAGAAGGGCGGGCAGTGACCGCCGGTCACGGCTCGGGCGCCCGCGGCGGGCTCGGACCCGCCTACCTCGACGTGTCCGGCATGTCGTTCCTCGACTTCGCCCGCGTCGTGGCGCCCGACGTCGTGAGTGCGCGGCTCGACGTCGCCCCGGCGCCGGAGCAGACCCACGCGACCACGATCGTCGCGCTGTCCTACGCGGGCGGCGTGGTGATGGCGGGGGACCGGCGCGCCACGGCCGGCAGCATGATCGCGCACCGGGAGATCGAGAAGGTGTTCCCCGCCGACCGCTCCTGCGTCATCGGCATCGCGGGCACCGCGGGCATCGGCCTCGAGCTCGTCCGCCTCTTCCAGCTCGAGCTCGAGCACTACGAGAAGATCGTCGGCACCCCGCTGTCGCTGGAGGGCAAGGCCAACCGCCTCGCGCACCTCGTGCGCGCCAACCTCGAGCTCGCGGCGCGCGGGCTGCTCGCCCTGCCGCTGCTCGCGGGCTTCGACGCCGCGGCGGCCGCGGCCCGCCTGTACTCCTACGACGCGGTCGGCGGGCGCTACGCCGAGCGCAACCACCACGCGATCGGGTCGGGCGCGATCTTCGCCCGCGGCACGCTGAAGAACCTCTGGCACACCCACCTCACCGAGTCCGAGGGCGTCGAGATCGCCGTCGCGTCCCTGCTGGACGCCGCCGACGACGACTCGGCGACCGGGGGCGTCGACCTCGTGCGCGGCATCTTCCCCGTCGTCGCCGTCGTGGACGAGGGCGGGTACCGGCGCATCGGCGACCTCGAGCTCGCCGGGCACGTCGAACGGATCCTGGCGCTGCGCAGCCAGGCGCGACGGGACTGAGGAGCGACCCGATGAGCACGCCGTTCTACGTCTCGCCCGAGCAGTTCATGAAGGACCGGGCCGACTACGCGCGCAAGGGCATCGCGCGGGGTCGCTCCGTCGTCGTGCTCACGTACGACGCCGGGATCCTGTTCCTCACCCACAACCCCTCCCGCGCGCTGCACAAGATCTCGGAGATCTACGACCGGATCGCGTTCGCCGCGGTCGGCAAGTACCACGAGTTCGAGTCGCTGCGGGTGGCAGGCATCCGCTACGCGGACCTGCGCGGCTTCTCCTACGACCGCTCCGACGTCACGGTGCACGCGCTCGCCAACTCCTACGCGCAGACGCTCGGCTCGGTGTTCACGTCCGAGACCAAGCCGTACGAGGTCGAGCTCGTCGTCGCGGAGGTCGGCCCGACCCCCGCGGACGACCAGCTCTACCGGCTCTCGTTCGACGGTGCGCTGGGCGAGGAGCCCGGGTTCGTGGTGATCGGCGGCGACGCCGAGCTGCGCACGCGCCTCGTGGGCGAGGGCTGGCGTGCCGGGCTCAGCCTCGCGGACGCGTTCGCCCTGGCCCGCACCGCGCTGGAGGCGCGCGACGGCGAGGCGCCGGCGCCGATCGAGGCGCAGCAGCTCGAGGCCGCGGTGCTCGAGCGCGGCGTGCCCGGCCGGGCGTTCCGTCGCCTCGGCCCGCACGACCCGGTGCTGCAAAGTGTCTCGCGGGGCACGTCGCAGGACCTCGCGTGAGCGCGCCGGCCGCGGCGGCGGCTCCCGACGGCGTGGCTCGCCCGAGCGTGCAGACGCGGCGGATCTTCGGGCTCGAGACGGAGTACGGGATCACCTGCGCGAGCCCCGACGACCGCGGGATGTCGGCCGACGAGGCCGCCCGCTACCTGTTCCGCACCGTCGTGGCGTGGGGCCGGTCCAGCAACGTGTTCCTGCGCAACGGCGCCCGCCTCTACCTCGACGTCGGCAGCCATCCCGAGTACGCCACGGCCGAGGCGGACGACATCCACCAGGCGGTCGTGCAGGACGCCGCCGGAGTGCGGATCCTCGCCGACCTCGCCCAGGACGCGAACGACCGGATGGCCGCCGAGGGTCTGCCCGGGCGGCTGCACCTGCTGCGCAACAACGTGGACTCGGTGGGCAACTCGTTCGGGTGCCACGAGAACTACCTCCTGCGCCGGCGCTCGGACTTCGCGCGCACCGCCGAGGTGCTCGTGCCGTTCTTCGTCACGCGGCAGCTGCTCACCGGTGCCGGGCACGTCCTGGAGGGTCCGCGCGGGGCGCGGTACTGCTTCTCCCAGCGCGCCGACCACATCTGGGAGACCGTGTCCTCGGCGACCACCCGGTCCCGGCCCATCATCAACACCCGGGACGAGCCGCACGCCGACGCCGAGGCCTACCGCCGCCTGCACGTCATCGTGGGGGACTCGACGATGGCCGAGCCCACCACGATGCTCAAGCTCGGCACCACCGACCTCGTCCTGCGGATGCTCGAGAACGGCGTGCACCTGCGCGACGTCACGCTGGAGAACCCGGTCCGGGCGATCCGCGACATCAGCCACGACATCACCGGGCGCGCGAGCCTCGCGCGTGGCGGGGGCGGCACGATCACGGCGCTGGACATCCAGGACGAGCTGCTCGGCAAGGCGCGCGACTTCGTCGCGAGCACGGGAGACGACTCGGCGAGCACCGCCTGGGTGCTGGACCTGTGGGAGCGGGGTCTGCGCGCCGTCGCGACCGGCGACCACACGCTCGTGCACACCGAGCTGGACTGGGCGATCAAGGAGCGCCTCGTGCACCGCTACACCGAGCGGCACGGCGTGGGCCTCACCGACCCGCGGATCGCCCGGCTGCTGCTGGCCTATCACGACATCTCGCCCGCGGACGGCCTGCTCGGGACCCTCGTGGCACGCGGGCTCGTGCGGCGCCTCACCACCCCCGAGGAGGTCGAGACGGCGACCGAGGAGCCCCCGCAGACCACGCGGGCACGCCTGCGCGGGTCGTTCGTCCGCGCCGCGCAGGAGGCGCGGCGCGACCACACGGTCGACTGGGTCCACCTCAAGCTCAACGACGCGGCCCAGCGCACGGTGCTGTGCGCCGACCCGTTCCGGTCGCACGACGAGCGGGTGGACCGGCTCATCGAGAGCATGCGGTCGTGAGCGCCGCCGTCGCGACGCCGCGCGGCCGCTCCACGGGCGCGCCGGGTGCGCGGTCGGTGCGCCGCGGCCGGCGTGCGCTGGGCGGACTTGCGGTGCTGGGCGCCCTCGTGCTCGCCGTCGCCGGCTGCACGCCGACGACCGCGCCCGAGCCGGGTGCGGCGCCGACGATCGAGGTGGCGGGGGACTTCGGGATCCGGCCCACGATCACGATCCCGGACGGCTTCACGGTGGGGGAGACGTCGACCGCCACGCTCGTCACGGGCGACGGCCCGGTCCTCGTGGACGGTCAGAGCGTCCTCGCGGACTACCTGGCCGAGAACGTCACGACGGGCGAGGTGGTCGCCGACACGTACGAGGGCCTGCCCGAGATCCGCACGTTCAGCGTCGACGACCTCGGCCAGCCGCTGTACGACCTGCTCGAGGGCGCGACGATCGGCTCGCGCCTGCTCCGCGTGGAGCTCGGCACCGACGCCGACCCGAACCCCCACGTGCTGGTCCTGGACCTGCTCCCGCTGCGTGCGCAGGGGGAGCCGCTCGAGCCGCTCCCGGCGATGCCGACCGTCACGCTCGCCGACGACGGCGCGCCCACCGTCGCGATCCCCGACGCCGCGCCGCCCGTCAGCGTCGCCTCGACCGTGCTCATCAAGGGTGCGGGCCCCCAGGTGACGCTCGGCCAGTCCGTGGTGCTGCAGCTGGTGGCGGTGCGCTGGTCCGACGGCGCCGTCGCGGACTCGACGTGGGGCGTGGCGCCGCGCGCCGTGGCGCTCGCGGACTTGCCGACCGGCCTCCTGGCCGGGCTCGTCGAGCAGACGGTGGGCTCGCAGGTCCTCGTCGTCGTGCCGCCGGCGGACGGCAACGGGCAGGACACGCTCGTCTACGTCGCCGACATCCTCGCCACGGGCGACGTCGCGGTCGGCCCGTCCGGGACCGAGGGCCAGCCCGGTGGCGACCCCACCGCGGGCGCCACCGACGCACCCACCGGATAGGCCCTCGTGCCCCGTTAGGGTGGACGGGTGAGTGTCGCCCTGCGTGTGATCCCCTGCCTCGACGTCGACGCCGGGCGGGTCGTCAAGGGCGTCCGGTTCGAGGGCCTGCGGGACGCGGGCGACCCGGTCGAGCTCGCCCGCCGCTACGACGCCGAGGGCGCCGACGAGATCACGTTCCTCGACGTCTCGGCGTCCTCCGACGGCCGGGCGACCACGCTCGAGACGGTGACGGCCGCGGCCGAGCAGGTGTTCGTGCCGCTCACCGTGGGCGGCGGGGTGCGCAGCGTGGCCGACGTCGAGGCGCTGCTGCGCGCCGGCGCCGACAAGGTCGGCGTCAACACCGCCGCGATCGCCCGACCCGAGCTCATCACCGACATCGCGCGGCGCTTCGGCGCCCAGGTCGTCGTGGTGTCGGTGGACGCGCGGCGCTGCCCGGCGGGCACACCCACCGAGTCGGGCTTCGAGGTGACCACGCACGGCGGACGCCGGGGCACCGGGCTCGACGCCGTCGCGTGGGCCGCGGAGGCCGCCGACCGCGGGGCGGGGGAGATCCTGCTCAACTCGATCGACGCGGACGGCACCACCGCCGGGTTCGACGTCGAGATGCTCACGGCGGTGCGCGACGTCGTCGACGTCCCGCTCGTCGCGAGCGGCGGCGCCGGACGTGTCGAGGACTTCGTCGTGGCTGCGGCCACCGGCGTCGACGCCGTGCTCGCCGCGAGCGTCTTCCACTTCGGCACGCTGTCGGTCGGCGAGGTCAAGGACGCGCTGCGCGCCGCCGGCCACGTCGTCCGGTGACCGGGGAGTGACCGCCCCGACCCCCGAGGCCGAGCCCGGCTCCACGCATCGGGCTGCCCACGAACCGTCTCGCCAGCCGGCGACGATCACCGGTGGCTTCCTGCGCCGCTCCCTCACGCTGCTGCGGCGCGGCATCGCCGCGAGCCCGCGTGCGTTCGCCGTCGCCATCGCGGCCTCGGCGCTGTGGGGCGGCGCGACCGTGGCCGCCGGCTGGCTGCTCGGGCGGATCACCGACGGGGTCATCGTGCCCGCGCTCACCGGCGACGGCGTCGCGGACCGTGACATCTGGCTCGCCGGCGGCGCGCTCCTGATCGTCGGCCTCGTCACCGCCGCGTGCGTCGCGCTGCGGCGCGTCTATGCGGGGATCGCGGCGTTCGACGTGCAGGCCGACCACCGCCGCCGGGTCTCCCGTGCCTACCTCGAGCTGCCGATGGCGTGGCACCGCCGCCACCCCACGGGCGCACTCCTCTCGCACGCCAGCGCCGACGCCGAGGCGGCCGGCGAGGTGTTCGTCCCGCTCCCGCTCGCGATCGGCGTGGCCGTCATGCTCGTCATGGCCGCGGGCGCGATGCTCGCCGCGGACGTCTGGCTCGGCGTGATCGGGATCGCCGTGCTGCCCGCGGTTCTCGTCGCCAACGCGGTGTACCGCCGCGCGATGACGCCGGCCGTCTCGCGCGCGCAGGCCGAGCGCGCGCACGTGGCGGACGTGGCCCACGCGAGCTTCGAGGCCGCGTCCGTGGTCAAGACGCTCGGCACGGCGGCGCACGAGGTCGCGCTCTTCCGCGACGCGACCGAGCAGCTGCGCGACGCCAACACGCGCGTGGGCCGCATCCGCTCGGTGTTCGACCCCGTGCTCGACGCGATCCCCGCCTTCGCCACGCTGCTCGTCCTCGTGGTCGGCGCGGAGGGCGTGCACGTCGGCCGGGTCGCGGCGGGCGGTGTGGTGACGGCCGCCTACCTGCTCAGCGTCATGACGTTCCCCGTCCGCGCGATCGGGTTCGTGCTCGGGGACCTGCCGCGCTCGCTGGTGGGGCACGCCCGGATCGCCGGCGTCCTGGACGCGCCGCGTGAGCCCGACATCCAGCCCGACACAGTCGCCGACCCGGTGTCCGAGGCAGTGCCCACCCGGCGGGACCCGGTCGACGTTCCTTCGGCCTCCCGGCCCCGCGGCGCCCGGCCCCGCGGCGCCCGGCCCCGCGGCGCCCGGCTCGAGCTTCGCGGCGTCGGGCTGCGCGTGCCCGGCCCGGCCGGGCCGCTCGACCTCGTGCGCGACGTCACGCTCGCCGTGCCGTCCGGCGCACGTGTCGCCGTCGTCGGCCCGACCGGGTCGGGCAAGTCCACGCTGCTCGACCTCGTCGGCCGGCTCACGCCCGCGACGTCGGGCGTCGTGCAGCTCGACGGCGAGGACGTGCGCGCGATCCCTCGCACCCGGCTCGCCCGCGACGTCGCCTACGTCGCGCAGGAGGCGTTCGTCTTCGACGACACGGTGCGCGAGAACGTCACGCTCAGTGCGCCCGGGGACGCACCCGTGCCCGATGCGCTCGTGTGGGACGCGCTGCGGCGTGCGCACGTCGACGACGTCGTCCGCGCGCTGCCGCTCGGCCTGGACAGCCCGCTCGGGGAGCGCGGCACCACGCTGAGCGGCGGTCAGCGCCAGCGGCTCGCGATCGCCCGCGCGCTGCTGCGCCGCCCCCGCCTGCTGCTGCTGGACGATGCGACGTCCGCGCTCGACCCGGTGGTCGAGCGCGCGATCCTCGCCGAGCTCGCGACCTTTGACGGCGCACCCGACCAGCACGGAGCTCACGACGGCGGCCCCACCGTCCTGATGGCGGCCTACCGGCCCGCGACCATCGCCCAGGCGGACGTCGTGGTGCACCTCGAGGCCGGTGCCGTCGTCGACGTCGGGACCGTCGCGGAGCTCCTCGCCCGCGACGCGGGCTTCGAGGCGCTGCTCACCGCCTACGACCGGGACCGCTCGTGAGCGCCGCGACGATCGCGCCGGCGTCCGAGCTGGGCGTGCTCGCCACCGTGCGGCGCGGCCTGCGCGAGTCCCCGGCGCTGCGCCGCGGCCTCGGCGTGACGCTCCTGCTCGCGACGCTCGCGACCCTGGGGCGGCTCGTCGTCCCGTTCTCCGTGCAGCGCGCCACCGACCACGGTCTGCTCGCCGCGGGCGGCGTCGACCTCGGGGTGGTCCTGCGCACGACGGCGTGGGCCGCGCTCGTCCTCGTCGTCGCCTCGGTCCTGTCCGGCATCGCGAACGCGCGGCTGTTCGCCGCGACCGAGGCGGGGCTGGCCCAGCTGCGCGTCGCCGCGTTCCGGCACGTGCACGACCTGGCCGTGCTCACCCAGCACGCCGAGCGGCGCGGCTCGCTGACGTCCCGGGTCACCTCCGACGTCGACACCATCAGCATGTTCGTGCAGTGGGGCGGGATCACGCTGATCCTGTCCTCGCTCCAGATCGCGGCGGCGACGGTCGCGATCGCCTGGTACTCCTGGCAGCTCGCGGCCCTCGTCTGGCTGTGCCTGCTGCCGATGGCGGTCGTGGCCCCGCGCGCGCAGCGCCGGCTCACGGCGGCCTTCGGGCAGGTCCGCCTGCGCGTCGGCGCGATGCTCTCGGCGGTCAGCGAGGCCGTGGTCGGGGCGCACACCATCCGCGCGTACGGGGCCGCGGACCGCACCGCACGCCGCCTGGTCCACGCGGTGGCGCAGCACCGCGACGCCGCCGTGCGCGCCCAGACGCTCGCCGCGCTCGCGTTCTCCGTCGGCGTGCTGCTGAGCGGACTGGCGCTCGCCGTCGTGGTGGTCGCGGGCGCGTTCCTCGGGATCGCGGGCGAGCTGAGCGTCGGCGACCTGCTCGCCGTCCTGTTCCTCGTGCAGCTGTTCGTGGGCCCCGTGCAGAACGCGACCGAGGTGCTCAACGAGCTGCAGAACGCCGTCGCCGGCTGGCGCCGTGTGCTCTCGCTGCTCGAGACCCCGCTCGCGGTGCCGCCGCCGCGGCGGCCCCGCCCGCTGCCCGACGGCCCGCTCGACCTCGAGCTGGCGGGCGTGACGTACGCCTACCCGGACTCCCCGCCCGTGCTGCACGACGTGTCGGTGCGCCTGCCCGCGGGGGCGCGCGTCGCCGTCGTCGGCCGCACCGGGTCGGGCAAGACGACGATCGCGCGCCTGCTGACCCGGCTCGTGGACCCCGCCGCCGGCGTGGTGCGCGTGGGCGGCGTCGACCTGCGCGACGTCGCGGAGGAGGATCTGCGGGCCCACGTCGTCGCCGTGACGCAGGAGGGGTTCCTGTTCGACACGACGCTCGCGCGCAACGTCGCCTACGCGCGGCCCGACGCGACGCGAGAGGACGTGGTGCGCGCCGTCGCCGAGCTGGGCCTGACCGACTGGGTCGAGACCCTGCCGCTCGGGCTGGACTCACCCGTGGGGCAGCGCGGCGAGCAGCTCTCGGCGGGGGAGCGGCAGCTCGTCGCGCTCGCCCGCGCCCACCTCGCGGGTGCGCCGGTGCTCGTGCTCGACGAGGCGACCTCCGCCGTCGACCCCGCGACCGAGCTGCGCACCTCGCGCGCGCTCGCGCGCGTCGTCGCGGGCCGGACCTCGGTGACGATCGCGCACCGGCTCTCGACGGCGCAGCAGGCCGACCTCGTCGTGGTGGTCGACCACGGGCGGGTCGTGGAGGTCGGGCCGCACGAGGAGCTCGTCGCCGCCGACGGCGTGTACGCGCACCTGTTCCGGTCGTGGCTGGTGTCGACGACCTAGGAGACGGCACGGGACGAGTCGGGCCGGGACGAGCGCGGCGTGCGGGCTCGTCGCCGGGCTCGGTCGCGTTCGTCAGCCCGCCGCGGCGTCCGATCCGGGGGCGTCCCACCCGGTCGCGGCGCGGAACGCGGCGACGGCGTCGTCCGGGCCCGACAGCGTCGCGAGGCTGGCACGCTCGCGGCCGGTGACGACCATCGCCAGCTCGAGCTCCTCGCCCGTCACCACGACCGAGGCGTCCCCGCGCGCGACGACGGCGCGCGGACCGCCGGGCACGACGAGCACGACGCCGACGCCGCCCCGGGGCGCCGGGCGGCCGTACCGCAGTCGGGCCATCCCCGACACCGAGCGCCAGATCGCCGCGCGCGTGCGCGGGCCGAGCGGCACCGGCGCGGAGGCGGCGGGCGCGGCGTCCTCGGCGGGTGCGCGTACGACGTCGAGCGCGTGGACGTGGAACTCGAGCACGTTCGTCATCGGGAACCACGCGGTCGGCAGGAGTCGTGAGGGACCCGCGGCGACGTCCTCGATCAGCCGCTCGTAGTCGGCCAGGGTCGCCACCTCGTCGCCGCGCTCACGAGCGGCGTCGCGGTGGCGCAGGGTCGCGCCGGCGATCCGCAGCGGCGAGCGCTCGCGCATCACGACGTGCGCCGCGAGGTGGCGCGCCTGCCACAGGGTGCACAGCGTGGGCGCCGTGGGCGGGACGCCACGCAGCGCCGCGACGAGTGTGCCGCGCGGGCCGGTGGTGAGGTCGTCGTCGAGGGTGGGGGCGTCGCTCATGACCCGATCATGCCCCGCCCGTGCCGCGACCGCGCCCCGCCTGCGCTCCGCCGCGCCATGCCCGCGCCCCGCCCGCGCTCCGCCCGCGCCCCGCCCGCGCTCCGTCCGCGCCCCGCCCGCGCTCCACCGCGACGCCACCGGCCGCCCCGCGCCCGCGTGGAAGGATGATCCGGTGACCGAACAGCTCGACCCCGGCGTCGCCGCGCGCCTCAAGCCGGACGCCGACGGCCTCGTCGCCGCGATCGTCCAGGACGACGTCTCCCTGCAGGTCCTCATGCTCGGCTGGATGGACGACGAGGCGGTCCGCCGCACCCTCACCACCGGCCGCGTGACGTTCTGGAGCCGCTCACGCCAGGAGTACTGGCGCAAGGGCGACACGTCGGGGCACACGCAGCACGTGCGCTCGGTGGCGTTGGACTGCGACGGCGACGCGCTCCTCGTGCGGGTCGAGCAGGTCGGGGCGGCGTGCCACACCGGCTCGCGCAGCTGCTTCGAGGCCGGCGGCGACCTCGGCGCCGTCGTCGGGAGCGCGCCGTGACGATCCCGACCCACGCGAGCGTGTCTCTGCCCGCCGACCTCGAGTGGGGCGGCACCTGGCCGGGTCGATCGGAGTTCCGCCACCTCGCGACCACCCACCGCGTCATCCCCGTGGTGCGCAAGCTGCTCGCCGACTCGCTGACGCCGGTGGGGATCTACCGCGCGCTGGCCGACGCGCGGCCCGGCACGTTCATCCTCGAGTCCGCGGCCGCGGACGGCACGTGGAGCCGGTACTCGTTCGTCGGCGTGTCCTCGCGCGCGATCCTCACGGCGCGCGACGGCGAGGCGGTCTGGCGCGGTGACGTCCCCGCCGGCCTGCCGACCCAGGGCGACCCGGTGCACGTGCTCGGGGAGGCGCTGCGCCTGCTGCGGACCGAGCCGGTCGCCGGCCTGCCGCCGCTGACCAGCGGGTTCGTCGGGTCGATCGGGTGGGACGCGATCCGGTACTGGGAGCCGACGCTCGTGCCCTCCTCACCGGACGAGCTCGGCGTGCCCGACGTCTCGCTCGCGCTCGTGCAGGACCTCGTCGTGGTCGACCACCGCGACGGCGCGGTGTGGCTCATCGCCAACGCCATCAACGGCGACGGCACCGACGAGCGCGTGGACGAGGCGCATGCCGCGGCGCTCGCACGGCTCGACGCCATGCACGCGGGACTCGCGCACGTGCCGGCCGCCGTCGACGCGGTGCGTCCCGCGGGCGGCGCCCCCCTCGAGGTGCGCGCGCGGAGCACGCCCGCCGAGTACGAGGCGGCCGTGCTGCGCGCCAAGGAGCACATCCGCGACGGCGACGTCTTCCAGGTCGTGCTGTCCCAGCGCTTCGACGTGGACTGCCCGGCCGAGCCGATCGACGTCTACCGCGCGCTGCGCGCGCTCAACCCCAGTCCGTACATGTACTGCGTGCACCTCGCGGGGCCTGACGGCGAGCCCTACGCCGTCGTCGGCTCCAGTCCCGAGACGCTCGCCCAGGTGACGGGCGACGCGGTGATGACGTACCCGATCGCTGGCTCCCGACCGCGCGGGAAGGACGCCGCGCAGGACGTGGAGCTGCAGGAGGAGCTGCTCGCGGACCCGAAGGAGCGCGCCGAGCACCTCATGCTCGTCGACCTCGGCCGCAACGACCTCACGAAGGTCGCCGACCCGCGCACGGTCCGCGTGAGCGAGTTCATGGACGTGCGGCGGTTCAGCCACATCATGCACCTCTGCTCCACCGTGACGGGCACGCTGCGGCCGGGTGCCGGCGCGCTCGACGCGCTCGTCGCGACGTTCCCCGCCGGGACTCTCAGCGGTGCGCCGAAGCCGCGCGCGGTGGAGATCATCGACGACCTGGAGCCGGCGCGGCGCGGGGTGTACGGCGGCACGATCGGGTACCTCGACCTTGCGGGCAACCTCGACATGGCCATCGCCATCCGCACGGCGCTGGTCAAGGACGGGACCGCGTACGTGCAGGCCGGCGCCGGGATCGTCGCCGATTCGCGCCCGCAGGCCGAGCACGAGGAGTGCCGGAACAAGGCCGCGGCGGTGCTGCGCGCGATCGAGGTCGCGGCGCGGCTCGTGGACCCGGCATGAGCACCCGTCGCCTCGGGGTGCTCCTGCTCGTCGCGGGCGCCCTCGGCACCCTCGCCACCGCGGCGGCGACCTGGTGGACCGCGCCCGTGGACGCCGTCGGGTCCTCCACGGTGTCGGCCGACGGGCTCACCGCGGTGCCGCTCGCCGGCCCGCTGCTGCTCGTCGTCGCGGCCGGGGTGGTCGCGCGACTGCTCGCGCGCGGCGTGCTCGCGCGGATCGTGGACTGGCTCGTCGTGCTCGCGGCCGCCGGGCTCGTCCAGCAGCTCGTGGCCGGCGCGGGCCGGGCCGAGTCGGCGCTGGCGACCGCGGCGGCGGAGGCGACCGGCGTCCCGGTGCTCGCGGGGGAGCCGAGCGCGACGCCGTGGCCGGGCGTCGCCGTCGGCTGCTCGGTGCTGCTCCTCGCGGGCGCCGTGCTGCTCGCCCTCGCCCCGGCGCGGCCGGTCCGGGGTGACCGGTTCGAGCGCGTCGGCGCCGCCGCGCCGTCGCTCGCCGTCGCGGAGGTGCCCGACGGCGTCGTGCCCGACGGCGAGGCGCCCGACGGCGAGGGTGTCGCCTCGCGCGGGGCGACCGGCGCGACCGGGCGGGCGACGGCGGCCGGCCCGCCCGAGGCGAGCGACCGCGCGCGTGCGACGCGCGCGGCCGTGGACGACTGGGACGCGCTGACGCGGGGCGAGGACCCGTCCGCCCGGGGCTGACCAGTAGGGTGAGGGGTACCGGCGCCCGCGGGGAGTCGACGGTCGTCGACGCCACCGAGCCGCCGGTGATCGCCCCGACACCTGCCCGCGACCTCGCCTGACACCTGGCCCGAGAACTCCTGGAGGACCCCGTGACCGAGCGCCAGCTCAAGCTCGTCTCACCCGAGGGCGACAAGCTCCCGCCCGCGTCACCGTTCCACAACGAGGGTCGCACGCTCGCCGGGTGGTTCCTCACGTGGGGCCTCATCATCACCTCCGCCCTCGTGGGCGCCGGGCTGATCGCGCACGTCATGCCGCTCACGATCGCCGGGCTCGTGGGGGTGGTGGTGACGCTGATCGGCAGCGCCGCGCTCCGCGCCGCGGGCCACGGTCAGCCGCACGCGCGCTCGCGCGACTAGGCCACCCTCCCGGGACGGGCCCCGGCCCGGCCGGACGTGGTCGATCCCGCGTCGGGCCCGAGACGGACCCTGCAGCACCCGCACACCAGCCCCAGCATCCCGACGCCCCGACCGGGCGTCCCGACCGTTCGACGGGAACGACACCACACGATGAGCTACTCCCCGACCCCGCCCACCCCGCCCGAGGAGCCGCGCTACGGCGTCCGCCTGCCCGAGGACCAGCGCCCCGCCGCGCCGCAGCCGGCGTGGGGGAGCGCGGGACCGGGTGCGCCCGCCGGCCAGGGCGCGCAGAGCCCGCAGGGACCCCAGTCGGGACCGGGAGCGAACCCGTACGGCTCGCCGACGCCCCCGACCCAGCCGCCCCAGTCCGCCTGGGGCGGGCAGGGCGGAGCGCCGGGGCAGGGCACGTTCGACCCCTACGCGCAGCAGCCCGGGTACGGACAGTCCGGCGGCCCCTACGGCGCCCCGGCTCAGTACGCCGCGCCGTACGCGACGCAGGGTCAGCGCCCGCCGCGCAACGCCGTCGGCGTCGTGGCCATGAGCCTGGGCATCGCGAGCGTCGTGCTGTTCTGCATGAACTGGATCGCGGTGCTTCTCGGCATCGCCGCCGTCGTCACCGGGGCCGTCTCGGTCAGCGCGGGTCGCAAGGGCCAGGCCACGAACTCCCGGCTCGGCATGGTCGGGATCGTCGCCGGCGCGGTCGGCATCGTGCTGGGCATCGTCATGCTCGTCGTCGTCCTGAACTCCACGGAGTTCCAGGACATCATGAACCAGCTCTCCTGAGCGATCGGGAGCCCTCCCGTCGGGAGTTGCCATGACCGACACCCGTCCGGGACGCGGCGGGCCCGCACGGACCGCAGCGTCCGCCGGCAGGGTCGGCCCGTCGCCGGACGGCGCATCCCTCGCCGCGGGGGCCGGTCCGGCCGGAGCTGCGGCGACCGTCCGGCCCGCGCAGGTGGCCGCGCGCGACTCGGGGCGCTCCTGGTCCCTGCCGACCACGATCGCGGCCCTCGCCGTCGGCGGCGGTGTGCTGCTCGTCCTGCGCAGCCCGCACGTGGCCGGCTCGTACGGGTTCTGCCCGAGCCTGCTGCTCGGCATCGCGTGCCCCGGCTGCGGGGGAATGCGGGCCACGGCCGACCTGCTGCACGGCGACGTCGCCTCGGCGTGGTCGTACAACCCGCTCGTCGTGGTCGGGCTGCCGCTCGTGCTCGCGCTCACCGCCCGCTGGTTCGCGGACGCGCGCGCCGACCGGCCGCCCTGGAGCCCACCCGCCTGGCTGGCCTGGGTCGGCCTCGGGCTCGTCCTCGCATTCTGGGTGCTGCGCAACGTCCCGGCCCTCACGCCGTACCTTGGACCGCTCGCCGTCCCCTGAGGTTCGCCGCCCGCTGACGTTCGCCGTCACTGACGTTCGCCGTCCGCACGCGGATCGACCGCCGTCCCTGAGGTTCGCCGTCCGCACGCGGAACGCCCGCCGTCCGCACGCGTCGATGCGTGTCCGTGGTTCGGGCGGGCGACGGACGTGGGCCGGAGTGGTCCTCCGGCTGGCCTAGGCTTGGCGCGCCGGCCCGGGCCGGGTCGGCGGCCGCAGGCGCCGGGGCAGGACGCAGCGGTCAGCAGTGCTCAGCAGGGGTACACGGGAGGAACGCCGGCGTGACAGTGCTGGAGGACATCGTCGCCGGGGTCCGCGAGGACGTCGCGACCCGGCAGGCGCAGACGAGCCTCGACGACCTCAAGGCCCTCGCGCAGCAGCAGCCGAGCGCACGCTCCTGCCACGACCGGCTCAAGGACCCGGCCGCGATCGCGGTGATCGCCGAGGTGAAGCGCGCGAGCCCGTCCAAGGGCCCGCTCGCCCCGATCCCGGATCCCGCCGCGCTCGCGCAGCAGTACGAGGCCGGCGGTGCCTCGGTGATCTCGGTGCTGACCGAGGAGCGTCGGTTCCTCGGCAGCCTCGCGGACCTGGACGCGGTGCGCGGCGCGGTCGACGTCCCCGTGCTGCGTAAGGACTTCATCGTCTCGCCCTACCAGGTGTGGGAGGCGCGGGCACACGGCGCCGACCTCGTGCTCCTCATCGTCGCGGCCCTCGAGCAGACCGTGCTCACGTCGCTCGTCGAGCGCGTCCACTCGCTCGGGATGTCCGCCCTCGTGGAGGTGCACGACGTCGAGGAGGCGCACCGCGCGATCGACGCGGGCGGGCGCATCATCGGCGTGAACGCGCGCAACCTGCACACGCTCGAGGTGGACCGCGACACGTTCGCCGGCGTCGCCGAGGCGCTGCCGGACTGGGCC
Source organism: Miniimonas arenae (assembly GCF_006351005.1). Taxonomy (GTDB): domain Bacteria; phylum Actinomycetota; class Actinomycetes; order Actinomycetales; family Beutenbergiaceae; genus Miniimonas; species Miniimonas arenae. The sequence goes on along the minus strand of NZ_VENP01000002.1, from coordinate 98,488 downwards.
TGCCGGGTCGCGGAGTCGGGCGTCCGCGGCCCGCGCGACGTGCTCGAGTACGCCCAGGCCGGGGCCGATGCCGTGCTCGTCGGCGAGACGCTCGTCCGGTCCGCGGACCCCCGCGCCGCCGTCGCCGACCTCGTGGCGGTCGGCGCGCACCCGGCGCTGCGCGCCCGGCGGCCCTGAACCGGGCCACGCCCGCGCCGCACGGCTCGGACGACACGGCCGCGCCCGCCGCGCGGGCGTGAGAGGAGCGGGTGTGCCGCGTCGCGACCACCCGCCACGAACGGCGCCCGACGAGGGCGCCCGCACCACGCAGGACCGGAGGAACGTGATGACCACACCGCAGGAGCGCGCCACAGCGCCCGACACCGCGGCGCCCGAGACCGCGGCGCCCGAACCGACCGCGCCCGAGGGCGCGCGCCCGCTCGCGGACGTGCAGGGCCCGTACTTCGGCGACTTCGGGGGTCGGTTCGTGCCCGAGGCGCTCATCGCCGCGCTCGACGAGCTCGCCGACGCGTACGCCAAGGCGAAGACCGACCCGGAGTTCGAGGTCGAGCTGGCCCGCCTGCACCGCGAGTACACCGGCCGCCCCTCGCCGCTCACGGAGGTGCCGCGGTTCGCGGCGCACGTCGCCACCGCCGACGGCGTGCCGGGCGTCCGGGTCTTCCTCAAGCGCGAGGACCTCAACCACACCGGCTCGCACAAGATCAACAACGTCCTGGGCCAGGCGCTCCTCGTGAAGCGGATGGGCAAGACGCGCGTCATCGCGGAGACCGGGGCCGGTCAGCACGGTGTGGCCACCGCGACGGCCGCGGCGCTCATGGGCCTGGAGTGCACCGTCTACATGGGCGAGGAGGACACCGAGCGGCAGGCGCTCAACGTCGCGCGGATGCGCCTGCTCGGTGCCGAGGTCGTGCCGGTCACGATCGGCTCGCGCACCCTCAAGGACGCGATCAACGAGGCGCTGCGCGACTGGGTCGCCAACGTCGAGCACACCCACTACCTGCTCGGCACCGTGACGGGGCCGCACCCGTTCCCGCAGATGGTCCGCGACTTCCACCGGGTGATCGGGGACGAGGCCCGCGCGCAGCTGCTCGAGCGCACCGGCCGCCTGCCCGACCTCGTCACCGCGTGCGTGGGCGGCGGCTCGAACGCGATGGGCATCTTCAACGCGTTCCTCGACGACGACGGCGTCGCCCTCCTCGGTCTCGAGGCCGGCGGCGACGGCGTGACCACCGGCCTGCACGCCGCCCGGTTCTCCGGCGGCGAGCCGGGCGTCCTGCACGGTGCGCGCTCCTACCTGCTGCAGGACGCGGACGGCCAGACCCGGCCGACCCACTCCATCTCCGCCGGCCTGGACTACCCGAGCGTCGGCCCGGAGCACGCGTGGCTGCACGACACCGGCCGCGCCACGTACGAGCCGGTCACCGACACCGAGGCGATGGAGGCGTTCCGCATTCTCTGCCGCACCGAGGGCATCATCCCGGCGCTCGAGTCCGCGCACGCGCTCGCCGGCGCGCTGCGGGCGGGCCGCACCCTCGCGCCGCGGCCCGACGGCGAGCCCCCCATCGTGCTCGTCAACCTGTCCGGCCGGGGAGACAAGGACGTCGCGACCGCGGGCCGCTGGTTCGACGTCCTGGACTCGGGCGTCGACGAGAACCAGGAGGGCCGGGGATGACCGCCATCAGCGCGAGCAGCGCCACCACCAGCACCAGCACCGCCGGCACCACCGCCCCGGCCGACGTCGTCGCGCGCGTCACGAGCGCCGCCACGGTCGAGGCGGCGCGCGCGGAGAACCGCGCGGTCCTCGTCGGCTACCTGCCGCTCGGGTTCCCGGACGTGGCCACGAGCGTCGCCGCGGCGCGCGCGATGGTGCGCGCCGGCGTGGACGTCGTCGAGCTCGGGCTGCCCTACTCCGACCCGGTGATGGACGGCCCGCTCATCCAGTCCGCCGTCGAGACCGCCCTGCGCGGCGGGACGCGCGTCGCACAGGTGATGGGCGCCGTCGAGGCGATCGCCGCCGAGGGCGCTCCGGTGCTCGTGATGTCCTACTTCAACCCGGTGCTGCGCTACGGCGTCGACGCGTTCGCGCGCGACCTCGCCTCGGCCGGGGGAGCGGGCCTCATCACCCCCGACCTCATCCCGGACGAGGCGGCCGAGTGGATCGTCGCCGCCGACCGGCACGGACTGGACAAGGTGTTCCTCGTCGCGCCGAGCTCGACCACCGAGCGCCTCGCGCTCACGGTGGCCGCGAGCCGCGGCTTCGTCTACGCCGCGTCCACGATGGGCGTCACGGGCACGCGCTCGAGCGTGGGTGCCGGCGCAGGCGAACTCGTGCGCCGCACCCGTGAGGCTGGCGCGCCGCGGGTCTGCGTGGGCCTCGGCGTCTCGACGCCCCAGCAGGCGCACGAGGTGGCCTCCTTCGCCGACGGCGTCATCGTGGGCTCGGCGCTCGTACGGTCGCTGCGCGACGGCGGCGTCGACGCCGTGGCGCAGACGGCGGCCGCGCTGGCGGCCGGGGTGCGCCGGTGATCCTCGCCGACGGCATCCCGAGCCCGTCGCAGGGGGTCTGGTACCTCGGCCCCTTCCCGCTGCGTGCCTACGCCATCGCGATCCTCATCGGGGGCTTCCTCGCCTACCGCATCCTCGTGCGCCGCTACGCCGCGCGCGGCGGACCGGCCGAGGAGGTCCCGGACGTCGTGGTGTGGGCCGTGGTGTTCGGCATCATCGGGGCGCGGCTCTACCACGTCGTCACCTCCCCGGCGGCCTACTTCGGCCCCGACGGCGACCTCGTCCGCATCCTCTACATCTGGCAGGGCGGCCTCGGCATCTGGGGCGCGATCTCGCTCGGCGCGGTGGGCGCGTGGATCGGGCTGCGCCGTGCGGGCCTGCGGTTCGCACCGTTCGCGGACGCGCTCGCGCCCGGCCTGCTCGTGGCGCAGGCCGTGGGCCGGCTGGGGAACTGGTTCAACCAGGAGCTGTTCGGCAGCCCGACCACCCTGCCCTGGGGCCTGCGCGTGGACGACGCTGTCGCACGGGCCGCCGGCTTTCCCGCCGGCACGCTGTTCCACCCCACCTTCCTCTACGAGCTGCTGTGGAACCTCGCGGCCGCGGCGTTCCTCGTCTGGCTGGACCGACGGTTCCGCCTCGGCCACGGCCGCGTCTTCTGGCTCTACGTCATGCTCTACACCGCGGGTCGCGGCTGGATCGAGATGCTGCGCGTCGACGACGCGCAGCACGTCCTCGGCCTGCGGCTCAACGTGTGGACCGCGATCATCGTGTTCACGACGGCGCTCGTCGCCTTCCTCGTGACCACGCGCCGACACCCGGGTCGGGACGAGACGGTGTGGCTGCCGGGTCGGCAGCCCGACGAGCCCGACTCGGCGTCCGACGGCGAGCCCGACTCGGCGTCCGACGGTGAGCCCGACTCGGCGTCCGACAGTGAGCCGGACTCGGCGTCCGACGGCGAGCCCACGGACGGGTCGATCACAACCCCGCACGGCGTCGGCGTCTCGGACCCCGCGGAGCGTCAGGGGAGCGTTGACGTCGCGGCACCGGGCGACCCCGTCGAGCCCCCCGGACCATCGGGCGGACGGGGTACGCCGCACGGGTAGTCGGCCGGTATTCTGCCGCCAGGGCCGACGGCGTCCCCGACCTAGTAGGAGTTGATCCCGGCCTTGGGACCGGGGGGAGGGACGGTCGCCGTATGAGCACCGCGCGCTGGGCACACGAGTGGAGCCTGCCAGCCGGTACCGCTGCCCCCGAGGCACAGGGTCTGTACGACCCGGCCGACGAGCACGACGCCTGCGGGGTCGCGTTCGTCGCGACCATGCGCGGCACCCCCGGCCGGGACATCGTCGACGCGGGCCTGACCGCCCTGCTCAACCTCGACCACCGCGGCGCCGTGGGCGCCGAGGTGAACACGGGCGACGGCGCGGGCATCCTCACACAGATGCCGGACGCGTTCCTGCGCGACGTCGTCGACGCCGACCTGCCCTCGGAGGGCTCGTACGCCGTCGGGACCGTGTTCCTGCCTCAGGACGCCGAGGAGGCGCGGGCCGCGCAGGAGGGCGTGGCCGCGATCGTGGCCGACGAGGGGATGGACCTCCTGGCGTGGCGCGACGTGCCGGTCGTGGCGGACCTCGTGGGCCCGACCGCCCGCTCGACCATGCCGACGTTCCGCCAGCTGGTGATCGCCGACCCCTCGCGCGAGCTCGCGGGCGTGGACCTGGAGCGACGCGCCTACCGCGTGCGCAAGCGGGTCGAGCGCGAGCTCGGGCTGTACCTGGCCTCGCTGTCGTGCCGCACGCTCGTGTACAAGGGCATGCTCACCACCTCGCAGCTCGAGCCCTTCTTCCCGGACCTGTCCGACCCGCGCTACGCGAGCGAGATCGCGCTCGTGCACTCGCGCTTCTCCACGAACACGTTCCCGTCGTGGCCGCTGGCGCAGCCGTTCCGCTCGATCGCCCACAACGGGGAGATCAACACGCTGCGCGGCAACCGCAACTGGATGGCCGCGCGCGAGGGCATGCTGCGCAGCGACGCCCTCGGCGACCTCGCGCCGCTCCTGCCGGTCGTCACGCCCGGCGCCAGCGACAGCCAGTCCTTCGACGAGGTCGTGGAGCTGCTGCACCTGGGCGGGCGCAGCCTGCCGCACGCGGTGCTCATGATGATCCCCGAGGCGTGGGAGAACCACGCCACGATGGACCCCGCGGTCCGCGCGTTCTACGAGTACCACTCCACGCTCATGGAGCCGTGGGACGGGCCCGCCTGCCTCACGTTCACCGACGGCACCCTGATCGGCGCGGTGCTCGACCGCAACGGGCTGCGCCCGGGGCGGTACTGGGTCACCGAGGACGGCCTCGTCGTGCTCGCGTCGGAGTCGGGCGTGCTCGACCTCGACCCGGCCACCGTGGTGAGCAAGGGCCGCCTCGAGCCGGGGAAGATGTTCCTCGTCGACACCGGCGCGGGCCGGATCATCGCCAACCACGAGGTCAAGGCCGCGCTCGCGGCCGAGCGGCCCTACGCGCAGTGGCTCGAGGAGCACGCCGTCTACCTCGACCAGCTGCCCGAGCGCGAGCACGTGCGGCACACCGCCGCCTCGGTGCTGCGCCGTCAGCGGACGTTCGGCTACACCGAGGAGGAGCTGCGCGTCCTGCTCACGCCGATGGCGGCCACCGGCGCGGAGCCGATCGGCGCGATGGGCACCGACACGCCGATCGCGGTGCTCTCGCAGCGTCCGCGTCTGCTCTTCGACTACTTCACGCAGATGTTCGCGCAGGTGACGAACCCGCCGCTGGACTCCATCCGCGAGGAGCTGGTCACCTCCCTCGGCGGGGCGATCGGACCCGAGCCCAACCTGCTCGAGGACGTGCCCGAGCACGCGCGCAAGCTCGTGCTGCCGTTCCCGGTGCTCGACAACGACCAGCTCGCCAAGATCGTCAAGGTCGACCGCGACCCGTCGATGATCGGGAAGTTCCGCGCCGTCGTCGTGCGCGGCACCTACCGGGTGGCGGGCGGCGCCGAGGCGCTCGCCGAGCGGATCGAGGAGATCTGCGCGCAGGTCGACCGCGCCGTCGCGAACGGGGCGAGCTTCCTCGTCCTGTCGGACCGCAACTCCGACGCCGAGTACGCGCCCATCCCGTCGCTGCTCCTGCTGTCCGCGGTGCACCACCACACCACGCGCAACCACACCCGAACCCAGATCTCGCTCGTCGTCGAGGCCGGCGACGTGCGCGAGGTGCACCACGTCGCGCTGCTCATCGGCTACGGCGCGGCCGCGGTGAACCCGTACCTCGCGATGGAGTCGGTGGAGAGCCTCGCGCACGACGGGTACCTCTCCGTCACGCCCGAGAAGGCCGTGGCCAACCTCATCAAGGCGCTCGGCAAGGGCGTGCTCAAGGTGATGAGCAAGATGGGCATCTCGACCATCTCCTCCTACCGCGGCGCCCAGGTCTTCGAGGCGGTGGGCCTGTCCCACGAGCTCGTGGAGAAGTACTTCACCGGCACCACGTCGCGCCTGTCCGGCATCGGCCTGGACGTCATCGCGGCCGAGGTCGCGGCGCGGCACGCGCAGGCCTACCCGGCCTCCGGCAACCAGGTCGCGCACGAGCGCCTCAACGTCGGCGGGGAGTACCAGTGGCGGCGCGACGGCGAGGAGCACCTCTTCGACCCCGAGACGGTGTTCCGCCTGCAGCACGCCACCCGCGAGCGTCGCTACGACATCTTCAAGAAGTACACCTCGCGCGTGAACGACACCTCGACCCGGCTCATGACGCTGCGCGGCCTGCTGCGCTTCGCGCCGTACCGCGAGCCGGTGCCGATCGAGGAGGTCGAGCCGATCTCGGAGATCGTCAAGCGCTTCAACACCGGCGCGATGAGCTACGGCTCGATCTCGCAGGAGACGCACGAGACCCTGGCGCGGGCGATGAACCGGCTCGGCGGACGGTCGAACACGGGGGAGGGCGGCGAGGACCTCGAGCGCCTGCACGACCCCGAGCGGCGCTCGCGCGTGAAGCAGGTCGCGTCGGGCCGCTTCGGCGTCACCGCCGAGTACCTCACGAACGCCGACGACCTGCAGATCAAGCTGGCCCAGGGGGCCAAGCCCGGCGAGGGCGGCCAGCTGCCCGGCCACAAGGTCTATCCGTGGGTCGCCAAGACCCGGCACTCCACCCCCGGCGTGGGCCTCATCTCCCCGCCGCCGCACCACGACATCTACTCGATCGAGGACCTCGCCCAGCTGATCCACGACCTCAAGAACGCCAACCCCTCGGCCCGGGTGCACGTCAAGCTCGTGTCGGAGTTCGGCGTCGGGACGGTCGCGGCGGGCGTGTCCAAGGCGCACGCCGACGTCGTGCTGATCTCCGGGCACGACGGCGGCACGGGCGCGAGCCCGCTGACCTCGCTCAAGCACGCCGGCACGCCGTGGGAGATCGGGCTCGCCGAGACCCAGCAGACCCTCGTGCTGAACAACCTGCGCGACCGCATCACGGTGCAGGTCGACGGCCAGCTCAAGACCGGTCGCGACGTGCTCGTCGCGGCGCTCATGGGCGCGGAGGAGTACGGCTTCGCGACCGCCCCGATGGTGGTCTCGGGCTGCATCATGATGCGCGTGTGCCACCTGGACACCTGTCCGGTCGGGGTCGCGACGCAGAACCCCGAGCTGCGCGCCCGGTTCACCGGCAAGCCCGAGTTCGTCGTGACGTTCTTCGAGTACATCGCGCAGGAGGTCCGCGAGCTGCTCGCCGAGCTCGGCTACCGCAGCCTCGACGAGGCGATCGGTCAGGTCCACGTGCTCGACGCACGCGACGCCGTCGAGCACTGGAAGGCGAACGGCCTCGACCTCGCACCCGTGCTCACGGTGCCTCAGCCGGCGCCCGGCTCCTCGCTCACCAAGGTGCAGGAGCAGGACCACGCGCTCGACCGCGCGCTGGACCGGCAGATCATCGCGCTGAGCGCCGACGCGCTCGAGCGCCGCGAGCCGGTGCGCATCGCGCTCCCGGTGCGCAACGTCAACCGGACCGTGGGCACGATGCTGGGCCACGAGGTCGCCAAGCGGTACGGCGACGCGGGGCTCGCCACCGACACGATCGACGTCACGCTCACCGGCTCGGCCGGCCAGTCCCTCGGCGCGTTCCTGCCCAGCGGCGTCACGCTGCGCCTGTTCGGCGACGCGAACGACTACGTCGGCAAGGGCCTGTCGGGCGGACGCATCGTCGTGCGGCCCGACCGCGCGGCGCGGTTCGACCCGGCGGGTCACGTGATCGCGGGCAACGTGGTGGGCTACGGCGCGACGTCGGGGGAGATCTTCCTGTCCGGCCTCGCGGGCGAGCGCTTCGGCGTGCGCAACTCGGGCGCGACCCTCGTGGTCGAGGGCACCGGCGACCACGCGCTGGAGTACATGACCGGCGGCACCGTGGTGATCCTCGGCCGGACCGGGCGCAACGTCGGTGCCGGCATGTCCGGCGGCGTCGCGTACGTGCTCGACCTCGACGAACGCATGCTCAACGGCGCGGCGGTGGCCGCGGGCGAGCTCGAGGTGTCCCCGCTCGCGGACGAGGACCGCGGCCTCGTCGCCGACCTGCTGCGCCGGCACGCGGAGGAGACCGAGTCGCCCTCGGCGCGCTCGCTCGTGGCGGACCTCGACGGCACGCTCGGGCGGATCACGCGCCTCATGCCGGCGGACTTCCGCCGCATGCGCACGGCGCTCGCGCAGGCGGAAGCGGACGGCCTCGACCCGGCGGCGCCGGGCGTCTGGGAGGAGATCCTGGAGGCCGCGCATGGCTGACCCACGCGGGTTCCTGCGGACAAGGGACCGGGAGCTGCCCGAGTCCCGCCCCGTGCCCCTGCGACTGCAGGACTGGCGGGAGGTCCACGAGCACCGGGTGGGCGACAGCCCCTACCTCACGCGCCAGGCGGGGCGCTGCATGGACTGCGGCATCCCGTTCTGCCACCAGGGCTGCCCGCTGGGGAACCTCATCCCCGAGTGGAACGACCTCGTGTGGCGCGGCCAGTGGGAGGAGGCGATCGAGCGGCTGCACGCCACGAACAACTTCCCGGAGTTCACCGGTCGCATCTGCCCCGCGCCGTGCGAGAACTCGTGCGTTCTCGGCATCAACCAGCCGCCGGTCACGATCAAGAACATCGAGGTCTCGATCATCGACGAGGCCTGGGAGCGCGGTCTCGTGCACCCGGTCGTGCCCGACCGGCTCACCGACTCCACGGTCGCCGTCGTCGGCTCCGGGCCGTCGGGTCTCGCCGTCGCGCAGCAGCTCACCCGGGCCGGGCACACGGTCGTGGTGTTCGAGAAGGACGACGCGATCGGCGGGCTGCTGCGCTACGGCGTGCCGGACTTCAAGCTCGAGAAGGCCCACATCGACCGCCGCGTGGCGCAGATGGAGGCCGAGGGCACCCGGTTCCGCACCGGCGTGACCGTGGGCGAGGACCCGACCTGGGACGAGCTGCGGGCGCGGTTCGACGCCGTCGTCATCGCGATCGGCGCGAGCCTGCCGCGCAGCCTGCGGGTCGAGGGGCGCGCCCTGCCGGGCGTCGTCAACGCGATGACCTACCTCAGCCAGTCCAACGCCGTGGTGGCCGGCCGCACGGTGGCCGACCAGATCACGGCCACGGACAAGGACGTGATCATCATCGGCGGCGGCGACACCGGCTCGGACTGCCTCGGGACGGCGCTGCGCCAGGGCGCACGCTCGGTCACGACGCTCGCGATCGGCTACCAGCCGCCCGTCGAGCGACCCCAGGACCAGCCCTGGCCCACCACCCCCCGCGTGCTGGAGATGTCCTCCTCGCACGAGGAGGGCGGCGAGCGGAAGTTCCTCGCCTCGACCGTGCAGATCCTCGGCACCGACCGCGTCGAGGGCCTGCGGGTCGCCGAGACGGACTACCTGCCCGACGGCCGGCGCGTGCCCAAGGTCGGCACCGAGAAGGAGATCCCGGCGGACCTCGTGCTGGTGGCGATGGGCTTCGCCGGTCCCGACGCCACGGCCGTGTCGGACCAGCTCGGTGTCTCGATCGCCCCGAGCGGGCCGATCGCGCGCGGTGAGGACTACGCGACCACGGTGCCGGGGGTCTTCGTGGCCGGCGACGCCGGACGCGGCCAGTCGCTCATCGTGTGGGCCATCGCCGAGGGTCGGGCCGTCGCGGCCGAGGTCGACAAGTACCTCACGGGTGCGACCGAGCTGCCCGTCCCGGTCCGTCCGCAGGACCGCGGCTTCCAGATCTGACCCCTTGCCGGACGCGCCTGCCCGCCGTGCCCTGATGAGCGCAGACGAGCGGTGCACCGGCGCGCCACCTGGCCGTCGTCCACCGGCCACGCCCCGGTCACCGGCGTGCGCCGCCGTGGGACCTCCGGCTTCCCGTCCATCCCTTCGACCCAACTAGGCTGAACTCATGCGTAGAGCAAAGATCGTCTGCACCCTCGGTCCCGCGACCGCCTCCCCCGAGAAGATCCAGGAGCTCGTCGACGCCGGCATGGACGTCGCACGGATCAACCGCAGCCACGGTGCTCCGGAGGAGCACGCCGCGGTCATCGAGAACGTGCGCGCCGCCGCCGAGAACTCCGGCCGCGCCGTCGCCATCCTGGTCGACCTGCAGGGCCCCAAGATCCGCCTCGAGCGGTTCAAGGAGGGCAAGCACGACCTCGCCGTGGGCGACATCTTCACCATCACCACGCGCGACGTCGAGGGCACCAAGGAGCTCGTCGGCACCACGTTCAAGGGCCTCCCGGGCGACTGCAAGCCGGGCGACGTCCTCCTCATCGACGACGGCAAGGTCCAGGTCCGCGTCGTCGAGGTGACCGACACCGACGTGGTGACCCGTGTCGAGGTGCCCGGTCCGGTCTCCAACAACAAGGGCATCAACCTGCCCGGCGTCGCGGTCTCCGTGCCCGCGATGAGCGAGAAGGACATCGAGGACCTGCGCTGGGCGCTGCGCCTCAAGACCGACTTCATCGCGCTGTCGTTCGTGCGTTCGGCGAAGGACTACGACGACGTCGCCACGATCATGCGCGAGGAGGGCTACAAGGTCCCGGTCATCGCCAAGATCGAGAAGCCGCAGGCCGTGGAGAACCTCGCCGAGATCGTCGACGCGTTCGACGGCATCATGGTCGCCCGTGGCGACCTCGGCGTGGAGCTCCCGCTCGAGCGCGTGCCGCTCGTGCAGAAGGAGGCCGTCGCGATCGCGCGGCGCAACGCCAAGCCCGTCATCGTCGCCACCCAGGTGCTCGAGTCGATGATCAGCTCCCCGCGCCCGACCCGCGCGGAGACCTCCGACTGCGCCAACGCCGTGCTCGACGGCGCGGACGCGGTCATGCTGTCCGGCGAGACCTCGGTGGGTCAGTTCCCGATCGAGTGCGTGCGCACGATGGCCCGCATCATCGAGGCCACCGAGGAGCACGGCCTGGAGCGGATCGCCGCGTTCGCATGGACCCCGCACACCCGCGGCGGCGTCATCACGGCGGCGGCGAACCACATCGGCAAGACGCTCGACGCGCGCTACCTCGTGACGTTCACGCAGTCCGGCGACTCCGCCCGCCGGATGTCCCGCCTGCGCTCGGAGCTGCCGCTCATCGCGTTCTCGCCCGACGCCCGCACCCGCCGTCAGCTCGCGCTGTCGTGGGGCGTCACGACGATCGTCACGCCGACGGTCCCGCACACCGACGCCATGGTCGCCGAGGTCGACCGCTGCCTGCAGGGCCGCGGCCTGGCCGTGCCCGGCGACCGCGTGGTCGTGGTCTCCGGCGCCCCGGTCGGGCACGCCGGCACGACGAACCTCATCCAGGTGCACACGATCGGTGACGACACCGACCGGCACGTGCCGGAGCAGGGCTGAACCAGCACAGGGCGCCGCGGTCCTCGGACCGCGGCGCCCTGGCGCGTCCCGGGCCGACGGCGAGCCACGCGAGAAGGCTGCTGGCCGCGCTCGTGACGATGCTCGCCGTCGCCGGCTGCGTCCCGTTCGGGGGCGACGGCGACGGCGGGGGGCAGGGCGACGGCGATCCGACCGCGGCGAGCGCGCCCACGGCGCACCGCTCGATCCCGCCCGGCTTCATCGAGTGCGACGGCCGACCGCCGAAGGACGGCGAGCTCGTCGCCGACGTCGACCTCACCACCCTCACCGCGCCCGACCCGCCGCGCTTCCACGAGGCGTCGGGATACTACGAGGACAACCCGGTCGAGGGAGACTGGACCGCCCGCTACTGGGTACCCGACGACCAGCAGGCGTCGCTCGACGTCATCAACCTGCTCGTGTACCCGCAGATGGACCTCGGGCCGCTCACGGTGACGTGCGACATGATCTCCTGGCGCGACATCACCGACCGGATCGCGACGTACCACGAGATCAACGGCGCCGAGGTGATCGAGGAGACCACCCAGACGTCGGTCGCGGGGCTGCCCGCGGTCCGCGAGGTGGTGGACCTGCCCGGCTCCGGCTACTCCTACCTCGGGTACTGGATCTTCGGTCGCGGCCAGGTGGCTCACCTGTACTGCCAGTGGGTCGACGACGAGGCGACGATCGTGGCCGGGTGCGAGGACTTCATCGGCTCGGTGACGGTGTCGTGAGTCGCTTCTCGAGCCGCCCGGCGACGTCCCCGGACGCCGGTGAGCCGTCCCGCGATGTCGACGGTCACACCACTCGACGAGGCGTGGGTGCCCCGGAAGGGATTCGAACCCTTACTGGGTCGGGTTTGAGCCGACTGCCTCTGCCAGTTGGGCTACCGGGGCGCGCGGGGCACTACGCTACCGGGGTGAGCACAGCGAAGAAGAACGAGCAGGAGCCCGAGGACGAGACGTCGACCTCGACGCCGGGCATCGGCAGGGGCCGTCGGGTCGTCGTCGCCGAGGACGAGGCGCTGATCCGGATGGACGTCGTCGAGACCCTCGTGGACGCCGGGTTCGACGTCGTCGGCGAGGCCGGCGACGGCGAGACCGCGGTCGCACTGGCCACGGACCTGCGCCCCGACCTCGTGGTGATGGACGTCAAGATGCCCGTGCTGGACGGGATCTCCGCCGCCGAGCGGATCGGCCGGGACCGGATCGCCCCGGTGGTGCTCCTCACGGCGTTCTCGCAGACCGAGCTCGTGGAGCGGGCGCGCGACGCCGGCGCCATGGCCTACGTCGTCAAGCCGTTCACGCAGGCGGACCTCCTGCCCGCGATCGAGATCGCGTTGCACCGGCACGCCGAGATCGTGGCCCTGGAGAACGAGGTCGCCGACCTCGCGGACCGCTTCGAGACCCGCAAGCGCGTCGACCGGGCCAAGGGCCTGCTCATGACCCGGATGGGGCTCACCGAGCCCGAGGCGTTCCGCTGGATCCAGAAGACGTCGATGGACCGTCGCCTCACGATGCGCGAGGTCGCCGACGCCGTGATCGACCAGGTCGGCGGCTCGGAGGACTGAGCCTCCCGTCGGCGTTGCGCACGACGCACGGCACCGCACCCCCCGCGCCCGAGTTGTCTCGAGCGCGGGGGGTGCGCCGTTACCACATCGTTGCGAATCGTGATGGTGGTGTGACCGACGTGTCACACGTCCGACACACGCCGCTGGTGGTCTACTGCCACGACGACCGCCCGTCCGGGCGGCCAAGCGAAGGAGACACCACATGAAGCGATCTGTCGCGCGGGTTGCGGCGCTTGCCGGGGCGCTCGCCCTGGTCCTCGCCGCCTGCAGCAGCGGGGGCGGGGACAGCGAGTCCACGGCGGGATCGGACGGCACCAGCGCCGGTGGTTCGGGCGAGGGCGGTCAGCTCCACTTCGGCACGTTCCTCCCCGTCACGGGGTCTCTCGCCCAGCTGGGCCCGCCCGAGATCGCCGGTGTGAAGCTCGCGATCGACGAGATCAACTCGGCCGGCGGCGTGTTCGGGTCCGACATCGAGCTCACCGAGACCGACTCCTCCGACGCCGACAACGCGGCCGTCGGCATCGCGGCGGCGCAGGAGCTCATCAACGCCGACGTCCAGGTCGTCATCGGGGCAGCGTCGTCGTCGGTGACCAAGAACGTCGTCGACGACATCACGGGCGCCGGGATCGTCCAGATCTCCCCGGCCAACACCGACACGTCGCTGTCGGGCTACTCCGACTTCTACTTCCGCACCGCCCCGCCGGACACGGTCCAGGGCGACGTGCTCGGCAACCTCATCGTCGGCGACGGCGCGAGCAATGTCGCGGTGCTCGTCTTCAACGAGTCCTACGGCATCTCGCTGCGCGACGTGGTGCAGGGCGTCGTGGAGGACGCGGGCGGTGCGATCACCTACGGCAACGCCGGTCAGGAGTTCGACCCGACCGAGACGAACTTCGGCACGATCGTGAGCGACGCGCTCGCGACCCAGCCGGACGCCGTCGTGATCCTCACGTTCACGACCCAGACCCCGACCATCGTGCGCGAGCTCGCGGCGCAGGGCTGGGACATGAGCAAGACGTACTTCGTGGACGGCAACCTGCAGAACTTCGGCACCGAGGGCGAGACCGGCTTCCCGGCCGGCACGCTCACCGGCGCGCAGGGCACGCTGCCCGGCGCGTTCCCGGCCCAGGAGTTCCAGGACCGGATGAAGGGCATCGACCCGGACCTCAAGGACTTCTCCTACGGTCCGGAGTCCTACGACGCGACGATGCTGGCGGCTCTCGCGGCCCTCAAGGGCGGCGAGGCCACGGGTGAGGCGATCCAGGCCAACATGGCGGCGGTCTCCGGCGCCGACGGCGGCACGGAGTGCACGGGGTGGGAGGAGTGCTCGGGCCTGATCGAGGACGGCGAGGACATCGCCTACCAGGCGGTCTCCGGCGTCGGCCCGTTCAACGAAGCCAACGACCCGTCCTCCGCCTTCATCGGCGTCTACCAGTTCGGTGAGGACAACACCTACACGTTCGTCCGCAGCGAGGAGGGCGAGGTCCCGGCCAGCTGATCGGGACTGCCTCGAGTCGAGGGCCCCGGCGCCACAGGCGCCGGGGCCCTCGCGCGTGTGCGCGACGGCGTGCGGTCCCCGGGGAGCGGGTCGTGCGAGCAGCACGACGCCCGCGCAGCGTGGTGGCTGCGCGGGCGTGGCCTCGACGTGAGACCCGAGCTCTCCCGGCTCGCGACCCGGCCCCGGCTCAGGCGTCCTTGGCGTCGGTCGGATGCGAGTCGCCGTCGCCGTCGGCCGTCGCGCGTGCGGCGTCGACGTCGGTGGCGAGCGTCCCGAGGTAGAGCTCGATGACCTTCGGGTCGTTCATGAGCTCGCGGCCGGGACCGGAGTAGGCGTTGCGGCCCTGGTCGAGCACGTAGGCGCGGTCGCAGATCTGCAGGCAGCGCCGGGCGTTCTGCTCCACGATCACCACCGAGACCCCGGCCCGGTTGATCCGCCGGGTGCGCAGGAACGCCTCGTCCTGGCGCACGGGGGAGAGGCCCGCCGACGGCTCGTCGAGCAGGAGGACCGACGGCTCGGGCATGAGGGCTCGTGCCATCGCGACCATCTGCCGCTCGCCCCCGGAGAGCGCGCCGGCGGCCTGCTTGCGGCGTTTGGTGAGTTCGGGGAAGAGATCGAGCACCACCTCGAGCCGCTCCTTGAAGACTGCGGGCGTCTGGTAGACGCCCATCTGGAGGTTCTCCTCGATGGTGAGCGTGGGGAACACGTTGTTCGTCTGCGGGACGAACCCGACCCCGCGCCGCACGAGCACGTCGGCGCGCAGGTTGGTGATGTCCTCGCCGTCCAGCGTGAGGGTCCCCGACCGCACGTTGACGAGCCCGAACAGCGCCTTGAGCAGGGTGGACTTGCCCGCCCCGTTGGGGCCGATGATCCCGACGAGCTCCCCGGGGTGCAGCACGAGGGAGCAGCCCTGCAGGATGTTGACGCCGGGCAGATAGCCGGCCACGAGGTTGTCGGCGCGCAGCAGCGGCTCACCGCCGGGGGCGCCGCGATGCACGATCGAGAGGTCGATCACGGTGCTCACTTCGGCTCCTCCAGCTCGGCCTCGGACTCGGCGTCCGCCTCGGCGTCGATCCGTCCGCCCTCGTCGAGCAGGCTGTCGTCGCCGAGGTCGGTGTCGTGGTGCGCGCCGAGGTAGGCGTCGATGACCGCCTGGTCGTCCATCACCTGCTTCGGCGGGCCCTCGGCGACCACCTTGCCCTGGGCCATCACGACGACCCAGTCGGAGATGTGCCGGACCATGTGCATGTCGTGCTCGACGAAGAGCACCGTGGTGCCCTCGTCGCGCAGCTCGATGATGTGGCCGAGCAGCGACTGCGTGAGCGCGGGGTTCACGCCTGCCATCGGCTCGTCGAGCATGACGAGCTTCGGGTCGGACATCAGCGCGCGGGCCATCTCCAGCAGCTTGCGCTGGCCGCCCGAGAGCGAGCCCGCGAAGTCGTCCTTCTTGGTGTCGAGCTTGAACCGGGCGAGCAGGTCCATCGCCTTGTCGGTGATCTCCCGCTCGCGCGCGACCCACAGCGGCCTCACCAGGGCGGTGAGCATGCGCTCGCCCGGCTGGGAGCCCGCGCCGAGGCGCATGTTCTCCAGCACCGTCATCCGGGACAGGGCCTTGGTGAGCTGGAACGTGCGCACCATGCCGGACCGGGAGACCCGGGAGGCCGGCACGCCCGCGAGGCTCACGCCGTCGAAAGTCCAGTGGCCGGAGTCGGGCTTGTCGAAGCCCGTCATCAGGTTGAAGAAGGTGGTCTTCCCGGCGCCGTTCGGGCCGATGAGCGCCGTGATGACGTGCCGCTGCACCTCGAGGTGCGCGACGTCGACGGCGTGCACACCGCCGAACGTGCGTTGCACGCCGTCGGCCACGAGCATCGGGTCGGGCTTGGCGACGCCGGGCACCTGGTCCAGCGCGGCGAGCGCGGCGCGGGCCTCGGCGACCTCGGGCAGCGCGTGGCTCCCGGCGAGCTGCGGGTCAGCGGACATTGATCGCCAGCTCCTTCTTGTCGCCGAGCAGGCCTTGTGGCCGGAACACGATGAGCAGCATGAGCGTGATGCCCACGAGCACCCAGCCGGCCTGCTCGACCTGCTGCGTGGACAGGATCGTCTCCGGGACGAGGCCGCGCAGCAGACCGCGCACGAGGATCAGCGCGCCCCAGAACAGCAGCGACCCCAGCACCGGCCCGAAGACCGTCGCGGCGCCGCCCAGGAGCAGGATCGTCCAGGTGTTGAACGTGACGGGGCGGCCGAGCGAGTCCGGCTGGACCGACGACGCGAGCGTGAACACGATGCCGCCTAACGCCCCCAGGACGCCACCGGTCACGAGCGCCTGCAGCTTGTAGCCGTAGACGTTCTTGCCGAGCGAGCGGACCGCGTCCTCGTCCTCGCGGATCCCCTTGAGCACGCGGCCCCACGGGCTGCGCATGAGGAGGTAGACGAGCAGGCAGGCCAGGGCGACGAGCGCCCAGCCCACGATGCGCAGCCACCACGAGTTCGAGTCGTTCATCGAGTAGGTGAACGGGCCGAGCGAGAAGCGCCCGTCCGGGAACGGCGAGGCCCCCGAGAAGCTCTCCTTGAACGAGTTGCCCAGGAGTCCGTTGGACCCGCCGGTGAACGAGGACAGCGACGTCGATCTCCCGACGATGCGGATGATCTCCGCGGCCGCGATGGTGACGATGGCGAGGTAGTCCCCGCGCAGCTTGAGGGTCGGGATGCCCAGCAGGAGCGCAAACACCACCGCGGCCGCGATCGCCACGAGCACGGCCGCCCACACGGGCCAGCCGGCGATCGTGGAGATCGCGAAGCCGTAGGCGCCGAGCAGCATGAAGCCGGCCTGACCCATGTTGATGAGTCCGGTGAGACCGAAGTGGATGTTGAGCCCGATCGCGGCGAGCGCGTAGGCGATGGCCGTCGGGCCGATCATCTCGGCGACGACGTTGGTGAAGAGGGAGCCGAAGTCCATGACGACCGCCTAACCGATGCGCTCGGCTCGGCCCAGGATGCCCTGGGGCCGGACCAGCAGGACGACGATGAGAATGACCAGCGCGCTCGCGTAGCGCATGTCGTTGGGCAGGACGAGCGTGGACAGCTCGACCACGAGGCCGATGATGAGCGCGCCGATCAGGCCGCCGAGCGGCGAGCCGAGCCCGCCGAGGGTGATCGCGGCGAACATGAGCAGCAGCAGCGCCGAGCCGGTGTTGAACCGGATCGTGCTCAGGTACAGGCCCACGAGCACGCCGCCGAGCGCCGCCAGGGCGCCGGCGGTGATCCACACCCCCCGGATGATCGACTCCACCTTGATGCCCGACGCCGCAGCGAGCGCGGGGTTGTCGGCCACCGCCCGCGTGGCGCGCCCCACCCGGGTGCCCTGCAAAATCCAGGCGACCGCGCCGAGGACGACCCCGGCGATGAGGAGCGACCAGAGCGACTGCTCGGAGATCTGGACCGGCCCGATGGTGAGCCGCGTGGAGATCGTCCGCACGATGGGCAGCGGGTTGGCGCCGAAGAACAGCATGTAGGTGCTCAGCAGCGCGAGCGCGAGACCGATCGTCACGATCATCTGCTGGGTGATGCCGATCCGCTTGCGGCGCAGGGGCGCGAAGATCCCGGCGTTGAGCAGCCAGCCGGCCGCCCCGCCCGCGACCACCGCGACGAGGATCGCGACCCCGACGGGCAGGTGCCACCACTGGACGCTCGCGAACGCGATGAGGCCACCGAGGGTCACGAGGTCGCCGTGCGCGAAGTTCGACAGGCCGGTCGTCCCGTAGATGAGGTTGGCGCCGACCGCGGCGAGCGCGAGCAGCGTGCCGAAGATGATGCCGGCGAGGATGAGCTGGAGCACCCGGTTCGTCCCGGCGCCACCGGTCTCGCCCGAGCCGGTCTCGTCCGTCGCGCTGCCCGGCGGCACGGTCGCCGCCGCGGAGGCGTCGGCGGATGCCGAGTCGTCGGTGGAGGCGGACGCCGTGGGGGTGGCTCCCGACGTGGCCCCGCCGCCCGCGCCCGCGGCACCGAGCGGGAAGAGCGCGCCCTTGGTCTTGCCGAGCTCGGCGGTCACGGTCCGCGTCGTGGTGCCGTCGCGCGGGCTCTCGCCGGCGGGCAGCGTCGCGACGTCGAGGGTCACCGTGTACTCCCCGGCCTCCGGGACCTGCGCGGACCAGCGGCCGGTGTCGTCGGTGGTCGCGGTGATCGGGTCGCCCGAACCCTCGATCGTCAGGACGACCCCGACGGCCGGATCGCCGGCGGCGGTCCGGATCGTCCCGCCGATGCACGCGACATCCGCGGCGGGCGTGCACGGCCCCGCCGAGTCGGCCCGTGCGGGCGCCACCCCGCTCGCGAGCAGCGGCAGCGCGAGTGCGGTGAGCAGTGCGAGCACAAGGAGGACCAGCCGCCTGCGCACGTGCGCCCCTGGTGGTGCGATGACCTGCACGGGCAGCTCCTCAACGGTTCGGTGGCGAGCGCGGCGCCGGATCACCGGGGGTGCGCGCACGCCTGGACGGCTGCGCACCGCGGGTCTCGCGATGCACGCGACGATGCGTGAACGTAGGTCGTGGATGTGACATCCGGGTAGCGCAGTGTGTCACGGACGTTAACGTGCGCCGGACAGGACTCTCCACCGGGGCCGAGTCGTCGTAGGATTTCGGCGGCGGGGGCCGGAGGGAGTAGCGCTGTGGCGCGAGCGGGAGTCGTGGTCGGACCGGCCGACCCCACCGACCTGGAGCGGCTGGCCGTGCTGCTCGACGACGTGCAGCTGGACCACCCCGTGGGCGGCTCGATCGGCTCCACCCCGCGCGACGTGCTCCTCGCGCGGCTGCGGGCGTTCCTGGAGAACTACCCCTCGCACGCCTCGGTCGCCACGATCGAGGGCGAGGTCGTCGGCCTCGCGCTCGGCCAGACCCAGCGTCCCGGCCTGTTCTCCCAGGACCCCTGGCTGCAGATCGAGGTGCTCTACGTGCGACCCGGCAGCCGCCGGCGCGGCGCCGGGCGAGCCCTGCTGGCGGACCAGCTCGCGTTCGCCGTCGCGCAGGGTCTGTCCCGGATCGTGACGCAGCCGATCACCGGTTCGCGGCACGAGGCGCGGTTCCTCTCGCGTCTGGGATTCTCCCCGGTGGGTGCGCGCCGCACCGCAGACGTCGGATCACTGCAGCGCCGGCTGGAGGGGGACCCCCAGCGGTCCGGCCTCGAGTCGCTCATCGCGCGGCGCCGGGTGCTGCGCGAGGCCACGCCGGCGCACGGCATCCCGGCCGCGCCCGAGTCAGCCTCCGCCGGCTCGAGGGGCGGGCGGGACGACAGGGCAGCCGACTCGTCGCTCGGGCCGGCGGCCGACCTCGGGGACGAGGCGCGCCGGATCCTGGACGACGGGCACGACGACGCGCCCGACGGCACCCCGACGGCCGCCCTGGCTCAAGCGGGACCCGACTCCGCGAGCACGAGGCAGGTCAGGCGCGCGGAGCTGATGCGTCGGTCCGCCTCGTCCACCACCTCGACGAGATAGCTGGCGGTCGACCGCCCGAGGTGCACCGCGCTCGCGCGCGCCGTGACGACGCCGGCGCGCACCGCGCGGTGGTGGGTGATCGACAGCTCCAGCCCGACGGCCGCGCGCCCGGGACCCGCGTGCGCGTGCGCGGCGAATGAGCCGACGGTCTCCGCCAGTGCCGCGGTGGCGCCGCCGTGCAGCAGCCCGAACGGCTGGGTGTTGCCCGCCACCGGCATGGTCGCGACGCACTCGCTCGGGGACACGCTCACGACGGCGATGCCCAGTCGCTCCAGCAGCGTGCCGGTCGAGTCGGGCAGTACGGGGTCGCGCGGGGCGCCGGGCGCGGTCGGGATGTCGGACATGCGACCTAGGCTGGCACCGTGACCCAGCCGACGCAGCGCACCACTCCGACCGTCCTGCTGGTGGACGGCCACTCCATGGCGTTCCGCGCGTACTTCGCCCTGCCCGTGGAGAACTTCGCGACCACGGACGGCCAGCCCACGAACGCGGTGTACGGGTTCACCTCGATGCTCATCAACCTCATCCGCGACGAGCAGCCGACGCACGTCATGGTGGCCTGGGACGTGTCCCGGGCGAGCTTCCGCACGCAGGCTTATGCGGAGTACAAGGGCACCCGCAGCGCGACGCCGGAGGAGTTCCGGGGCCAGGTGCCGCTCATCCAGGAGGTGCTCGGCGCGCTGCGCATCCCGCACGTCGGCGTCGAGGGCGTCGAGGCGGACGACGTGCTGGCCACGGTGGCGGTGCGCGCGGAGGCCGAGGGCGCCCGCGTGCTCCTGTGCTCCGGCGACCGGGACACGTTCCAGCTCGTGAGCGACGCCGTGACCGTGCTGTACCCGCGCAAGGGCGTGTCGGACCTGGTCAGGATGACCCCGGCCGACGTCGAGGAGAAGTACGGCGTACCGCCGGCGCGCTACCCCGACCTCGCCGCGCTCGTCGGGGAGACGAGCGACAACCTCCCGGGCGTGCCCGGCGTCGGCCCGAAGACGGCCGCCAAGTGGATCACCGCCTACGACGGGCTCGACGGCGTGATCGCCCACGCGGACGCCATCGCCGGCAAGGCCGGCCAGAGCCTGCGCGACAACCTCGCGCAGGTGGTGCTCAACCGGCAGGTCAACCAGCTGCTGCGCGACGTCGACGTGCCGATCACGCTCGCGGACACCGAGCGCGTCCCGGTGGACCGCGACGCGGTGCACGAGGTGTTCGACGCGCTGCAGTTCCGGGTGCTGCGGGACCGGCTGTTCCAGCTGCTGCCCGAGGACGAGGTGCGCCAGGAGGTCGAGGGGCTCACGCTCGCGCACCGCGAGCTCGCCCCGGGCGAGCTCGGGGCGTGGCTGGCCGCCCGGCCCGACGGCGCGTGCGGGCTCGAGGTGACCGGTCGGCTGCAGCAGGGGTCCGGGGACGCCTGGGCGCTGGCGATCGCCGACCCGGCGGGGGAGAGCGTGGCGGTGGACCTGGCCGAGATCGACCCGGCCGACGACGCCGCGCTCGGGGCCTGGCTCGCGGACCCGGCCCGCGCCGTCGTGGCCCACGACGCGAAGGCCGCCACGCACCTGCTCGCCGCGCGCGGGTACTCGCTCGCGGGCGTCACGTTCGACACGCTGCTCGCGGCCTACCTGTGCCACCCCGATCAGCGCACGTACGACCTGGACGACCTCGCGGTGCGCTACCTGCACCGCGAGCTGCCCGGCGCGCAGGACGCCGGCCAGGGCATGCTCGACCTCGGCCTCGAGGGCGACTCGTTCGGCGGGCGCGCGGCAGCCGCGCGCGCCGTCGCGGTGCGCGAGCTCGTGACCCCGCTCGCCGACGACGTCGAGAAGCGCGGCGCCGCCGCGCTCCTGCGCGACGTCGAGCTCCCCGTGCAGGCGACGCTCGTGGCGATGGAGCGCGCCGGGATCGCCGCGGCCGTGGACTACCTGCGCGGGCTGGAGCGCGAGTTCGACGGCGCGGTCGAGCGTGCGGCCACGGCCGCCTACGACGCGATCGGGCGCACCGTGAACCTCGGCTCGCCCAAGCAGCTGCAGGAGGTGCTGTTCGACCAGCTCGGCATGCCGAAGACCCGGCGGACGAAGACGGGCTACACGACCGACGCGGACGCCCTGGCGGACCTGTACGCCCGGCGACCCGAGCCGTTCCTCGAGCACCTGCTCGCGCACCGCGAGGCGATCCGGCTGCGCCAGACCGTCGAGGGCCTGCTGCGCACGGTCGCGCCGGACGGCCGGATCCACACCACGTTCCAGCAGACGGTGGCCGCCACCGGGCGGCTGTCGTCGATCGACCCGAACCTGCAGAACATCCCGATCCGGACCGAGGAGGGCTACAGGATCCGCGAGGGGTTCGTCGTCGGCCCCGGGTACGCGACGCTGCTCACGGCCGACTACTCCCAGATCGAGATGCGGATCATGGCGCACCTCAGCGGGGACGCGGGGCTCATCGAGGCGTTCCGGTCCGGCGAGGACCTGCACCGGTACGTGGGCTCGCGGGTGTTCGGCGTGGCCCCCGCCGACGTCACGTCGGCGATGCGCGCCAAGATCAAGGCGATGTCCTACGGGCTCGCCTACGGCCTCAGCGCGTTCGGGCTCTCCCGCCAGCTCGCGATCGACGTCGGCGAGGCGCGCGCCCTGATGGACGACTACTTCGAGCGCTTCGGCGGCGTCCGCGACTACCTCACGGGCGTCGTCGACGACGCCCGCCAGGACGGCTTCACCGAGACGATCCTCGGCCGCCGGCGCTACCTGCCCGACCTCACGTCCGACAACCGCCAGCGCCGCGAGATGGCCGAGCGGATGGCGCTCAACGCGCCGATCCAGGGTTCGGCCGCGGACATCGTCAAGGTCGCGATGATCGGGGTGCACCGCGAGCTGAACGCGCGCGGGCTCACCTCGCGCCTGCTGCTCCAGGTGCACGACGAGCTCGTCCTCGAGGTGGCCGACGGCGAGCTCGAGGAGGTCAGCGCGCTCGTGCGCGAGCGGATGGCCGGGGCGGCGGACCTGTCGGTGCCGCTCGAGGTGAGCGTCGGAGTCGGGCGGACCTGGCGCGAGGCCGGTCACTGAGCCACGTCGCGCGACGGCGGGTCAGCCCGCCAGCCGGCAGCCCAGCACGAGCGTGCCGGGCAGCACGGCCCCGCGCTGCGCGCTCCAACCGCCCCACGTCCCGCGGCCCCGGGACCACTCCGGCTCCGTGAGGGCGTCGACCACGAAGCCGCACGCCACGACGTCGGCGACGTGCGTGGCGAGCGTGCGGTGGAACTCCGCGTAGAGCGGTGAGCCGTCGTCGGCGCGCTCGACGTACGCGCGCGCGTCGAAGTAGCTGCGGGTGGCCACGAGCCCGTCGGGCCCGGGATCGTCGGGGAAGGCCCAGCGCACGGGGTGCGACGTCGAGAACACCCACCGGCCGCCCGGACGCAGCACGCGGGCGACCTCGCGGTGCACCGTGCGCGCGTCGGGCACGAACGGGATGACGCCGTAGGACGTGAAGACGACGTCGAACGAGGCGTTGGCGAAGGGCAGCGCCCGGGCGTCGGCCTGGACCAGGGGAACCGCGACCCCGGTGGCGGTGTCGAGCGCGCGCCCGGTCGCCAGCATGCCGCCGGACAGGTCGGTCGCCACGACGTCGACTCCCTGCCCCCGCAGCCAGCGCGAGCACTGGGCCGCTCCGGCGCCGACCTCGAGCACCCGAGCCCGGGCGAGGTCGTCGAGGTCCCCGAGGAGGTGCGCGTCGGCCTCCCGCAGCCCCTCGGGGCCCCAGACGAAGTCCGCGTCGCCCAGGGCGTCGCCGTGCTCGGCCTGGTACTCGTCGGCGTTCGCGTCCCACCAGGTGCGCGCCACGCCCGCCGCACCGGCGCCCGCGGGGGAGTCCTCGTACCCCGCCGCGCCGAGGGCGGGCAGGCCGACGTCACCGGCCGGTGGCCCGCCGTTCACGTGGCGGTCACCCCGACGTGGGACCTGTGGCACCGACTGCGGAGGTTCACCCGGATAGTGTGGCTCTCATGCGAGTCGGACTCCTCACCGGCGGCGGCGACGTCCCGGGCCTCAATGCAGCAATCCGGGCCGTCGTCAAGCGGGGGGTGGGGCAGCACGGGCACCACATCATCGGCTTCCGCAACGGGTGGAAGGGTGTCGTCGACGGCGACATCGTCCCGTTGACGCGGTCCCACATCCGCAACGTACTGCCGATCGGCGGCACCCTCCTGGGCACCGCGCGGTTCCACCCGCACTCCGCCGAGGACGGCATGGACGCCGTGCTCGCGACCGTCGAGAACGAGCACGTCGACGCGCTCATCTGCATCGGTGGCGACGGCACGCTCCACGCGGCGAGCAAGATCGCCGAGGCCGGCGTGCCGATCGTGGCCATCCCGAAGACGATCGACAACGACGTGTGGGGCACGGATGCCTCCATCGGCTTCGACACCGCCGTCACGATCGCCACGGACGCCGTGGACCGGATCCACACCACCGCGGAGTCGCACAACCGCGTCATGCTCGTCGAGGTGATGGGCCGGCACGCGGGCTGGATCGCGGCGGCGTCCGGCATCGCCGGTGGCGCGGAGATCGTGCTCGCGCCCGAGCAGCCGTTCGACATCGACAAGATCGTCCGCTTCCTCAAGCACCGCCACCGCGCGCACGCGTCGTTCTCGATCATCGTCGTCGCCGAGGGCGCCATGCCCG
Source organism: Miniimonas arenae (assembly GCF_006351005.1). Lineage (GTDB taxonomy): Bacteria > Actinomycetota > Actinomycetes > Actinomycetales > Beutenbergiaceae > Miniimonas > Miniimonas arenae. The sequence continues at coordinate 73,931 of NZ_VENP01000002.1, read as the reverse complement.
CCGAGGGCACCTCGATGCAGTACGAGATGCAGCTGGGCCAGTTCGGCCAGATCGTCGCGGGCGGGATCAGCGAGCGCCTCAAGCAGGAGATCGAGCAGCGCACCGGGTTCGACACCCGGGTCACCGTGCTCGGTCACATCCAGCGCGGCGGCACCCCCACCCCGACCGACCGCATCCTCGCGTCCCGGTTCGGCGTCGCCGCCATCGATGCCGTCACCCGCGGCGAGACGGGCGTGATGACCGCGCTGCGGGCCGGCGAGGTCGAGCTCGTCCCGCTCGCGGACATCGCCGGCAAGGTCAAGCACGTGCCGCAGGCGCTGCTCGACGTCGCTGCGGCCCTGGCCTGACGCCGACCCTGCTCGTCGGACCGGCCGCCGGCCGGCGCCCGCTTTGCTACCTCCCGTGCGCGGGAGGTAGGATTTCCGCAGGTGCGCCGTCAGGTGCGCCTGTCGTCATGCCCTCCCAGCGCGGACCTTTCGCGCGCGGGGCCCGGCGTCCCGTCCCTGTTCGCACGATCCCTGTCCGCATCGGAGTCCCTCCTTCATGACCATCTCCACCCCCGCCCCGACCGTCCCGCAGGTCGCCGTCAACGACATCGGCTCGAGCGAGGACTTCCTCGCCGCCGTCGACGCGACGATCAAGTACTTCAACGACGGTGACATCGTCGAGGGCACCATTGTCAAGGTCGACCGCGACGAGGTCCTCCTCGACATCGGCTACAAGACGGAGGGGGTCATCCTCTCCCGCGAGCTCTCCATCAAGCACGACGTCGACCCCGAGGACGTCGTGTCCGTCGGCGAGGTCGTCGAGGCGCTCGTCCTCCAGAAGGAGGACAAGGAGGGTCGCCTGCTCCTGTCCAAGAAGCGCGCGCAGTACGAGCGCGCCTGGGGCACGATCGAGAAGATCAAGGAGGAGGACGGTGTCGTCACCGGCACCGTCATCGAGGTGGTCAAGGGTGGTCTCATCCTCGACATCGGCCTGCGCGGCTTCCTGCCGGCGTCGCTCGTGGAGATGCGTCGCGTCCGCGACCTCCAGCCGTACGTCGGCAAGGAGATCGAGGCGAAGATCATCGAGCTCGACAAGAACCGCAACAACGTGGTGCTCTCGCGCCGCGCGTGGCTCGAGCAGACCCAGTCCGAGGTCCGCTCCACGTTCCTGTCCTCGCTCGCCAAGGGCCAGGTCCGCCCCGGTGTCGTGTCCTCGATCGTCAACTTCGGTGCATTCGTCGACCTCGGCGGCGTGGACGGCCTCGTGCACGTCTCCGAGCTGTCCTGGAAGCACATCGACCACCCGTCCGAGGTCGTCGAGGTGGGCCAGGAGGTCACCGTCGAGGTGCTCGACGTCGAGCTGGACCGCGAGCGCGTCTCCCTGTCGCTGAAGGCGACGCAGGAGGACCCGTGGCAGCAGTTCGCGCGGACCCACGCCATCGGCCAGGTCGTGCCCGGCAAGGTCACCAAGCTCGTCCCGTTCGGTGCGTTCGTGCGCGTCGAGGACGGCATCGAGGGCCTCGTGCACATCTCCGAGCTGGCCGTGCGCCACGTCGAGGTGCCCGAGCAGGTCGCGAAGGTCGGCGAGGACGTCTTCGTCAAGGTCATCGACATCGACCTCGAGCGTCGCCGCATCTCGCTCTCCCTCAAGCAGGCCAACGAGGGTGTCGACCCGTCCTCGGACGACTTCGACCCGAGCCTCTACGGCATGGCGGCGGAGTACGACGAGCAGGGCAACTACAAGTACCCCGAGGGCTTCGACCCGGAGACGAACGAGTGGCTCGAGGGCTTCGACGCGCAGCGCGAGGAGTGGGAGCGGCAGTACGCCGAGGCCCAGTCGCGCTGGGAGGCCCACAAGAAGCAGGTCGCGTCGGCCATCGAGGCCGAGACCGAGGGCGACGGCGAGGCTCCGGCCGAGGCCGGCGGCTCCTCCTACAGCTCGGCTCCGGCCGGCCCGAGCGGCACGCTCGCGTCGGACGAGGCCCTCGCGGCGCTGCGCGAGAAGCTCACCGGGAACTGATCCGGAGCTGAGCCCGGGGCGTTCGCCCCGACGCACGGTCCACGACGGCGCCCCCGCAGCAGCGGGGGCGCCGTCGTGCGTCTCCGGCGCCCTACCAGGGAGGACAGGGAGGATCAGCCATGACGACGCCGACGCGCTGGCGCACCACCGGATCGCGGGAGGTCTACGGCAACCGGTGGATCACCGTGTCGCACGACGACGTGCTCGGGCCCGACGGCGAGCCCGGCGTCTACGGGGTCGTCACCGTCCGCGCACCCGCCGTCTTCGTGGTGGCCGTGGACGACGAGGACCAGGTGGTCCTCGTCCACGTCGACCGGTACACGACGGGCGCCGGCTGGGAAGTGCCGGCCGGCGGGTGCGACCCCGGCGAGGACCCCGTGACCGCGGGCCGCCGCGAGCTGCTCGAGGAGGCCGGACTGACCGCCACGCGGTGGCAGGTCGCCGCCGGGGTCGAGTCGCTCAACGGGGTGTGCCGCGCACCCGGCACCGTCGTGCTCGCGCAGGGGCTCGCCGTCGTGCACGCCCAGGGCACGGACGCGGCGGCCGAGGGCATCACCGCCGTCCGGCGCGTCGAGTGGTCCGAGCTCGGCGCCATGATCGCGGCGGGCGAGATCCGCGACGGCGAGACGCTGGCGGCCCTCACGGCGGCCGCGGTGGCGCTCGGCCGCTGGGGCTGATCCGCCTTCGCCCGACGGCGAGCCCGCCGTCGTCCCCGCGCCTCGCCCCGTCGAGGGGTTCGCCTCGCCGCGCGACTCGTCAGGCGAGCAGCGTCTCGCCCACCCAGCCGCCCGGCGCGACGCCGGGCGGGATCGCGAACGTCGCCGAGCCGATGTGGCGCACGTACTCGTTCATGAGGTCGGTGGCGAGCGCGCGCTGCACCGTGATCACCTGCTCGAGGTCGCGCACGTACGCGAGGAAGAACAGCCCGGCGTCGAGGCGGCCGAGCGCGTTCGTGCCGTCGACGAAGTTGTAGCCGCGGCGCAGCAGCGTGGCGCCGCCGTTGTGGTCGGGGTGTGCGAGGGCCACGTGGGACGCGACGTCGATCGCGCCGGCCGCGAAGTCCGGCTCGGTGAACTCGGTGCCGCCCGAGAGCGGCGCACCCTCGGCCTTGTCGCGGCCGAGCACCCGCTCCTGCTCGGCGAGCGAGGTGCGGTCCCACGGCTCGAGCTGCATCTCGATCTTGCGTACCGCGAGGTAGGAGCCACCGCGCAGCCACGCGGGCTCGTCGCCCTCGCCCACCCACACGTGCTCGGCGAGCCGGTCCTCCTCGGTGCCCAGCACGTTGCGCGTGCCGTCCTTGAACCCGAACAGGTTGCGCGGCGTCGCCTGCGCGGCGGACGTGCGGGACGTGCGGCCGAAGCCCATCTGCGACCAGCGCACCGACGCGCGCCCGAACGCCGTCCGGGACAGGTTGCGCACCGCGTGCACCGCGACCTGCGGATCGTCGGCGCACGCCTGGATGCACAGGTCGCCGTGGGACCACTCCGCCTGCAGGGCGTCGCCGAGGAACGGCGGGAGCGGGGCGAGACCCGCCGGGCGCTGCGCGGCCAGCCCGAACCGGTCGGAGTCGGCCGAGTCGCCCGTGCTGAACAGGCTCGAGCCGAGCCCGATCGTGATCGTCAGGTGCGCGGGCGGCAGCCCGAGCGCCTCGCCCGTGTCGTCGGGCGGCGCCGCGGGGTTGCCCCCGACGGCGCCCGTCGCCGAGACGTCCAGGCCCTGCGTCAGGCGCGCGGCCGCGTAGCTCCACTCCTGCAGCAGGGCGACGAGGTCCTCGCGCGTGGCGCGCGGCGACAGGTCGTACGCCGCGAAGTGCAGGTGGTCCTGGACCGGGGTCGCGATGCCCGCCTGGTGCGCCCCGTAGAACGCGTGTGCCTCCGACGCGCTCGGCCCGACGGCGCTCGACCCGACGGCGAGCGGTCCCGCCTGCGCGGCGGTCGCCCGGCCGAGCACCGCGCCGCCCGCGAGGCCGACGAGCCCGGCCGCGCCGAGGCCGAGCAGGCCCCGGCGCGACGTGCCGCGCGGCGCGGGCTGAGGGTCAGGGTCTGGCGTCGTCATCGCACCGCTCAGGACAGCACCGTGGTGGTGAGCTGCGACAGCGGCTCCGCCAGGGCGTTGATGAGGTCGGACAGCTGCTTCTTGTCCTCGTCGGTGAGCGTCGAGTACGCCGGGAAGCCCGTGTCGAGCGAGCCGTACTCCGCGAGGGCGGCCTCGAGGTCCGCGTACCCGGTCTCGATCTGCGCGACGAGGGCCTCGCCGTCGTCGCCCGAGCTCGACGCGAGGTCCTGGACGAGCGAGAACGCCATCTTCGAGCCCTCCACGTTGGCGGCGAAGTCGTAGAGGTCGGTGCCCGACCACCAGTCCTCCTCGCCCGTGATCTTGCCGGTCGCGACCTCGTCGAGGAGCCCGATCGCGCCGTTGGAGATCCAGTCCGCACCCTTGTCGTCGAGGAAGACGGTGAAGTCGTCGGAGTGCACGTACTCGTACAGCTCGGTGACGTCGTCGACGAGCAGCCCGCCGAGCTCCGCGCGCTCGTCGGGCGTCGAGGGGGTCCAGTCCGCGTACGCGTCCGTCTCGCCGTCGGAGTTGAGCGACCCGGGCGCGGGCAGCCACAGGTCCTTCTCGATCCGGTGGAACCCGGTCCAGTCCAGGCCCTCGGCCACGGCGTCGACCTCGCGGTAGTCGATCCGCGGGTCGAGGTCGCCGAGCGCCTCGGCGACCGGCTCGACGCGCTCGTAGTACGTGCGCACGATCGGGAACGCGGCGCGGGCGCCGTCGTCGTCGCCCTCGACGTACCGCTGCGCGAACGCCTCGGTCTGGGGCAGGAGCTGCGCGACCTGGTCCTTGACGAACGCGGCGTACAGGTCGACGGCCTGCTGCTTGAGCTCGGCGTCGGGCCCGGTGAGCTCCACCCGGTCGCCGGTGACGGAGAACGGCGTCGAGCCGACGCCGGCGCCGACCATGCCGGGCTTGCACAGCGTGAGGTAGTCACCCGGCTGGGCGGTGACCGTGAGCGTGCGGGAGGATCCCGGGGGGATGTTCTCGACCTCGCCGACGATCCGCAGGCCGTCCGAGGCCATGAGGTAGAACTCGGTGACCTGGTCACCGTCGTTCGTCACGTCGAACGCGAGCGTGCCGCTGGTCGCCTCGGCGCCGCTCACCTCGCACGCCGTGTCGGTCGAGCTCACCGTGAACGTGTCGCCGGCGGCGCCGCCGCTCGCATCGGCCTGCGGCGTGTTCGGCACGCAGCCCGCGAGGGCGAGCGCGAGGGCGGGGACGAGCAGCGCAGGGGCGCCGGCTCGCGCGCCGGTGCGGGCCGTGATGCGGGCGGCGCTGCGTGCCGTGCGTGGTGAGGCGGTGGGGGAGGTGCCTGTCGGCGTGATCATGCTGCTCCTTCCGGCACCCGAGCGGGCGCCGACGGCGTGTGGGGACGGGGACGGAAGGCGCGACGCACGAAGACGGTGCCGACGACGCCGAGGTAGAGGGCCCAGACGGTGATCTCGAGCCAGGTCATCTCGGGGGTGAACCCGACGGTGCCCTTGAGCAGGGCAGCCAGCCAGCCGTCGGGGGCCACGACGTCGGACACCTGGAACGCCCACCCGAACGGCCACGCGCCGAGCCCGACGGCGACGGCGCCGGTCGTGGGGTCGATCGGGGCCGCGGTCGTGAACGGGCCGGGCAGGAAGCCGGCCTCCTGCAGGTCGTGCACGCCGTAGGCCAGCACGCCGGCGGCCACGACGACGAGCGCCAGGCCGGTCCAGCGGAAGAACACCGCGAGGTCGATGCGCACCATCCCGCGGTAGATCGCCCAGCCGAGGCCGACGGCGGCGAGCAGGCCGGCGACGGCGCCGAGCACCGCGCCCGGGCCGTCGCCGAACGAGCGGACCGTCGACCACAGGAACAGCGTGGTCTCCAGGCCCTCGCGCGCCACGGACACGAAGCCGATCACGACGACGCCCCACGCGGAGTCTCCCGCGGCGTCGAGCTGGGCGTGCAGGTCGTGCGTGAGCCCGCGCGCCGCGCCCACCATCCAGAAGACCATCCACGTCACGAGGCCGACGGTGAGGATCGACAGCAGGCCGCCGATCGCCTCCTGCGCCTGGAAGGTGAGCCCGTAGGCACCGAACGTCAGGACGGCGCCCAGCGCGAGGGAGCCCACGACGGCGAGCACCACCCCCGCCCACAGGCGCGGCAGCGCGTGGCTGCGGCCGGTCTTGCGGAGGTAGGCGACGAGGATGCCGACGACGAGCGAGGCCTCGAGGCCCTCGCGCAGTCCGATGAGAAATGCCGCGATCATGCTGCTCCCGGTGTCCGGTGTCCGGACCGGGAAGGTTCGGCTTACCTACTCTCGGGAAAGGTACTCCTGGTGGCGGAGGCCGTCCACGCGTTCCGACGTGGCGCACGACACGTCCTGGGGCGGCGCGGGATACGGTGACGGGAGCCGCCACACCGAGCAGCACCGGGCGCGGCCGAGCGAGGAGGCACGGATGGTCAGCACCAGCACCAGCACCAGCACGGCGCACGAGGCGCTGGCGCAGCGCCGGGTCCTGCGCACGGCGATCCCCGGCCCCCGGTCGCTCGCGCTGGCCGAACGGCGCGCCGTAGCCGTCAGCGCCGCGGTCGCCTCGACCATGCCGGTGTACGCGGCGCGTGCGGGCGGCGGGGTCGTCGAGGACGTCGACGGCAACGTGCTCATCGACCTCGGGTCGGGCATCGCGGTCACGAGCGTCGGCAACGCGGCGCCGCGCGTCGTCGAGGCCGTGCGGGCGCAGGTCGAGGCGTTCACGCACACGTGCTTCATGGTCACGCCGTACGAGTCGTACGTCGCCGTGGCCGAGGAGCTCGCCCGCCTGACGCCGGGCGACCACGCCAAGCGCACGGCGCTGTTCACGTCGGGCGCGGAGGCCGTGGAGAACGCGGTGAAGGTGGCCCGCGCCGCGACCGGTCGGCCCGCCGTCGTCGTGGTGGACCACGCCTACCACGGGCGCACGACGCTCACGATGACGATGACGGCGAAGGTGGCGCCGTACAAGCAGGGCTTCGGCCCGTTCGCGCCCGAGGTGTACCGCGCGAGCGCGTCCTACCCCTTCCGGGACGGACTGACCGGCGAGGAAGCGCTCGCGCGGACGGTCGCGACGATCACGACGCAGGTCGGCGCGGCCAACGTCGCCGCCGTGGTGATCGAGCCGATCCAGGGTGAGGGCGGGTTCATCGTGCCCGCCCCTGGCTTCCTGGCCGGCCTCGCGCGGTGGTGCCGTGACCACGGTGTGCTGCTCGTCGCCGACGAGGTGCAGACGGGGTTCGCCCGGACCGGCGCGATGTTCGCGTGCGAGCACGAGGGCGTGGTGCCCGACCTCGTGACGATGGCGAAGGGCATCGCCGGCGGGCTGCCGCTGTCGGCGATGACCGGGCGCGCCGAGCTGATGGACGCCGTCGGGCCGGGCGGCCTCGGCGGCACCTACGGCGGCAACCCGCTGGCGTGCGCGGCGGCGCTGGCCGCGCTGCGCACGTACGAGGAGGACGACCTCGTCGGGGCGGCGCGCGCGATCGAGCGCCTCGTCCTCGACCGGCTGCGTGCGGCGCAGGCCGGCGACCCGCGGATCGGCGACGTGCGCGGCCGGGGGGCGATGCTCGCCGTCGAGATCGTCGACCCGATCACCGGGGCGCCGGACGCCGCGCTCACGCGAGCGGTGGCCCAAGCGGCGCACCGCGCAGGTGTGATCGTGCTGACCTGCGGCACGGACGGCAACGTGCTGCGACTGCTGCCGCCCCTCACGATCGGGCCCGATCTGCTCGCCGAGGGCCTCGACGTCGTGCTCGACGCCCTCGCCGCCCAGCCGGGCTGACCGGCGGGGGAACGCCCCGCCGCGCCGAGCCCCCGACGAGCCCACCCCGGGCTCGCGCCGAACCCGCTCCGGACCCCGCCCAGCGCCCGGCACCCGCACCTGCACCGTCACCCGCCACCGACAACCCGAGCACCACCCGCACCGAGGAGGACACGTGGTCACCGAGCTGCAGAACTGGATCGCCGGCGCGTTCGTCGCCGCCCACGGCACGGGCCGGCTCGACGTCGTGAACCCGGCGACCGAGGAGGTGGTCGCCTCCTCGCCGGTGAGCGACGCCGACGACGTCGACGCGGCGTACGCCGCCGCGGACGCGGCGCGGGCGGGGTGGCGGCGCACGACCCCGAAGGACCGGCAGCGGGCGCTGCTCGCGTGGGCCGACGCGATCGAGGCCGCGGCGGACGAGCTCGTCGAGGCGCAGTGGCGCAACACCGGTCAGCCCCGCGAGGCGATCCGGGTGGAGGAGGTCCTCACCGGCGCGGACCACGTGCGGTTCTTCGCGGGCGCCGCGCGCACGCTCGCAGGTACCGCGGCGGGGGAGTTCATGCCGGGCCACACCTCGTACGTGCGGCGCGAGCCGGTCGGCGTCGTCGGCCAGGTCACGCCGTGGAACTACCCGATCATGATGGCGATCTGGAAGCTCGCCCCGGCGCTGGCGGCGGGCAACACGGTGGTCCTCAAGCCGAGCGACACCACCCCGGAGTCCACGCTCGTCCTCGCCCGCCTCTCGAGCGGGATCCTGCCCGTCGGGGTGCTCAACGTCGTCCTCGGGGACGCCTCCACCGGCGAGCTGCTCACGCGCCACCCCACGCCCGGGCTCGTCGCGATCACCGGATCGGTGCGCGCGGGCCGGGCCGTCGCCGCCGCGGCCGCCGACGGGCCGCGCCGCTCGCACCTCGAGCTCGGCGGCAAGGCGCCGGCCGTGGTGTTCGACGACGTCGAGCTCGCCTCGACCGCTGACGCGCTCGTCGGCGCGGCGTTCTTCAACGCGGGCCAGGACTGCACGGCGGTCACCCGGGTGCTCGTGCAGGAGGGCGTGCACGACGCGCTGGTCGCCGAGCTCGTCCGCGCCAGCGAGGCGCTCGTGGTCTCGTCGACCGACGAGGACGCCCTGTACGGCCCGCTCAACAGCGTGGCGCACCTCGCCAAGGTGACCGGGGTGCTCGCGGACCTCCCGCCGCACGCCCGGGTCGAGACGGGCGGCACCCGGGTCGGGGACGTGGGCTACTTCGTGGCGCCGACGGTCGTCACCGGCGTGCGCCAGGACGACCCGATCGTCCAGGAGGAGACCTTCGGGCCGGTGCTCACGGTGCAGCCGTTCGCCGACGAGGCCGAGGCGCTCGCGCTCGCCAACGGGGTCCGGTACGGGCTCGCGGCATCGGTCTGGACGCGTGACGTGGCGCGTGCCGGCCGGCTCGCGGCCGAGATCGACGCGGGCTGCGTCTGGGTGAACACGCACATCCCGCTCGTCGCCGAGATGCCGCACGGCGGGTTCAAGGACTCCGGGTACGGCAAGGACCTGTCGATCTTCGGGCTCGAGGACTACACCCGGATCAAGCACGTGATGACGGCGATCGAGGACGACGCGTGACGGCTCGCACCGTCCTGGTCACGGGCTTCGAGCCGTTCGGCGGCGCACGGCGCAACCCCTCGTGGGACGTCGCGCAGGCGCTGGCGGGCGACGGCGCCGACGACCAGGTGCCCGGACGCGAGCCCGGTGTGCTCGACACGCGCGTCGTGGCGCGACGGCTGCCCGTGACGTTCGGCGGGGTGCGCCCCGCCCTGGCCGCCGCGATCGCGGAGGTCGAGCCCGCCGTCGTGCTCTCGCTCGGGCTGGCGGCGGGCCGGGGCCGTGTCGAGGTCGAGCGCGTGGCGGTCAACCTCGCGCACGCGCGCATCCCGGACAACGACGGCGCCGCGCCGCGCGAGGAGGCCGTGCGTCCCGGCGGGCCGGACGGCTTCTTCACCCGCCTGCCGGTCGCGCGGATCCTCGCGGACGCCCGGGGGCGCGGCCTCGCCGTCGCCGACTCGCTCACCGCCGGCGCCTACGTGTGCAACGCGACGATGTACCACCTGCTCGACCTCACGGCCGGCTCGGGCGCGGTCGCCGGGTTCGTCCACGTGCCGGCGACCGGCACCGACTCCCTCGCCGACCACGACCCGCTCGCCGCCTCGGTTCCCCTCGTGCCGCTCGACGACGTCGTGGCGGCCGTCCGCGCGGTGCTGGCCAGCACGCTCACTGCGCTCGCCGGGCCCGAGCGGGCGATGCTCGACGCGACCGCTGGAGTGGCCACGTGCTGATCGTCGGGCTCACCGGGGGCATCGCCTCGGGCAAGTCGACGGCGGCGCGCACCCTCGCCGAGCTCGGCGCCGACGTGGTCGACGCCGACGTGCTCGCCCGCGAGGTGCTCGACCCCGGAACGCCCGGACTCGCGGCCGTCGTCGCGCGGTTCGGGTCCGGAGTCCTGGCCGGGGACGGCAGCCTGGACCGCGCCGCGCTCGCTGCCCGCGTGTTCGACGACGTCGCCGCGCGCCGTGATCTCGAGGCGATTGTGCACCCGGCCGTCGGGGCGGCGTTCGAGGAGCGGGTCCGCCGCGCGCGGGAGGACGCCGTCGTGGTGCACGACGTCCCGCTGCTCACCGAGAACGGGCTCGCCCCCCGCTACCACCTCGTCCTCGTGACGTGGGCGCGGCTCGAGGAGCGGGTACGGCGCGCGGTCGAGGAGCGCGGGATGACGCGGGAGGCGGTCCTCGCGCGGGTCGCGGCGCAGGCGTCGGACGAGGAGCGAGCCGCGGTCGCGGACGTCGTGCTGGACACCTCCGAGCCCGTGGCCGCGATGCGCGCCCGGATCGAGCAGCTGTGGCGGGACCGGCTCGTCCCGTACGAGGCGAACGTCCGCCACCGTCGTGCGGTGGAGCACGCGGGTGCCGTCGTGGAGCCCGACGGCGATCGCTGGTCCGCCGCGGCCGCTCGCCTCGTGGCGCGGGTGCGCCGGGCGGGCGGGGAGCTGGTGCACGACGTCGCGCACGTCGGGCTCACGGCCGTCCCCGGGGCGGCGGCCCCGGACGTGATCGAGCTGCAGGTGGGGGTGGCGTCGTGGCGGGACGTCGGGGCGCTGACGCAGCAGCTGGAGCGGGCGGGGTTCCCGCGGGTCGGGGAGTTCCGGCTGCACCACACCCCGGCTGCGCTGCCGGGGTTCGAGGAGGCGGCGCAGGACTGGCTCACCGTGACGCATGGGGCCGCGGACCCGGGTCGCGCCGTCGAGATCGCCGTGCGGCTGACCGGGTCGGCGGGCTGGTTGTGGCCTCTGGCGGCGCGAGACCGGCTGCGGGCCGCGCCGCCCGAGCCGTCGCCGGCCACGACGAGCGCCTCGTTCGCCGAGGTCGCTCCCGTCCTGGCCGACTGGGTGCGTCGTACGCACTGGCGGCCGGCGCCCTGAGGGGCGCCGGCCGCCAGTGCGCGCCGTGCTGACGGAGGTCAGCGGAGCGTGGCCTCGAGGGTGATCGGCACCGCGGCCAGGGCGGCGCTCACGGGGCAGCCCGTCTTGGCGCCGTCGGCGACCGCGAGGAAGTCCTCCTCGGTGATGCCGGGGACCTCGGCCTCGACCGTGAGGACGATCCCGGTGATGCCCTCACCGGCGACGAACGTCACCGCTGCGGACGTCTCGACGCGCGTGGGCGGGGTGCCCTTGCCGGCGAGCTCGTGCGACAGCGCCATCGAGTAGCAGGAGGCGTGCGCGGCGGCGATGAGCTCCTCGGGCGTGGTCGTGGCGCCGGCGCCCTCGGCGCGGGAGTTCCACGCCAGGTCGACGGTGGGGAAGGCGCCGGAGGCGGGGGTGGTGCGACCGGAGCCGCTCAGCAGGTCGCCGTGCCAGACCGTGCTGGCCTCGCTGATCACGGGACGGGGCATGGTGTCTCCCTTCGTGGGGCCGCGGCGCTTCCACGGCACTCCTGGGTGAACCTCGTCCGAGCGCGCGGCATTCCCTCGCGGCCGCGGGTCGCGGTCGCCGCGAGGCGCGCCCGACGGGTGCCCGGCGGCCGGGTGCCCGGGCCCGTCCGGTCGACCCGATCAGCCGATGTCACAGGTGCGACGTACCGTTGCCCGTATGAGACCGGTGACCGACCTGCAGCGCACCGTCGCCCCCTTCGAGGTGGTGTCGGAGTACACGCCGTCCGGCGACCAGCCGACCGCGATCGCCGACCTCACCCAGCGCCTCAAGGCGGGCGAGAAGGACATCGTGCTGCTCGGCGCCACCGGAACGGGCAAGTCGGCCACCACCGCATGGCTGGTGGAGCAGGTGCAGCGGCCCACGCTCGTGATGGCGCCGAACAAGACCCTCGCGGCGCAGCTCGCCACCGAGTTCCGTGAGCTCCTGCCGAACAACGCCGTCGAGTACTTCGTCTCGTACTACGACTACTACCAGCCCGAGGCGTACGTGCCGTCCTCGGACACGTACATCGAGAAGGACTCCTCCATCAACGAGGAGGTCGAGCGGCTGCGTCACTCGGCGACGAACTCGCTGCTCACCCGGCGCGACGTCATCGTCGTGGCGTCGGTCTCGTGCATCTACGGCCTCGGCACCCCCCAGGAGTACGTGGACCGGATGGTGCCGCTGCGCCTCGGGGACACGATCGACCGGGACGACCTGCTGCGCCGCTTCGTCGCGATGCAGTACACCCGCAACGACGCCTCGTTCCAGCGCGGCACGTTCCGCGTGCGCGGGGACACCGTGGAGATCATCCCGGTCTACGAGGAGCTCGCGATCCGCATCGAGCTGTTCGGGGACGAGGTCGAGTCGCTCGCGACGCTGCACCCGCTCACGGGCGACGTCGTGCGCCAGGAGTCGGAGATCTTCCTCTTCCCGGCGACCCACTACGTGGCCGGGCCGGAGCGCATGGAGCGCGCGATCGGCAGCATCGAGGCCGAGCTCGAGGAACGGCTGGCCGAGCTCGAGCGGGGTGGCCGGCTGCTCGAGGCGCAGCGCCTGCGGATGCGCACCACGTACGACATCGAGATGATGCGCCAGATCGGGACGTGCAGCGGCATCGAGAACTACTCGCGGCACATCGACGGACGCGAGGCCGGCACCGCCCCGAACACGCTGCTCGACTACTTCCCCGAGGACTTCCTCCTCGTCATCGACGAGTCGCACCAGACCGTGCCGCAGATCGGGGCGATGTTCGAGGGTGACATGAGCCGCAAGCGCACGCTCGTCGAGCACGGTTTCCGGCTGCCGAGCGCGATGGACAACCGGCCGCTGCGGTGGGAGGAGTTCCTCGAGCGCATCGGCCAGACCGTCTACCTCTCGGCCACACCCGGGGCCTACGAGCTCGGCCAGTCCGACGGCGTGGTCGAGCAGGTCATCCGGCCCACCGGCCTCGTGGACCCCGAGGTCGTCGTCAAGCCCACCAAGGGCCAGATCGACGACCTGCTGGGGGAGATCCGGGAGCGCTCGGAGAAGGACGAGCGCGTGCTCGTCACCACGCTCACCAAGAAGATGGCCGAGGACCTGACGGACTACCTGCTCGAGCGGGGCGTCAAGGTGGCCTACCTGCACTCCGAGGTCGACACGCTGCGGCGGATCGAGCTGCTCCGCGAGCTGCGCACCGGAGTGCACGACGTGCTCGTCGGCATCAACCTGCTCCGCGAGGGCCTCGACCTGCCGGAGGTGTCGCTCGTGGCGATCCTCGACGCGGACAAGGAGGGGTTCCTGCGCTCGGGCACCTCGCTCATCCAGACGATCGGGCGCGCGGCGCGCAACGTGTCGGGCCAGGTGCACATGTACGCCGACAAGATCACCCCGTCGATGGCGCTGGCGATCGAGGAGACGAACCGTCGCCGCGAGAAGCAGGTCGCCTACAACCTCGAGCACGGCATCGACCCCGAGCCGCTGCGCAAGCGCATCATCGACATCACCGACCAGCTCGCCCGGGAGGACGTCGACACGAAGGAGCTGCTCGCGGGCGGCTACCGGCAGGCGGGCGGCAAGAAGGGTGGCGGCCACGGACTGGGCGGCGGGGCCAAGGGATCTGCGGCGCGGGACCGGCTCGCGGGCGCCGCAGCGTCCGACCTCGCGCAGCTCATCCAGGACCTCACCGACCAGATGCACGCCGCGGCCGCCGAGCTGCAGTTCGAGGTGGCAGCGCGGCTGCGGGACGAGATCTCCGACCTCAAGAAGGAGCTGCGGCAGATGGTCGCGGCGACGGCCTGAGGCCGTCCTCGCGGGCCGTCGCGGCGCCAGCGTCGACCACCGCCTGAGATGTGGCGTCCGTCACGCGGACGAGCGGGGAACCGGCGCGACGCCGTCGGGCGTGCGACGTCCACGGGCCGCATGAGCAGTCCGCCCGGCGCCACCGGCGTGCCCGGTTCGTGACACGAGCGCACGTCGTCACCTAGAGTCGCCCCCGAAGGGGAGTACTCCTCAATCGACGGCATCGTCACCACGGCACCCGGCGCAGGGTTCCCGGTGTCGTCGGGCACCCGGCCGGTGGCCGGTGGCCGGAGAAGACCTTCGGTCCCTCAGCAACGGCACCGAAGGGTTCCCCATGGACGTCTCCGTCTGGATCTGGGTCGGCACGCTCGCCGGCATCGTGGCGATGCTCGCCGTCGACCTCTTCGGGCACGTGCGCAAGCCGCACGCCCCCACGCTGCGCGAGGCGGCGATCTGGTCCGGCGCCTACGTGGCGATCGCGCTGCTCTTCGGCCTCTTCGTGCTCTGGATGTGGGGCAGCGGCTTCGCCGCGGAGTACTACGCCGGGTACATCACCGAGAAGTCGCTCTCGGTCGACAACCTCTTCGTGTTCGTCCTCATCATGGCCGCGTTCGCGGTCCCGCGGGAGAACCAGCAGAAGGTGCTGTTCGTCGGCATCATCCTCGCGCTCGTGCTGCGCACCGTCTTCATCCTCATCGGCGCCGAGATCGTCAACAACTGGGCCGCGATCTTCTACCTGTTCGGCGCCTTCCTCATCTGGACGGCGTTCGCGCAGCTGCGGCACACCGAGGAGACCGACGAGAAGAGGGAGACCTGGCTCGTCCGGACCGTGCGTCGGGTGGTGCCGGTCACGGAGGGCTTCCACGGCGACCGGGTGTGGGTGCGGCACGAGGGTCGCTGGCACATCACGCCGATGCTGCTCGTGATGATCGCGATCGGCTCGGCGGACATCCTGTTCGCGATCGACTCGATCCCCGCCATCTTCGGCCTCACCCAGGAGGTCTACCTGATCTTCGCAGCGAACGCGTTCTCGCTGCTGGGTCTGCGCCAGCTGTTCTTCCTCATCGACGGGCTGCTCGACAAGCTCGTCTACCTCAACTACGGCCTCGCCGCGATCCTCGCGTTCATCGGCGTCAAGCTCGTCATCCACGCGCTGCACGAGAACGAGGTGCCGTTCATCAACGGCGGTGAGCACGTCGACGTGATCCCCGAGGTGAGCATCGGGTTCTCGCTCACGTTCATCGTCTCGGTCCTCGTGATCACGACGGTCGCGAGCCTCGTGAAGACCCGTCGGGACGAGCGTGCGCTCGAGGCGGCCGGCGCCGGCACGACCGGGTCGGACACGACGCCCGGGTCGGGCGGCGGCGCGTCGGGCGAGGAGCGGTGACGCAGCTCCCGGGCTGGTTCGAGGTCACGTCGCTCGTCGTCATCCTGGCGATCCTCGTCGTCGACCTGGCCGTGATCGGGCGCCGCCCGCACGTGCCGACCTTCACGGAGAGCGCGCGCTGGGTCGGCGTGTACGTCGGACTCGCGCTCGTGTTCGCGGGCCTCGTGTGGGTGGTCGGCGGGCCGGCGCCGGCGGGGGAGTTCGTCGCGGGCTGGCTCACGGAGTACTCCCTGAGCCTGGACAACCTCTTCGTGTTCGCGCTCATCCTCGGGTCGTTCGCGGTACCACGCGCGCTGCAGCAGGGCGCGCTCATGATCGGCATCCTCATCGCGCTGGTGCTGCGCGCCGCGCTGATCCTCGCCGGCGCCGCGATCATCGACCGCTTCACCGCGGTCTTCTACCTCTTCGGCGCGATCCTCGTGGTGACGGCCGTCTCCATGCTGCGCGCCGACGACGTCGAGGAGTACCGGGAGAACCTCACGATCCGGCTCGTGCGCCGCGTGATGCCGGTGTCGACGGAGTTCGACAGCCGCCGGCTGGTCACGCGGATCGACGGGCGCAAGCTTCTCACCCCGATGGCGCTCGTGATCCTCTCGCTCGGCACGACGGACCTGCTGTTCGCGCTCGACTCGATCCCCGCGATCTTCGGGCTCACGACCGACCCGTTCATCGTGTTCACCACGAACATCTTCGCGCTCATGGGTCTGCGCCAGCTCTACTTCATGCTCGGCGGGCTCATGGAGCGGCTCGCCTACCTCAAGTACGGGCTCGCCGCGGTGCTCGCGTTCATCGGCGTCAAGCTCGTGCTCGAGGCGCTGCACACCAACCGGCTGCCGTTCATCAACCACGGCGAGCCCGTCGGGTGGGCGCCCGAGATCGCCACGTGGGTGTCCCTCGTGGTGATCGCGGGCTGCCTCGGGGTGGCGGGGCTGGTCAGCGTCCTCAAGCCGCCGCGACAGGACGCCCCGGCCTGACGGCTCGCGGCGCTCGCGCTACACGAGGTGCGCGAACACGCCGATCACGGGTGACCACGGGCGCACCCGCACGTCGGCGAGGAGCCCGGCCGCCGCGAACGGGTCACCCGTCAGCAGGTCGCGCGCCGCGGCGTCGTCGGCGGCAACGACGACGAGCAGCGCGCTCGCGCCGCCCTCGAACGGCCCGGAGGCGAGCAGCGCGCCCGTCTCGTGCAGGGCGCGCAGGAACGCGCGGTGCTCGGGCCGGACCGCGTCGCGCTCGGCGGTGCGGTCGTCGTAGGTGTACTCGACGGCGAACACGGGCATGGGGACCTCCTGTGCGGCACGCTGCGGTGCGGATCTGGTGCGGATCTGGTGCGGGTCGGGGTTCGGCTCGGGCGTGGTTGGGTGCGTGGGTGCGGTTCTGAGCGCTGCGGGTCCCAACCTAGCGTCGCCCGCTCACCGGCCCGTCGAACAGATGTGCGACGTGTCGGTGGTCGGACTTACCATGGACGCGTGAATCTCATCGTCTCCGGCGCGCGCGAGCACAACCTGCGGAACGTCTCTATCGACCTCCCGCGTGAGCGCCTGATCGTCTTCACCGGCCTGTCCGGATCCGGCAAGTCCTCCCTGGCGTTCGACACGATCTTCGCCGAGGGGCAGCGGCGCTACGTGGAGTCGCTGTCCTCGTACGCGCGTCAGTTCCTCGGTCAGATGGACAAGCCGGACGTCGACTTCATCGAGGGCCTGTCGCCCGCCGTGTCGATCGACCAGAAGTCGACGAACCGGAACCCGCGCTCGACCGTGGGCACGATCACCGAGGTCTACGACTACCTGCGCCTCCTGTTCGCCCGGGCGGGCACGCAGTTCTGCCCCGTGTGCGGCGAGCGCGTCACGTCGCAGTCCCCGCAGCAGATCGTGGACCGGCTGCTCGAGCTCGACGAGGGCACCCGCTTCCAGGTGCTCGCCCCCGTCATCCGCGGACGCAAGGGCGAGTACGCCGACCTCTTCCGCGAGCTCCAGGGGCAGGGCTTCGCCCGTGCCCGGGTGGACGGCGAGGTCGTCGCGCTGACCGACCCGCCGGTCCTGGAGAAGAAGCTCAAGCACTCGATCGAGGTCGTCGTCGACCGCCTCGTCGTGCGCCCGAACGCGAAGCAGCGCGTCACGGACTCCGTCGAGACGGCGCTGCGGCTGGCGGAGGGCCTGCTCGTCGTCGAGCTCGTCGACCTGCCCGCCGACGACCCCGAGCGCGAGCGGCGGTTCTCCGAGAAGCGTGCCTGCCCGAACGACCATCCGCTCGCGCTCGAGGAGATCGAGCCGCGGACCTTCTCGTTCAACGCGCCCTACGGAGCGTGTCCCGAGTGCACCGGCCTGGGCACCCGCCTCGAGGTGGACCCCGAGCTCGTGGTGCCGGACGAGGAGCTCACGCTCGCCCAGGGCGCGGTCGCGCCGTGGGCGCAGGTGTCGGCTGACTACTTCACACGTCAGCTCGAGGCGCTCGGCGCCCAGCTCGGGTTCGGCGTCGACGTGCCGTGGCGCGCCCTGCCCGACCGCGCGAAGAAGGCGATCCTCTACGGCCAGGACCACGAGGTGCACGTGCGCTACCGCAACCGGTGGGGGCGCGAGCGGCAGTACTCCTCGGGCTTCGAGGGGGCGATCACGTTCGTCCAGCGCCGCCACGCCGAGACCGAGTCGGACTGGTCGAAGGAGCGGTACGAGGGCTTCATGCGCGAGGTCGCCTGCCCGGTGTGCCAGGGTGCGCGGCTCAAGCCCGAGGTCCTGGCGGTGAAGGTTGACGGGCACTCGATCGCGGACGTCTGCGACCTCGCCGTGGACGAGGCCAAGGCGTTCCTCGACCGCGTGCAGCTCGGCCCGCGCGAGCAGGTCGTCGCCGGCGCCGTGCTCAAGGAGATCCACGCCCGCCTGCAGTTCCTGCTCGACGTCGGGCTGGACTACCTCACGCTGTCCCGGCCGTCCGCGACGCTCTCGGGCGGTGAGGCGCAGCGGATCCGGCTCGCGACCCAGATCGGCTCCGGTCTCGTCGGCGTGCTCTACGTGCTGGACGAGCCGAGCATCGGCCTGCACCAGCGGGACAACCGGCGCCTCATCGAGACGCTCGTGCGGCTGCGGGACCTGGGCAACACCCTCATCGTCGTCGAGCACGACGAGGACACGATCCGGACCGCGGACTGGGTCGTCGACATCGGGCCGGGCGCGGGGGAGCACGGCGGCCGCGTGGTGCACTCCGGCGACTACGCGGGGCTGCTCAGCAACGAGGAGTCGCTCACCGGTGCCTACCTGTCCGGCCGGCGCTCCATCCCCGTGCCCACCGTGCGCCGTCCGCGCACGAAGGGCAAGGAGATCACGGTGGTCGGCGCCCGCGAGAACAACCTCAAGAATCTCACTGTGTCCTTCCCGGTGGGGCTGCTCGTCGCCATCACGGGCGTGTCCGGCTCCGGGAAGTCCACCCTCGTCAACTCGATTCTGCACACGGTGCTGGCGAACGAGCTGAACGGCGCGCGCCGCGTCCCCGGCCGCCACAAGCGCGTCACCGGGCTCGAGCACGTCGACAAGGTCGTGCACGTGGACCAGGGCCCGATCGGGCGCACGCCGCGGTCCAACCCGGCGACCTACACCGGCGTCTGGGACCACGTGCGCCGCCTGTTCGCCGAGACCACGGAGGCGAAGGTGCGCGGCTACGCGCCGGGCCGCTTCTCGTTCAACGTCAAGGGTGGTCGGTGCGAGGCGTGCGCCGGCGACGGCACGCTGAAGATCGAGATGAACTTCCTGCCCGACGTGTACGTCCAGTGCGAGGTCTGCCACGGCGCGCGGTACAACCGCGAGACGCTCGAGGTGCACTTCAAGGGCAAGACCGTCGCGGACGTGCTCGACATGCCGATCGCGGAGGCGGCGGACTTCTTCGCGGCGGTGCCCGCGATCGCCCGCCACCTCAACACGCTCGTGGACGTGGGTCTCGGCTACGTGCGCCTCGGCCAGAGCGCGACCACGCTCTCGGGCGGCGAGGCGCAGCGCGTCAAGCTGGCCTCGGAGCTGCAGAAGCGGTCCAGCGGACGCACGGTCTACGTGCTCGACGAGCCCACCACGGGTCTGCACTTCGAGGACGTGCGTCGTCTGCTCGAGGTGCTCCAGGGCCTGGCCGACAAGGGGAACACCGTGCTCGTCATCGAGCACAACCTCGACGTCATCCGCGCGGCCGACTGGGTCATCGACATGGGTCCGGAGGGCGGGTCCGGCGGCGGCACGCTCGTGGCCGAGGGCACCCCGGAGGACGTCGCCCGCGTGCCGGAGAGCCACACCGGTGCCTTCCTGCTGGACCTCCTGCCCGACGGCGAGCGCGCGCGGGCGAGCGCGTGAGCCGCCCGGCATGACCAACCCCGCGAGCTACCGGCCCCGGCCCGGCGAGATCCCCGACGCCCCCGGCGTCTACCGGTTCAGCGACCCCTCGGGCCGGGTCATCTACGTCGGCAAGGCGAAGAGCCTGCGGTCCCGCCTGGCGAACTACTTCGCGGACCTGTCCACACTGCACCCGCGCACGGCCACGATGGTGACCACCGCGAACCGGGTGGAGTGGACCGTGGTGGGCACGGAGGTCGAGGCGCTGAGCCTCGAGTACTCGTGGATCAAGGAGTTCGACCCGCGATTCAACGTCAAGTACCGCGACGACAAGTCCTACCCCTACCTCGCCGTCACGATGGGGGAGGAGATCCCGAGGGTCCAGGTGATGCGCGGCGCCAAGCGGGCCGGCACGCGCTACTTCGGGCCGTACTCGCACGCGTGGGCGATCCGCGAGACCGTCGACCTGCTGCTGCGCGTCTTCCCGATCCGCAGCTGCAGCGCGGGCGTCTTCCGGCGCGCCGCGTCGTCGGGGCGGCCGTGCCTGCTCGGGTACATCGACAAGTGCAGCGCCCCGTGCGTCGGGTCGATCTCGCCGGAGGACCACCGGGCTCTCGCCGAGGACTTCTGCGCCTTCATGGCGGGGGAGACGGCGACGTTCGTGCGCCGGCTCGAGCGGGAGATGGCCTCGGCCGCCGCCGAGCTGGACTTCGAGCGCGCCGCGCGGCTGCGCGACGACCTCGGTGCGCTGCGGCGCGTCGTGGAGAAGAACGCCGTCGTGCTCTCCGACGGTACGGACGCCGACGTGTTCGCCCTCGCGGGCGACGAGCTCGAGGTCTCCGTGCAGGTGTTCCACGTGCGCGGGGGTCGCGTGCGGGGCCAGCGCGGCTGGGTGTCGGAGCGGGTGGAGGACCTCGACGACGCCGCGCTCGTGGAGCGCCTGCTCCTGCAGGTCTACGGCGAGGGTGGGGCGGACGTGCCGCGCGAGGTGCTCGTCCCCGCACTGCCGGAGGACGCGCCCGAGGTCGCGGAGTGGCTGGCGCGCTCGCGCGGCGCCAAGGTGTCGCTGCGCGTCCCGGCCCGCGGCGACAAGCGCGCTCTCGCCGAGACCGTGCGCACGAACGCCGAGGGCGCCCTCGCGCTGCACAAGACGCGCCGGGCCGGCGACCTCACGGCGCGCTCGCGCGCCCTGGCCGACCTGGAGCGCGAGCTCGACCTGCCCACCTCGCCGTTGCGCATCGAGTGCTTCGACATCTCGACCACGCAGGGCTCCCACCAGGTCGGGTCGATGGTTGTGTTCGAGGACGGCGTGCCCCGCAAGAGCGCCTACCGGCACTTCGTCGTGCGCGGCGCGGACGGCACCGGCGCACGGGACGACACCGAGGCGATGCACGAGGTCATCTCGCGCCGGTTCAAGCGGCTCGCCGCGGAGCGAGCGGCCGGGATCGGCGGCAGCGACGCGGTGGACGAGGACGGCATCCCGCTGTCGGGGGCCGTCGACCCCACCACGGGGCGACCGGCGCGGTTCGCGTACGCGCCGCAGCTGCTCGTGGTCGACGGCGGGCCGCCGCAGGTCGCGGCCGCGCAGCGCGCGCTGGACGAGCTCGGCGTCGACGACGTCGCCCTCGTCGGGCTCGCGAAGCGGCTCGAGGAGGTCTGGCTGCCGGGGGAGGAGTTCCCCGTCGTGCTGCCCCGCACGAGCGAGGGCCTCTACCTGCTGCAGCGCGTCCGCGACGAGGCGCACCGGTTCGCCATCACGCACCACCGCAAACGGCGCTCGACGGCGATGACGCGGTCCGTGCTCGACGACGTCCCCGGTCTCGGGCCGGCCAGGCAGCGTGCGCTGCTCGCCGCGTTCCGCTCGGTGCGCGCGCTCGCCGCCGCGACGCCCGACGAGATCGCCGCGGTGCCCGGCATCGGCCCGACACTGGCGCAGGTCGTGCACGAGGCGCTCACCCGACCGGGCGCACCGGCGCTCGACGCGGAAGCACCGGCGCTCGACGCGGGCGCACCAGCCGCGACGGAGGCCGTG
Organism: Miniimonas arenae; assembly: GCF_006351005.1. GTDB lineage: Bacteria > Actinomycetota > Actinomycetes > Actinomycetales > Beutenbergiaceae > Miniimonas > Miniimonas arenae. The sequence goes on along the minus strand of NZ_VENP01000002.1, from coordinate 52,146 downwards.
GGGGACGATGCAGTGGGGGACGAGGCAGCGGAGCCGAGTGCAGCCGCGGCCCCGCCGCGCGCGGAGGCTGGCATCCTGGAACCATGACGCAGCCCCGTGCCGGCGACCCGCGCGACGCGGCCGGTCCGCCGTCGTCCCTTGACGCGAGCGACCCGATCGGCCCGACCGACCTGAGCGACCCGAGCGCCGCCACCCCGGCGCCGGGCGACCCGCAGGCGCCGCCCACTGTCCCGACCGGGATCCCGCTGCTCGAGGCGAGCACGGCAGCGCCGGTCGCGCAGCGCAGCGAGGTGCTGCTGATCACGGGGATGTCGGGAGCCGGCCGGACGCGCGCGGCCGCGGTGCTCGAGGACCTCGACTGGTACGTCGTGGACAACCTCCCGCCGCGGCTGCTGGCGCCGCTGGTGGGGATGATGTCCCCGACCGGGGGTGTCCGCCGGCTCGCGGCGGTCGTGGACGCGCGCGGCAAGGAGTTCTTCAGCGAGCTCTCCGCCGTCATCGACGCGTTCCGCGCGCAGGGCATCGAGTACCGCATCGTCTTCCTCGACGCGGACGACGCGACGCTGGTGCGGCGGTTCGAGTCGGTCCGTCGACCGCACCCGCTGCAGGGCGAGGGGCGGATCCTCGACGGGATCGCCGCCGAGCGCGCCCTCACCGACCACCTGCGCCGGCGTGCCGACGTCTACCTCGACACGAGCACGCTCACGGTCCACCAGCTCGCCGCGCAGGTGCGTTCCGTGGTCGCGGGGGAGGGCGAGCGCCCGATCCAGGTGAGCATCGTGTCCTTCGGGTTCAAGTACGGCCTCCCGCTCGACGCCGACCACGTCGTCGACGTGCGGTTCCTCGCCAACCCGTACTGGGTCACCGAGCTGCGCCACCTCACCGGCCAGGACGCCCCGGTCGCGAACTACGTGCTCGGGCTGCCCGGTGCGCAGGAGTTCATCGAGGGGTACGCCAACCTGCTGGAGCCCGTCCTCACCGGCTACCTCAGCGAGCAGAAGCACTACCTGACGATCGCCGTCGGCTGCACGGGCGGCAAGCACCGCTCGGTGGCGATGTCGATCCGCCTCGGCGAGCTGCTGCGCGCCCGGGGACTCTCCGTCCGCACCCTGCACCGCGACCTCGGGCGGGAGTGAGCGCGATGGTGGCTCTGGACCCCCTGCGGCCCGACCCGCAGCGCCTCGTCGCGCTCGGCGGCGGTCACGGGCTCGCCGCGTCGCTGCTCGCGCTGCGGCACCTCACGCCCGAGCTCACGGCCGTCGTCACGGTCGCCGACGACGGCGGCTCCTCGGGCCGGCTGCGCGGCGAGATGGGCATCCTCCCGCCCGGCGACCTGCGGATGGCGCTCGCCGCGCTGTGCGACGACACCCCCCGCGGCCGCGCGTGGCACGACCTGCTCCAGCACCGGTTCACCTCCCGCGGGGAGCTCGACGCGCACTCGCTCGGCAACCTCGTCCTCGCCGGTGCGTGGGCGCAGACGGGTTCCGTGGTGGCCGGCCTCGACCTGCTCGCCGACCTCGTCGGCGCTCGAGGGCGGGTCCTCCCGATGGCGGCGGAGCCGCTCGTCATCGAGGCGGACGTCGTGCGCACCGGGCAGCCCGACCTCGTGGTCCGCGGCCAGAGCCGGGTCGCGGTGACGAGCGGCCGCGTCTCGCGCGTACGCCTCCTGCCCGAGGATCCCGAGATGTGCCCCGAGACGCTCGCGGCGATCCGGGCCGCGGACTGGGTCGTGCTCGGTCCCGGCTCCTGGTACACCTCGGTCCTGCCGCACCTCCAGGTCGCGCCGCTGCGCGCCGCGCTGCACGACGCCGCCCACCTCGCCCTCACACTCAACCTGCAGCAGCAGGAGGGGGAGACGGACGGCTTCACGGCGGCCGACCACGTGCGCGTCCTGCGCGATGTCGACCCCGACCTGCGGCTCGACGTCGTGATCGCGGACCCGGCGTGGGTCGACGACGTCACGGCGCTCGAGCAGGTCGCCGACGAGCTCGGCGCACGGCTCCTGCTGCGCCAGGTCCGCGCCGACGACGGCACGCCGCGGCACGACCCGATGCGCCTCGCCGCGGCCTACCGCGACGCGTTCGCCGGCACGTGGGGTGACGTCGGACCGGAGGCGGAGGCCCGGCTCGGCAGCGATCCCGCGCGAGCGAGAGCTGCCGGGGCGAGCGCCGTCACGGGCGCGGGCGCGAGCCCCGCCGCGCCCGTCCACGCGCACCCCGGCTCACCCGCCCGGGACCGGGGCTGAGGCCCGTGCGCACGGTGGTGACCCGCGCGCCCGGCTCGGCCCGCGCGGACGGGCGGGGCCGGGAAGCGCGCCGCGTGGGCATCCGTTCGATGGCAGGATGTCCCGCATGTCTCTGACCGCTGCCGTGAAGGACGAACTGGCCAGAGTCCGCGTCGACCGCACCTCCAGCCGCAAGGCCGAGGTCTCGGCGACGCTCCGGTTCGCCGGTGGCCTGCACATCATCTCGGGCCGGATCGTCATCGAGGCCGAGCTCGACAACGCGGCCGCGGCGCGCCGGCTCCGGGTCGCCATCGCCGAGGTCTTCGGCCACGCGAGCGACATCATCGTGGTCTCCGGCGGTGCCCTGCGGAAGGGCAACCGCTACGTCGTCCGGGTGGTGCGCGACGGCGAGGCGCTCGCCCGGCAGACCGGCCTCCTCGACGGCCGTGGTCGCCCCGTCCGCGGGCTGCCGCCGCAGGTCGTCTCGGCGAGCGTCGCCGACACCGTCGCGGCGTGGCGCGGCGCGTTCCTCGCGCACGGCAGCCTCACCGAGCCCGGCCGGTCCGCGGCGCTCGAGGTGACCTGCCCGGGCCCCGAGGCCGCACTCGCTCTTGTCGGCGCCGCCCGCAGGCTCGGGCTCTCGGCCAAGGCGCGCGAGGTGCGCGGGGTGGACCGCGTCGTGGTGCGCGACGGGGACGCGATCTCCGCGCTGCTCACCCGGATGGGCGCGCACGACGCCGTGCTCGCGTGGGAGGAGCGGCGGATGCGCCGGGAGGTGCGCGGCACCGCGAACCGGCTGGCCAACTTCGACGACGCCAATCTGCGTCGCTCGGCCCGCGCCGCGGTGGCCGCGAGCGCCAGGGTGCAGCGCGCGTTCGAGATCCTCGGTGAGGAAGTGCCCGAGCATCTCGTCGAGGCCGGTCGGCTGCGCCTGGAGCACCGCGAGGCCTCCCTGGAGGAGCTCGGCCAGTACTCCGACCCGCCGCTGACGAAGGACGCCGTCGCCGGCCGGATCCGGCGCCTGCTCGCCACCGCCGACAAGCGCGCCGCCGAGCTCGGCATCCCGGACACCGAGAGCATCCTCACGCCGGAGATGCTTGACCTCTGAGTGACCTCGAGGTGACTCCGGCATGGATGTTCGGGGTCGCGTCGGTGACCCCCTCGGCACGTCTCGCGCACCGGTCTGCGGGCACTTGGTCCCCCGTAGGCGGGCAGGTGACCGTAGTAGTGTCGTCGGTGGAGAAACGGGGACGACCCCCTCCGCGCACCCCTGGGTGCGCCACCGGACGAGTGCGTGCATCGGCACGCTTGGAGGACTCATCGTGACCATCCGCGTCGGGATCAACGGGTTCGGCCGTATCGGCCGCAACTTCTACCGCGCCATCCTCGCCTCGGGCGCCGACATCGAGGTCGTCGGCGTCAACGACCTCACCGACAACCACACCCTCGCGCACCTGCTGAAGTACGACACCGTGCTCGGCGTGCTGCCCAAGTCGGTCAGCTACGACGACGAGAACATCATCGTCGACGGCAAGGCCATCCGCGCTCTCGAGGAGCGCGACCCCGCCAACCTGCCGTGGGACGAGCTGGGCGCCGACATCGTCATCGAGTCCACGGGCTTCTTCACGGACGCCACCAAGGCGAAGGCGCACATCGACGCCGGCGCCAAGAAGGTCATCATCTCCGCCCCGGCGAAGAACGAGGACGGGACGTTCGTCGTCGGCGTGAACCACACCGACTACGACCCCGAGACGCAGCACATCATCTCGAACGCGTCCTGCACCACGAACTGCCTCGCGCCGGTCGCGAAGGCCCTCAACGACGCCATCGGCATCGAGAAGGGCCTCATGACGACGATTCACGCCTACACGGGTGACCAGAACCTGCAGGACGGCCCGCACCGCGACCTGCGTCGCGCCCGCGCCGCCGCGCAGAACATCGTCCCGACCACGACCGGCGCCGCGAAGGCCGTCGCGCTGGTGCTGCCCGAGCTCAAGGGCAAGCTGGACGGCTTCGCGCTCCGCGTGCCGACCATCACCGGCTCGGCGACCGACCTCACCTTCGTGGCCGGCAAGGACGTCACGGTGGACGAGGTCAACGCTGCGGTGAAGGCCGCGGCCGAGGGTCCGCTCGCCGGCACGCTCGAGTACACCGAGGACGAGATCGTCTCCTCGGACATCGTCACCAACCCGCACCAGAGCATCTTCGACGCCAAGCTCACCAAGGTCAGCAACGGCAACCTCGTGAAGATCATCGCCTGGTACGACAACGAGTGGGGCTACTCCAGCAGCCTCGTCAAGCTCACCGAGTACGTCGGCAGCAAGCTCTGACGTTCCCGATGTGACGCGAAGGCCCGCATCCGTGTCCGGTTCCCGGATGCGGATGCGGGCCTTCGCTCGTCACAACCCCCCGATCCACCCTCGACGATCCGCCCGCCCCGCGGGCACGGAGGAGCACCAGTGAAGACACTCGCCGACCTCGGCGACCTGCGCGGCAAGACCGTGCTGGTCCGGTCCGACTTCAACGTGCCGCTGGACGGCACGACCATCACCGACGACGGCCGGATCCGCGCCGCGCTGCCCACGCTCAAGGCCCTGCTCGACGGCGGAGCGAAGGTCGTCGTGACGGCCCACCTCGGTCGTCCCAAGGGCGCCCCCGAGGCCAAGTACTCCCTGGCCCCGGTCGCCGCCCGCCTGGGCGAGCTGCTCGGGCAGGACGTCACGCTGGCCGACGACCTCGTCGGCGAGAGCGCCAAGGCCACGGTCGCCGCACTGACCGACGGCAGCGTCGCGCTGCTGGAGAACGTGCGCTTCGACGCCCGCGAGACCTCGAAGGTCGACGCCGAGCGTGCGGAGCTCGCGGGCGAGCTCGCCGCCCTCGGCGGCGGTGTCGACGCGTTCGTGTCCGACGGCTTCGGCGTCGTGCACCGCAAGCAGGCGAGCGTCTACGACGTCGCGCAGATCCTCCCGCACGCCGCCGGCAGCCTCGTGCAGGGCGAGGTCGAGGCGCTCGACAAGGCGATCACCGACCCCGAGCGGCCCTACACGGTCGTGCTCGGCGGGTCCAAGGTCTCGGACAAGCTCGGCGTCATCGCCAACCTCCTGGAGAAGGCCGACACTCTCGTGATCGGCGGCGGCATGCTCTTCACCTTCCTCGCGGCCCAGGGTCACGAGGTCGGCAAGTCGCTGCTCGAGGCGGACCAGATCGACACGGTCAAGGGCTACCTCGCTCGCGCGCAGGAGAAGGGCACGACGATCCTGCTGCCGACGGACGTTGTGGCCGCCGAGGCGTTCGCCGCCGACGCCGCGCACGAGGTCGTCCCCGCCGACGCCATCCCGGCCGACTCGATCGGCCTGGACATCGGCCCGGACTCCGCCAAGGCGTTCGCCGACGCGATCACCGCGAGCCGGACCGTCGTGTGGAACGGCCCCATGGGCGTGTTCGAGTTCGAGGCGTTCTCGGGCGGCACCCGCGCCGTCGCGCAGGCCCTCGTCGACGCGACCGCCGCCGGCGCCTTCACGATCGTCGGCGGTGGCGACTCCGCCGCCGCCGTCCGCACGCTCGGCTTCGACGAGGCCGGGTTCAGCCACATCTCGACCGGTGGTGGTGCGTCGCTCGAGCTGCTCGAGGGCAAGACCCTGCCCGGACTCGCCGTTCTGGAGGCATGACCGTGACGTACGACTCCCCGCGCACCCCCCTCATGGTGGGCAACTGGAAGCTCAACCTGGACCACCTCCAGGCGATCGACCTCGTCCAGAAGCTCGCCTGGACCCTCGCCGACGCCAAGCACGACTACGACCTCACCGAGGTCGTCGTCGCGCCGTCGTTCACGAGCCTGCGCTCGGTGCAGACCCTCGTCGACGGCGACAAGCTGTCGATCCGCTACGCCTCGCAGGACGTCTCGTCGCACTCCTCGGGTGCGTACACGGGCGAGGTGTCCGCCGAGCAGCTCGCCAAGCTCGGCGTCAGCTACGCGATCATCGGGCACTCCGAGCGCCGCCAGTACCACGGCGAGGCCGAGGAGCTCATCAACGCCAAGGTCGCCGCGGCGCTCGGGGCGGGCATCGCGCCGATCGTGTGCGTGGGCGAGTCGCTCGAGGTGCGCCACGCCAAGGGTCACGTCCCGCTCACGCTCGGCCACGTCGACGGCGCCCTCGCGGGCCTCACCAGCGAGCAGGCGAGCCAGGTCGTCATCGCGTACGAGCCGGTGTGGGCGATCGGGACCGGTGAGGTCGCCACGCCCGAGGACGCGCAGGAGATGGCCGAGGCGATCCGCGCGCGGATCGCCGAGACCTTCGACTCGGGCGTCGCGAACGGGATGCGCATCCTGTACGGCGGCTCGGTCAAGGCGGACAACGTCGCGGCGATCATGGCGAAGCCCGACGTCGACGGCGCCCTCGTGGGCGGGGCGAGCCTCGTGCTCGACCAGTTCTCCGCGATCGCACGGTTCCGTCAGCTCTGACCCACCCGACCGGCCGGGCGGGCGCACCTGCGCCCGCCCGGCCGGTTATCCTTGTCCGGGTCCCGTCCGACACGGGGCCGGAACAGCCACGGAAGGAGCGCCCGCGTGGACGCGCTGCGCATCGGACTCCAGGTGATCCTCGTCCTCACGAGCATCGTCCTGGTCCTCACGATCCTCATGCACAAGGGCAAGGGCGGGGGGATGTCCGACATGTTCGGCGGCGGTCTGTCCTCGAGCATGAGCTCCTCGGGGGTCGCCGAGCGCAACCTCAACCGGATCACCATCGGCACCGCGGTCCTCTGGGGCACCGCGATCGTGCTGCTGGGGCTCATCGAGAAGTTCGCGGTCTGAGGGAGAGGACACCATGGCTGGAGGAAGTGCCATTCGTGGCTCGCGCGTCGGTGCGGGCCCCATGGGCGAGGCCGAGCGCGGCGAGGCGGCCCCCCGGGTCTGGGTCTCGTACTGGTGCGCGTCGGGCCACGAGACCCGGCCGAGCTTCGCCGAGGAGGCGGGCAACCTGCCGCCGGAGACGTGGGACTGCCCGCGCTGCGGCCTGCCCGCCGGGCAGGACCCCGCGAACCCGCCGTCGCCGCCCAAGAACGAGCCGTACAAGACGCACCTTGCCTACGTGAAGGAGCGCCGCAGCGACGAGGAGGGCGCCGAGCTCCTCGAGGAGGCCCTGCAGGCCCTGCGCGAGCGCCGCGGCACCACGCGCTGAGGTCCTGAGCCGGCCGCGATCGCACGCGTGCGGCGCAACCGCACGCGGACGCGACGACGGCCGCACGAGGCCGAGACATGACGACGGGTCCGACCCCGCGGGTCGGACCCTTCGTCGTGCCAGTGCTTGCCGCGGGCGCCCTCAGCGCGCCGCCGCTGCCGACGCCTCGACGTCGAGCAGCCAGAGCGTCTCCGCCGTCCCGTGCACCCGCCCGCAGGGCAGGTCGTCGCTCGCGAGCCCGGCCGCGACCGCATCGGCCTTCTCGGCGCCCGACGCGACGAGCCACACCCGGCGCGCGGCGTCGATCGCGGGCAGGGTGAGCGACACCCGTTCAGGCGGCGGCTTGGGCGAGCCGTGCACGCCGACGGTGGCGCCCGTGGCGCCGAGCGCCTCGTGGCCGGGGAAGAGCGAGGCGACGTGCCCGTCGGGCCCGACGCCGAGCACGAGCACGTCGAAGGACGGGACCTGCGCGCCGTCGGGCGCGAACCGCGCGAGCTCGGCGGCGTACCGCTGCCCGGCCTCCTCGGGGGAGCCCACGACGTCGGGCCCGGGGACGACGTGCACGTTGGCGTCGGGGACTCCCGCGTCGCGCAGGGCCCCGAGCACGGCTGTGTCGTTGCGCTCGTCGCTGCCGGTGGGCTCGAACCGCTCGTCGCCCCACCACAGGTGCAGACCGGTGAGGTCGAGGGCGGCGAGCAGCTCCGACGCGGCCAGCTGCTCCACCACCCGCGTGCCGATCCGTCCGCCGGTGAGCACGACGTGCACCTCGGGGCGGACCGACTGTGCGTCGAGGGCGGCGAGCGCGAGCCGCTGCGCCGTCGCGTGCGCGAGGACGCCGGCGTCGGGGTGGACGACGACCTCCCGCGTCACGCCAGCTCCTCCACGAGCTCCGGCAGGGCCTTCGTGAGCACCTCGCCGTAGACCTCGTCCGGGTCGAGCCGCCGCAGGTCCTCGATGAGGGAGTCAGCGAGCGTGCGCAGCGGCAGCGAGACGCGGTGCTTGATCCCGGTCGGCTCGTCGATCCGCAGGATCGTCGAGTCCACGGGGCGCTCCATCACCACGTTGCCGTTCTCGCGGACGAGCGTCACGCCCGTGATGGCGGGTGCGGCCTCGACGGCCTCGAGCGTCACGTCCGCCTTGAGGAAGTACCGCAGCCACGCGCCCAGCAGCAGCAGCGAGGGATGGTCGGTGTTCCCGGCGATGCGGATCGCGTCCACCCGGGTGTACGGCGGCTCGTCCAGCGACTCGGCGATGAGCCCGCGCCAGAGCGTCGCGCGCGCCCACGCGAGGTCGGTGTCGCCGGGGGCGTGGTGCTCCGCGAGACGCGCCAGGCTGCGCAGCGGGTGCCCGCAGCGCATTACGTCGGTGATGCGCCGCTGCGCCATCCGGCCCAGCGGGTGGTCGGACGGGTCGTCGGGCGCCGCGCCGGGCCACCACGTCACGATCGGCGCATCCGGCAGGAGCAGGGGCGTGACGAGCGTGTCGGGGTCCCCGCCGGCCGCGCCGCGTGGGTGCAGCAGGATGACCTCGGAGGCCCCGGCGTCACCGCCCACGCGGATCTCGGCGTCGAGCCCGTCGGCCCCGGGGACCGCGTCCGTCACCACGATCACCCGGCAGGGGTGCTCGCGGCTGGCCTGGTTGGCGGCGTCGACGGCCTCCTCGACGTCGTCCTCGTCGGCGACCACGAGCAGCGTCAGCACACGTCCGAGCGCGACCGCGCCGCCCTCCTCGCGCAGCTTGACGAGCTGCGAGGCGATCTTCGAGGACGTGGTGTCATGGAGCTGGATCTTCACGGTCGCCTCCAGGCCCGGCCGTCGCGGGCCAGCATCTCGTGTGCGCTGTCCGGACCCCACGTGCCGGGCCGGTAGGAGTCGGGCATGCCCTTGCGCTCCCAGTGCTGCAGGATCGGGTCGAGGATGCGCCAGGACAGCTCGACCTCCTTGCTGTGCGGGAAGAGCGGCGGGTCGCCGAGCAGGACGTCGAGGATGAGCCGCTCGTACGCCTCGGGGGAGTTCTCGGTGAACGCGTGCCCGTAGCCGAAGTCCATCGTGACGTCACGCACCTCCATGGCCGTCCCGGGCACCTTGGCGCCGAACCGCACCGTGACGCCCTCGTCCGGCTGGACGCGGATGACGAGCGCGTTCTGGCCCAGCTCCTGCGTGTCCGGCAGCGCGAACGGCAGGTGCGGCGCGCGCTTGAACACGATCGCGATCTCCGTGACGCGCCGGCCCAGTCGCTTGCCGGTGCGCAGGTAGAACGGCACGCCGGCCCACCGGCGGGTGTCGACGTCCACGCGGATCGCGGCGAACGTGTCGGTCGTCGACCCGGGCGGGATGCCGTCCTCGTCGTGGTAGCCGAGCACCTTCTCCCCGCCCTGCCAGCCGGCCGAGTACTGGCCGCGGGCGGTGTGCCGGGACAGGTCCTTGGGAAGCACGACGGCGGAGAGCACCTTCTCCTTCTCCGCTCGCAGCGGAGCGGGGTCGAAGGAGACGGGCTCCTCCATCGCGGTCAGCGCGAGCAGCTGGAGCAGGTGGTTCTGGATGACGTCCCGCGCGGCACCGATGCCGTCGTAGTACCCCGCGCGCGAGCCGATCCCGATGTCCTCGGCCATCGTGATCTGCACGTGGTCGACGTAGTGGGCGTTCCAGATCGGCTCGAACATCTGGTTGGCGAACCGCAGGGCGAGGAGGTTCTGCACCGTCTCCTTGCCGAGGTAGTGGTCGATCCGGAAGACCGAGTCGCCCGGGAAGACCGACTCCACGACCTTCTGCAGCTCCAGGGCCGAGGCGAGGTCGTGGCCGAACGGCTTCTCGATGACGACCCGGCGCCACGCGTCGCCCTTGCTGTCGGACAGGCCCGAGCGCGCCAGCTGGCGGCAGACCAGGGGGAACGCCCCGGGCGGGACCGACAGGTAGAAGGCGTGGTTCCCGCCGGTGCCGCGCTCGCGGTCGAGCTCGGCGACGGTCTCGGCGAGTCGGTCGAACGCCGCGTCGTCGTCGAACTCGCCGGGCACGAAGCGGATGCCGGCCTCGAGCTGGCGCCACACCCGCTCGCGGAACGGCGTGCGGGCGTGCTCCTGGACGGCCTGCTTGGTGACCTCGGCGAAGTGGTCGGCGTTCCAGTCGCGCCGGGCGAACCCCGTCAGGCCGAAGCCCGGCGGGAGCAGGCCGCGGTTGGCGAGGTCGTAGATCGCCGGCAGGAGCTTCTTGCGCGAGAGGTCGCCGGTGACGCCGAAGATCACGAGGCCGCTCGGCCCCGCGATCCGCGGCAGGCGCCGGTCCTGGGTCTGGCGCAGCGGGTTGACGCCGGCGGCGATCCGCGCCGGCATCAGTGCCCGTTCCCGGCGGCCCGAGCCTGCTCGAGCGAGTCGGCCACGGTGAGCAGGAGGTTCTCCCACGAGGCGATGAAGGAGGACACGCCGTCGCGCTCGAGGTCGGCGAGCGCGCCGTCGTAGTCGACCCCGACCCGCACGACGGCCTCGAGCACCGCGTGCGCGTCGGCGACGTTCGGCGTGACCGTGTCGAACGGGCCGTCGCCCTCGGGCACCCGGGCGTGGTCGGCCGCGGCGCGCAGCGTCTTCTCCGGCATCGTGTTCACCACGTCCGGCGCGACGAGCTCGTCGACGTAGAGGGTGTCGGGGTAGTCGGGGTTCTTCGTCCCGGTGGAGGCCCACAGAGGCCGCTGCACGTGGGCGCCCGCCGCCGCGAGGTCGGTGAACCGGGGCGAGGAGAAGATCTCCGTGAACGCCTCGTAGGACACCCGCGCGCCGGCCAGCGCGGTGCGCCCGCGCAGGCCGAGCGCCTCCTCGGTCCCGACCTCGGTGAGCAGCGGGTCCACCGCGGCGTCGATCCGGGACAGGAACACTGAGGCCACCGAGGCGATCGTCGACAGGTCCACGCCGGCGACGTGCGCCTGCTCCAGGCCGTCGACGTACGCGTTCGCGACCGCGCGGTAGGTGTCGGGGGAGAAGATCAGCGTCGCGTTCACGCTGATGCCCTCCGCGATCACCGCGGGGATCGCGGCGAGACCCTCGGTGGTGGCCGGGATCTTGATGTAGACGTTCGGCCGGTCCACGAGCCGCCAGAGCGCGCGGGCCTGCTCGATCGTGCCCTCGGTGTCGTGCGCGAGCCGGGGGTCCACCTCGATCGAGACGCGCGCGTCCCCCGGACGCGGGTCCGGGAGCAGCTGCGCGAACAGGTCCGCCGCCGTGCGCACGTCGTCGGTGGTGAGCGCGCGCACGGCCGCCTCGGCGTCCGCACCCTCCGCGGCGAGCGCGGCGACCTGCTCGTCGTACGCCTCGCCGTCGGCGATCGCCTTGTCGAAGATCGTCGGGTTGGTCGTGACGCCGAGTACGTGTGCGGTGCGGACGAGGTCGGCGAGGCCGCCCGAGCGCAGGCGCGCCCGGGACAGGTCGTCGAGCCAGGGCGACACGCCCGAGGCGACGATGCGCGCCAGGGGGTCGCTCGCCGTCGGGCCGGTGCTGGTCGAGCTCGTGCTGGTCATGTCGAAGGTCTCCTCGTGAGGGTGTTCGCCCGGTTCAGCTCTGGTCGCCGGTGCCCGAGGGCCCGGCCTCGATGGTGCCCTCGGGCGCCGCGTCCCCACGCGCCGCGGCGATCGACTCGCGCGCGGCGGCGACGACCGCCTCCGGGGTGAACCCGAACTCGCGGAACAGCGTCGCCGCGTCCGCGGAGGCGCCGAAGTGCTCGAGCGACACGGTCCGACCGGCGTCGCCGACGATCCCGTGCCACGGCATCGCGACGCCGGCCTCGACGCTCACGCGGGCACGCACGCCGCGCGGGAGCACGGACTCGCGGTAGGCGGCGTCCTGGTCGCTGAACCACTCCAGGCACGGCGCGGACACGACCCGCGTGGGCACGCCGTCGGCCTCGAGCGTCTCCCGGGCCGCGACCGCGAGCTGCAGCTCCGACCCCGTGCCGATGAGGATCACCTCGGGGGACCCGGTCGAGGCCTCGAGCAGGGTGTACGCACCGCGCGCCACGTCGGGCGCCGCGAAGCCCTCGTCGCCGCGGGGGAAGACCGGCATGTTCTGCCGCGACAGGATGAGGCCGGCGGGTGCGTCCCGCTCGAGGATCGCCAGCCAGGCGGCGGCCGCCTCGGTGGCGTCACCGGGACGCACGATCGCGATCCCGGGCATGGCGCGCATGGCCGCGAGGTGCTCGACGGGCTGGTGCGTCGGGCCGTCCTCGCCGACGCCGACCGAGTCGTGCGTCCACACGAAGGTCACCGGCGCGCCCATGATCGCGGTGAGCCGCACGGCGCCGCGCATGAAGTCCGAGAACGTGAAGAACGTGCCGCCGTAGGGCCGGGTGAGGCCGTGCAGCGCGATGCCGTTGAGGATGGCGCCCATGCCGTGCTCGCGGATGCCGAAGTGCAGCGTGCGGCCGTACTCGTCACCCGTGAACTCCTTGCTGGAGCGGTGCGCGGGGAAGAACGACGGCTCGCCCGCCATCGACGTGTTGTTCGAGCCGGCGAGGTCGGCAGACCCGCCCCAGAGCTCCGGCAGCGGGGCGGCGAGCGCGGCGAGCACCTTGCCGGACGCGGCCCGGGTGGCGAGCGAGGTCCCGGCCTCGAAGGTCGGCAGGACGTCGGCGAGGCCGTCGGGCAGGCGCCGCTCGGTCAGCCGGTCCAGGAGCTGCGCGCGCTCGGGGTTGGCGGCGCGCCACGCCTGGTAGCTCTCGTCCCACGCCGCACGGGCAGCGGCGGCGCGCTCACCGAGGGCGCGCGTGTGCGCGAGCACCTCGGCCGGGACCTGGAAGGACTGCTCGGGGTCGAGGCCGAGGGCCTCCTTGAGCCCGGCGACCTCCGTGGCCCCCAGCTTCGAGCCGTGCGCCTCGTGGGTGTCCTGCTTGGTGGGGCTCGGCCACGCCATCACGGTGCGCAGGCGGATGATCGAAGGCTTGCCGGTCTCGGCCTTGGCGGCCTCGATCGCTGCGGCGAGCGCGTCCACGTCCTCGCGGTACTCGGTGCCGCCGTGGGTCCAGTCGACCGAGTGGACGTCCCAGCCGTAGGCCGCGTACCGGCCCAGGACGTCCTCGCCGAACGCGATGGAGGTGTGGCCCTCGATCGTGATGTGGTTGTCGTCCCACAGGAGGATGAGGTTGCCCAGCTCCTGCGTCCCGGCCAGCGAGGAGGCCTCGCTCGAGATGCCCTCCTGGAGGCAGCCGTCGCCGGCGATGACGTAGACGAAGTGGTCGAACGGGCTCTGGCCGGGGGCTGCGTCGGGGTCGAGCAGGCCGCGCTCGCGGCGGGCCGCCATCGCCATGCCGACCGCCGAGGCCAGGCCGGTGCCGAGCGGCCCGGTGGTGATCTCCACGCCGTCGGTGTGCTTGTACTCGGGGTGGCCGGGGGTCTTCGAGCCCCACGTCCGCAGCGCCTCGAGGTCCTCGACCTCGAGGCCCCACCCGCCGAGGAAGAGCTGCACGTACTGCGTGAGGCTCGCGTGCCCGGCCGAGAGCACGAACCGGTCGCGGCCCAGCCAGTGCGGGTCGGCCGGGTCGTGCCGCATGACGTTCTGGTACAGCAGGTACGCGGCCGGGGCGAGGCTGATCGGCGTGCCCGGGTGGCCGTTGCCGACCTTCTCCACGGCGTCGGCGGCGAGGGCCTTGGCGACGGCGACGGCGCGCTCGTCGAGCTCCGTCCAGCCGACGGTGCTCGCGAGGGGGGCGGGGACGTTCACGGATGCTCCTTCGGACGATCCACGTGCGGCGCAGGGCGGGTCCCGCACACGCGCGACGCGCGTCGCCCGGGCAGTCCGTTGCCGATTCGGTACGGCTCGACCCTACTGCCGCAAGGGCGCGCTCGGGGGGCCGCGACCAGCAGACGACCCTGCTGCCCTACCATGGGAGGACCTACCCTCACCCGAGTGGTGCACCACCGACGGAAGGACCACGGCGTGGCCTCGACCGATGCTCGTCCGGCCGCCGACGCGCCCCCCTCGCCACCTCGTCGGGTCGCCACACGGACGTGGCGTCGGACGCTCGGTGCGTACGTCGCCCTCACGAAGCCTCGCGTCATCGAGCTGCTGCTGGTCACCACCCTGCCGCCCATGATCCTCGCCGAGGGCGGCCTGCCCTCGATCTGGCTCATGGTGGCCACGCTGATCGGCGGCGCCGCAGCGGCCGGCTCGGCGAACGTCCTGAACTGCTACCTCGACCGGGACATCGACTCGGTGATGGGTCGCACCCGCCGCCGCCCGCTCGTGACCGGCGAGATCACGCCGCGCCAGGCGCTCGTGTTCGGCTCCGCGCTCGGGATCGGCTCGATCGCCTGGTTCGCGCTCGTGGTGAACCCCGTGGCCGCACTGCTCACGCTCGGCGCGATCGCGATCTACGTCGTCGGCTACACCATGATCCTCAAGCGGCGCACCTCGCAGAACATCGTGTGGGGCGGCGCCGCGGGCTGCATGCCGGTGCTCATCGGCTGGTCGGCCGTGACCGGCGGCCTGGACTGGGCCGCGCTCGTCCTGTTCGGCGTCATCTTCCTGTGGACGCCGCCGCACTACTGGCCGCTGTCGATGCGGTTCCGCGAGGACTACGCCACCGCCGGGGTCCCGATGCTCCCGGTGGTGGCCGGCGAACGCCGCGTGGCCGCCGAGATGCTCGCCTACGCCGTCGCGATGGTGGTCTGCTCGCTCGTCCTCGTGCCGGTGGCCGGCATGGGCTGGGTGTACCTGGGCGTCGCGGTGGTCGCGGGCGCCTGGTTCGTGGCGCTGTGCGTGCGGCTGTACCGGATGGCCGTGGACCCCGAGCGTCGCGGGCTCGTCTCGCGCGGCCCGGCGATGAAGGTCTTCCACGCCTCGATCACCTACCTCACCCTGCTGTTCGCGGCCGTCGCGGTCGACCCGTTCCTGCCCTGGTGACGTGTCCGCCGGGACGACCTTCGGCGTCGCTCGGGGCGCCGACGCCTCGGCACCGCTCCCGCTCGGGGAACGCGTGAGCGCCTCGCGACCCTCCGACGTGCTCGAGGCCTTCCTCGCCCACCTCGCGGTGGAGCGCGGGGCGAGCGCCCACACGATCGCGGCCTACCACCGGGACCTCACCCGGTACACCGGCTACCTCGCGACGCTCGGCCGCGCCGACCTCGAGGACGTCACCGCGCTCGACGTCGAGCGCTACCTCGAGGTGCTGCGCACGGGGTCCGACGGCGCAGCCCCCCTCGCGGCGTCGTCCGCCGGTCGCGCCGTGGTCGCCGTGCGCGGGCTGCACCGGTTCGCGCACGTGGAGGGCACGACCTCGGACGACCCCGCCGCCCAGGTCCGCCCGCCCGCGACGGGCAAGCGCCTGCCCAAGGCGGTCAGCGTGGGCGAGGTCGAGGCGCTGCTCGAGGCCGCGTCGGCCACCGAGGGCGTCGTGGGCCTGCGCGACCGCGCGCTGCTCGAGCTGCTGTACTCCACGGGCGCGCGGATCTCCGAGGCCGTCTCGCTGGCCGTCGACGACCTCGACCTCGATGCCGACACCCCGCTGGTCCGCGTCACCGGCAAGGGCCGGCGCACCCGCGTGGTGCCGCTCGGCACGCACGCCGTGCGCGCCCTCGACGCCTACCTCGTGCGCGCCCGGCCCACCCTCGCCGCGCGCGGGCGGTCCCAGGGCGCGGTGTTCCTCGGAGTGCGCGGCGCCCCGCTGTCGCGGCAGAGCGCGTGGGCGGTGCTGCAGGACGCCGCCGAGCGGGCCGGCCTCGCGGCGCACGTCTCCCCGCACACCCTGCGGCACTCCTTCGCGACCCACCTCCTGGCCGGGGGAGCGGACGTGCGCGTGGTGCAGGAGCTGCTCGGGCACGCCTCGGTCACCACGACCCAGCTCTACACGCACGTCACGGTCCAGACCCTGCGCGAGGTGTACGCGTCGGCGCACCCGCGAGCGCTCGGGTAGCGCGTCGCGCGCGCTACGGTGGGAGGGTGACCGACGTGCAGCCGACCCTGGACCTGGGGGCAGACCCGGTCGAGGGCGCCGCAGCGCGGGAGGACTCCGCCGTCGCGGCCGTCGAGTTCCCCGTCCCCGCGCCGCTCGCCTCGCACGGCCCCGCCCGCATCGTGGCGATGTGCAACCAGAAGGGCGGGGTCGGCAAGACGACGACCACCATCAACCTGGGTGCGGCGCTCGCCGAGTACGGCCGACGGGTCCTGCTCGTCGACTTCGACCCGCAGGGTGCGGCCTCGGCCGGGCTCGGGGTGTCGGCGAACGAGCTCGAGTCCACGATCTACACCGCGCTGATGACCCCGCGGTTCGACATCCGCACGATCGTGCACCGCACGGCTCTCGAGGGCCTTGACCTCGTCCCCGCGAACATCGACCTGTCTGCGGCCGAGGTCCAGCTCGTCAACGAGGTGGCCCGCGAGCAGGCGCTGGCGCGCGTGCTGCGGCCGGTGCTCGACGACTACGACGTGGTGCTCGTGGACTGCCAGCCCTCGCTCGGGCTCCTGACCGTCAACGCGCTCACGGCGGCGCACGGCGTGATCGTCCCGCTGGAGACGGAGTTCTTCGCGCTGCGCGGCGTCGCGCTGCTGCTCGAGACGATCGAGAAGGTCCGCGACCGGCTGAACCCGCGGCTGCGCACCGACGGCATCCTCGCGACCATGTACGACGGTCGCACGCTGCACTCGCGCGAGGTGCTCGCGCGCGTGCGGGAGGCCTTCGGCGAGGACGTGTTCACCACCGTCATCGGCCGCACGGTGAAGTTCCCCGACGCCTCGGTGGCGACCGAGCCGATCACCACGTACGCGCCGACCCACCCGGGCGCCGAGGCCTACCGGCAGCTGGCCCGTGAGCTCGTCGCGCGCGGCGACGTCGCCTGACGCCTCCGCTGCTGCGTCGGCGGTGGGGCGCGTCGGGGCGGACGGCGCGGCCGATCCGACGGACCAGCACGCACGCGCCGCGGTGTTCGAGGTCAACCTCGACAACTTCTCCGGGCCGTTCGACCTGCTGCTCTCGCTCATCGCCAAGCACCGCCTGGACGTGACCGAGGTGGCGCTCGGTGTCGTGACCGACGACTTCATCGCCTACCTGCGCGCCCAGGACGTGTGGGAGCTGGAGCAGGCGAGCGAGTTCCTCGTGATCGGCGCGACGCTGCTCGACCTCAAGGCGGCTCGCCTGCTGCCCGGGGTGTCCGCCGAGGACCCCGAGGACCTCGAGCTGCTCGAGGCGCGCGACCTGCTCTTCGCCCGGCTGCTGGCCTACCGCGCGTTCAAGGAGGTCGCCGGCGCGTTCGCCGCGCGCTGGGAGGCGGCCGCCGGGGCCTACCCGCGCACCGCCCCGCTCGAGCCCGCGCTGGCGGCGCTGCTGCCGGAGCTCGTGCTCGCCGTCGGGCCTGCGGACCTGGCCCGGATCGCCGCGGCCGCGCTCGCCCCGAAGGTCGTCCCGCAGGTGGGCCTCGCGCACCTGCACGCCCCGGTGGTGAGCGTGCGCGAGCAGGCGGCGCTGGTCGCCGCGCGGCTGCGACGCGCGAAGGTGGCGACGTTCCGCACGCTCACCGACGACGCCGGGTCCCGGCCGGTGGTGATCGGGCGGTTCCTCGCGCTGCTCGAGCTCTACCGTCAGGGTGTCGTCGCGTTCGAGCAGGCGGACAGCCTGGGCGAGCTCACCATCCGCTGGGTGGGGCCGTGGGACGCCGCGCCGAGCGTGGAGTCCTCGTTCGACGAGCCTCAGGCGGGCGTGGCGGACGAGGACGTGCCGGCGTCGGACGAGGGCGCGGTGCCGCCGTCGGAGGAGGAGGTGCCGGCGTCGGACCGGCAGCCGGTGCCGCCACCGGAGGAGCCGGCGGCCGAGCGCGGCGCGGATCAGCAGCGCCCCAGTCGGTAACCTCGGGCGGTGACCGACGTCGAACCGCTCGCCGAGCCCGTCATGGACGACCACCCCGCCCTCGCCGACCTCCCGGGTGGTGAGCTGGCCGCGGTGGAGGCGATCCTCGCCGTCGTGGACGAGCCGGTGCCGGCGGCCCGCGTCGCGGGTGCGCTCGGGCTCACGGTCGAGCGCACCGAGGCCCTCCTGCACGAGCTCGCCGCGCGCTACCGCGGCGAGACGGCCGACGGCGCGGAGGCCGAGCGGCCCCGCGGGTACGTGCTGCGCGAGACGGGGGGTGCGTGGCGGCTGTACTCCGCGCCAGCGTTCGCACCGTACGTCCAGGCCTTCGTGATCGACGGCCAGACGGCCCGCCTCACCCAGGCCTCGCTCGAGACGCTCGCCGTGGTCGCCTACCGCCAGCCCGTCACGCGCGGGCGGATCGCCGCCATCCGCGGCGTCAACGTGGACGGCGTGGTCCGCACGCTCACCACGCGCGGCCTCATCGAGGAGGCCGGGCGCGACGGCGAGGGCGGCGCGATCCTGTACCGCACCACGACGCACTTCCTCGAGCGGATGGGGCTGAGCAGCCTCGCCGACCTGCCGCCGCTGGCGCCCTACCTGCCCGGCGACGCCGACCTCGCCGAGCTCGAGGAGGAGGTCCGATGACCGACGGCGAGGGGATCCGCCTGCAGAAGGTGCTCGCCGGTGCGGGCGTCGGCTCGCGGCGGGTCTGCGAGGACCTCATCGTGGCCGGCCGGGTCGCGGTCAACGGCACGATCGTGCGGGAGCTCGGCACGCGTGTGGAGCCCACGGACGTGCTGCACGTCGACGGGCTGCGCGTCCAGCTCGACGACACCCACACGACGCTCGCGCTCAACAAGCCGTTCGGCGTGCTCTCGGCGATGTCGGACGACCGCGGCCGGCCCACCGTGGCCGACTACCTCGACGGTGAGACCCGACTCTTCCACGTCGGCCGCCTCGACGCCGACACCGAGGGCCTCCTGCTCCTCACGAACGACGGCGAGCTCGCCCACCGCCTCGCGCACCCCTCCTACGAGGTGCCCAAGACGTACGTCGCGCGGGTGCGCGGGCACGTCGCCCGCGGCGTGGGCAAGCGGCTGCGCGGGGGGATCACCCTCGACGACGGGCCGGCGCACGCCGACTCCTTCACGGTGCTCGAGGCGCGCCCGGAGGAGAGCATCGTGGAGATCGTGCTGCACTCCGGCCGCAACCGGATCGTGCGGCGCATGCTCGAGGCCGTCGGACACCCGGTGATCGCGCTCACCCGCACGTCGTTCGGTCCGGTCCGCCTCGGGCAGCTGCGCTCCGGTGCCACCCGCGCCGTGGCCGGCACCGAGCTCGCGCGCCTGCAGCGGGAGGTCGGGCTGTGAGCCCTAGGGTGGTCGGGATGTCCAGCGCACACCCCAGCTCCCCGACGGCCACCACCGGTCCCGTCCACGTGATCGGCACGGGCCTGCTGGGGGCGAGCGTCGGGCTCGCGCTCACCCGCGCGGGGGTCGCCGTCTCGCTCGCGGACGCCTCGCCGTCGCAGGTCGCGCTCGCCCGCGACCTCGGCGCCGGGGAGCTGGGCGCGGGGGAGGACGCGCGGATCGTCGTCGTGGCCGTCCCGCCGGACGTCACCGCCGACGTCGTGGTCGACGCGCTGCGCGCGCACCCGACGGCGATCGTCACCGACGTCGCGAGCGTCAAGTCCGTGGTGCTCGCCGAGCTGCACGCCGCCGTCGCGGACGGCCGGCTCACGCCGGACGACCTCACGCGCTACGTCGGCAGCCACCCGATGGCCGGCCGGGAGCGCTCGGGTGCCGCCGCGGCCGACCCGGACCTGTTCTCGGGTCGCCCGTGGGTGCTCGTCCCGCACCCGACGAGCGACCCCGGCGGCGTGCTCGCGGTGCGCACGCTCGCCGTCGACCTCGGCGGCGCCCTCGTGACGCTCGCCGCCCAGGAGCACGACGACGCCGTCGCGGCCGTCTCGCACGCCCCGCAGGTGCTGTCCTCCCTGCTCGCGGCACGACTGCTGGACGCGCCCGAGCAGGCCCTCGCGCTGGCCGGCCAGGGACTGCGCGACGTCACGCGGATCGCCGCGAGCGACCCGCGGCTGTGGGCCGCGATCCTCGTCGGCAACGCGGGTCCGGTGGCCCACCTGCTCGGCCAGGTGCGCGACGAGCTCGCCGAGCTGGTGACCGCCCTCGAGGCGGCCGCGGAGCACGGACCGCTCACGCCCGGCGCGATGGCCGCGGCGAGCGCGGCGGTCAGCCGCGGCAACCAGGGCGTCGCCCGCATCCCCGGCAAGCACGGCGGCGTGCGGCGCTCCTACGCCGAGGTCACGGTGCTCGTGCCGGACACGCCCGGGTCGCTCGGCCGCCTGTTCGCGCAGGTGGGCGAGCTGGGCGTGAACATCGAGGACTTCGCCATGGAGCACGCGCCGCAGCAGAAGGTCGGGCTCGCCACCGTCTCGGTCCTCCCGGAGGTCGCCGAGGAGCTCGAGGCGGGCCTGGACGCCCGCGGCTGGCGGGTGGTGCGGTCGTGACCGGCGTCGTCATCGCGCTCGACGGACCCTCGGGCTCCGGCAAGTCCACCGTCGGACGGCACCTGGCCCGCGTGCACCGGCTCGGCTGTCTCGACACCGGAGCACAGTTCCGTGCCGTCGCCTGGTACTGCGACGCCCACGGCATCGACCTGGCTGACGGCGACGGCGTGGCGGTCGCCGCGCGCGACCTCCCCCTCGAGCAGTCGCTCGACCCCGACGACCAGCGCGTCGTGGTGGGCGGGGTGGACGTCACCGACGCGATCCGCGAGCCGCGGATCTCGACCGTGGTGAGCCAGGTCGCGACCAACCTCGAGGTCCGGGCCGAGCTCCGCCGGCGCCAGCGCTCGACGATCGCGGCCGAGGTCGCCGGCGGGTGGTCGGACGGGCGGGGGATCCTCGTCGAGGGCCGGGACATCACCACCGTCATCGCGCCCGACGCGGACGTGCGCATGCTGCTCGTCGCGCGCGCGGAGGAGCGGCTCGCGCGCCGGGCCCTGGAGGTGCACGGCTCCGTGGACGCCGACGCGATCGAGGCGACCCGTGACCAGATCCTGCGCCGGGACGCGGACGACGCCACGGTGAGCACCTTCCACGAGGCGGCCGACGGCGTCGTCACCCTCGACTCCTCCACGCTCACGCTCGAGGAGACCCTCGCGGCGGCCGAGCGCATCGTGACGGACGTGCTGAGCCGGTCGTGAGCCAGGCGCACGTCGGCCCCGGGAGCACCGTGACCGCGCAGCAGATCAGGCGCTGGGGTCCCACGTGGTCGCGGCGGGTCGGCTGGGCCCTTGACCACGTGTGGTGGCACACCGACGTCGTGGGCGCCGAGTACGTCCCGGCCACCGGTCGCGTGCTCGTCGCGCCCAACCACACCGGCATCGTGGACGGCCCCGTGGTGCACGGCGCCATCCCGCGCGGCTCGCACTTCCTCGTCAAGGAGGAGTTCTTCACCTCCCGGCTGGGGTTCCTCATGCGCTGGGCGGGCCAGATCCCCGTGGACCGGTCCAACGGCCGGCCCGCCCTCGAGGTCGCGCGGACGCTGCTGGAGGAGGATCGCTGCGTCGGCGTCTTCCCCGAGGGCACCCGCGGGCGGGGCGACGTGGCCGCGGCCCGGGCCGGCATCGCCTGGCTCGCCGTGCACACGGGAGCACCTGTGGTGCCGTGCGCGGTGCTCGGCACGCGGCCGCCGGGCACCGCCCGCGGACACGTCCCGCACCCGCGGGCCCGCCTCGTGGTCGAGTTCGGTGCTCCCGTCGAGGTGCCCGCGGGCGGCGGCCGGCGCGAGGTCGCGGCCGCGATGAAGGCCGTGACCGCGGCGATGGTGGCGCTGCTCGACGCCGCGCAGGAGCGCACGGGGCTGCGCCTGCCGGAGGTCTGAGGCGCCGGGGCGTCCCGCAGGCGCGCTCGAGCCTGGGACAATGGCACGGTGACTGACGAGACGAGCGACGCGACCGACCTCGAGACGGGCCTCGAGACCGACCCCGACGCCGGACCCGGCTCGGCACCCGACGCAGGCGTCGACCCCGAGCTCGACCCCGACGCCGCGCTCGACGGCGAGGGCCAGCACGTCGTCGACCTCACCGAGACCGAGGAGGACCGCCGGGCCGCCGAGGTCATGCGCGCGGGCCTCGAGGGCTACGACCTCGACGACGAGGACGCCGCGCTCCTGTCGGGCGTGCGCGAGCTGACCCCCGACGAGCTGCCGGACTCCGTGCTGCCGGTGCTCGCCGTCGTGGGCCGGCCGAACGTCGGCAAGTCGACGCTCGTGAACCGCGTGCTCGGGCGGCGCGAGGCCGTCGTGCAGGACACCCCCGGCGTGACGCGTGACCGCGTGCGGTACCGCGCCGAGTGGGCGGGGCGGCCGTTCATCCTCGTGGACACCGGCGGCTGGGAGCACGACGCGCGCGGCATCGGCGCGCGCGTGGCCGAGCAGGCGGAGATCGCCGTCGAGCTCGCGGACGCCGTGGTGTTCGTCGTCGACGCGACCGTCGGACCGACGGACACCGACGAGCGCGTGGTGCAGGTGCTGCGCCGCTCGGGCAAGCCCGTGCTCCTCGTGGCGAACAAGGTCGACAGCCCCCGCGACGAGGCCGACGCGGCCACGCTGTGGTCGCTCGGGCTCGGCGAGCCGTACCCCGTCTCCGCGCTGCACGGGCGCGGCAGCGGCGACATGCTCGACGCCGCGCTGGCGCTGCTGCCCGAGGTCACGGCCGTCGGCGGCGTGCCGAGCACTGGCCCGCGGCGCGTCGCCCTCGTGGGCAAGCCCAACGTGGGCAAGTCCAGCCTGCTCAACGCCGTGACCGGCACCGACCGGGTCGTGGTCGACGACGTCGCCGGCACGACGCGCGACCCCGTGGACGAGCTCGTCGAGGTCGGCGGTCGGCCGTGGGTGTTCGTCGACACCGCCGGCATCCGCCGCCGCGTGCACCAGACGCAGGGCGCGGACTTCTACGCCTCGCTCCGCACGCAGGCCGCGATCGAGAAGGCCGAGGTCGCCGTCGTCGTGATCGACGCGAGCCAGCCCATCGCGGAGCAGGACATCCGCGTGGTGCAGAACGTCGTCGACGCCGGCCGCGCGCTCGTGGTCGCGTACAACAAGTGGGACCTCGTGGAGGAGGAGCGGCGCTTCTACCTCGAGCGGGAGATCGAGCGCGAGCTCGTCCAGATCACGTGGGCGCCGCGGGTCAACTTCTCCGCGCTCACCCGTTGGCACGTCGACCGGCTCGGCAAGCACCTCGCGACCGCGCTCGAGGGCTGGGAGACGCGCGTGCCCACCGGCCGTCTCAACGCGTTCCTCGGCGAGCTGGCCGCGGCGCACCCGCACCCCGTGCGCGGCGGGAAGCAGCCGCGCATCCTGTTCGGCACGCAGGCCGACACCCGCCCGCCGCGGTTCGTGCTGTTCGCGACCGGCTTCCTCGAGGCCGGATACCGCCGGTTCATCGAGCGGCGCCTGCGCGAGGAGTTCGGCTTCGTGGGGTCGCCGATCGAGATCTCGGTCCGCGTGCGGGAGAAGCGCCGCCGCGACCGCTGAGCGCGGGCCTCGGCCTGCAGTCTGCTCGACGTCAAGGGCGCGCCCGGCTGCACCGGGCGGTGCGCCGACTGCTCACGGTGGTCGCACTCGCACCCGAGACGACGTGACGCCCGACGGCGAACCGTCGGGCGTCACGAGGCGTCAGTCAGGCGTCGCACCGGACGGGACGACGGGCGTCAGCCCGGTCGTCTCGTCGGCGCCGGTCCCGGCGACGGGCGTCAGCCGGCGAACCCGTTCGCGCTGAGCCAGTCGGCCGCGATGTCGGCCGCCGAGCGCTGCTGGTCCACGCTCTCGACGTTGAGGGCGACGAGGCCCTCGGGGGTGAGCGCGGCGCTCACCGGGTTGAGCACCTCACCGAGCGCGTCGGCGAGGTCCGCCTGCACGAGCGGGACGACGTTGGACGCGAGGAAGAGGCCCTCGGGGTCCTCGAGCGTGACGAGGTCCTCGCTCGCGATCCGCGGGTCGGCGCTGTAGACGTTGGCGATGTTCACCGATCCCGCGACGAGCTCGTCGACCGTGGTGTCGCCGGTGGGAGAGAACTGCACCGTGACGCCGTACACCGACTCCAGCCCGGTCGGTCCGTAGGGACGCTCGGCGAGCTCGGGCTGGCCGCCCAGGATGAGCGGCACGTCGACCCCGGCGAGGTCGGCGATCGACGTGAGCGAGTGCTCCTGCGCGAAGGCGGAGGTCACGTTGTAGGAGTCCTGGTCGGTCGCGGGCGACGGGTCGAGCACGGCGAGGCCGTCCGGCAGCACACCGGCGAGGGCGGCCTCGACGTCGGCCGCCTTCGTGGCGGTGGTGTCCGGGTCGAAGTACTGCAGCAGGTTGCCGGTGTACTCCGGGAACACCTGGACCTCGCCGTTCTCGATCGCGGGGATGTACGCCTCGCGCTGGCCGATCCGGAACTGCCGCTCGACCGTCCAGCCGGCCTGCTCGAGCGCCTGCGCGTAGATCTCGGCGACGATCTCGTTGGAGTAGTAGTCCTGCGAGCCGACGACGACGGTCTGGCCCGAGGCGTCTCCGGTCGCGGCCGTCTCGCCGGAGGGGGACAGGGGCGTCTCGTCGGCGGAACCGGCGTCGAGGGGGTCGCCGGAGGAGCACGCGGCGAGCGCGAGCACGGCGAGCCCGGACGCGGCGAGGGTGAGTCCGCGCGTGAGTCGGCGGGGCGTGGTGCGGGTCATGGGTGCGCCTTTCGGTGGGTCAGACGGATGGGCGGACGAGGCTGGACGGGGACGGGGCTCGGACGGGGACGAGGCTGGACGGGGACGGGGCTCGGACGGGGGGTCATGCGGGTACCGCGGCCGTGGCCATGCGCACGCCGCGTGGCACGGCGAGGCGCTGCGCGACGGCGAGCACGCCGTCGAGCACGAGGGCGAGGGCCGCCACGAGGATGGCGCCCGCGAGCATGCGGGCGTAGTCGCCGAGGCGCTGCCCGGCGATGAGGTAGGTGCCCAGGTTGGGCAGCCCGATGAACGCGGCGATCATCACCGTCGACACGACCTGCAGGCTCGCGCCGCGCACGCCGCCGAGCAGCAGGGGCAGGCCGAGGGGCACCTCGACGCGCCAGAGCCGTTGCCACCCGGTCATGCCGACGCCTCGGGCGGAGTCGAGCGTGCCGCGCGGGATCGCGTCGATGCCGGCGTAGGCGCCGGCGAGGATCGGCGGGATCGCGAGCAGCACGAGCACGACGACGGTGGCGACCTCCTTGAGCCCGACGCCGAGCACCAGCACGAGGAACGCCAGCAGGCCCAGCGACGGCAGGGCCCGCGCCGCCCCGGCGAGGGCGACGGCGAACGAGCGGCCGTGCCCCGTGTGCCCGATCGCCCAGCCCGCGGGGGCGGCCACGGCGCACGCGAGGACGAGCGCGAGGAGCGTGTAGGTCAGGTGCGCGAGCGTGAGGGTGGGGATCCCGAAGGGCCCGGTCCAGTTCGCCGGGTCGGTGAGCCAGGCGAGCGCGTCGGCGAAGAGGTTCATGCGGTGGCGACCGCCCGTTCGGCGCGCAGCCACGGCATGAGGACACGGCCCGCGAGCTGCAGCAGCACGTCGAGCAGCAGCGCGAGCAGCGCGGTGAGCACCACGCCGGTGAGAACCTCGGGGACGATCCGGCGCTGCAGGCCGTCGGTGAACAGCGAACCGAGGCTGCTCACCCCGATCAGCGCGCCGACGGTCACCATGCTCACGGTCGAGACGGTCGCGACGCGCAGGCCCGCGAGCAGCACCGGCCCGGCGAGCGGGAGCTGGACGGCGAGGAAGATGCTCGTGCCGTTGTAGCCGATCGCCCGCGCACTCGCGACGGCGTCGGGCGGCACCGACTCCAGCGCCTCGGTGACCGTGCGCACGAGCAGCGCGAGCGCGTAGAGCGTGAGGGCGATGATGACGTTGAGGTCGGACAGGTACGGGATGCCGAGCATGGGCGGCAGCAGCACGAAGAGCGCGAGCGACGGGATCGTGTAGAGCAGGCCGGCCAGCCCGAGCAGCGTGCCGCGCAGCGGGGGCACGCGGTGCGCGAGGGCGCCGAGGGGGAGCGCGAGCAGGAGCGCGACGGCGACCGGGACGATCGCGAGGCGGGCGTGGGCGATCGTGAGCTGCCCGAGCAGCCCGAGGTTGTCCAGGGCCCACCTCATGGTGCCTCGTCGGTGAGCACCCCGAGCGGGCGGTCCCGTCCGTCGACGACGAGGCGCACGCCGTCGCGCTCGTCGACGCGCAGGCGACGGTCGCGCCGGTGCGCGCCCACGAAGGCGGCCACGAACTCGTTGGCGGGCGCCGCGAGCACGTCCGCCGGCGTGCCGCGCTGCTCGACGTGGCCGCCGCGGCTGAGGATGACGACCTCCTCGCCGAGCAGGAACGCCTCCTCGACGTCGTGCGTGATGAACAGGATGGTGCGCGACAGCTCGCGCTGGATGCGCAACAGCTCGTGCTGCAGCTCGCCGCGGACCACCGGGTCGACGGCGCCGAACGGCTCGTCCATGAGCAGCACGTCGCCCTCGGCGGCGAGGCCGCGCGCCACGCCGACCCGCTGCTGCTGCCCGCCGGAGAGCTGCGCGGGGTAACGGTCGGCGAGCTCGGGGTCGAGCCCGACGAGCTCGAGGAGCTCCAGGGACCGGGACCGCGCCGCGGCCCGGTCGCGCCCGGCGAGCCGCGGCACGACGGCGACGTTCTGCGCCGCCGTGCGGTGCGGCAGGAGGCCGGAGTTCTGCATGACGTACCCGACGCTGCGGCGCAGGGCGACGGGATCGCGCCCGGCGACGTCCTCGCCGTCGAGCAGCACGCGACCCCGGGTCGGGTCGACCATCCGGTTGACCATCCGCAGCAGCGTCGTCTTGCCGCAGCCCGACGAGCCGACCAGGACGGTCGTGGTGCCGCGCGGCACCACCAGCGAGAAGTCGTCGACGGCGGCGCCCGACGCGCTCGAGTAGCGCTTCGTGACTCCCTCGAACTCGATCACGCGCGGACCTGCGCGCTCTCGCGACCCACCTGCTCGAGCATCCGCAGCCAGACCTCCGAGAGGGTGGGGTAGGAGGGCACCACGTGCCAGAGCCGGTGCAGCGGGACCTCGCCCACCACGGCCACCGTGGCGGCGTGGACCATCTCGGCGACGTCCTGGCCCACGAAGGTGGCGCCGAGCACGACGTCACGCTCGGCGTCGAGCACGAACCGCGCCGCGCCGGTGTAGCCCTCGGCGTGCACGGTCGCCCCGGCGATGGCGCCGAGGTCGAGGTCGACCACGCGGACCGGCAGCCCGGCCTCCTCCGCCTGCGCGGCGGTGCGTCCTACGGCGGCGACCTCGGGGTCGGTGAAGACGACCTGGGGCACGACGGCGTGGTCGGCGGTCGCGACGTGCCGCCCCCACGGTCCGTCGTCCAGCGGCGTGCCCGTGGCGCGTGCGGCGATCGCGTCACCCGCGGCCCGGGCCTGGTACTTGCCCTGGTGGGTGAGGAGCGCACGGCCGTTGACGTCGCCGACGGCGTAGAGCCAGTCGGTGCCGTCCACGAGCATCGTGTCGTCGACCTGCGGAGCCTCGTCCTGCGCGAGGTCGACGCTCGCGAGGCCGAGGTCCCGCGTGCGGGGGCGGCGGCCGGTCGCGGCGACCACGCGGTCGACGGCGAGGACTGCGCCAGCGCTCCCTGCGCCGTCCAGCGTGAGGTGCGCGGCGCCGTCGTCGCCCGCCGTCGCGTCGGTGACGGCCGTGCTCAGGCGCACGTCGACGCCAGCGGCACGCAGGGCGTCGGCGACGAGCTCACCGGCGACGGGCTCGTGGGAGGGGAGCAGGCGGTCCCCGCGGACGAGCAGGGTGACCTGGGAGCCGAGGGCCGCGTACGCCGTCGCGAGCTCGCAGCCCACCACGCCGCCACCCACGACGGCGAGGCGCGGCGGGATCGCGGTGGCGCGCACCGCCTCGCGCGAGCCCCAGACCTCCACGCCACGCAGCACGGGCGGCACGACCGGCTCGGAGCCGGTGGTCAGGGCGACGGCGTGCCGCGCCTCGAGCGTCTCGACCTCGCCGTCGGCCCGGGTCACGCGGACGCGCCGCTCGCCGTCGAGCGACCCGTGCCCCCGGACCAGCGTGATGCCCGCGCCCTCGAGCCACTCGACCTGGCCGGAGTCGTCGCCGTGCGCCGCCGCGGCCTCGCGGAACGCGAGGGCGGCGGGGACGTCGATCGAGCCCACCGCCTCGCGGGCGCCCGGCACGCGCCGCGCGGCCGCGAGCGCGTTGCCGGGTCGCAGGAGCGCCTTGGTGGGCATGCACGCCCAGTAGGAGCACTCGCCGCCAACGAGCTCGGCCTCCACGATCGCGCAGGTCAACCCGCCCTGCACCGCACGATCGGCCACGTTCTCGCCCACCGGGCCGGCGCCGATCACCACCACGTCGAACGTCCGTACGATCACCGTCGACACTGTACGGCCCGCCGCCGACAACGGGAACACCTGAGGGGGTGCCCGGGTTGGCCCAGAGGTGAAGCTCAGCGTGCTCGACCTCATCCCCGTCCGGACCGGCCAGACCACTGCCCAGGCGCTGAGCGCCTCGGCGGCGCTCGCACGGCTCGCCGACGACGCCGACTACACGCGCTACTGGG
Organism: Miniimonas arenae; assembly: GCF_006351005.1. Lineage (GTDB taxonomy): Bacteria > Actinomycetota > Actinomycetes > Actinomycetales > Beutenbergiaceae > Miniimonas > Miniimonas arenae. Next base: position 23,292 of record NZ_VENP01000002.1, on the reverse strand, counting down.
TGGCCGAGCACCACAACATGCCCGCCGTCGCCTCGACGGTGCCGGGCGTGCTCATCCCGTACCTCGCCCAGGGCACGCACCGGATCCGGTTCGGCTCCGGCGGCGTGATGCTGCCCAACCACACCGCGCTCGCGATCGCCGAGCAGTTCGCGCTGCTCGAGGCGATGCTGCCCGGCCGGGTCGACCTCGGGATCGGGCGAGCGCCCGGGTCGGACCCGGTCACGGCCTACCTCCTGCGCGGAGGTCAGCAGCCCGAGGACGCCTTCGTGCAGGACGTGACGCTCGCGCGCGAGCTGCTGGGCAGGGGAGACGCGGCGGCCGGGGACGCCGTCGCCCTCTCGATCGGCGGCCGGCCGTTCGCCGTGCGTCCGACGCCGCTCGCGACCTCGGGTCCGACGCTCTGGCTGCTCGGGTCCTCGGGCTTCTCGGCCGACCTCGCGGCACGGCTCGGGCTGCCGTACGTGTTCGCCAACCACTTCGGAATGCCCGGGCTCGCCGACGCGCTCGCGCGCTACCGGACCGCCTACCAGCCCTCCGCGACCCACCCGGAGCCGACGTCGCTGCTGCCGGTCAACGTGGTGGTGGCTCGGACGGCCGCGCAGGCCGAGGCCTGGGCCGGCCCGCAGCTCGTGCAGATGGTGCGGCTGCGCACGGGTGCGCCGCTGCTGCCGCAGCTCACGGTCGAGGAGGCGGCCGCCTATCCGTGGACCGAGGCCGAGGCGTCGATCCGCGACGCCGTGCGCGAGCGCTGGTTCGTCGGTGCGGTGTCCGACGTCGTTCCTCGCCTGGCTGCAGCAGCCGCCGACGCCGGGGTCGACGAGGTGATGGTGGTGCCCGCCGCCGGGGCGAGCGCCGAGGACGCGCTGGACGCCGGGCCGGGGCGGGCGGAGACCCTCACGCTGCTCGCCGAGGCGCTGCTGCGCTGACCGCCCGCGGCTCGCGGGTGGCGCACGGGCGGCGCCGGGCGGCCCACGGGTGCTGCACGGGCGGCGCCGTGCAGTGCAGTGCCGTGCAGGGCAGCGCGCGAGTCACACCCGCAACACACCCGCCTCACCTTCAGGAAACATCGCCTCGCTTCACTGGCGCGATGGACCTCACCGCCGTGCGCGAGTACCGCGTCGCTCGGACCCGGGCGGACCTCGCGCTGGCGCCCGGCGAGGTGTTGCTCGCCGGCGGGACCTGGCTGTACTCCGAGGCGAACACCCACGTCACGGGCCTGGTCGACCTCACCGGCATGGACTGGGTCCCGTACGAGCGGACGCCCGACGGCCTCACGGTGGCCGCCACGTGCACGATCGCCGAGCTTCTGCGCGCCGAACCCGATCCCGCGTGGCGGGCCTGGCCGCTCCTCGACGCCGCCGCCAACGCGCTGCTCGCATCGTGGAAGGTCTGGAACGTCGCGACGGTCGGCGGGAACGTCGCCCGGTCGTTCGCCGCGGGAGCGCTCATCGCGTGGGCGGTCACCCTGGACGCCCAGGCCCTGGTCTGGCGAGCCGACGGGACCGAGGCGCGGCTCGCCGTCGAGCATCTCGTCACGGGCAACGGCACGAACGCGCTCGACGGCGGAGTGCTGCGCGCGCTGGAGGTTCCCGACCGCGCCCTGCGCGGGCGCACCGCGCTGCGCAAGATCGCGCTCAACGCGCTGGGGCGGTCGGGTGCGGTGGTGACCGGTCGCGCGGACGACGACGGCGCGCGCACGTACGTGGTGACGGGCGCCGTCGAGCGTCCGGCGGTGCTGCGCTACCCGAGCCCGGTTCCGGCCGACCGGCTGCGCACCGACGTCGACGCGCTCGCGGGCTGGTTCACCGACGCCCACGGGTCCGCGGACTGGCGACGCGCGGTCGCGGCCGAGCTGGCCGTGCGGGTGCGCGCGGACCTCGAGGACGCCTCGTGAGGCTCGAGGTGGACGGCGAGGCCCACGACGCGACGCCCGCCCCCGGCCAGTGCCTGCGCACGCTGCTGCGCGACCTCGGGCACCGCGAGGTCAAGAAGGGCTGCGACGCGGGGGACTGCGGGGCGTGCACCGTGCTGCTCGACGGCACGGCCGTGCACTCGTGCCTCGTGCCGGCGCAGCGCGCGGTCGACCGCACCGTGACGACGGCGGGCGGCCTCGCGCCGGGGGACGCGCTGCACCCCGTGCAGGAGGCCCTGGTCGAGCGCTTCGCGTTCCAGTGCGGGTTCTGCACGCCGGGGCTGGCGGTCACCGCGTCGCAGCTCACCCACGACGACCTGCCCGACCTCGACCGCCGGCTCAAGGGCAACCTGTGCCGCTGCACGGGGTACCGGGCGATCCGGGAGGCGGTGACGGCCGGCGTCTCGCGTGCGTCGGGGTGCGCGGGGTTGTGCGGGACGTGCCCCGGGGCAACCCCCACGACACCGGCCACGGCGTCCGCGCCGGACCCGATCGCCGTGCCCACGAGCGACGCAGCCGTGCCCACGAGCGCCCCGGCACCCACGTCCGCCCCGTCGCCCCACGCGGTCGGCGCGTCCGTCCGCCCGGGCCCGGGGCGCCGGGTCGTGCAGGGCCGCGAACCGTTCACGCTCGACGAGCTGCCCGCCGGCGTCCTCCACCTCGCGGTGCTCGGCAGCCCGCACGCGCATGCGCGCATCCGCGCGATCGACACGTCGCGCGCGGAGGCGCTGCCCGGCGTCGCGCTCGTGCTCACGCACGAGGACGCACCGGACGTGCGCTACTCCAGCGCGCGACACGAGCACCGCACCGACGATCCCGACGACACCCGCCTGCTCGACGACGTCGTGCGGCACGTCGGCCAGCGGGTCGCCGCGGTCGTCGCCGACACCCTCGCCACCGCGCGCGCCGCCTGCGCACTCGTCGAGGTCGAGTACGACGTGCTCCCCGCCGTCTTCGACGTGGACGCGGCGCGCGCCCCCGGCGCGCCGGTCCTGCACGCCGGCCGCACGCCCGCGGACCGCGTCGACGACGCCGCACGCAACGTCGTGCTCTCCTTCGGCGGCGAGCGGGGCGACGTCGACGCGACGCTCGAGGCGAGTGACGTCGTCGTGGGCGGGGTCTGGCGCAGCCAGCGGCAGACGCACGCCCAGCTCGAGACGCACGCGAGCGTGGGCTGGCTGGACGAGGACGGTCGCCTCGTCATCCGCACGTCGAGCCAGGTCCCGTTCCTCACGCGCGACGAGCTCTGCCACGTCTTCGGCCTCGAGCCGGACCGCGTGCGGGTGTTCACCGCGCGGGTGGGCGGCGGCTTCGGCGGGAAGCAGGAGATCCTCACCGAGGACCTCGTGGCGGCCGCCGTGCTGCGCCTGGGGCGGCCGGTCGTGTACGAGATGACGCGCGAGGAGGAGTTCCTGCGCACGTCGCTGCGGCACCCGTTCACGGTGTCGGTGCGGCTCGGGTCGCGCCGGGACGGCACGCTGACCGCGATGGACGTGGAGGCGGTCTCGGACACCGGCGCCTACGGCAACCACTCCCGTGGGGTGCTCTTCCACGCGTGCGCCGAGTCGATCAGCCTGTACCGCGCCGACGCCAAGCGTGTGCGCGGCGAGGCGGTCTACACGAACAACCCGCCGTCGGGCGCCTTCCGCGGCTACGGCCTGGGACAGGTGATCCTCGCCGTCGAGGGTGCGCTGGACCTCCTCGCCCTGGAGCTGGACCTCGACCCGTTCGAGCTGCGTCGGCGCACCTCGGTGCGCGAGGGCGACCCGCTGCTGACGTTCGAGCCCGACCCGGACCCCGACCTGCTCTACGGCAGCTACGGACTGGACCAGTGCCTCGACCTCGCGCAGGAGGCCCTCGCCGGCCCGGACGACGTGCCGGCCCCGCCCGGCTGGCTCGTCGGCGAGGGCATGGCCACGGCGCTGATCGCCACGATGGCGCCGCGCGGTCACCGCAGCGAGGCCACCGTCTCGGTCGACGGCGAGGGCCGGTACCTCATCCGGGTGGGCACCACCGACTTCGGTCAGGGCACCGTGACGGTGCACCGGCAGATCGTGGCGGAGGCCATGGGTGCCGACCCCGCTCAGGTCGACTTGCGCCACTCCGACACCGACGCCTCGGGCTACGACACCGGGGCGTTCGCCTCGGCGGGCATCACGGTGGCGGGCAAGGCCGCGCACGCCGCGGCGACGGTGCTGCGGGTGCGGCTCCTCGAGATCGCGGCGGTCACCACCGGCGTGCCGGTGGCCGAGTGCGCGATGGCGCCCGACGGCGTGCGGACCCCGGTCGGCACCGTGCCGTTCGCGGTGCTCGTCCGGCACGCGCCGGCCGGCGAGCGGGACGCGCACGGCGTCGTGGGGCGCGGCGTGGAGAACGGGGACGTGCGCTCGGTGGCGTTCAACGTGCACGCGCTGCGCGTGGCCGTCGATCCCGCGACCGGCGAGGTGCGCGTGCTGCGCAGTGTGCAGGCCGCCGACGCCGGCACCGTGATGAACCCCGAGCAGTGCCGGGGTCAGGTGGAGGGCGGCGCGGCGCAGGGGTACGGCAGCGCGCTGTGGGAGGAGGTCACGATCGAGGACGGCCGCGTGCTGACGGCGGCCTTCCGCAACTACCGGGTGCCGCAGCTCGCCGACGTGCCGCGCACGCACGTGCTGTTCGCGCAGACCTCGGACTCGCTCGGGCCGTACGGGGCCAAGTCGATGAGCGAGTCGCCGTTCAACCCGGTCGCGGCCGCGGTGGGGAATGCGATCTCGCGCGCGATCGGGGTGCGGGTGACGCAGGCGCCGTTCAGCCGCGACCGGGTCTGGCGGGCGATGCGGGACGAGTCCGCCGCGCGTTCCGGCGCGGACGCCCAGTCGCTCTGACTCCTGGCCCGGTCACATTGACTGGTCGCCCGTGCACATTGACTGGCCAGATCGCCACCGGGACGGTTCGCGGACGCGTTCTCGCAGGTCGCGGTGCGGCGCCGCCGGTTCGACCAGTCAATGTGCACGGGCGACCAGTCAATGCGTACGGACGAGCTCCCCGTGGATCGCCCCGGCCCCGAGAGACAGCGGCCCGCCGCCCCGTCCGTGCGCGCACGCCACGACCTCCGCGAGGATCGACAGCGCCGTCTCCGCCGCGGTGCGTCCGCCCAGGTCCAGCCCGATCGGCCCCCGCAGCCGCGCGAGCCGCTCGGTCGGCACGCCGGCGTCGCGCAGCAGCGCGACGCGCCGCGCATGCGTGCGCCGCGACCCGAGCGCCCCGACGTACCCGAGGTCGCGCCCGAGCGCCTCGACCAGCAGCGGCACCTCCGCGCCCTCGTCGTGGCTGAGCACGCAGACCGCGGTCCGCGCGTCGGTGGGCGTGGCGCGAAGGTGCTCGACCGGTCGGGCGAGCACCAGCTCGTCCGCGTCCGGCAGTCGCTCAGGCCGCAGGAACGCCGCCCGCGGGTCGCACACCGAGACGCGGTAGCCGAGCCGGCGCCCGAGAGCAGCGAGTTCACCTGCCACGTCGGTCGCGCCGTACACGAGCAGCGCGGGCGGAGCGCCCCGCCCGACCACCAGCGCGGAGCCGCCGTCGGGCAGGTCGACGAGGCGCGCGCCCGGCGCCGGCTCGCCCAGGCCGAGGCGGGCCGGGGTGCTCAGGTGCGCGGCGCCGTCGTGCATCACGAGCGCGAGCGACGCCGCGCCGCCGGACGCGGCCGCCGCGAACGCCGCCCGCATGTCGGCAGGCAGGTCGGGGTCCAGGCGCACGACGGCGACCCCCACCACGCCCCCGCACGTCAGCCCCAGCGAGACGGCGCGGTCGGCGTCCCAGCCGTAGGAGCAGGTCGCCGGCAGGTCCGCGGTCGATCCCGCGCCGAGCCCGAGCGCGTCCATGGCACGCGTCACCACGTCGGCCTCGACACACCCGCCCGACACGTTGCCCACCACCTCGCGGGGCCCGACGGCGAGCCACGGGTCGAGCGGTTCGCTCGCCGTCGCGGCGCGCGCCGCGTACTCCACCGGTGGCAGCACGAGCATCGACGTCCCGACCGGGTGCGGCGCGCTCCCGTCCACCCCGATCACGACGGCGAGCGCGAGGCTGCGCCCGGCGTCCAGCTCGGCGAGGACCCGCGCCGCGTGGTCGAGCACGTCAGCGCCCGGGTCGCAGCATGCCGAGCTGGGCCAGGACGAGGTTCTCCACGACCTGCGCGAGCGCGTAGAGCGCGAGCGCCGCGAGGGTGACGACCACGACGCCGGCCCAGAGCAGGTCGAACTGCACCTGGCTCGCAGCGCGGTTGATCGTGCCGCCGAGGCCGTCCCCGGTGGCGAGCCACTCCGCGAGCAGTGCGCCCGTGATGGCACCCGGCACCGAGATCCGGATCGACGCGAACAGCGACGGCATCGCGGCCGGGATCGACACCTTGCGCACCATGGCCCAGCTCGAGCCGCCGTAGACCTCGACGACGTCGTGCAGCGCGGGCGGTGCGGCCTTGAGCCCGGCGACCACGTTGACGAGTGCCGGGAACACCACGACGATCCCGCCGATCACGGCCACCGTCGCCACGCCGCGGCCGAAGATCATGATGATGACCGGCGCCATCGCGATGAGCGGCACGGAGCGCAGCAGCATCGCGACCGGCATGAGCGTCTGCTCCACGGGCCGGAACAGGACGAACAGCACGGCGCCCACGACGGCCGCGACGAGACCCGTGACGAACCCGATGAAGGCGTGGTTGAGCGTGATCCCGAGCGCGTCCATCACGACGGCGCGGTTCTCGGCGGCGTCGGGTTCGGTGAACAGGAACTGGACCACGTCCAGGGGCGACTTCGCGACGTAGGAGCTGAGGTCGAGCAGCACGATCGCGCCCCACCAGATCACCACGACCGTCACGAGCGTGCCGAGGAACGTCAGGAGGCTGCGGCCGATCGCGCGCAGCAGGGCGCGACGAGCGGCGGACTGGGCGGGCTCCGGGTCGCTGGGACGCGGCCGCGGCTCGGGGACGCGCGTCGGCTGCGCCGCGGCGCCCGGCGGGCTCGTCGTCGTCATGCTGCCCGCCCCCTCGACCACGGGGCGACGAACCGCTGGACGAGGCCGAACAGCAGGTAGCCGACCATCGCGACCGCGCCGGACGCGAGGGCCAGTCCCCACAGCCGCGCGGCGTCGAGCGTGTTCTGCGCGTTGATCATCGCCGGGCCGATACCGAGGTCGACCTTGCCGAAGTACTCCCCGAGGATCGCGCCGAGGAACGCGGCCGGCACGGCGATCTGCAGCGCCGTGAGGATGTGCGGCAGGGCCGCGATGACGCGGACCTTCACGAGCTGGGTGAAGCGCGACCCGCCGTACACGGTCACGACGTCGAGCGCGGCCTGGTCGGCCGCCTTCAGTCCCAGCAGGCTGCCCACCACGGTGGTGAAGAACACCGAGAGCGCTGCGAGGAAGATCGCCGTGGGGGAGGGCTGCCCGCTCGGCGGTGCGCCGAGGATGATCACGACGAGCCCGCCGATCGCGACGATCGGGATGCAGTAGGTGAGGGTCGCGAGCTGCATGACCGCGCCCTCGAGTCGCGGCGCGACGAGCACGAGCGCGGCCGCCGCGAGCGCGAGGCCGTTGCCCCACAGGAAGCCGATCGCCGCCTCCTGCAGCGTGACCGAGAAGTTGCGCGCGTAGAAGGACCAGCCGTCGCTCGCCCAGCCGGCCACGACCTCGGGCGGGGTCGGGATCGGGGCGGCCTCGCCCGGGCCGACTCCAGTGAGCACGACGGCGGCCACGAGCCACCAGACGCCGACCAGCACGACGGCGCCGGCGAGGCCCGTGAGCACCGAGCGGACGGCGCCCCCGCTCGGGCGAGCGGGGCGTGGGGGCGAGGCTGCGCCGTCGGGCGTCCCGCCGGTGGTCGTCGTGCCCGGCGAGGGCGGGCTGCCGGGGGGCGCGAGCTCAGTGGACATCGGCGGCGACCTTCCCGAAGAGGAGCTCGGAGGCGTGGTCGACGTGGGCGTGGAACTCGGGCGTGCGCTGCATCTCGGGCAGCCGCGGGCGGGGCAGGTCGATCGTCATGACCTCCTTGACCCGGCCAGGCCGCGCGGACATCACGGCGACCTGGTCGGACAGGAAGATCGCCTCGGAGATGCCGTGGGTGACCATGAGCGTGGTGGCGGGCTTCTCCGTCCAGATCCGCAGCAGCTCGAGGTTGAGGCGCTGGCGCGTCATGTCGTCGAGCGCGCCGAACGGCTCGTCGAGCAGCAGCACCGAGGGCTGCAGGATGAGCGAGCGCGCGATCGAGACGCGCTGGCGCATGCCACCGGACAGCTGCGCGGGCTTGGCCTTCTCGAACCCGGTGAGGCCGACGAGGTGAATCATCTCGGCGACGTAGTCCTTGTCCGGCTCAGCCCTGGCGACCTCGAACGGCAGCATGATGTTGGACCGGACGCTGCGCCACGGCAGCAGAGCCGAGTCCTGGAACGCGATGCCGAGCTCGTGGCCGCGGCGCAGCTCGGTCGGCGACTTGCCGTCCACGAGGATCGAGCCCGACGTCGGCTCCTCGAGCCCCGCGAGGATGCGCAGGATCGTGGACTTGCCGCACCCGGACGGGCCGAGGAGGGAGAGGAAGGACCCCTTCTCGGTGTGCAGGTGGGCCTCCTGGAGCGCCTGCACGGCCTTGGTGCCGAGCGCGAAGGTCTTGGACAACCCGTTGATCTGGACGCCGGTGCCGCCCGCGAAGGGCGGCACCGGCTCCATCGAGGCGTCCGCGCTCACTCTGCGTACGCCTTGAGGTCGGGGTTCTCCTCGTAGACCTCCTGCAGGAGCGAGAGGTCGAAGATGTCGCTCGCCTGGACGTCGAGCCCGGCGCCCGCGAGGCTGGCGACGGTCTCGGACTGCAGCTCGTCGGAGATCGTGAACAGGCCGTTGGCCTCGGTCTCGGGCGAGACGATGAGCCCGGCCTGCGCGGTTGCCGACAGTCCCTCGGTCTCGGCGTCCAGGCCGAGGTCGGCGCCGTAGGTGTCGACGGCGAGGCCGACCGCGGTGTCCTGGTCCTTGAGTGCGTCGGTCCAGCCCTTGATCTCGGCCACGAGGAACGCCTTGATCCGGTCGCGGTCGTTGGCGATCGCGTCGTCGGTCACGGTGAACGTCTCGGCCACGAACGGCAGGCCGTTGTCGGCGAACGGCAGGTTCGCCACCGAGAAGCCCTGGTGCTCGACGATCACGGACTCGTTGGTGAGGTAGGCGACGTAGCCGTCGACCTCGCCGTTGGTCAGCACGGACGCGTCGTACTGCACGGGCACGACCTCGACGCTGCTCGGGTCGATGCCGTTGGCGGCCAGCAGCGCCTGGAACAGGCTCGTGTTGGAGTCCTGGACGCCGATCTTCTTGCCGACCAGGTCCTCCGGCGTCGTGATGTTGCCGCCGTCGGTGAGGGACAGGATCGTGAACGGGTTCTTCTGGAACGTGGTGCCGACGATCTTGACCGGCGCGTCCTCGTTCGCGACGGCGGTGCCCACCGACACGGCGTCGGACAGCGCGACGTCGGCCGAGCCCGAGACGAGCTCGGCCACACCGGTGGACGGCCCGGCGACGAGGTTCACCGAGGAGAAGCCGGCGTCGGTGTAGTAGCCGTTCGTGTCGGCCATGTACTCGCCGAGGAACTCGATGTTCTTGATCCAGGAGAGCTGCACGGTCAGGTCGCCGTAGTCCGCGTCCCCACCGCTGGCCGCGTCGCTGCTGTCGCCGCTGCCGCAGGCGGTGAGGGCGAGGGCGGCGAGGGCGCCGGTGGCGGCGAGCGCCACGCGGCCGGTCAGGGTGCGACGGCGGGAGGGTGCGGTCATGGAAGGCCCTTTCAGCGGGGTCGTGGGGCGCGTCGGGCCCCTGATCGCAGCGACGCTACGTCCGGGTCGTTTCCTGAGCCGCGCCCTGCGTGTTTCGGCGAGATGAGCGCCTGTTACGAGCAGGTGAAAGCTTGCAGAAATGGCCAGAAGTCTCTTGTGGCGGGGCCACGATGGGCGGCATGGCGCACACGGAGCGAGGTGACGACGTGGGCGAGGCCGCCCGGGGGACGGGCTCGGAGCTCGTGCGCGAGCACGCCCCGACCCATCCGCTCGACCGCGTCGCGAACCGCCCGGGCCACGTCTATCGCGGACACGTCTTCCATATCGCCGGCTCCCCGCGCGTGCAGGACGCGGACGCGCACCTCGTGGCGATCACCGACGGCGCAGTCGCGGTGGGCGCGGACGGCCGGATCGCCTGGGTGGGGCAGTGGCGAGATCTCCCGGTCGAGTACGCGTCGTGGCGCGTCACCCGCGCGGGCTTCGTCCTGCCGGGCTTCGTCGACGCCCACGCGCACTTCCCACAGACCTACTCCCAGGCCGCACACGGCGGCGGACAGCTGCTCGAGTGGCTCGAGCAGTGCATCTTCCCGGCCGAGGCGCGCCTGGCCGACCCCGCGTTCGCCGAGCTCGTGGCGCACGATTTCGTGGCCCGCCGGATCGCCACCGGCACGACGGCTGCGATGGTCTTCGGGTCCGCCTTCCCCGCGGCGCAGGACGCGCTCTATCGGACCTCCTTGGCCGCCGGCCTGCGCACCGTGAGCGGGCGCGGCATCCAGACGGTAGGACCGCCGGCGGCCGCGCCGCTGATCACGAGCGAGCGCGACGCCGTCGACCTCACCGCTCGCGAGATCGCCCGTTGGCACGGATCGGGGTCGGACGGCCGGTCCGCCCTCGTGCAGGTCGCGATCGTGCCGCGGTTCAGCCTGTCGACCACGGCGCACACGCTCGCCGCGCTCGGCGAGCTCTACGCATCCGTGAAGGACCAGGGCGTCTACGTGCACACCCACCTGAGCGAGAACAACCGCGCCGGCACCGGCGAGATCGCCGCGGTGCTCGGCACGTACGGGGTCGAGCGCTACCTCGACACCTACGACGGCCGGTTCCTGCCCGGCTCACGGCGCGGCGGCGAGAGCCTCCTGGGGCGGCGCACGATCATGGCGCACGCCGTGCACTGCCACGACGACGAGCTCGCCCGGATGCTCGACGCCGGTACGTCCGTGGCGCACTGCCCGACGTCGCAGCTGTTCCTCGGCTCCGGCACCATGCCGTGGCGGCGCACGGTCAGCTCGGGGGTCACCGTCGCGATGGGCACCGACGTCGGCGCGGGCGACGAGTGGTCGATCCCGGGCGTGCTCGCGGCCAGCTACGGAGTGCATCTGTCCGAGCCGGGGGAGGAGTCGGTCGCGATCGCGCCCGCCGAGCTGCTGTTCTCCGGTACGCTCGCCGGCGCGCGTGCCCTGGACTGCGAGGGCGTCTTCGGCAACCTCGACGTGGGCAAGGACGCGGACCTCGTGCTCGTGGACCCCACCCGCGTGCACGCACTGGACATGACCCTGCGGTACGGCATCCGTGCCGAGGACGAGGCGACGGCGCAGCGCCAGACGCTCTTCGCGCTGCTGCTGGGGCTGCACGAGGCGGCGATCAGCGGGGTCGTGGTGCGCGGGCGCCGACTCGAGCCCGCGGTCGATCCCGCGGTCGGGCTCGCGGAGAGCGGGGCGGCATGACCGACGGCGAGCGCGAGGTGGCCGGCCTCGTGCTCGCGGCGGGTGCGGGAACCCGGTTCGGCGGGCCGAAGGGCCTCGCGCGCGACGAGACGGGCGTGCCGTGGATCGTGTCGGCCTGCGTCACACTGCGGCTCGCCGGCGTGGGGCGGATCGGCGTAGTGGTCGGCGCCCGCGGGGAGGAGGTGGGCGCTCTCGTGCCGGACGGCGCCGCCGTCGTCTGCGCTCCCGACTGGGAGGCGGGCGTGTCTGCGTCGCTGCGCGCCGGGCTCGCCTGGGCCGCGGACCTGCCCGCGGCCGTCCACGCGCTCGTGGTGACGCTCGCCGACCTCGTCGGCATGCCGCCGGCGGTGGTCACCGCCGTGATGCACGACGGCGTGGACTCCCACGTCCTGCGCCGTGCGGTCTACGAGGGCGAGCCCGGGCACCCGGTGCTGCTCGGGCGAGACAGCTGGGCGCCGACCGCGGCGGCCGTGACGGGTGACAAGGGCGCAGGTGCGTACCTCGCGCGAGCCGGGGTCGAGCGGGTCGAGGTGGCGCACCTGTGGCACGGGCGGGACGTCGACCTGCAGGCGGCGCGGGGCGTGAGCGACGCCGCTCCCGGCGTCAACGAGTCCGACGCGCTGACCGACAGTGACGGGCCGCTGCTGCCGTGAGGCGCGCGGCCTGAGACCTGCCTCTCGACGCGTGGCGTCACGGTGGGTGCCTCGGTCTGTGTAGACTGTCCGAGGCCCAGAACGCTCCGGCGCTGCGGGCCAGCGGGCTGTGGCGCAGCTTGGTAGCGCACTTGACTGGGGGTCAAGGGGTTTACCCCTCCCGGGCGGCCCAGAACAACTGAAAATCCATGCCACGGGCTGTGGCGCAGCTTGGTAGCGCACCTGACTGGGGGTCAGGGGGTCGCAGGTTCAAATCCTGTCAGCCCGACGTTAAGGCCCAGGTGAGAGTAGGTTTCTCGCCTGGGCTTCTTCGTGTCCGGGGGTCGTTTTCTGTGGTCCCCCTCTGGTCCCCCCGGCGCTCTCGCGGGCGGTCGCCTGTGGACGAACGGGGCGCCTCGAACCCGGCTCCTGTGGATAAGGGGACCAAAAGGGGACCAGAACGCTTCCGGGAGCACTCCCGAAGGGATCGGAGCGCATCACAGGCTCCTGGTCACGGGGCTGCTGCGCCGGGCGTGCTTGCGCTGTCCGGCGGCGGAGAGGAAGGCGTTGGCCTGCTCTGCGGCGGAGGCGAGGTGGCGGTCGTCGGGGTGCAGGTAGCCGCGGGTGGTCTCCATCGAGGCGTGCCCGAGGATGTCTTGGAGGACGTGCAGCGGGATGCCTGCGTCGGCCATCCAGGTCGCCCCGGTGTGGCGCAGCCCGTGCCGGGTGAGGTCGGGCAGTCCGAGCTTCGCCACGATGCCGTCCCAGTTGGTGGCGTCGCGGACGGTCGCGGTGGTGAGGTAGCCGCCTTTCGGCCCGACCAGCAGCGAGTCCTCGGGCTCCTTGCCTGCGGTGAGGCGTTCCAGCACTGGACGGAGCGGTTCCAGGATCGGCACGCGGCGTTCCTTGCGGCTCTTGGTCGGCTTGGTGACCAGTCCGCCCTTGCCGGGGAACACCTGCCTGCGGATCACCACGAGGTTCTTATCGAAGTCCACGTCCCCGACCTGCAACCCGGACACCTCCGAGGACCGGGCCGCGAGCAGCGCGGCGAGCATCACGAAGTCGCTGTAGGACTGGTGCACCTTCCCGCATGCGCGCGCGAGGCGGTTGAGGGTCTTCATGTCCGGGATCGCGTGCGCCCGTGGGTAGGCGTGTTCGGCCGCCTGCCCGCGGAAGGCGTTGCGGTTCAGGCTCCGCTGGGCGCGGTTCTTCGCGGGGTTGATCTGGATCAGCCCGTCCCGCACGGCTTCATCGAGCACCCGCACGAGCGGCGCGATGGTGTTCTTGATGGTCGAGGCGCCGTGGCGCTGTTCCCACTCGTCAATGGTGCGGTCGATGATGCCGGCGGTGATCTGGGTGACCGGCAGGTGCCCGAGCGCGGGCAGCACCCGCAGTTTCAGCCCATACCCGTAGGTCTCGCCCGTCGAGGTCGGGTCCAGGCCCCGCGCCCACCGGTCGCCGATGGAGGTGACGAACTCCAGCAGCGTCATGGACACGTCCATGCCCTTGGTCGAGGAGTTGCGGAGCTGGTCGAAGAACGCGTGTGCGGCGGCTTCGTCCCGCACGATCTCCGAGCGGATCACGCGGCGCTTGGTGGTCGGGTCGGTCCACCGGGCGCGGGCGCGAATGCCGTAGGAGCGGCGCTCCATGTCCGTGGAGACCTTCACGCCGATCGGCGGGACCGGCTTCGGCTCGGCGGTCGGCTGCGGCTCAGCTCTCCGGGGCATGGTCGTGTTCCAGCTCGCCCAGCCAGCGGTCCACGGCATCGAGCCGGTACCGGGCGATCCCGCCGAGGCGCAGGAACGGCGGCCCCGTGCTCGCGGACCGCCACCGCGACAGGGTGGATTCCGAGACCTTCAAGTACGCGGCGACCTCGCGGCTGTCCAGCAGCGGCGAGACGACCACTGCCTCGGTCTTGTCGCTCACGACAGTTCTCCGGTGTCGGGGTCGAGAAGGCGGTAGAAGGCTTCCTCGGCGTCGCGGCGGGCTTGGACGTCGGCCATGACGAACTCCACGAACTCGGCGTCGCGGTCGGTGATCGGGATGTCCTCGATTAGGTCGCCGGGTTCCTCGCCGGGCCAGACGGCCTGTCTGGTGGGGCGGTCGTGGTCGAGTCGGGTGCCGCAGGCGGCGACCCATTCGCGGAGCCGCTGGCGGGCGTCGGCGAAGTCGCGGTGCCAGCCGAGCGGTGCGCTGCCGTTCTGGTCGGGGTCGTAGGCGCAGAGCCAGTGAAGGTGCAGCGCGCTCAGCTCCCACAGCAGCTCGGGGTGCATGTGCCAGGCGGGCGGGATCACGGAGGCGGGGAGCCCGTAGGTGTGGCGCAGCCAGTCCACCCAGCGGTTGAGTTCCAGCCACTCGGCCTCGGCGTCCTCGGCACTCAGCAGGTTCCAGTTGATCGGGTGCGGTGGCTCGGCGATAAGCGGCTCGTCGTAGCCGTCGTCGTCCATCTCGTCAACATCCGAGTCGGGAACGTCGTTCGTCGTGGCGTCGCCGTGAGGTTCGTCGGACATGCTGGGCTCCTGTCTGCTCTCCGGCCCCGGTGGTGCCGGGCGGTTGTGGCGGGCAGGTGCTCCTTGCCGCGACCGGCGTTCAGGTGTCAGAGCGGCGCAGCAGGGCTTCGATCTCGGTGCGGTCGGCCGTGAGCTGGCCGGCGTCGGGCCGCTTGGGCCAGGGGTGCAGGTCGGTGACGATCGGTGGTGCGGAGCGCAGCAGCACGATCCCGGTCCCGAACGGGAGGCGCCTGATCTTGTCGGGCGGGAAGATCGGCACCCGGCGCACGGACCGCTGGTTGGAGCGGGTGCCGTGGTCGCCCAGCGTCACGGAGTCGGTGTATTCGTCGCGTTCCCCGACCAGGGCGCTCAGGTCTTGCAGGTCCCGGCTGTTGGAAGCCCCGCCGAGGATCACCTTGACGATCGAGGCGTCCCAGATCGCGTTCGCCTGGTGCTCGTTCCACTTGTCCCGCGCCTGCGCGAGCGATTGGAGCACCGGCATCGTCGTGATCCCCGACCCGCCGCCTTCGGCCATCAGCGTCGGCAGGCTGGGGAGCGGCGAGAGGTTGGCTATCTCATCGAGCGCGAGCAGCATCGGCGGATCGAGCCGGGCACCGGCCGATCGTGCGGCCAGGCGGCGGGCGGTCTCGATGAGGTCTTCCACGAGCGCGGCGACCAGCGCGGCGCTGGCTCCGGCACCGGAGCCGGTTGCCAGCAGGAACAACGTGCCGCGGTCGCGGATGAACGCCTCGGGGTCGAAGCCCTCGCCGGGGCCGGGTGATACGGCGTCGAGCACACGCGGGTCGGCCAGCGAGCCGAGAGCCAGGGAGACGCCCTGCCAGATCGAGTCGCGGGTGCGGGGGTCGGAGTCGATCATCGCTTCCAGGGACTCGGCCCATCCGGTCGCGGCCTGGGTGGAGCCGGTCAGGATCGCCACCGCGTCAGCGGCCGCGATCGGATCGAGAGTCCACCGGAACAGTTCGGCGGGCGGCCGGTTGTCGATCGCCGCCGCGTGCAGCAGGGCTTGGAGCGCCGCCCGCGTCTTGCCCTCCCAGAAGCCTCCGCCATCGACACCGCCCGCGGACAGGCCGGTGCCGGCGGCAAGCCCGGTGGCGCGGATCATCGCCGTCTGCGGTGACTCACAGCCCCGGATCGGTGACCAGCGCAGACCGGCGGGCAGACCCTCGGCCAAGTGCTGGGGGTCGAAGATCGCGACAGGGCCGATCCTGCGGCGTGTACGCATGGTCGCGGTGAGGTTGTCCGGCCTGGTCGACGTGACGACGACGGCACCGGGGGCATCGAGGATCGCCGGGATCACCAGATGCAGGCCCTTCCCGGAGCGCGGCGGGCCGATGACCATGATCGAGTCCTCGACCGACGCCCACACGCCGGTGCCCTTGGAGGTGCCGAGCCGGTAGCCCACGTCCTGCGGCTTCGGGTCGCTCAGGTCGGGGCGCAGGCTTCCCGCGCGGCGCAGCAGCGCCCTGTCAGACGCCGCGGCGGCGACCTCGTGCCGGGTGGCGATCCCGGCCATGCGGCGCGGATCGGTCTCGATCCGGTGGGTGTGGCGGCGCAGACGCAGCCACGCCCATAGGCCGCCGGTGACGAGGCCGGCGAGCAGCACCCCGGCCGCGAGCCAGTAGACGACCGGGTTCAGGCCGTCCGCGTCGAGCGCCGAGCCGGGATCACCGGGGCGGAACAGCACTCCGACCCCGGAGGCGGCATCGCCGGCCGGCTGCGGTGTGCCGGTCAGGAACGCGGCCACCGATCCAGCGGCGCGCAGGATCAGCGCGACGCCGAACAGGACGACCAGCCCGATCATGGCGGCGTTGGTCAGCTCGTCTCCGAACGAGCCGGTCTGCCGGCCCTGCTCGTTCACGGCAGGCGCCGGATGATCGCGGTCCCGGAGACCCGGCCGAACAGGATGACCTCGATGACCCCGCCGGTCTGATCGACGCCGACCCCGGCCGGGTCGATGAGGGCGCGCGCGGTGCCGGTGTGGGCGGCGTCGGTGTGCCCGGTGACGACGGCGACCGCCACGTCCTCGCCGGGAACGAACCCCGCGCCCTCGACGGTGTGGAACGCCGGCCCGGCCGGCGCCTTCGGTTCCGGTTCGGGCTCGGGGCGGGAACGCCGGCGACGCGCGGCGATGATGTCGGTGAAGATCGTGCCGTCCGCCTCGCGGACCTCGACCCTGGCCGGTGTCGTCCGATCGTTCGTGGCGCGGTCGATGATCTGCCCGAACGAGGATCGTCGCCACGGCGGCGCGAAAGGGTCGGGGTCCAGCCGTTTCCCGTCGACGGTGACGGTCACGGTGCCGTCCTCGTGCACGTCGAGCACGACCAGCGGGATGGAGACCGGGACGGGCTCAGGCTCGGGTTTCCTCATGCCGCGAGGTGAGCCCGAGCCCGACTACGCGCATGGGCCGCGCGGTTCCGGTCAGGATTCGTGAACTTACGGGTTTCCGGTCATGCGGGCGGTGGTGTCGAACGCGGCCAGCTCGGCGGGGTGGAGCTGGTGCTGCACCACGAACGCCCGGTCCTTGATCCGCCAGAGCCCTTGCCCGGTGCCGAGGCCAGGCAGCAGGCGGCGTTCGGTGCCGGTCAGCCCGAGCGCGAGGGCGGTGGGGCCGAGCTGATCGGTCTCCTGCCGGTAGACGATCCTCGTCTCCGCGTTCGCCAGCAGGCTGTTCGCCAGCGCCCGGTTCGCCGACCCCGCATCGCCGACGTTCTCCAAGTCGGTCAACTTGTGGAACACGAGCAGATTCGCCAGCCCGTAGTGCCTCGCCAGCCGCCAGTGCGCATCCATCCTCCGCAGCAGCGCCGGGTGGGACATAAGCCGCCATGCCTCGTCATAGATGACCCATCTGCGGCCGCCGTGGGGGTCGAGCAGGGCAGCTTCCATCCATGCCGACGAGCAGGTCATCAGCACCGAAATCAGCGTGCTGTTCTCCGTGACGCGCGAAAGATCGAGACTGACCATCGGCCACGACGGGTCGAACCTGACCGTGCTCGGCCCGTCGAACAGACCGGCCAAGTCCCCGGCCACCAACCGGCGCAGCGCGTGGCCGACCTGACGGCCGTCCTCGGTGAGCCGGCCGTCCGGGTCGTCGGCAGGGTCGGGGCGCAGCAGCCGCTCGACCACCATCGGCAGGATCGGCACGTCGGCGTCCCGCACCGCCCCGGCCAGGGCGGTGTCGTTCGCGGTGTGTTCCAACGGCGCCAACCGTCGATCCAGCACCGTCTCCGTCAAGGCTCCGAGCAGATCGCGGCGCCGCGCGGCGAGGGTGGTGGCCCACTCCTGGTCGGACAGACCACCGGGCCGGTAGCCCTCATCGAGTGGGTTGAGCCTGTTGCCCATCCCGTGTCCGAGGATGATCGCTTTCCCGCCGACTGCTTCCGCGACCCCGGAGTGCTCGCCCTTGGGGTCGCCGGGGACATAGACCCTGTATCCGAAGGGCAGGCTGCGGGTGTAGAGGCTCTTGGCGAGCGACGATTTCCCGGAGCCGACGATCCCGGCCAAGATCAGATTCGGCGCGGTGATGAAGCCCCTGCGGTACAACTCCCACGGGTCGTACACGAACGACGAGCCGCTGTAGAGGTCTTGGCCGATGAAGATTCCCGCGGCTCCGAGCCCGGCTTCGGCCAGGAACGGGTACTGCCCAGCGAGCACCGCGCTGGTGTCCTGATGCCGGGGCACCCGGAACCGGCCCGGCGTCCTCAGCGCCGCCGGGCCGGGCTCGCCCGCGGCGGGGAGATAGACCGTGGCGCGGCGTTCGGCCCGTTCGGCGGCGGCCTTGGCCTGGGCCGCTTCCTTCTCGACCTGGCGTTGCTCGGCGACGAGCCGGGCGGCCGCTTGCCGCCGCTGCTTGCGCAGCCGGCGCCGCTCCGATGCGGGGGCGACGAGGACAGCGGTATGCAGCTTCTCGCCCCGGCTCACAACGACCGTCCTCGTGTCCCGGAGACCCAGCCGCCGGCGGAACGGTCGAACCATGACGACTCTGGCGCGGTGCGCGATCGTGGCGGCGGCCGGTCAGCAGGCGGTTCTTCCTCGGCCAGCAGAGTCAGCGCGTCGGCGTTCTGACGGGCTGCCTCGGCGGTCCACACAGGGAACAGCCCCTCATGCTCGGGCCTGCCGCCGGGGTTGTCGATGGCGTACTGGCGGGCGTCGCCGGCCGCGCTCAGGTACGCGGCGAGGTCACGCATCGCCCGGTCCGGGGTGACAGCGGCGCCGACCCCGGTGAACAGGTCCCGGCCTTCGAGCACCTGCCCGGTCGCGGAATCCTCGATGCGATAGGCGTACCTCTGGTGCTCGCCCAATGGCGTATCGGGCCAGACCGTGAGCACGAGTGCGCCGGCTTGCGTGGTCGTGGGATGGGCGGGCTCTTTGGCGTTCATGGCTGCCAGGTGCTCGTCCGCCCGTCCCGGAGTGCACGCGACCTACATCGACAGGCTGCGGGCTTGCTTCACCGCGGCGACGCCAGGATGCTCGAACCAGCCACCTTCGCGCACGGTGCTACGTCGACCCGTCGTCTCGCGGGCGGGAGTTGAGTGCCGGGCGGGGACGTGCGCTTCCGCGGCCGGGTCGATGGCGTCTTTGGCGCGGATGAGGTGCCTTCGGTAGAGCGCGACGTGCCCGGCCTGCACGTTGTAGGTCATCGCGTAGTCGCCCGTCTCGGCCTGCCGGTCCCCGGCATAGACCGGCGCGGTGTCGTGAACGTCGCCGTTCTCCATCGCCGCCTCGGTGGTCTCGTTGCCCCAATCCCAAGCGGACAGATGGTCGATCCCGGCCTCGACGCCCTCGTTGTCGATGAGGTCGAGCACCGTGTCGGCCTCGTTGCCTTGGAGGAACACGACCCCGATCCACCGCTCCACTAGCCGGTCCTCGGGATTCCACACGATCCGCCCGGAGTGCGCCATTGCGTCGTTGAGGCGGTCGTGGGTCTGGTCGATGAGGGTGGCGGCCTGGTGCAGCTCGTCGGCTGCCGCCAGCGCCGCAGTGGCACCGGCGGTCGGGTTGTGGTCGTCGTCGGTCACCCGTTGCTGATGGGCCAGGTGGACGGTAGCGAGCTGATCCATGACCTGCCGCAGCGATCGCAGCCCGGCCAGCAGGTCTCCGATCACCGGGTAGGTGTCGGCCGGGTTCTCGAAGGTGCGGGTGGCGTGGGCGAGGCCGCGCAGCGCCTCGGAGGCGTCGTCGGCGTCGCTGGTCGGGTTGGTGAACGTGGGCATCACGGGCTCCTTCAACGAGGGTGGGATGCCTGCCAGGTGAGCGCGCCGTTCACACCGTGCGGCACAGCGGCAGCGCGGCCGCCGTGAACGCGACCGCTTGCTGGCCGACGAGCCTTCGGGTCTCGCAGGAGGCTTGGATCGCGGCTTGTTCGATCGCGGCGACCGCGGCTTCCAGCTCGTCGATGCTGGGGGCGGAGACGGAGATGAGGCCGGAGACGCGCAGCACGCCGTGGCCGGCGGTCAGGTCGGCTTCCTGTTGCAGCACGTCTTGGTACTCGGCGGTCTGGGCGGCGTCCTCGATCTGGCCGATCCGGGCGCGCTGGGCCGCATCCGAGATGTGTTCGACCTTCTTCTTGCGGATGTCGCGGGCCGCCTGGTCCGAGCGCATCGGGGTGTAGATCAGCGACACCGACCGTTGGATGCCGGTCGAGAGCAGCACCGGCGCGAGGAACCCCGGATAGACGAGGCTGCGGGGCCACTCCGAGACCCACAGCACGGTGTGCCACGCGGAGTCGGTGCGCAGGTTGCCCCAGGTCTCGGTGACCGCGACCGGGCCGGCGGCGGCGAGTTCCTGCCCGAGCCGCCCGTGGCGCTCCAAGGTCGCGGCCACGGCCGGGTCATACGCCGAGCGGAGGATGACCGCGACCTGACCGGGGCCGAGCCACCCCGAGGGGGTCAGGTCCGCAGACCGCAGCGCGGCGACGAGCGTCGCCATCTCTTGACGGAGCACTGCGGCGGCACCACGGATGCCGCCGCCGGCGGTCCTGATCTGCCGGGCGGCGACCTTCATGTCCAGCGAGAGGCTGACCGTCGTGGCGTGCCGTTCCCCGGCGGGGCCGGCCCGCTCGATCAGCTCGCGGTAGGTGGTCGCCGCCCAGGAGCCGTCGTCGGTGCCGTGCTCCGCCCACCACTCGGCCAGCCCGCTACCGGAGTCCGGCAGGGTCCGTTCCAGCACTTGCAGGGTCGCGATCCTCCCGGAACGGCAGACCGTGGCGAGCACCCGACCCCAGGAGGTGACCCGGCGCTCCTGCTCGCCGGGGTCCAGCAAGATGAAGGCCGGATGCGTCACTTCCGTCACGACCGTCAAGGTCGCCTGGCGGGGGTCGTGGATCATGCACGCGCCGGTCTCGGGGTCCAGGTGCTCCCGCAGCCGGGCCATGTCGCCGGGCAGCGCGAGGTTCCCGGCCGGGCGGGGCTTGACGATCCGACGCCGGTAGAGCAGTTGCCCGCCGGTGGAGCGCCACAGCCACCAGCAGGCGACCGGGAGCCATTCGACCATCGGCCTCCCGGCGACCGGCACCCCGGTCAGCACGACGGCGAGCACCCAGACAGGGGCGGTGTAGGCCAGCAGCATCCCGGCACCGCCGTAGAACGCGGCCAGCAGCGCCAGGCCGCCGATGCCGAGGGTGACGAGCTGAGAGACCGAGAGGCCGAGCAGCACCCCGCGGCGGGTGAGCCGGCTGAACTTCATCGGCGTCAGCTCGCTACCGGGTGTCTTCTGTTCCGCGGCGGGCATGGCCGGTCACTCCTTGCCCGATGGCGATGCTGTGGGGTTGGGCGGCTCGGTGGGAGTCCGCGGCTGCGGCGTGGACGGCGGCGGTGTCTGCGACGGCGGCGGGGTGCCGCCGTTCTGCCCGCTCGCGGCGTCCGCGGCGGTCTCGGCCTGACCGGCCAGCGCGTGCCCGGCCTTCGGCCCGGCCTCGGCGGCATCCTTGGCGACCTTCGCTCCGACCACGACGGCTGCCGCCGGTCCCGCGCCCGCCGCCGAAGCGCCGGCCTCAGCGCCCACGGTTTCGCTGCCGGCCACGGCAGGTGCCTGCGCCGGGGCGGGCGACGGCGGAGACGTGCCACCTGATCCTGCGTCCGACCCGCCGCCATTGGGGTCTTCGAGAACCTGCTTGGGCTCGCCTCCGCCTTGGGGCTTGGACGGGATCGGGACCGGGCGGTTGAGGGCGTTCTTGGCCTCCTGCTCGGTGCCCATCTGCTGGTACAGGTCGAAGCCCACGAACGACACGAAGCGGTAGACCATGTACGGCGCGAACGCGGCGATGCCCAAGAGGACGATGCCGGTGATCGGTTCGGTGACCGCGGCGATGTCCAGCTCGATCGGGGTGGCCATCTGCGTGATCGCCAGCAGGAAGATGACGACGAGCACGAGCTTGCTGATGATGAGGGCGATCACGAACGCCGCCCATTTCCCGATCCACCCTTTGGTCGCGTCCCAGGACGCGCCGGCGAACGCGATGGGAGCCAGCACCACGCCGACCAGCAGCAGTGCCTTGCGGATCAACAGCGAGAACCAGACGATCGCGACGGCGGCGATCATCAGCCCGGCCAGGAAGATCGTCACGATCGCGCCGACGCCGGGAGCGGTGATGTTGATGCCGGTCAGTCCGGCGGCGAGCAGGATGATCTTGTCGCCCATCGTCCCGGTGGTCTCGCCGGACGCCTGGATGATGCCGATGCAGAGCTGGTCCACGATCTCCAGCGCGAGCGCAGTCAGCGTGACGACCACGAACGCACCCAGCACCGATTTCGCCGCGCCGAGCGCGGCGCGGGACAGCGCGGTCGGGTCTCGGCGTATCAGCCCGGTGATGAGTTGCAGGCAGAAGAAGATCAGGACGAGGAAGACCCCGATGCCGAAGATCAGGTTGTAGACGCTGGTGAACCCGTCCGTCTGGACATCGACCAGCGTGGTCGTGTCGAACACCGACCACATCGCCTCGATCAGCCAGCCGGCCGCGCCGCCCATCGCCTGCGCGAGCCAGTCGAACGGGGCGGCCACGACCGTCGCGGCGGCCTCGCCGGCCACATCGCAGACGGTCGAGATCACGGGAACGTCGCAGACACCCATCACGAATCTCCTGCTGTGGTGGCGGGCCGGCTCAGACGCCCTGGCCGACGTTCCAGAAGAAGTTCACGAGCGTCACCGCCGCGCCACAGATCACCGCGGCACCGCAGGAGATGAGGACGCCCAGCTTGCCCCTGCCCGAGAGGTGCGGGTTCGAGCTGTTGGCGCCGTAGGCCCACACGATCGCGCTCACGATCAGCGCGAGCACGGACAGGATCAGGCCGACCGTCATCACGGCGCCGACGATGGTGCGGAGCTGTTCGATGCCCGGAAGGCCGTTGCTGTTGGGGTCGATGTCGATCACGGCGGTTACTCCCTCGCTGAACGGATGGCTTGTGGCGGCGAGGTAGGCCGGAGAGCGACTGGACTCCGGCGATCGGGTGAAGGCACGGGAAAGGCCCGCCCGCAGGCGGGCCTTCACTCGGTGCGGGTCAGAGCTGGTTGCCGAGGGCGATGAGCCAGTTCACCCACGCAACCCCCGCGCCGGCGAGTGCGGCGGCGCCGATGCCGACGAGCACCCCGACCCGGCCTTTGGAGGCGAGGGCGGGGTTGCCGTGCGACGCGCCGAACGCCCAGCAGATGGGGCCTGACCCCGGATCTTGGACACGCTGAATCCGGCACCTGGTGCTGGGGAAGCGAGATGATCCGAGAATCATGGCCAGGAAG
>NZ_VENP01000019.1 GCF_006351005.1 Miniimonas arenae | reverse complement strand
CGCGAGAGGAAGTCCGTCCTTTCGCGAGAGGAAGTCCGTCCTTTCGCGAGAGGAAGTCCGTCCTTTCGCGAGAGGAAGTCCGTCGCCCGCCGTAGGCGACCCGCGCCCGACGGCGAGCCGACCGACCGCGGCGCGCTCGCCGTCGTCCACAGGTCTTTCCACAGGTTTCTCGCGCAATCGGCCGGCAGCGCCCCCGCCGCGAGATCCTCGACCATGGGACTCGTCAACGACGGACACCCGTTCCGCCTTGAGACCGCCTGCGACGTGGGACTGCGCCCCTTCCAGATCCGGCACGCGCTCCGCAGCGGCGAGCTGCGGCGCGTCTTCACCGGGGTGGCGGTGGACGGTCGCGCGCCCGACACTCCCGAGCTGCGCCTCCGAGCGCTCGCGCAGGTCGTCCCGCCACATGCTCTGGTGGCCGACCACACCGCCGCGTGGGGCTACGGCGTCGACACCCGCCCGCCGCACATGCTGCACGACGACCGCCCGATGATCGTCGTGCCGCACGGCCGCGCGCGACCCGTGAACAGCCGAGCGATCGTGCGCCAGTCCACGGTGCCCGACGCGGACACCGTGGAGATCCTCGGGTTGCGCATGACGTCACCGCTCCGCACGGCCGGGGATCTGCTCAGACTCGCGTGGCGGCCCCACGCCCTGGCCGCCGCGGACGCGATGGTCCGCGCGAGGGTCGTCGCCGTCGACGAGGTCGGCGAGCTCGTCGCGACCTTCCGCCGCCTTCCCGGCACGCTTCAGGCACAGGAGCTCGCGCCGCGGATCGACGCGGCCGCCCAGAAGCACGGCGAGTCCTGGATGCGCTGCCGCATCATGGACGCCGGCCTCCCGCGCCCGACCCTGCAGCACGAGGTGGTCCTGCGCGACGGGCGGTGGAAGTACCTCGACGCTGCGTGGCCCGAGAAGCGCGCCGCCGCGGAGTACGACGGTCGCGAGCACCACACCGCCGACCCCGACGTCGAGCGCGATCGCGCACGGCGCGAGGAGGTGACGGAGCAACTCTACTGGACGTTCGCCGTCGCGCGGTATGAGCGCATCTTCGGCACCGACGACTCGTTCGAGCGCGAGCTCGGCGAGACGCTCAAGGTCCAGGTGCGGCCGCGGCGGTGGTGAACGCGAGCACGACGGCGAGCATCACCTCGCGAGCGCAAGGATCCTCTCGCGAAAGGACAGAAAGCACCTCGCGAAAGGACCAACTTCCTCTCGCGAAAGGACGGAGATCCTCTCGCGAAAGGACGGAAAGTACCTCGCGGACGCCTGGGGCGCGGCGGGGCCAACGAACAGAGCCGGCGAACGGAGCCAGCGAACCGGGTCAGACGCCGGGCGGCAGCAGCAGCCCGTCGACGACGAGCCCCCGCACCTGCGGCGCGAGCTCGGCCGCGAGCGCGTCCGCCGGCGCCTCGAGCAGCGCGGCGAGCGCCGCGACGATCTGCGCACCGGTGAGCTCGCCGTCGCTCGCCCCGACGAACGCCGCGAGCGCGGTGTCGGCGCGCACCGCCCGCGAGAACCCGCCACCGGAGCGCAGGAGGATGACCGACGGCGAGCCCTCCCCCGGCGTGTGGAAGCGCTCCTCGGTGACGTCGCCGGCCACCACCCACGCGCGCGCGAGCAGCTCCGCGTCGCTCAGCCCCCGGACAGCGTCGACCGCCGCGAGCACGTCCGCGATCGCTCCGCCGAGCGGCTGGTGCACCGTGCCGGTGACCTCCTCGACGCGAACCCACGGCGCGAGCCCCGGTCCTGCCCCCGGGTCAGCACCAGCGCCAGCACCAGCGCCAGCACAGGGTCGCCGCAGCGTCACGAACCCGAACCCGACCCCCTCCACGTCCCGCGACGCGAGGTCCGCGAGCCACGCCTCGTACGCCCGCGCGTAGGCGTCGCCCGACCGCTCGGGCGTCTGTCCGCCGTCGCGCAGCCACAGCTCGGCGTACTCCGCCGGGTCCTGCACCTCCCGCTGCACCACCCAAGCGTCCAGCCCCAGCCCGGCCACCCACGAGCGCACCCGCTCGTCCCACGCCTCGCCGCGCCGGTGCTCCCAGTTCCCGAGCAGCTGCGCCACTCCGCCTGGCGCGAGCAGGTCGCCCACGCTGCGCACGAGGTCACGCACGAGGTCGTCGCCGGCCGCGCCGCCGTCGCGGTAGGTGAACTCCGTCAGCCCCGACCCGCGCGGCGTGATGACGAACGGCGGGTTGCTCACCACGAGGTCGAACCGCTCGCCCGCGACCGGCTCGAGCATCGACCCCCGCCGCAGCTCCACCACCGCGTCCGGCGTGTTCAGGGCCGCGTTGAACCGCGCGAACGCGAGCGCCCGCGCGTCGATGTCGGTCCCGACCACCCGCCCCGCGTGTCGCGTCGCGTGCAGCGCCTGGATCCCGCACCCGGTCCCGACGTCGAGCACCGCCTCCCGCGGCGAGCGCACCGTGATCTGGGCGAGGGTCCGCGACGCCCCGCCGACGCCGAGCACGTGCTCCGCGGGCAGCGCGCCACTGTGCCCGGCGCCCGCCCGCGCGACCTCCGTCGGGTCCGAGGCGAGCCACCAGTCCAGCGCACCCTCGGCGTCGACCGCGGCGTACGGCGCGAGCTCGACGGCGGAGCGCACCTCGTCGCTCGCGTCCTCGCCCGCCGCGGTGGCCAGGCCGAGCGCGACCAGGCCGCGGCTCCCCAGGCGCGGCAGCGCACGGTCGAGGGCGGCCCGGGGCACGGGCCGTCCGAGCTGGAACAGGCGCAGCAGGGCGGCGGCTCTCTCGCGGCCGGCGGGCGTGTCGGGTGCGGTGGCGAGCAGCGCGGGCACGGCCTGCTCGCGGTCGAGCGCGTCGGCGGCGACGGGACCGAGGAGCTCCCGCACGCCGTCGACCGTCCAGCCGGACGCCTCGAGATCCTCGTGCAGCGCGGACATCAACGACGGATCGGCCAGCGGGGCCTCGGCCAGGGTCACCGCTCCAGGGTAGGGGCCGCCGCCGCGCCGGGACCCGCCGTCGCCGACGGGCCCCGGGCAGCGGCGACGCTCACCAGTTCTGGATCGACCGGGTGAGGATCCCGGCGACGTCCTCCTCGGTCGGAACACGTGAGCAGGTGGACAGCAGCCGCTGCTGCTTCATGGTGCCGGGGACGAGGTCGGGCACGTCGGCCTCGGTGTAGCCCACGCCGCCGATCCCGTTCGGGATGCCGATGTCGCGCATCAGGTCGATCAGCGCCGCCGGCAGCTGCTCCCGCGGGTCGGGCGTGGGCGAGGCGTCGGGTGCGAGCAGTCGCGCCACCGTGAGGTGGCGCTCCGGCGCACCCTCGAACGTGAACCGAAACGCCTCGGGGGCGGTGAGCGAGACGGAGATGCCGTGCGGCACCATCGGCTCCTCCTGCGGGTACCCGGCCGGGTGGTAGTCCTTGACCATCCCCGCGATCGGGTAGCCGTTGGCGTGCGGGATGTGCACGCCCGCGTTGCCGAACCCTATCCCCGCGAACGTCGCCGCGAGCATCATGTCGGCGCGCGCCGCGGCGTCGCCCGCACGCACGGCACGTCGGAACGAGGACGCGAGCAGCCCCAGGGCCTTCTCGGCCCACATGTCGGAGACGGGGTTCGAGCCGCAGTACGTGACGCGCTGCTCGGGCGTCTTGCGCTCGAAGTCCTCGTACCACCGCGCGGTGTAGGACTCGGCCGCGTGGCACAGGATGTCCATCCCGGCCGAGGCCGTGACGTTCGCCGGCAGGGTGAGGGTGACCGAAGGGTCCACGATCGCCATCGTCGGACGCATCCGCCAGTGGCTGATGCCCGTCTTCACCTTGAGCGAGAGCACGTCCATGATGCAGACGTTCGTGGACTCCGCACCCGTCCCGGCCGTCGTCGGCACCGCGAACAGCGGCTGCAGCGGCCCGGGCGGGACCTGTGCCCGACCGATCGGGGCGTTGAGGTAGTCCATCAGCTCGCCCGGGTAGGTGGTGAGCAGGTTGACGGCCTTGGCGGTGTCGATCGTGGACCCGCCGCCGACGGCGACGAACGCGTCCCACGGACCCTCCTGCGCCGCGTAGGCGATCGCGTCCTCCATCGAGGCGTCCGTCGGCTCGACGTGCACGCCGTCGTAGACCCGGGCCTCGACCCCGTACCGGGCGAGGGACTCCACCACGCGGTGCGGCACGCCGGTCTCGGCCACCCTCGGGTCGGTGAGGACGAGCACCCGGGACACGCCGTACTGCGCGACGTCGAACCCGATCTCGTCGACGGCGCCCGCACCCACCTTCAGCGGCGCGGCACCCCACGTGAAGACGCTCTCCCGGGTCACGACGGCGTTCCCCTCGTCGAGCGGACGGGCGCGGTCGGGCGGGGCACGGTTGGGCGGGGTGGGGTGGTGACGGGCACGGTCGGGCGGGCGGCGGCCGGGCGGGACACAGGTGGGAAGTCCGGCGCCGACGCGTCCACCGCTCCCGCGCCACCCGCGCCCGCGGCTCCTCGCACCTCGGCGATCGCCGCCGCGACGTCGTCCCCGGCCCGCAGCGGCCTCCCGGCGAAGATGCCCTCGTGCGCGAGCACGGGACGCCGGTCTCCGGCAAGCTCGGGGTGGCGCTCCTCGAGCTTCTGCCGACGTGAGGCCTCCCGGTGCCAGTACGCCACGGCGTCGGGGTGCCCGCCCGCGACGGACCGCCAGCTCCGCGGCATCTGCTCGCGCGGGCTGCCGAGGGGACCAGCACCTCGCGACCGTGCTGGTGCACACCGGCACCGACGTGCTCGACGAGCGGTCGCGGCGCCTGCTCGCGCGCGCCGGGCCCGTGGTCGCCGCAGCGGTCGAGGTGCAGCGCCGACTCGTCGACGCCGAGCAGCGCACCCGCACCGACCTGGTCGACGAGCTGGTGCACGCCGAGCGCATCACCGCCGACCTGCGCGCCAGGCTGGCCGCGGTGGGGTTCGCCCGGCGCGGCACGATCGCGGTGTACGTCGTCACCACGCGGGACCGCCCCGTTCCCGGCGTCCCCGCCGTGGCGGAGTCCGTGGCGGGGTCCGTCGCGGAGTCCGCCGCAACGTCGGCGGCGGTGCTGGTCGCGGCGCACCGCGGGGCCCAGTGCGTGATCGCGCAGGTGACCGACCCCGCTCGCTTCGCCGCGCAGCTGCGGGACGCTCTCGCCCCGGCTGGCCCCGTGGTCGGCTGGGCGCTCGCGCCCGGCGGTCTCGCCGACGTCGCCCGCGCCCACGAGGTCGCGCACCGTGCGGCGGCGGCGCTGCACGCGATCGGCACGGTGCCGGCCAGCGCGGACCCGTCGACGCTCGGCCTGGCGGGCATGCTCGCGGCGGGCACCGACCCGGCCGTGGTCGCCGCACTAATCGAGCACCAGGTCGGGCCCCTGCTGTCCTACGACCGCCGGCACCGCACCGAGCTCACCCGAACGGCCCGCACCGTGCTGGAGTCCGGCAACCTGCGGGCGGCTGCCGCACAGCTGCACCTGCACGTCAACACCGTGCGTCAGCGGTGCGACCGGATCGCCGCACTGCTCGGTCCAGACTGGTCAGGTCCTGGGCACGCCGGCGACCGGCTGCTCGCACTGCGGCTCTGGGCAGTGCGCGGCGCCCTCGAGGAGGCAGGCTGAGCTCCGGCGCGCGGCGCCGGACTCGGGCGCCGACGCCACCGAAAGAGCCGTGCCCGACGGCGAGCCCCCGGTCACGCGACCACCTCGCCGCGGGCGCGGCGCCGGTACGCCAGCAGGATCGTCACGGCGAAGCCGGCGACCGCTGCGACGGCGGCGGGGATGGCCGCGAGGATGGCGAGATAGATCGCGCCCTGCGCCACCTGCTCGAGCGCGAGGGCGATGAGCAGGACCGCACCCCACACCACCCCGCCGGCGACGACCGCGCCGACCAGGCCGAGCGCCACGGCCAGCACGGCGAAGCCGCGATCGCTGACGCGGGCGGAGAGTCCGCGCCGCGTCAGCAGGAAGGTCGTGAGCAGCACGAACACCGCGGCAGCGGGCACGAGCCCGACGACCGCGCCCGTCCAGCTCGGGACGTCCAGGTCCGCCTCCCGGCGGACGGCCGAGATGAGGACGGCCACGACGAACCACGTCGCGCCCGTGGCGAGGATGCCCACCAGCACGGGCCCGAGGGCGGCCGACCACGCCGCGCGGGGCGGCACGGCGGGTGAGGTGGGAGCCCCGGGGAGCCCGGGCAGACGGGTGGGGCCGGGGCGGTCGGGCGTGGTCACGGGCCCATCATGCCGTCGGCGTCGGCACCCGCACCGATGCCTGCGTCGGCGCCCGGCTCGGCACCGGTGCCCGCACCGGTGCTTGCGTCGGCACCCGCACCGGTGCCCGCGTCGGCGCCCCGCTCGGCACCGGCACCCGTCCGGGGCCCGAGCACGGCGAGCAGCAGCCCGTGCGCCAGGGCGTAGCCGGCTGGCCACTCGCTCGCACGCGGTCCGGCGACGTTGAGCACCACCCCGGCCGGCCGTCCTGCTGCGACGGTGCGCAGCCAGTCGCGCACACGTGCGACGACGTGGGGCGAGGCGCCCGTGACGCCCGCGCCAGGCTCGTGCGCACCGGGCCGAGCGGCGACCCCGGCACCCGCCCGGGCGCCGGCGGAGACTCCCGCCCGACCGTCGAGTCGACACACGAGCACGGGCCGGCCGGTCGCGGCCGCGAAGTGCAGGGTGAGCTGCGTCCCGGGCGAGCCGACGTCCCCGGCGCTCGCTCCGCCGTCGGGCACGAGGACGAGGGTGGCATCGCCGTCGCGCACGTTCGCGCGGGTGCGCTCCTCGGGGTCGGCCGACGGCGTCTCCCGCAGCCCGGGATAGTCCGCGCGGATCCCGGGCGGGACCGGGCGGTCCTCCGCCCAGCCACCGGCCGGGCACCAGCCGCCGTAGGGCAGGCCGAGACGGACGGCGACGTCGAGCGCGGCACGGTCGACGCCGGTCTGGCCGCCGGAGACGAGGCGAGCGACGAGCGTGTCCGGCGCTGTGGTGGTCGCGGGCGACGGGGTCGGCACCGGGCCGACGGTACGCCAGAGCCCGATGTCGGACCCCGGTGCGATGCTCCCGGCAGTCGGGTGACGAGGCCCGGAAGAGCCAGGGGGTGGCTGAGATGGACGAGTCGAGGCAGGCGTGGTCGGCGGACCCGACCGCGGAGGACGACGGGCCGGCGCCGCGACTGACGCGCGCGGGCGGGACCCAGGACGCGGTGAAGGACTACCTCCGACGCATCGGGCACGTGCCGCTCCTGCACGCCGAGCAGGAGGTCGATCTCGCCAAGCGCATCGAGGCCGGCCTGTTCGCGCGGGAGCGGCTCGCTGCGGCCACAGCGGCAGCGCTGTCGAGGCGCCAGCGGCGGGAGCTGGAGTGGGTCGCGGCGGACGGGCGGCGCGCGAGGAACCACCTGATCGAGGCGAACCTGCGCCTGGTGGTGTCGCTGGCCAAGCGGTACACCGGCCGCGGGATGCCGCTCCTGGACCTCATCCAGGAGGGCAACCTGGGGCTCATCCGCGCGGTGCAGAAGTTCGACTTCACCAGAGGCTTCAAGTTCTCGACGTACGCGACCTGGTGGATCCGCCAGTCCATCACGCGCGCGATGGCGGACCAGGCCCGCACCGTCCGGCTCCCCGCGCACCTCGTCGAGGACATTACCGGCGCCTCCCGCGCGCGCCGCGAGCTGACCGACGCCCTCGGACGTGTTCCGACCGACGGCGAGCTGGCGTCCGCGCTCGGCACCACACCCGCCCGGGTCCGCGAGCTCCGACGCCACGAGCGCG
Organism: Miniimonas arenae; assembly: GCF_006351005.1. Classification (GTDB taxonomy): domain Bacteria; phylum Actinomycetota; class Actinomycetes; order Actinomycetales; family Beutenbergiaceae; genus Miniimonas; species Miniimonas arenae. The sequence continues at coordinate 50,316 of NZ_VENP01000019.1, read as the reverse complement.
AGCCGCTGTCGCTGGACGCGCTGATCCCCGCGCTCGAGGCCGGCGGCGCGGCCGTGCGCGATCACGACGGCGTGGCGTGGGTGCCGCTGTCGGCGGCGGTCGTCGACAGCGACGCCGAGACGTGCGAGGACCTGTTCGATCGCGCGGAGCTGCGGCGCAGGGTGGTCGCGCTGCTCGGCGGGCTGACCGAACGCGAGGCGGGGGTGCTCGCGATGCGAGTCGGGCTCGACGGCGGGGAGCCGCGCACGCTCGACGAGATCGGCCACGTCTACGGCGTCACCCGCGAGCGCATCCGGCAGATCGAGGCGGCGGTGCTGCAGCGGCTGCGCGCGAGCACGGGCGCGGCCGACCTCCTGGCGTTCGCGCCCGCCTTCGCGCCGCCGACCGGTGAACGTCCCGGCACACGGCCCGGCCGCACCGGGCGTGCCACGCGCTGCGCCACCCAGCACCCGCTCGCGTCGTGACCGCGCGAACTCGCGGTGAGCAGCAGATGACGCTCCGTCGCACGCCCGCCCGGCGTGCGCTCGTCGGTCCTGGCGCGCCGTACCCTGCGAGACGTGGACCACGACGGCGTCATTCTCCCGCCCCCGCACGTACCGCCGGGCGGACACCCGTCCCCCGAGCCGGGGCTCGCCGAGCGACCCGCCAGCCGGGGTGTGGTCGCCGCCTGGGGCCTGTGGGACTGGGGCCAGCAGACGTTCAACACGGTGATGCTGACGTTCGTCTTCTCCGTCTACATCACGAGCGGGATCGCCGCCGACGAGACCTCCGGCAGCGCCGCGTTCTCCTCCGCGCAGACCTGGGCCGGCCTGCTCATCGCGCTGCTGTGTCCCGTGATGGGCCGCTTCGCCGACCGGTACGGCCGCCGTCGCCGTCTCCTGGGCATCTCGACGTTCGCACTCGCCGCGGCGATGGCGTCGCTGTTCTGGGCCGCGCCCGACCCGTCCTACCTCACCTACGCCGTCGTGATGATGGCGGTGGCGAGCGTGCTGTCCGAGATCGCGAGCGTGTTCTACAACGGCATGCTGCTGCAGATCGCGACCCCCGCCACGTTCGGCCGCATCTCCGGCATGGGCTGGGGCCTGGGCTACCTGGGTGGTCTCGTGGCGCTCGTCGCGTGCCTGTTCCTCTTCGTGCTCGGTAAGGACTCCCCGAACCTCCAGCCCGTCGCGCTGTTCTCGGCGGCCTGGACGGCCGTCTTCTGCCTGCCACTCGTCGTCGCCGGTCCGGACTCCCCGCACCCCGACGGCGGGGACCGGTTCTCCTTTCTCGGCGCCTACCGCGACATCGCCCGGCACATCGTCGGCCTCTGGCGCACCGACCGCGCGCTGCTGCACTTCTTCGTCGCCTCGGCTATCTTCCGGGACGGCCTGGGCGCGATCTTCGCCTTCGCCGGCATCATCGCGGGCGGAACGTTCGGGTTCACCTCGCAGGAGGTGATCTACCTCGGGATCGCCGCCAACCTCGTCGCGGGTGCCGCCACGTGGGGGCTCGGCCGGGTGGACGACCGCCTCGGCCCCCGCCTCGTGGTCGTCGCGGGCCTGGTGGCCCTCATCGTCGGCTGCGTCGCGATCTTCCTCAGCGACGGCAAGACCGCCTTCTGGATCTGCGCGATGGTCATCTCGCTCTGCGTGGGACCGGTGCAGTCCGCCTCGCGCTCGATGCTCGCTCGGATGACGCCGCTCGGCCGCGAGAACGAGAACTTCGGCCTGTACGCGACCACCGGCCGCGCCGTCAGCTTCCTCGCGCCGTTCGCGTTCACGGTGGCGATCGCGATCGGGGGGACGCAGCGCGCGGGAATCCTCGGGATCGTCGTCGTGCTCGCGCTCGGTCTCGTCGCGTTCCTGCCGCTGCGGGACGTCCGCACCGAGCCCGTGCGAGCTCTGCCTGTGGCGTGACGGACGCCGACCGGCCCTGGCCGGCCCTGACCGGCCATGCCCAGCACGTCCCTGACGAGCACGCCCGGCCCTGGCGACCCCCGCTCGGCCCGTCCGACCAGCACGTCGACCCACCGGGGCGCCGGCGCCGCGGCCGCACCTGTTGCCGCGGCCACGCGCCGAGGGCTAGGGTGCCAGGTTCGCCTGCCGACGGAGGAGCCATGACCGAACCCGACGGACCGCCGCCCCCGCAGCCCCCGCGGAAGCTCCCCGCCGACCCGTTCTGGCGTCGCTTTCGCGAGCTGAAGCCCGAGGTGACGCTCGTGCTGCTGCCCGAGGCTGCGCCGTCGGGCACCGACGGCCAGGGGCGCGACGAGCGCGCCGAGGCGACCGCCCCGCCGCCCGTCGACTCCGCCACGGTGCTCGCCGAGGCCGAGCAGGCCGGCCGCCACCTGCGGGTCGCCGCCCGCTCGCTCATGCTCGACGGCGAGCCCACGGACACGTGGATCACGCCGGCGCGCGGCCTGATCGCCGCACGGCAGACCCTCGTCGCCACGACGCCGCCGGACCTCCCGGACGCCCGGACGATCGCGTTCCAGCTCTCGCGGCTGGGCTGGGACACCGTGGTGCGCGCATCCCGCCGGCCCCACACCACCTGGGTCGAGGGCACCGGCCGCGGCCGCACGCTGCGGTTCTCGGCGGTCGGGGACACCACCACGCTCGTCGTCACGTCGGCGCCGCTGCCCGTCGCGGCGGACACCGACGCCGAGCTGCGAGGTGAGCCGCGTGGATAGGTTCTCCGTCGACATCGGCATGGTGAACACCGCCAGCTACGCGTGGCGCGAGGAGGCGAACGTCCTCGCGGGTGGGGCCACCACCATGGGAGCCGTCTCGGCGACCGGCGTGGGCGACGGCGTCGAGGACGCGGTGTCGACCTTCCTCACCACCTGGGCCAAGTACGCGAGCGACCAGTCGACGCTCGCCGACTCCATGGCGGACCGGCTCGACGAGGCAGCCAAGGCGTACACCGTCTCCGACTACGCGGCGCAGGACGCCTTCGCGCAGTGGTTGGAGGGCGAGAAGTGACGGTCATCGACCTCCCCCCGACCCTCGACCTCGTCCCGGTCGTCACGGGCGACCCCGAGGGTGTGGACGACATCGCCCGATCCCTGCGCGACGCCTCCGCCGTCTTCGACGACCTGGACTCGACGGCGAGCGCGAACGTCGCGCCGTCGGGGTGGGAGGGCGAGGCCGCGGAGTGCTACGGCGCCCGGGTGCGCGAGGTTGCGGCCGACGCCGGCACCACCTCCCTCACGCTGCGGGCGGCGGCGCTGGCGTTCGACACGTACGCCGACGAGCTCACGTCGATCCGGACCGAGCGCGAGCGGCTGGTCGACGACCGATACGCCTACCGCGCCGCGCTGGTCGACCTGCGCCAGGACATCGAGGCGACCGGCGGCCACACCCCCGCCACCCAGGAGCAGATCGCCGAGTTCCAGTCCCGGGCGAGCGACCTGCGCACCTGGTACGCCACGCACGTGGCCGACGTCGAGGCGATGCTCACGCGCGTGACGGCGAACGACGAGGCGCTGCGCGCGGTGCTCACGTCCTACGCGACCATGGCCGACGCGCGCGTGAACACCGCCGGCGGTGATCCGGCCGACGCGCTCATGCAGCGTCCCGGTGCGCCCGGCACCGGCGGGACCGCCGAGGACACGGCGGCCTGGTGGAACGGCCTCACCGAGGCCGAGCAGGCCGCCGTCATCGCGGCGTACCCCGAGGTCATCGGGGCCGCCGACGGCCTGCCCACCGTCGCGCGCGACGAGGCCAACCGCCTCATGCTCGACAACGACCTCACGGCGCTCGGCCAGGCCGAGGCGAACGGCACGATCACGTTCGAGCAGCAGCGCATCCTCGACAACGCGCGGGCCGCCCAGCGCGGCCTGGACGAGGCGGCCAGCACCGTCGACCCGATCACCGGCGAGACCCTGCCCGCGTTCCTGCACCTCTACCAGCCCGACGCGTTCGACTACGACGGTCGGGTGGCGATCGCGGTCGGGAACCCCGACACCGCCGACAACGTCACGACGCTCGTGCCAGGCATGACCACCACGGCGCAGGACGCGGCCGGGTACGCCGAGGACGCGGGAAACATGGTCCAGTCCGCGCGCCTGTCCGGCGCGGGCAGCACCGCGGCGATCGCGTGGATCGGGTACGACGCGCCCAGCGACTGGGACACCGGATCCGTCCTCTTCGAGGGCAAGGCCACCGAGGGCGGGGAGCTGCTCGCGAACCACGTCGCCGGGCTCCAGGCCGCCCGGGGGGACAACCCGCCCCACATGACGGTCGTCGGCCACAGCTACGGGTCGACGACGATGGCGCACGCCGCGACCGACCACGGTATGGGCAGCATCGTCGACGACCTCGTGTTCCTCGGCAGCCCCGGCGCGGGCAACGCGGAGCACGCCTCGAACCTGGGCCCGGCGCAGGTGTGGGCCGGCAACGCGAGCCGGGACCCGGTGGCGCGGCTCGCGGACGACGGCTGGGTCAACGGCGGCACCTTCTTCGGCGCGGGCATGGGCCGGGACGTCGCCGAGGACACGTTCGGCGCCATCCGGTTCCAGGCGGAGGACGTCGACCGCAACGCGTGGCAGGACGACGGGTTCATCACGTCCATGCACTCCCACTCCAGCTACTGGGAGCCCGGCTCGGAGTCGCTGTACAACCTCGGTCTCATCGTCGGGGGGAACGACGCCGCGGTGGTGCAGGCCGGCCACACGTACGACCCCTGGTACGCCAGAGTTCAGGATCCCGAGTACGACCGCACGCCAAACACCTACCCCGATCGCGTGGCCGCGGAGGGCGACGGATGACCGCGCGACGCGGCGCCGGCGACGACGGCGTGCGCCGGCGCCGCGGTCGGCGCGGCCCGGTCGCGGCCGCGGTCGCCGCCCTCGTCGCCTCGTCCTGCCAGTCGGGCACGACGGCGAGCGACACCCTCGACGACCTCGTCGCCACCCGCGCCGCGGTGCTCGAGGCGGCCGAGCGCGACGTCCCTGCGGTGGCCGACGCCGTCGGCGGCACGGTCCGGCACGCCTACGGTGAGGCGTCGTTCGACGAGGCGGTCCTCGGCGGACCGTTCGACGTGTCGTACGCGGCCTCGGGCTGGATCGACGCCGATCCCGTCGCCACCGACGAGCTCGAACGCCTCGTCGCTCAGCTGGGGTACACGGTGTCCGAGCCGACGGCGACCCCGAGCCGCGTCTCCGCGCTCACCGTGGTCGGCAGCGCGAGCGGAGTCTCCGAGGACGGCGCGCTCGTCCTCACCGTGCGCTCGATCGACCGGGTCGAGACCGACAGCCCGACGACCGGGGACCCCGTGAGCGTGCCGCCGCGCGTGGAGGTGACGGTGGCCGCGACCCAGGTCCCGCGGATCTCCCGCGAGGACATGGACTCCTATCTCGACGAGTACGGCGACGCCGACCGGGACCTCGGGTGGGCTCCCCCGCCGTCGGCCGCTCCGAGCGGCGGCTGACCGGCGGCTGCTCGGAGACCGCCTCGCAGGCGGCCGAGAACCTCTCGCAAAAGGACCAACTTCCTCTCGCAAAGGACTGACATCCTCTCGCGAAAGGACCGACTTCCTCTCGCGAACGGGGTGCGCGCGCGCTCGGCGGGCAGCGCGGTCAGTGCACCGCGGCGCTCTCCGCCTCCGCGGTGTTCGCGCGGTCGGTGCGCGTGGCCCGCAGCCGCGAGGCGAGCACCGCACCGCCGGCGATGAGCGCGGCGACCACCGCGACGGCGACCCGCAGGGTGTGGTTCGCGTCCGCCGTCGCGCTCATGGTCACCACGGCCGGCGCGACGAGCACCGCGACGAGGTTCATCACCTTGATGAGCGGGTTGATCGCCGGGCCGGCGGTGTCCTTGAACGGGTCGCCCACGGTGTCACCGATGACCGCGGCGGCGTGCTCGGGCGAGCCCTTCCCGCCGTGCTGACCGTCCTCGATGATCTTCTTCGCGTTGTCCCACGTGCCGCCGGAGTTGGCGAGGAACACGGCCATGAGCACGCCCGACGCGATGGCCCCGGCGAGGAAGCCGGCCAGCGGCCCGACGCCGAGTCCGAAGCCCACGGCGATCGGCGCGAACGCCGCGAGCAGGCCCGGCGTGGCGAGCTCGCGGAGGGAGTCGCGGGTGCAGATGTCCACGACCCGGCCGTACTCGGGCCGCTGCTCGCCGGTCATGATGCCCGGCATGGTGCGGAACTGGCGCCGCACCTCCAGCACGATCGCGCCGGCGGCACGCGTCACGGCGTCGACGGCGAGCCCCGAGAACAGGAACACGGTCGCCGCCCCGAGGATCACCCCGACGAGGGTGATCGGCGAGATCACCTGGTACGTCATCATCGAGGCGACGAGGGCGTCGGAGGCGTCCGCGACGTTGTCGCCGAGCGACGTGAGCGAGTGGCTGACGGCGTCGGCGTAGGAGCCGAACAGCGCGGTCGCGGCGAGCACCGCCGTCGCGATCGCGATGCCCTTGGTGATCGCCTTGGTCGTGTTCCCGACGGCGTCGAGCTCGGTGAGGATCGCCGCGCCGTTCTCGCTGACCTCGCCGGACATCTCGGCGATGCCCTGCGCGTTGTCGCTCACCGGCCCGAACGTGTCCATCGCGACGATGACGCCGACCGTGGTCAGCAGGCCGCAGCCGGCCACCGCGATGAGGAAGAGCGAGAGCCAGATCGAGCCGCTCGCGAGCAGGAAGACCCCGCAGATCGCGGCCGCGATGACGCCCGCGGTGTAGACGGCCGACTCGAACCCGACGCCGATGCCGGACAGCACCACCGTGGCCGCACCGGTCCGGGTGGTGGCGGCGACGTGCTGGGTGGGCCTCGTCGTCGTGCCCGTGTAGTAGCCGGTGATCGCCAGGATCACGCCCGCGAGGACCACGCCGATCACGACGGCGCCGGCGATGACGAGCCGCGGGTCGCCGCTCACGTCGCCGATGTCCGCGGTGCCCTGCAGCGCGTCGAACGAGCTGGGCAGGTAGAGGAACGCGGCGATCGCGGCAAGCACCACGCCGGCGACGGCGGAGAGCGCGAACCCGCGGTAGATCGCGCGCAGGCCGTTCTCGTTCGCGCGCATCCGGGTGAGGTAGACGCCGACGACGGCGACGAGCGCGCCGATCGCGGTGACGATGAGCGGGAACACCATGCCCTGCTCGCCGAGGGCCGCCTTGCCCAGGATGAGCGCGGCGACGAGGGTCACGGCGTAGGACTCGAAGAGGTCCGCGGCCATCCCGGCGCAGTCGCCGACGTTGTCCCCGACGTTGTCGGCGATCGTGGCCGCGTTGCGGGGGTCGTCCTCCGGGATGCCCTGCTCGACCTTGCCGACCAGGTCGGCGCCGACGTCGGCGGCCTTGGTGAAGATTCCGCCGCCGACGCGCATGAACATCGCGAGCAGCGCGGCGCCGAAGCCGAAGCCCTCGAGCACAGCGGGCGCGTTGGCGCGGAACACGAGCACCACCAGGCACGCTCCGAGCAGCCCGAGGCCGACCACGCTCATCCCCACGACGCCGCCGGTGCGGAACGCGATCCGGGCGCCGGTCTCCTTGCCGCCCGGGCGGTCGGCCGAGGCGGCGACCCGCAGGTTCGCGCGCACCGCCAGCGACATGCCGAGGTAGCCGATCGCGGCGGAGAACGCCGCGCCGAGGAGGAAGGCGACCGAGCGGCCCACGCGCACCCCGCCGTCGCCCGGCAGGAGGAACAGGAGACAGAAGACGAGCGCCGCGAACAGGGCGAGGGTGCGCAGCTGGCGGGTGAGGTAGGCGCTCGCGCCCTCCTGGATGGCCGCGGCGATCTCGCGCATCCGGGTCGATCCCTCGTCGGCCTCCAGCACCTGGCTGCGCAGGCGTGCGGCGAGCAGGAGCGCGCCCACGGCGACGAGTGCGATGACGGCCACGATGACGAGGCTCGAGGTTCCCAGCTGGGGCATGTGCGGTGTCCTCCTCGACACGACCACGCGAAGCGCGTGCTGTCTCCCCCGATCCTCCACGACCGGGCGTCCGGCAACCATAGTCGAGCGTGAGATGCGCGACGCCGGCTTGACGCGCCACGTCCCCGTCCGGTGCCATGGACGCACGGCCGGGGGGCCACGAAGCACCAGAGGATCACGATGCGCACAGCCCTGATGCGCCGGACCGGTGCGGCGATCGTCATCGTCGCGGCCTCCGGCGCTCTGGTCGCGTGCACCTCGAGCGCCGAGCTCCCCAGCGAGCCCGCCGTGATGGAGCCGGCCTACCCCGCGTACACCCCGCCGGCCTCGGACGAGGACGCCACCGAGGCCGCCGCGCCCGGTCCGGCGCCGAGTGCGTCCGCCGCGCCCTCGCCGAGCGCATCGCCCACGCGGCGGCCCGTCGCCGGCGGTTCCCGGCCCGCGCCCGCGCCGGGCGCGCCGGCGTCGTCGTCGGCCCCGGAGGCCAGCGCCGCACCCTCCCCCGGTGCGCCGGTCGAGCCCGCGCCGACGACACCCACCGCATCGCCCCGGCCGACCACGCCCACGCCGGGTCCGACGGCGAGCCCCACCCCCGCGGTCACACTCGCCTCCCGGTCGTGGTCGCCCCGGTGCGGGCAACCCGCGACGCCCCCGACGCCGAACGCGGTGCTGTCGCTCGCCGTCGACCCCCTGCCCGCCACGCCGAGCGGAACCGCACTGCGCGGGACCGCCGTGCTCACGACGACGGCGAGCATCGCCCCGGAGCAGTACTTCGCCACCGTCACGGTGCTCCAGAACGGCGTGGTCGTCTCCCGGCCGCCGGTCGGCACGGACGCCGGTCCGGTGCTCGCGCTGACGCCGGGTGAGAGCATCGTCGTTCCCCTGAGCCAGGACCTCGCGGCCGACTGCGGCACGGCGCTGCCGACCCCGGCTGCCACCGCCGCGGCGGGTGGCTCCCTGCTCACTCCTGCGGCTCCGGACGGTGCTGTGGAGGCGGCCTCGGACGAAGCCGAGGTGAGGGCCGCGGACGCCGCCGCGCCGGACACGGCCGGCGGGGTGGGCGGGGGTGACGGCGGCGGCGTCGGAGGTAGCGGCGGTGACGGCGGGGGCGACGGCGTCGGCACCCCGGGGACAGGCTCGGCGACGCCCGCCCCGAGCATCGGCGACCTGCCGCCCGGCGAGTACGTGGTCGTCGTCGCCGTGCACGTGGTGCGCGACGGCGGCCTCGTCGTCGCGGCCACCGCGCCGCTCACCATCACCTAGTAGCGCGCGCTCTCGACCGGTCGCCCACCGCGTCTCGGCGAGGACGGCACGCCCAGAACGGACTGAGGCGACGAGAACGGCCCCCCGCGAGCGACCCACCCGAACACGCCTCGCCGAGAACGGCCCGAGGCGACGAAAACGGCCCGCAGCGGGCCGTTTTGGTCGCCACGGGCCGTTCTCACGGTGAAGCGCCGACCAGGCCGGGCGCGCAGCCCTCGATCCCGGGCGCGCAGCTCCGACATCCGCCCGGGCGCGCAGCCGCCGATCCCGGGCGCGCCGCCCCTACATCCGCTCGGGCGAGGCGATCCCGAGCAGGTCGAGCCCGTGCACGAGGACGCGCAGCGTGGCCGCGGTGAGCGTGAGCCGCGAGGACCGGGTGGCCTCGTCGTCGGCCGTGAGCACGGGGCACGCGTCGTAGAAGCTGGTGAACGCCTGAGCCAGCTCGAAGAGGTAGCCCGCGAGCCGGTGCGGCGCCTGCTGGTCGCCGACGTCCGCGACGACCGCGCCGTAGCCGAGCAGCGCGAGCGCGAGCGCCCGCTCGGTGGGCTCACCGAGCACGACGGGCGCGGACTGGGTAGCGGGGTCGAGCTCCGCCTTGCGGAAGATCGACCGGATCCGCGCCGCGGCGTACTGCAGGTACGGCCCGGTGTTCCCGGTGAGCGCGAGCATGCGGTCGAAGTCGAAGACGTAGTCCGTGTCGTGCGCGACCGACAGGTCGGCGTACTTCACGGCGCCGACGCCCACCTGGCGCGCGATGTCGGCGCGCTCGGCCGGCGTGAGGTCCTCGCGGGACTCCTCGACCACGGCGCTCGCCCGGTCCACGCCCTCCTGCAGCAGCGCCGCGAGCCGGAGCGGCGCGCCGGAGCGGGTGCGCAGGATCTTGCCGTCCTCCCCCAGCACCGAACCGATCTGGACGTGCACGGGGACGGTGCGTTCGCCGTCGGGCCGGGTGAGCCACCCGGCCTTCTCCGCGGCGGCGAAGACCATCCGGAAGTGCAGCGCCTGCGAGGCGCCCACGACGTAGAGGATTTGGTCCGCGTGCAGCTGCTGCGCGCGGTAGCGGATCGCGGCGAGGTCGGTGGTGGCGTAGCCGAAGCCGCCGTCGGACTTGCGGATGATGAGCGGCAGCGGCTTCTCGTCGCGGCCGGTGAACCCCTCGGGGAAGACGCACAGCGCGCCGTCGCTCTCGACGGCGAGCCCGAGCCGCTCGAGCTCGTCGCACACGTCCTGCAGCATCGGGTCGTAGAAGGACTCCCCGGCGAGGTCGTCGTCGGTGAGCGTGACGGCCAGCGCGTCGTAGATCGCGTGGAAGTACTCGGTCGAGTGGCCGATCATGCCGCGCCAGATCTCGATCGACTGCGGGTCCTTCGCCTGCAGCAGCACCACCCGCTCGCGCGCGCGGGTGGCCCAGGCGCCGCCGTCGGAGTCGTCGTCGAACTTCGCGCGCGCGGCCTGGTAGAAAGCGTTCGGGTCGGTGCGCAGGAGATCGGCCTCGGCCGACTCGCCGCCGACCTCGAGGTAGTGCTCGATGAGCATGCCGAAGGGCGTGCCCCAGTCGCCGATGTGGTTCTGCCGGATCACGCGGTGGCCGAGCGCCTCGAGCGTGCGGGCGAGCGCGTCGCCGACGATCGTGGTGCGCAGGTGGCCAACGTGCATCTCCTTGGCCACGTTCGGGGCGGAGTAGTCGATCGGGATCACGCGCGCCGGCTGCACCGGGACGCCGAGGCGGGGGTCGGCGACGAGCGCCGCGATCTGGCGAGCGATCCAGTCCTTGTTCACGGTGACGTTGAGGAACCCCGGCCCGGAGACCTCGACGGTGCCGACGTCGGACAGGTCGAGCTCGGCGAGGATCGCCGCAGCGGTCTCGCGCGGGTTCCGGCCCACCTTCTTGGCCAGGGCGAGGGCGGCGTTGGCCTGCGTGTCGGCGAACTGCGAGGGGCGCAGCACGGGGTCCACGTCGGTGAGGCCGAAGGCCGCCTCGATGGCGGCGGAGACACGGTCACCGAGGACCGAGGCGGCATCGAGCATGGGGTCCAACCTACCGTCGCGGGCTGTGCCGAGACCCCGCGGCGACCGTGGCTTGCGGCACGCGAGGGCCCGACGGCGTCGCTCGCCGTCGGGCCCTCTCGTACGGTGGGAGGTGGGGCGGTCGGAGGTGGTGTCGCGTCAGGCGGCGACGAAGACCTGGCTCACGCCGTCGCCCGTGGTGAGGGTGAGGGTCGCACCGGCGACGTCGGCCTGCACGACGCCCTCGAGGAACATCAGGAACGCGTGCTCGGCGGCCATCACGTCGTTCGGGCCGCCCATGAGCGTCGTCATGAACGGGGCGAAGTCGACGGTGCCGTCGGCGTTCACGACCATCGTGGTGGCGTACCGGTTGAGGCCGCCCGAGCCGCTCACGTGGCCGTCGGGCGCGACGTCGAGCGTGATGGCCGGGTTGCTCTCGAGCACCCACGAGCCGACCGGGAGCTGAGCGGCGGGCGCGGCGTCGACGCGGCCGGCGACGCCGAACGTGAGGACCGTGGTGAGCAGCAGCAGCGCGACGGCGAGCGCGGCAGCGACGCGGGGACGGACGACGGTCTGGGTGCGGGTCATGACGAGTCTCCTTGGTGAGATCGGGTCAGGGCCGGGCGGCTTCCTACTCTCTCTGTGTCGAGGGGCGGAGATCTCTTGCAGCGACAACGAAGTTCTTTCCGGCGCTTGGCCGGGGCTTGGTCACGGCTTTGCCGATCGGTGGTGTCGCACCCGCGGGGGAGGATGGGACGGTGACGGCGGGGAGTGTGGTGAACGACGTCCCGCGCGGTGGTGCCCCGAGCGCGCTGGACGCGCTGCTGACGACCCCCGCGCGCCGCGCGAGCCTCCTGCACGTGGCCGAGCTCCCGCCGCGCGAGGGCGAGCGCGCCCTCTGGCCTGACTGGGCGCCGTCGCGCCTCGTCGAGGCCTACCGCGCCAGCGGTGTGAGCGCGCCGTGGCGGCACCAGGTCGAGGCGGCGCAGGCGGTGCACGACGGCGCGCACACGGTTCTCGCGACGTCCACCGGTTCCGGCAAGTCGCTCGCGGCATGGCTGCCGGCGCTGACCGCGGTGCTCGCGGCGCCCGCCCCGACCGGCAGCGTGGCGTCGATCCGACGACGCGCGAGCGTGTTGTACCTGTCCCCCACCAAGGCGCTCGCCGCCGACCAGGCGTCCGCGCTCCACGCGCTGCTGGCCGCGGGCGGCCTGGATCGCGACGTTCGTGTCACCACGTGCGACGGCGACACCCCGCCCAACGAGCGCGACTGGGCCCGCGCGCATGCGGACGTCGTGCTGAGCAACCCCGACTTCCTGCACTTCACGCTGCTGCCGGGACACGAGCGGTGGTCGCGGTTCCTGCGCGGCCTCACGCACGTCGTGCTCGACGAGTGCCACGCGTACCGGGGCGTGCTCGGGGCCCACGTCGCGCTCGTGCTGCGCCGCCTGCTCCGGATCGCGGCTCACCTCGGCGCGACCCCGGTGGTCGTCGCCGCGTCCGCCACGGCGGGCGAGCCGGGCGAGACGCTCGCGCGACTCATCGGCGTGCGCGCCGAGGACGTCGTCGCGGTCACGCGCTCGACGGCGCCCCAGGGCCGCCGGCACGTCGCGCTCTGGGAGCCGCCGCCGGTCGATGCGCCCGACGGCGAGGACTGGGCCCTCGAGGCACCCGGCGGCACGCCCGCGAACGACGGCTACCCCGCCTCGCCGGGGTGGGCGTCGTCCCCGGGCTCGCCGTCCGATGCGGCGTGGGCGAGAGGTGGCGACCCCTCGGATCGGACGACGGACGACGCTCCGCCGGGTCCGCACCCGGTCGACGCACGGTCGTCGCCTCGCGAGCCCACGCGGTCGGGCGAGCCCACGCCGTCGAGCGCGCCCACGCCGTCGGGTGCGCCGCAGGACGTGGTGCGCCGCAGCGCGCTGCGGGAGACGACCGACCTGCTCGCCGACCTGGTGCTCGCCGACCGGCGCACGCTCGCGTTCGTCCGCTCGCGGGCGGGGGTGGAGTCGGTGGCGACCGAGACCGCGCGCACGCTCGCCCGGCGCACGGGCGGCGGGCTCGACGCGCTCAGCTCGCTGGCCGCCGACGACGTCGTCGACCCCGTCCCCACGCTGGAGGCTGGCGGGTCGGTCGCCGTCGCCGCCTACCGCGGCGGCTACCTGCCGGAGGAGCGGCGGGTGCTCGAGCGCGCGCTGCGCGAGGGGCGCCTGGGCGCGCTCGCGACCACCAACGCGCTCGAGCTCGGCATCGACGTCTCGGGCCTGGACGCGGTGCTCATGGCCGGCTGGCCGGGCACGCGCGTGTCGTTCTGGCAGCAGACCGGCCGTGCCGGGCGCGCCGGCGCCGACGGCGTCGCGGTGCTCGTCGCCGGCGCCAACCCGCTCGACACCTATCTCGTCCACCACCCCGAGGCGATCTTCGACGAGGCGGTCGAGGCGACCACGTTCGACCCGTGCAACCCCTACGTCCTCGCGCCGCACCTGTGCGCGGCGGCGGCCGAGCTGCCGCTCACCGCCTCCGACGTGGACCTGTTCGGCCTGTCGGACGACGCGCTGCTGGTGGAGCTCGGCCAGCGCGGTCTGCTGCGGCGCCGCCCGGGCGGCTGGTACTGGAACTTCGCTCGGCCGGAGTCGCCGTCGCGCCTCACGGACCTGCGAGGGGGTGGGGCGCCCGGCGTCGCGGTGGTCGAGACCGCCACCGGCACCGTCCTGGGCACGGTCGACGGCGGGCGGTCCGACGCCGTCGTCCACCCCGGCGCGGTGTACGTCCACCAGGGGCGGACGTACGTGGTGGACGAGCTGACCGAGGACGCCGCGCTCGTGCACGCGGAGGTCGCGGCCCACCGCACGGCGGCGCACGCCGCGCACCACGCGACGCTGCTCGACGTCCGCTCCCGTGCCGTGTGGGGACCCGTGACCTGGGCGTACGGGCCGGTCGAGGTCACCTCCCAGGTCCAGTCCTACGACGTGCGCCGGCCGCCGTCGATGGCCGTGATCGGCACGGTGCCGCTCGAGATGCCCGTGCGGACGCTGCCGACCACCGGTGTGTGGTGGTCCTGCCCCACCGACGTGCTGACGGCCGAGACTGGCATCGCCCCGGGCGAGGTCCCGGGGGCGCTGCACGCCGCGGAGCACGCCGCGATCGGCGTGCTGCCGCTGCTGGCGACGTGCGACCGGTGGGACATCGGGGGTGTCTCAACGGCGCTGCACCCCGACACCGGCGCGCCGACGGTGATCGTGCACGACGGCTACCCCGGCGGCGCGGGGTTCGCCGAGCGCGGGTTCCGCGCGGCGCAGCGCTGGATCGAGGCGACGTACGAGGCGGTGGCGTCGTGCGGGTGTCACCGCGGCTGCCCGCGGTGCGTGTTCTCGCCCAAGTGCGGCAACGGGAACCACCCGCTGGACAAGGGCGCCGCACTGCGCGTGCTCGCGTTCCTGCGGGCGGTCGCACCCTCGAGCTGACACGGCCGTCCGAACGCCCGACCCGGATCCGTCCCTCGCAGGCGCTGCGAGTGCCCGCGAGCGCCGGCGGTCGGCACGCGATCGTCGCCGCGATGCGGCCGGGCAGAGCGTGTGCCCGCGAGCACCTGCGTCAGCACGACGGACACCACCAGGACGTGTGCTCGCCGAGCAGCCGGTCAGCGGTCAGCCGGACCCGCCCGCGCCTGCGCGAACGCCGCTCCAAGCGGCGTCGGCACCGTCGCGGACACCGTTGCCTGGCCGTCGTTGACGGCACACGCGACGAGGGCCGCACCGCTCTCCGCAGCGACGCGACGGGCCAGCATGCACGGGTCGCCGCGCACCGGGTCGAACCACGCCGTGGCCGCCGCGACCGCGGCCAAGTCGGCGGCCGTCTGCGCCTGTGCGCGAGCGCGCACCACGCCGACGAGCAGCGCGATCATCACGAGCAGCACCAGACCGGCGCCCACCACGCCGAGGACGAGGACCGTCCCGGATCCGCGCTCCCGGTCCGCTCGCCCGCCGTTCCCCACGGCCGCCCCGACCCGCCGAAACGCACCCGTTAGGGTCTCGCAGGCCGCCGTGGCCGCCCCGACCCGCGGGGCCGCGCCGGACCTCACGGGTCCCCCGGCTCGTCCAGGGCGGCCGCTCGTCCGACCACCGTGACCTCGGCCCCGAACGGCAGGGCGACCTCGCGAGAAACGACCACGTGCACCCACCCGTCCGCGCTGCTCACGCTGACGTCGGCCCCCACACCCGCGACGGCGAGCGCGGCGGCGACCGGGTCGACCTCACCGATCGCCGCCGCGCGGGCGGCCACGCGGGCGGCGTCTGAGCACCGCAGCTGCGCGACACCCGCCGAACCCGCGGAGAGCACCGCGACGAGCACGAGGACGACCGCGGGCAGCACGACGGCGGTCTCGGCCGTCACGCTGCCGCGCTCGCTCGAGCGCACGGCTACACCGACAGGGCGTCGCGGATGATCCCGAGCAGCAGGTCACGCACCTCCCCGCCCCGGAAGATCGCGAGCAGCAGACCGGCGAACGCCACGGCAGCCAGCGTGACGATGGCGTACTCGGCCGTCGCCATCCCCGCCTCGGCACGCGCCGTCACGAGCCGCCAGCGCCGCCCGAACCCGACCGTCACCAGCTCCTGCCAGCCGCGCAGGCGCCGGGCCACGCGCTTGGTCACATCGCTCATCGTCGAACCTCTTCCCGAGCCGTCCCTCGGCTCCTGCACCCGACCATCCGCCTCGCCGCCGAGGGCCGCCACGGGGGGTGTGCACGCTCCCGGGACGGCGCGCGTGTCGGCACGGTGGGGACAACACGAGGGGGAGGCACGGCCCCTCGGAGAAGATCGGGTGACGACCGAGCGGGACGCTCCTGCGCCGGGTGCCGGCACGGCGGCGCCCGCCGCGGCCCGCTCGGGCGGCGCCGGCCACCACCGAAGGCACGCGCCCGGATCACCACGCGCCGAGCAGGTCCCCGCCCGTCGCGACCACGACCGGGACGAGTCCGAGGAGCACGAACGCCGGGAGCAGGCAAAGCCCCAGCGGCAGCACGAGCCGCACCGCGAGCCGCTCAGCCTCCTCCCGCGCGCGAGCCGTGCGCTGCGCGCGCCAGGCCGCGGCGGCCGCCGCGAGCGACGGGCCGGGGTCCACACCGTGCTCCCACGCCGTCGCCAACGGCGCGAGCACCAGTCCCCAGGCCGAGGGCACCCGGTCGAACGCTTCCGTCCAGTCCGCACCGAGGCGCAGCATCCGCGCGCCGACGGCGAGTTCCTCCTCCCCCGCCGCCTCGCCGAGCGCCTCGAGGGCGGCTGGCACCGACGCGCCCGCCGCGAGCAGGCTCGCGACCAGGTCGCAGACGAGCGGCGGGT
This sequence comes from Miniimonas arenae, assembly GCF_006351005.1. GTDB lineage: Bacteria > Actinomycetota > Actinomycetes > Actinomycetales > Beutenbergiaceae > Miniimonas > Miniimonas arenae. The sequence goes on along the minus strand of NZ_VENP01000019.1, from coordinate 33,846 downwards.
CGAGCATGAGTGAACGCCGCCGGTGAGGCGCGGCCACCACGGTCGACGGCGCGGGCTGCGGCAGGACGGCGAGCGCACACGCCACCGCGAGCAGTGCCGCAGCCAGCGCGATCACGCGCCCTCGCGGTGGACGACCCCGACGGTGCGCGGACGCACCGTCGGTTCTCGGGCAGCGGCCCGGACCAGCGCACGCGTCCACGCGTGCCCGAGGGCCAGCAGCACCGCACCGAGCCCGACGGCGAGCGCCGGCCACCCGCCGGCGCGCACCACGCCGACGACGTCGGCGCCGAGCAGGGCCCCGAGACCGAGCGCGGCGAGCGGGAGCCAGGCGAGCATGCGCGCCGTCGTCGCCGGCCCCGCTCGAGCTCGGCGACGTTCGGCGTCGGCGGCCGCGGCCTCCGCGACGCCGGCTGCACACGCGTCGAGCACGTGGGCCAGCGGCGCCCCGCATCGTGCGGCCACCGCGCACGCCACCGCGGCCCCGTCCGCCGCAGCCGAGCTCCCCACGAGCGCGAGCAGCGGCTCGGGCACGCCCTCCAGGCCCGCAGGCGCCGCGGGCGCCGCGCGGCCGGTCGGCCCCGGCCCGTCGAGACCGAGCCCGAGGCCGGAGCCGAGGCCGAAACCGCTGACGCCGTCGAGCGGCCGTCCCGCACCGGTGACGGTCCTCGACAGCGCGTGACCTGTCCGACCCGGCCAGCCAGCCGCGTCCCCGACGGTCGGCCGCTGGACGGGGCGGTCACCCGGCCCGAGCTCGGCCGCCCACGCGTCGGCGGGCGAGGCCCCGGCGCGGAGCCGGCTCGCCGCACCCGTGCACGCGAGCGCGAGCGCCGTCGCATCGAGCGGGCGCGCTCGACGGCGCCCGCGGGCTCGCCTCACCCACGAGGCCACACGATCTCCGCCGCCCCTCGCACGCGCCCGCGCCCTCTCCCGACCCGCCCCACCGCGGCGCCGCCGAGGGACGCCCCACACGGCGAGCGCACCACCCGCGCCCGCGAGCAGCGCCGCCAGCAGCACCGACCCGGTCACGTCGCGCCCCGCTCGAGCCGCCGCGCGAGCACGTCCCACGCCGCGGACGGCACCAGATCCCCCGCTCCGGTCGGCCGTACGAGCGCGAGCCGCGCGCGCAGGCGCCCCTCGTCGAGGTCGAGCACCGCGATCTGCTCCACGAGTCGCACGCCGCCACGCCGCACCACGTGGACCACGGCGTCGAACGCGCTCACCGCCTGCACCGCGACGGCCGCGGGGGTCATCCCCGCCAGCGACCCGAGCGCCTGCAACCGCGCCGGGACGTCGGGGGCCGCGTTCGCGTGCACGGTCGCCATGCCGCCGTCGTGCCCGGTGTTCAGCGCGAGCAGCACCTCGCGCACCTCGGCGCCGCGGCACTCCCCCAGCACGAGCCGGTCGGGTCGCATCCGCATCGCGGCCCGCACGAGGTCGGTCAGGCTCACGCCGCCCGCGCCCTGCACGTTCGCCGCGCGGGCCTGCAGGTGTACGACGTGCGGATGCCGGGGTGCGAGCTCGCGCGCCTCCTCGATGCACACGATCCGCTCGGTGCCGGGGGCTCGGGACAGCATCGCGGCGAGGAGCGTGGTCTTGCCGGTCCCGGTGCCACCGCTCACGAGCACGTTCGCGCGGCAGTCGACGAGGGCTCCGAGCACCTCGTGCGCCAGGGGTCCGAGCCCGCCCGACGCGTGCCACTCGGCCAGGCCGAGCGCCCGGGTCACGTGCCGCCGGAGCGACACGCACGCGCCGCCGGCGGCGATCGGCGCGAGCACGGCGTGCAGTCGGACGCCGTCGGGCAGCCTGCCGTCGGCGACCGGCGCCGCGTCGTCGAGCCGTTGGCCGGCAGCGGCCGCCAGGCGGGTCGCGAGGCGGCGCACGTCCCCGACGTCGAGCTCGACCCTGCGCAGCCCCTCGCCCCGGTCCACCCACACCTCCGTGGGGCCGTTCACGAGCACGTCCGTGGTGGCCGGATCCCGCCACAGCTCGCGCAGCGCCGCGCCGGAGCCGGCGAGGTCGGCGGTCACGTCGGCGAGACCCGCGACGGCGGAGCGCACCCCCAGCGCGTCGCCGGAGCCGACGATGACGTCGCGACAGGCGACGCGCAGCCGGTCTCCGCTCGCGCTCGCCGCCCGCGCGGCCTCACGGCGCACGAGCGCCACCCCGGCAGGGGTGTCCACCGCGGGCCGGGTCACGCGAACCCCAGCTCCCGGACGACGGCGCGAGCGAACCCCTGGTCCACCCTCGCCGGCGGGTCAGGAGTCGCCGACACTGGCCAGGTCACGCGAGCCCCAGCTCCCGGACGAGGCCGCGCACCGCGCGCGTGAGTCCCGCACGCCGACGGTCACCCGGCGTCACCCCGCGCGCGAGGTCGACGGCCATCCCCCGCGTGTGGGGCAGCACCGCGCGCACCGGGAGGCCGCACGCCTCCTCCACCTCGCCCCGCGGCAGGTCCAGCCCGCGCACGCTGCGCACCACGAGGTGCAGCCGGGGCCCGTCCACTCGGCCGTGCAGCTGGCCGACCTCCGCCCGCACCGCCGCCACCGCCCGGACCTCGGGGCTGGTGAGCAGCACGAGGTCGTCGCAGAGCGCCGCACTCGCGAGGTCGCCCGGCGCGGCCCCGAGATCGAGGACCACGAGCCGGACCACTCCCGCCAACGCTCCCGCTACCTGGTCGCGCACCCGCGGGTCGGCGCCACCGCGCGCGTCGGACGTGAGCACCCGCACGCGCTGCCAGGTCGGCAGCGCCGCCACGAGCTGCTCGCCCACGTACGGGCCGCCCGCCGCCGGCAGGTCCGCCCACCGCGGACCCGGCTCGTCCTCGAGCGAGAGCAGCAGGTCGATCCCCCCGGCCAGGTCGAGCAGCGCGGTGGACCGACCAGCGTCGGCTGCGCAGCGTGCCAGGAGCGCCGCCGTCACGGACGTCCCGAGTCCGCCGCACGCACCCAGCACGCCGACCGTGCGGGCGGTGCCGACCGAGAGCGCCAGCGCGACGGCGTCCGCGAGGTCCTCGGCCCCGGCCGGCAGCACGATCGCACCCGCCACGGGCTCGCGCGAGACCGCGATGCTCGTCCCGCGGCCCCACGACGGGTCTCCCGGCAGTCGCTCGGATGCGCTGTCGACATGGACGTGCGCGGGCGGCGGCGGCGTGCCCGGCGGCCGCACGAGCACCTGTGCGCCCCACCACGCCACCACGTCCCGCACCAGGTCGATCAGGACCTCGTCCGCGCTCCGAATCGCGACGAGCGTCTCGCCGCCCGCGACGACCGGCCCGCCGACCCGCCTGCGCACCATGTGCCTCACCTCCGCCACGAGCATGCGGCGATGCGCGCGCCAGGCGCTCGTGCCCTGGGGACGGCGCCGAGCAGACCCACCTCGCGCCGGGCTGGGGACAACCCGCCCGCTACCCAGCCGCGCACGCCAGGCACGCTGCCCGTCGGACACTCGCCCGCTACCCAGCCGCGCACGCCAGGCACGCTGCCCGTCCCCGCGTCGCGCGACGACACACCCGCCCGCAGCCTGACGTGCACGCCAGGGCACGATGCCGGGCCACGCGTCGCGCGAGGGCACCCGCCAGGGGGATACTCGAACGCGTCACCACCCGCCGAACGGATCGCGACGCCGCACCGACCCCGCGGGCGCCGCACCGCCCCACGCAGCGAAGGAGGACCGTTGACCACGACGCCGTCCGACCCTCCCGCCACGTCGGCGCTGCCGGCGGCGACCGCCACCGCAGCACCGACCGCCCCAGCGCCGGCAGCCGCGAGCACGGCCACGGCCACCACGCCCCCCGGGCCACCGACCACCCCGCGCGCGCCCGACGAGGCCGGTGCGCCGCTGCCTCGCCCCGTCCCGCCGCGCTCGCGCGCCCGCTGGCACCTCGGTGGCGTCGCCCTCGCCCTCGTCGGCGGGACGGCGGCGTTCCTCACGTTCGCCGTCGCGGCTCCCGACCTCGTCCAGGCGCCGGCGCGGGGCGGTGCTCCCGGGTGGGCCTGGGCCGCGCTCGCCGCGGCGATGCTGCTGCTCTCCGCACACGGCGGATGGGCGGCGCGCTCCTCGGCGGCCGCCGGAGCGGCGGGCGGCATCTGGGCGGTCTCGGGCCTCGCCGGTCTCCTGTGGCCCGATCTCGCGGCCCGGTTCGCCGAGCTCCTGCCCGGCCCGAGCGTCGAGGCGAGCGTCACGTCGGGTGCCGACGCCGGCGTCGACCTCGCGCTCGGCGCGCAGACGCTCCTGACCACGGGGGGCGTGCTCGCCGTCGGGGTCACGCTCCTCGGGGTGGCGATCGCGGCGACGATCGCACGACGCCGCGGGCGCCACACCGAGCGCTCTGAGCAGGTCACCGAGGATGCCGGCGACGTCACGGTGCCGCCCCGCTCGAGGCTCGGCGCCCACATCACCTCGCTCGTGCTCGGCGTGGTGCTGGCGGTGCTCGGCGTCGCGCTCACGAACGGCCTGGAGCTCTGGGGTGCCAACCGGGACGTGACCGACAGCTCGATCTGGCTCGCCGGCCTCGCCTTCGTCGTGGCCCTGCTCCTGCCCGCCGCCCTGGGCGCCACGTCCTCCCTCGGGCCCGGGATCGCGGGGCTCGTGTGGCTCGCGTCCGCCGTCCAGACGCTGCTCTCGCACGCGGTGCCGTCCGCCGTGTCAGCGCTCGGCTCCCCGCTCGTCGCCCCGCTCCTGGACACCCTGGACACCTCGTTGTGGTGGTTCGCGGACGGCTTGGGCACGACGGCGGTCGTCGCCGCCGCGCTGCTCGGCGGCGCCCTCGGGGCACACCTCGCGCGACGTGACGGCCGTGCCGTGCAGCGCCGCGAGCGGCGCATCGCGCGTGGCGCCGCGCGACGCGCCTGACGTCCTCCTCGGCGCGTATCCCCCGATCCGCGGCCCCGTGCGCCTAGCGTGGGCCGGGACGCAAGGAGGACCGCCATGACCACGCCCGACCAGCCCGACGAGAGCACGCCTCGCCCCGCCGCGGACGAGACGCCCGAGTCGGCGTCGACCGGGTCGCACTCGGCGCCCCGCCCGGTGCCGCCGATCGACGACGGCAGCACGCCGCCCCCACCCTCCGGCCCGGCCGAGCCGGCCTTCGGCGGAGCGACCACACCCGAGGGCGCCGGAAGCGGCGCACACCCCACGTCCGACGGCGGACGTGGGCTCGGCGCGACCGACGCCACCGCGGCGGGCACGGCGCCCGCCCGGGTCAGCGCGTTCGGCGGCGCGGCACGCCCGTCCGCCGACGGCGCGTCCGCGGACACTCACTCAGGCGCCGGGGCGACGACGAAGCTCCCCGTCGCCGAGACCGAGCCCACCGGGGCGACCGTCGGCGCGACCACCCCGATCGCGACGACGGGCTCGACGACCGCCGCCACGACGACGGGCACGGAGACCCGGCCGGTGGAGACCTCCACCACGCAGGTCGTGCCGCCGGGCCGCACGGTCCCGCTGGCCGACGAGGCGGCGCTGGCCGGCTCGACGGGCGGGCGGCTGCGCGAGCAGGCCGCGGAGAAGGAGCCCTACCCCGAGGAGGAGTGGCACGAGCCGCCCGTGAAGCGCACGGCCGCGCACCTGTGGAGCGTGCTCGGCATCCTCGTCGCCGCGCCGATCGCCTGGTTCCTGCTCACCGACGGCGCCCTGCGCACCTTCTGGAGCCTGCAGGCGATCGACGACAAGGTGAACGTCGCGGGCCTGCTCAGCCTCGCGGGCGGACTGGTCACGCTGCTGGTCATCGCGCTCGTCACCCGCGCCTCGAGCCTGGGGACCTGGATCTGGGGCGGCGTCATCGCGCTCGCCGGCATCGGCTTCCTCGTCTTCCCGCGCGAGGCGATGCAGTGGCTGCGTGACCACCGGGACACGTTCACGGGCCTCAACGAGGGCTTCGGCACCAACGTGTACAACTACCTGCTCGACACGGGCCGGTCCGGGCTGCTGCTGACGTTCGGCGTCGTGCTTCTGCTGCTCGCGCTCGTCGCCCACACCACCCGGCGCAGCGGCCGGAACGAGGGCCGGATCAAGGCCGAGCGGGCGGCGCGCGGCCTGGACTGACCCGACCGATCGACGCCTGAGCAGTCGCGCGGCCGCCCACTTGCCACCCGCGAGGACCCGCGGCCGCATCCCGACGCACCACCCTGAGCCCCCCGAGCCTCGCTCGGGGGGCTCAGAACTTCTCGCGTTCTTCTCGCCGGACACCGGCCCGCGCGGCCGCGACGCGTGCGTAGAGTGACGGACGTCACCCATCGTCGACGCCGCCGGAGCTGACATGACCGACGTCCAGTCCACCCCGGACTCCCCTGCCCTCGAGAACCTGCTGCACGAGACGCGCACGTTCCCCCCGACCCCCGCGTTCGCCGCGCAGGCGAACGTCCAGGCCGAGGCGTACGAGCGCGCCGACGCCGACCGGCTCGGGTTCTGGGCCGACAACGCCCGCGCCCTCCTCGACTGGCAGACCCCGTTCGAGACCGTCCTGGACGACTCCGCCGCGCCGCGGTACGGCTGGTTCACCGACGGCCGGCTGAACGCCGCCTACAACGCCGTGGACCGGCACGTGGCGGCCGGGAACGGCGACCGCGTCGCGATCCTGTGGGAGGGCGAGGACGGCGAGCAGCGCCGGATCACCTACGGCGAACTCGCTGCCGACGTCGCCCGGGCCGCGAACGCGATCAGCGCGCTGGGCGTCGGCACCGGCGACCGGGTCGCCATCTACCTGCCGATGATCCCCGAGGCCGTCGTCGCGCTCCTGGCCTGCGCCCGGATCGGCGCCCCGCACTCGGTCGTGTTCGGCGGCTTCTCCGCCGAGGCGCTGCACAGCCGCATCCTCGACGCCGAGGCCAAGCTCGTCATCACGGCCGACGGCGGGTACCGCCGCGGCGGTGCGAGCCCGCTGAAGCCCGCGGTGGACGACGCGCTCGCGAAGGGTGGGACCGCCGTCGAGCACGTGCTCGTGGTGCGCCGCACCGGCGGCGACGTCGCGTGGACGCCACAGCGCGACGTGTGGTGGCACGACGTCGTGCCGCAGGCCTCCGCCGAGCACGAGCCGGTCTGGGTGGACGCGGAGCACCCGCTGTTCATCCTCTACACGTCCGGCACCACGGGGAAGCCGAAGGGCATCTTCCACACCACGGGCGGCTACCTCACGCAGGCCGCGTACACCCACCACGCGGTCTTCGACCTCAAGCCCGAGACCGACGTCTACTGGTGCACCGCGGACATCGGCTGGATCACCGGGCACAGCTACGTCGTCTACGGCCCGCTCGTCAACGGCGCGACCCAGGTCATCTACGAGGGCACGCCCGACACCCCGCACAAGGGCCGCTGGTGGGAGATCGTGCAGAAGTACGGCGTGACGATCCTCTACACCGCCCCGACGGCGATCCGCACCTGCATGAAGTGGGGCGAGGACATCCCGGCCGGGTTCGACCTGTCCTCGTTGCGCCTGCTCGGCAGCGTCGGCGAACCGATCAACCCCGAGGCGTGGATGTGGTACCGCCGGGTGATCGGCGGCGACCGCGCGCCGATCGTCGACACGTGGTGGCAGACCGAGACCGGCGCCATCATGATCAGCCCGCTGCCCGGCGTCACCGCGACCAAGCCCGGCTCGGCGCAGACCCCGCTGCCCGGAGTCGTCGCGGAGGTGCTCGACGACGCCGGTCACGCCGTCGGGAACGGCCAGGGCGGCTACCTCGCGCTCACCGAGCCGTGGCCCTCGATGCTGCGTGGCATCTGGGGCGACGAGAAGCGGTTCGCGGAGACGTACTGGTCCCGGTTCCCGGGCGTGTACTTCGCCGGCGACGGCGCGAAGAAGGACGAGGACGGCGACATCTGGCTGCTGGGCCGGGTGGACGACGTGATGAACGTGTCCGGGCATCGGCTCTCCACTACCGAGATCGAGTCGGCGCTGGTGTCCCACCCGTGGGTCGCCGAGGCCGCCGTCGTCGGCGCCGCGGACGAGACCACCGGTCAGGCGGTCGTCGCGTTCGTCATCCTGCGGGGCGGCGACGAGGCGGCCGACCGGCCCGACGACGACGCCGAGGTGGTCGCCACGCTGCGCGGCCACGTCGGACAGGCGATCGGACCCATCGCGAAGCCGCGGTCGATCCTCGTGGTGTCCGAGTTGCCGAAGACGCGGTCGGGCAAGATCATGCGCCGCCTGCTGCGCGACGTGGCCGAGAACCGCTCGGTCGGCGACGTCACGACGCTCGCGGACTCCGGCGTCATGAGCCTCATCCAGCAGGGGCTCGCCAAGCCCGCCGCCGACTGAGCGAGCTCGCCGGGGCGGACGTCGGATCGGTCCGGTCGGTGCCGCCGCATCAACCGGGCCGACGTCGCCCGGGCCGAGGTGAGTCAGGCCGACGCGGCCTCGGTGGCGGTGTTGGCGGGACTCGCGCTGAGCAGCACGCACCCGCCGAGGGCGACGGCGATGCCCAGGACGAGCGGCACGCCCCACCCCGACCGGACGCCGTCGCCCAGCACCGCGATCCCGATCACGGACGGGATGACGACCTCGATCACCGAGACGACGGAGGCGGCGATCGCGACGCTGCCCCTCTCCAGGGCCCGGATGTTGCCCACCACGCCGACCGCGCCGCCGCCGAGCACCACGAGGGCGATCGGGCTCAGCACCATCTGCCAGAACGACGTCCCGTCCTCGGCCGCCCGCGCCCCCACCGCGACCAGGGAGAAGCCCAGTCCGGCGAGCACCGCCATGAGCCACGACGGCGCCCACCGGTAGCTCGCCGCGGTCGCCACGACGAGCACGCCGGTGAGCACCAGGAGCACGGTCACGAAGCCCGACGGGGGCTCGACGGAGGCGTCCGGACCCGCGGCGGCAGCCACGACGACGAGCCCCAGCACCACGACGGCCGCGCCGACCAGGTCGACGCGGCGCAGGGCGACGCCGGGCAGCACCCGCGGGGCGCCGAGCACCGAGACCACGACGGCCGCGGCGATGATCGTCTGCACCTCGAACAGCGGGGCCTTCTCGTACGCGAGGAGCGAGACGCCGAACGCGAGCCCGTCGATCACGAGTCCGACGACCACCAGCGGCTGGACGAACGCCCCCAGACCCTCGGCTCTTCTGGTCCCCGCGGCCTGCAGCAGCGTGGCCCCGCCGTACATCAGGCACGCGACGAGCGCGAGTGTCGGTCCGAGCATGTGCGCCCCTTCTCCGCCCGACGGTGGCTCGACGGTGACTCAACGGCGGCTCGACGACGCCCCGAGGTCGCGTCGAGCCGGCGAAAGCGGAGTCGGTCTCCGGATCCTACGGCCCGGTAGCCTCGTGGCGTGAAGGTGGACCCGGCAAGCCTGCTCGTCGCCGGACCGTGGGAGCACCGGTTCGTCTCCGCGAACGGAGCGCGCTTCCACGTCGCCGTCGCCGGGGACGAGGACGCGCCCCTGGTGGTGCTGCTGCACGGCTTCCCGCAGACCTGGTACGCGTGGCGTGCGCAGATCCCCGCACTCGCCGACGCGGGGTACCGCGTCGCCGCGATGGACCTGCGCGGCTTCGGCAGCTCCGACAAGCCGCCGCGCGGACACGACGCCCGTGCCCTGGCGACCGACGTCTCGGGTGTCATCCGCTCGCTCGGGGCGAGCTTCGCCGTCGTGGTCGGGCACGGCTACGGGGCCCAGATCGCCTGGTCGATGCCGGCGCTCGCACCGCGCGTGACGCGGGCGATCGCGACCCTGTCGAGCCCGCACCCGCTGCGGCTGCGCCAGTCCCGCAGCGTCCCGACCGGCACGCTCGCCGCCCTCGCGTTCGCGCAGCTGCCCTCCCTGCCCGAGCGCCGCCTGCGGGCGGACTGGGTCGGTCATCTGCTGCGCGCCTGGGGCGCCCCCGGCTGGCACTGCGAGGCGGCGGGTCTCTACGCCGACGCGATGCGCCAGCCCGCCGCGGCCCACCACGTCATGGAGCAGGCGCGGTGGCAGGTCCGCTCGAGCCCGCGTCCCGCCGGCCAGCGCTACCTCGCGGCGCTGCGCGAGGACATCACCGTCCCGGTGCTGGGGCTGCACGGCAGCGCCGACCGCTGCCTGCCGGCGTCGGGCCGGCGCTACGACGCCGCGTACGTGTCGGGGCCGCACGAGCTGCGCATCGCGCCGGGCGCCGGGCACTTCCTGCCCGAGGAGGCGCCGGAGGCCGTGACGCACCACCTGCTGGAGTTCCTCGCGCCGCTCTGAGGCGCCGTCGCCGCGTCCGGTTCGGATGCGGGCACACGGCTCACACGGCGAACGCCGACGGGCAGACGTCCGCGAGCACGCACTCCCCGCACGCGGGCCGCCGCGCGTGGCACACGCGCCGCCCGTGAAAGATCAGCCGGTGGCAGAGCATGACCCACTCCGACGGCGGCACGAGCGCCGCGATGTCGGCCTCCGCCCGCACGGGGTCGGTCTGCGTCGTCCACCCCAGCCTCCGCGCGAGGCGTCCCACGTGCGTGTCGACCGTGATGCCGGGGATGCCGAACGCGTTGCCGAGCACGAGGTTCGCCGTCTTGCGCCCGACGCCCGGGAGCGCGACGAGCGCGTCGAGGTCGGGCGGCACCTCGCCGTCGTGGTCGCGCACGAGGCCCTGGGCGAGGCCGACCAGCGACCGCGCCTTCGCGCGGAAGAACCCCAGCGGGCGAAGGACGTCCTCGAGGGCGGCGAGGTCCGCCGTCGCGAGCGCCGCAGCGTCCGGCCAGCGGCCGAACACCTCGGGGGTGACGGTGTTGACGCGCTCGTCGGTGGTCTGCGCGGAGAGCACGGTCGCGACGAGCAGCTGGAACGCGTCGGCGTGGTCGAGTGCGCAGCGTGCGTCGGGGTGCGCCAGCGCGAGTCGCGCGTTCACGACGGCGGGGTCCGCCATCCGCGTCTCCGGGCCGCCCGCCGCACCCTCGGCAGGACTCGTCGGCGGCGCGCTCGGCTTCACGCCCTCCACGCTACGACGTGGGTGGCAGACTGTCCGCGAAGGACAGGAGGCCATCAGTGACCGATGACGTCGTACGGACCGTCCCCCTCTTCGCCGACCTCGACGACGAGACCTATGCCGCCGTTCGTGCCGCCATGACCGCGACCAACGTGCGGCGTGGCGACGTGCTGTTCCGCGAGGGAGAGCAGGGCGACCGGTTCTGGGTCATCCTCGCGGGCAAGGTGAAGCTCGGCCACACCGCGGTGGACGGGCGCGAGAGCCTGCTCGCCGTGCTCGGGCCGGGTGAGATCGTGGGCGAGCTCTCGGTCTACGACCCGGGTCCGCGCACCGCGACGGCCACGATCCTCGCGCCGACCACGTTCCTCGAGCTCGAGCACACGCGGTTCGTCCGCCTGCTCGAGGAGCACCCGGTGCTCGGCCGGCAGCTCCTGCGCTCGCTCGCCCAGCGGCTGCGGCGGACCAACAGCGCGCTCGCGGACCTGGTGTTCTCCGACGTGCCCGGCCGCGTCGCCAAGGCGCTGCTCGACCTCGCGGCCCGCTTCGGCCGGCCCGTCTCCAACGGGGTGCGGGTCCCGCACGACCTCACGCAGGAGGAGCTGGCGCAGCTCGTCGGCGCCTCACGCGAGACCGTGAACAAGTCCCTCGCCGAGTTCTCCAGCCGCGGCTGGATCCAGCTCGACGGGCGCGCGGTCGTGCTCCTGGACCTGCAGCGCCTGGAGAAGCGCGCGCGCTGACGCGGCAGTTCGCCGTCGCGCCACGGTGCGCGACGGCGAACGAACCCTGGGCGCCCGGGTGCGCTGCGCCGTCGGGCGCCTCGCGCGTCAGGCGAGCTCGTCAGGCGAGCTCGACCGTGATCTCGACCTCGACGGGCGCGTCCAGCGGCAGCACCGCGACGCCGACCGCGGAGCGGGCGTGGCCGCCGGGCAGCACCGCGCCGAGGAGCTCGCTGGCGCCGTTGGCGACCGGCGGCTGGCCGGTGAACGTCGGCGCGGACGCGACGAACACGACGACCTTCACGACGCGCGCGATCCGGTCGAGTCCGCCCGCGACGTCGGCGGCCGCGGCGAGCGCGTTGAGCGCCGCGACCTGCGCGAGCTCGGCGGCGAGCGCCGGGGAGACCAGACCGTCGCCGGTGCCCTGCCCAGCCCCGCGCTCGGCGGCGTCCCCGACCTTCCCGACGGCGAGCAGCGCGCCGGCGCGGAACGGCAGCTGGCCGGAGGTGTGCACGAGGTTGCCGGTGCGCACCGCCGGCACGTAGGCGGCGACGGGCGCGGCGACCGGGGGCAGCTCGAGGCCGAGTGCGGCGAGGCGCTCGGACGGCGACGCGGGAGACGCAGCCGACGCGTCGGAACCCATCACTTCTGACCGGTGGGGCGCTTGAGGTAGGCGACGAGTCCGTTGCCGCCGGGACCGGGGACGACCTGAACGAGCTCCCACCCGTCGGCGCCCCACTGGTCGAGGATCTGCTTCGTGCTGTGCACGATGAGCGGGATGGTCGCGTACTCCCAGGTCGTCATGGCGGCCATGCTACGCAGGACGAGGCCCCCTAGTCGGTGCCGGTGGCGCTCGCCCACTCCTCCTCGAACCGGGCGGCCAGCGCGGTGTCGGCTGCGACTCGAGCGCGCCAGTCGACCCCTATCGGGGCGGCGCGCACCATCGCACGCCGCTCCCGCTCGGTGAGGCCTCCCCAGACCCCGAACTCCATGCCGGCCTCGAGCGCCTCGACGAGGCACGTCGTGCGCACCACGCACGCGAAGCACACCTGCCGGGCATCGCGCTGGGCCGCGCCACGGACGAACATCGCGTCGGGATCGACGCTGCGCCGCGCACCGCCGCACGCAGCGGCGGCGGTCCAGCTCTCGACCTCGCCGTGGGGTGTCGTCGTCGTCATCGCGGTCCTCCCGAACTCGGTTCGAGCCAACACCCTCCGAGCACCGCTCACCTGGGACCTCCGGCCCGTGCGCAGGCGCCAGGCGGGCCCTCTCGAACACACGCCGGACACCGGTCGGACCCCGCTGCGGCCCACGTCACAGCGGGGCCGCATCGCCACAGGATCGCCACATCGCCGCACCCGCCGCGCCACAAGCGTGCGTGGCCCGCCACGTACCCTGGGAGCCATGCCGTCTGCCCCACGCGCACCCCGCCACCGTGTCAACGTGTTCCAGGCGATCGCCCTGCTCATGGCCTTCCTGCTGCTCGCCGCCGTCGGTGGAGTGCTCTCCGCCGGACTGCTGATGCCGGCGGTCGCCGCGATCGGGACCACGTCCAACGCGGCGCAGCAGCTGTTCGACGACCTCCCGACCGACCTGGAGATCCAGCCGCCGTCGGAGCAGTCGCGCGTCCTGGCCTCCGACGGCAGCACGCTGGCCACGTTCTTCGTGGAGAACCGCATCGTCGTGCCGCTCACGGAGATCTCGCCGTACATGCAGCACGCGGTGATCGCGACGGAGGACCAGCGGTTCTACGAGCACTCGGGGGTCGACCCGGAGGGTCTCATGCGGGCGGCGCTCCAGACGCTCCAGGGCAACACGCAGGGCGCGTCGACGCTGACGCAGCAGTACGTGAAGAACGTCCTCATCGAGGCCGGCGTGGTCTCGGGCGACGACGAGGCGATCGAGGCGGCCCGCGAGGCGGACGGCGCCGAGGGCATCAACCGCAAGCTGCGCGAGATGAAGCTCGCGATCTCGCTCGAGAAGGTCTACACCAAGGACGAGATCCTCCAGGGCTACCTCAACATCGCGCAGTTCGGCGCGAGCCGCCTGTACGGCGTCGAGGCCGCGTCGCAGTACTACTTCGGGCACAGCGCGAAGGACATGACGCCGGCCGAGGCCGCGCTCGTCGCGGGCGTCACCAAGAGCCCCGGCCTGTACGACCCCACGCGCGGCGCGGACGACGGCTACCTGCAGGCGACCAACCGCCGCGACACGGTGCTCGGCCAGATGCACGCCCAGGGCTACATCACCGACGACGAGTACGCGACGGCGCTCGCGACCCCCGTCGCCGACATGCTGCACGTGACGCCGACCCCCGTGGGGTGCGCCACCGCCGGCATCAGCGCCTACTTCTGCGAGTACGTGACGAAGGTCGTGCTGCTCGACGGCTACCTGTCCGACGATGTCGACGAGGCCCGCCAGCTGCTGCAGCGCGGCGGCTACACGATCACGACGACGATCGACCCGGTGCGTCAGCAGCAGGCGTTCGACTCGCTCACGGCGCAGATCCCGGAGAACGACCCCTCCTACATCAGCAAGAAGGGCGAGGAGGGCATCTCCGGCTCGATCGTGACGGTCGAGCCGGGGACGGGCAACGTCGTCGCGATGGTGCAGAACACCACCTACGGCGACGCCACGGCCGAGAACCCGAGAGCCACGAAGGTCAACTTCAACGTCGACGCCGCGTACGGCGGCGGCCAGGGATTCCAGACGGGCTCGACGTTCAAGGCGTTCATCCTCACCCAGTGGCTCATCGACGGGCACTCGCTCAACGAGACGGTGAACGCCGCGAACGGCCAGACGTTCCCGGCCAACACCTGGAACATCTCGTGCTCCCCCGAGTCGGCGGCCACGTACGAGCCGAAGAACCTCGAGCCGGGTGGTGGCCAGATGACCGTGCTGCAGGCGACCGAGAACTCGGTCAACACGGCGTTCGCCTACATGGCGAACAAGCTCGACCTGTGCGCCGTCCGCAACACCACGAGCGCGATGGGCGTGCACGTCGGCGCCGGGACGATCGACCCGAACGACGTGCGTGGCACCGGCGTCGAGTCGCTGTACGAGGCACAGGCCGGCTCCGACATCCTCGCGATCCCCTCGATGGCGCTCGGCTCGAACACCATCGCGCCCCTCACGATGTCCGCGGCGTTCGCCACCTACGCCGCCAACGGCGTCTTCTGCGAGCCCCGGTCGATCACCTCGATCACCGATCGCGACGGGGCGCAGCTGGAGATCCCCGGCTCCCAGTGCTCGCAGGCGATCGACCCGACCATCGCCGCCGGTGTGACGTACGCGCTGCAGAACGTCGTCTCGAGCGGGACCGCGACCGCCGCCCAGATCGGCCGTCCCGCGGCAGGCAAGACCGGAACCGCGAACGAGGACTACAACGCGTGGTTCGTCGGGTACACGCCGCAGCTGTCCACCGCCGTGTGGATGGGTCACAGCGAGGGCGACATCCCGATGACCCGCACCGTGCTCAACGGGCGCTACTACTCCCAGATCTACGGTGGCCGCATCCCGGCGCCGATCTGGGGCGACTACATGAAGAAGGCCATGGACGGCCTCGAGGTGAAGGGTTTCGCCGAGGCGCAGGAGAAGCAGATCTGGGGCGACCGGATCGCCGTCCCGAACGTGATCGGCCAGTCGATCGCCCAGGCGACCGCGACCCTCCAGGGCGCCGGTTTCACGGTGACCGTCGGCGAGCAGCGTCCGAGCGACAACATCGCGGTGGGCAGCGTCGGTGCGCAGTCGAGCACGGGTCGTATGACCAAGGGCTCCGTGATCACGCTCTACCCGAGCTCCGGCCCCGCTCCCGTGGAGACCCCCACCACGGACCCGAACGCCCAGCAGACCGCACCCGCGGCCGACACCGGCGGCGGCAACAACGGTGGCGGCGGCAACGGTGGCGGCGGCGGCCGGGGGGACGGCTGAGCACGTCAGCGGCGCTGCGCACGACGGCGGTCCTCGCCGCGGGCGCGGCGGCCGGGTTCGCCTACGCCCTGCTGGAGGCGCACGCCTTCACGGTGCGTCACGCCGTCGTGCCGGTGCTCGACCCCGACGCCGAACCGGTGCGCATCCTGCACGTCTCCGACCTGCACCTCGTGCCGTCGCAGACGGACAAGATCGCGTTCGTCCGTGACCTCGCGACGCTCGAGCCCGACGTCGTGGTGGACACCGGCGACAACCTCGCGCACCGCGAGGCGCTGCCTCCCCTGCTGCACGCGCTCGAGCCGCTCCTGGCGCTGCCCGGGGCGTTCGTGCTCGGCTCGAACGACTACTACGCGCCCGTGGCCAAGTCGTGGTCGCGCTACCTGCGCAAGGACCCGCGCGACGCGGACACCCCCCGCGCGCTGCGCCGGCGCGACACCGAGTCGCGCGTGCTCCCGGCGGGTGAGCTCGCGGCCGAGCTGCGCCGGGCGGGCTGGAAGGACCTCACCAACCGGCGCGACGCCGTGATCACCCGGCACACCCACCTCGACCTCGTCGGGGTGGACGACCCGCACCTGGACCGCGACGAGTTCCCCGCCCGCGCTCCCCTGCCGCGGGGTGCGCTGCGGGTCGGCGTGGCGCACGCGCCGTACCGTCGGGTGCTCGAGGCGATGCGGCACGACGGCGCCGAGCTCGTCCTCGCGGGCCACACGCACGGCGGCCAGCTGGCCGTCCCCGGCTACGGCGCCCTGGTCACGAACTGCGACCTCGACCGCGGGCGCGCCAAGGGCCTGCACGGCTGGCCGGGGCCACGACCCGACGCGCGCGGCGGGCAGGGCTCGTACTGGCTGCACGTCAGCGCGGGCCTGGGCACCTCGCCGTTCGCGCCGGTGCGGTTCGCCTGCCGGCCCGAGGCGACGCTGCTGGAGCTCGTGCCCGCGGACTGACGCCGGGCGCGCAGGCGGCGCTCAGCCGACGACCTCGCCCGCCCACTCCCGCGCGGAGATCTCGGGGCGCGACGTCCACTCCTCCTCGAGCATCGGCGAGGAGATCAGCAGGTCGGCGGTGGCGACGTTGCAGGCCATGGGCACGTTCCAGACGGCGCCGAGCCGGAGCAGGGCCTTGACGTCGGGGTCGTGCGGCTGGGGCTCGAGCGGGTCCCAGAAGAAGATCAGCATGTCGATCTCGCCCTGCGCGATGCGCGCGCCGATCTGCTGGTCCCCGCCGACGGGGCCGGACAGCAGCCGCGTGACCGGAAGGCCGAGCTCGTACTGGAGCATCGTGCCGGTGGTGCCGGTGGCGTACAGGAAGTGCCGGGCGAGCGTGCCCCGGTTGAACTCGGCCCAGCGCAGGAGCTCGACCTTCTTGTTGTCGTGGGCGACCATCGCGATGTGGTGCACGGCGGACATCTCTCACCTCGTTCCATGGGGGATCTGGACCACTCCACCGTGCGGCCTCGACCTGGCTGTCGCCTGTGAGGGGCGTGAAGGCGGCGTGACGATCGGGCGTGATGCCGGTCACCGCGCCGAAGGACGCGCCGATTCGTGATCCGGGCCGGAGTCGGGCTATTCTGGTCCGCGGCCCGTTCGCGGGCCGAGTCCCCCGTCGCGAGGCGGGTTCGGGGTGTGGCGCAGCTTGGTAGCGCGCTTCGTTCGGGACGAAGAGGTCGCAGGTTCAAATCCTGTCACCCCGACATGACGAGAGGCCCGTCGGCGTCAGCCGACGGGCCTTCGTCATGTCGACGGTGACGGGATGCCGGGAGGAGCCGCGCCCGGCGAGGAACGAGCCGGTCGCTGCGACGGTTCCTGTCACCCCGACAGCAGGAATGGCCCGCCGGCGTCAGCCGGGCGGGCCGTTCTGCTGTCGGGGGCGGCTGAGGACGCGCCGCACGACGCCACAGCGACTGGCCGCTTCGTCACAGCGACTCAGCCGGCTCACGCGAGCACGCGCATGTCCCCGACCTGCGCCGATGCTGTCGACGCCGATGGCCGCCGCTCGGTCGGTCGCTCTCCCGTCACGACCGGTCGCTCCTGCGTGACGGAGCTCGCGGCGCGACGCGACCGCGACGCGACGGAGACGCTCAGGCCCCGTCGTCCGGCCCGGCCTGCCGCCGCAGGTACTGCGCGTCGTCGTTGACGTACGCGTAGTACAGCCCGATCAGCAGGCCGCCGCCCACGAAGTTGCCCACAAGCGCGATCGCGATGTTCCCCAGCGCGAGCCCCACGTCGATGCCCTCCCGCAGGCCGACCATGAGGAACAGCACGGTGTTCGCGACCGAGTGCTCGAACCCGAGGAACGCGAAGATGAAGACGCTCATGATCATCACGAGGCTCTTCATCACGTCCTCCTTGAGGAGGCCGTTGTAGACCAGCAGCATCGCCAGGTTGATCATGAAGTTGCACAGCACGGCCCGCACGAACAGGTCGCCCCAGCCCGCCAAGCCCTCGGACAGGTACGACAGCTTGTGGTCGACGGCGGCGCTCATCTGGTCCCCGACCGCGCTCGAGGAGACGGTCGAGAACCGCAGCAGGATGGCGACGAGCAGCCCGCCGAGCGCGTTGCCGAGATAGCACAGGCCGAGGATCCGCAGCGCCTTCATCGTGCTGGTGCGGTGGTGGTAGGCGCCGATCGCGACGATCATCATGTTCGACGTCAGCAGCTCGGACTTGGTGTAGTAGATGAAGACGAGCGCGAACCCGAACAGCAGCGCCCCGACCATCCGCCCGATCGCCGTCCAGTCCCCCAGGCCGACGTTGCCGAACGCCGCGATGACGGCGTAGTTCGTGCCGTACATGATCCCGATGACGATGCCCGCCATGCCCGCGCGCATGAGGTAGCGCCGGGCGATCTCGCCGCTCATCGCGGTCTTCGTGTCGAGCGCCTCGAGCACCGTGGAAATGAACTGCTTCCCCGGGAAGAGGCCAGCCGCGTCCGCCATGGCGCCCACGTTCCCACACCGCGCCCGGTTCGGGCAGGATTCCGAACGGCCGGATCCGGCCCGTCCGGTTCGTACGATGGGGACCGAAGCCCTTCGGAAGGAACTCGCTGTGCCCCTGCGCGCCCGCACGTCCACGTCCCGCTCGATCGTCCCAGCCCGCAGGCGGTCGCTCACGCGCGCGGGCGCTGTCGCCGCCCTCGTCCTCCTGCTGGGCTCGATCGCGGGCCCGGCGCTGGCGCACGACCGCCTCCTCACCTCCACCCCCGCCGACGGCGAGACCCTCACCACCGCGCCGACGCAGCTCGTCCTGACCTACAGCGACGAGATCGCGCCGATCGGCGTCGAGATCACCGTCACGGGTCCGGCCGGCGAGGCGCGCAGCGGTGACCCACAGGTCTCGGGCACGGACCTGATCGTCCCGCTCGCCGCGGACCTCCCCTCGGGCAGCTACGCCGTCGCGTGGCGCGTGACGTCGTCCGACGGTCACCCCATCGACGGCACCTTCGCCTTCACGCTCGACGTCCCCGCGCCGTCGCCCACGGCCGAGCCCACCACGGAGCCGACGACGGCGCAGCCCACCACCGCGGCACCCTCACCCACCGCGTCGGCCGAGTCGTCGGCCTCGGCCGAGTCGACGGCGAGCCCCGCGCCGTCGGGCGTCTCTGGCCTGCCGGGCTGGGCGATCGGCGTCATCGCGGTCGGGATCGTCGGGTCGATCGTCGCCGTCCTCATGCGCCTGCGCCGCGGCTCGCGGCTCGGCGAGTGACGGCTCCGGGCGGGGGAGCAACCTCGCAGCCGACCGAAAGCCTCTCGCAGACGTCCGAAACCCTCTCGCAGAGCACGATCGACAGCCCGGCCTGGGAGCTCCGCTTCCGTGCCGCCACCGTCTCGCTGCCGGACTGGGCCGAGCACGCGCCCGGCCGCGCCGTCGCGATCGCGCCGGCCGACGGCGTGCGCCAGGTGCACTCGCTCGACGTCGCGACCGGCACGCTGACCCCGCTGACGGACCGGCCCGCCGGCACTACCGACGCGACCATCTCCCCCGACGGCGCCTGGGTCTGGTGGTTCGACGACTCCGACGGCGACGAGTGCGGCGTCTGGCGCCGCCAGCCGTTCGGCGCCGCACCCGGCGAGGGCCTCGAGACGCCCACCCCGCTGCCGCCCGCCTACTCCTCTGGCCTCCTGCTCGGCACGCTCGGCGGCCCCGGCGGCCCCGGCGGGCGCGACCGCGTCGTGGTCGGCTCGAGCGACGACGACGGCAGCCGCATCCACGTCGTGCTCGACGGTGTCGCCCACGAGGTCTACGCGCACGCCGAGGACGCGAGCCCGGCCGCGCTGTCGCACGACGCGACCCTGCTCGCCGTCGAGCACTCCGAGCACGGCGACTCCCGCCATCCGGCGCTGCGCGTGCTGCGCCTGAAGGAGGAGACGCGTCGGTACGGCGCGCACGGCCAGCGGATCGTCGGGGCGGACGCCGTCGCCGAGCTCTTCGACGGGCCGGGCCGCGGGCTCGGTGCGAACGCCTTCGCCCCCGTCGCGGGCGACACGCGGCTGCTCGTCACGCACGAGCGCGAGGGCAGCCCGGCCCTGCTGGTCTGGGACGTGCGCACGGGCGAGGAGACCCGCGTCGACCTCGGCCTGCCGGGCGACGTCGCCGACGCCGACTGGTACCCGGACGCGAGCGCGCTGCTCGTCGCCGTCGACCACGAGGCCCGCACCCGGCTGTACCGGGTCGAGCTGGCGAGCGGCGCCGTCGTGCCGGTCGGTCCCGCGAGCGGGACGGTGAGCGGCGCGACCGTGCGGCCCGACGGCGGCCTGTGGGCCGCGTGGTCCTCGGCAGCGCAGCCGCGCAGCATCCGGGCGTTCGCGCCGCAGGGCGCGTCAGCGGACAAGGGTGCCGACGACGCCGCCACCCGGCCGGAGGGCGTCGTGCTCGTCACCCCGCCCGGCCCCGCCGCACCGCCGTCGGTCCCGGTCGAGGACGTGTGGGTGGACGGTCCCGGCGGACGGATCCACGCGCTGCTGCGCCGGCCCGCCGACGCGCCGGAGGGAGAGCCGCTGCCCGTCGTCGTCGACGTGCACGGCGGGCCGACCTGGCACGAGTCGGACTCGTTCGCGCCCGACCTCGCCGCCTGGGTCGACCACGGCTTCGCGGTGCTGTGCGTGAACTACCGCGGCTCGACCGGCTACGGCTCCGCCTGGCGCGACGCGCTCGAGGAGCGCGTGGGGTTCACCGAGCTCGCCGACGTCGCCGCCGTGCACGCCGCGCTCGTGGCCGACGGCGTGCTCGACCCCGCGCGGTCGGTGCTGTCGGGCGCGTCGTGGGGCGGGTACCTCACGCTGCTCGGCCTCGGCACGCAGCCCGAGCGGTGGACGCTCGGACTCGCCGGCGTGCCCGTCGCGGACTACGTGCAGGCGTACGAGGACGAGATGGAGGGCCTCAAGGCGTTCGACCGCTCGCTGTTCGGCGGGTCGCCGCAGGAAGTGCCGGACGAGTACCGGGTCTCCTCGCCGATCACCTACGTCGACCAGGTCCGCGCCCCCGTGCTCGTGCTCGCGGGCGAGAACGACCCGCGCTGCCCCATCCGGCAGATCGACACCTACCTCGCGGCGCTCGCCGCCCGCTCGGCCGCCGAGCCGGACGCGCCCGCGCACGCCGTCTACCGGTTCGAGGCCGGGCACGGCTCCTACTCCGACGACGAGCGCATCGCCCAGGTGCGTGCGCAGCTGGCGTTCGTCGCCGAGCACCTGGCTGGGGCGCCCGAGGCGCTGGCGGCGGGCTGAGGTCGGGCCGAGGGCGACTCAGCCTTCCTCGGCGCGGACCTCCCCCGCCCGGTGCAGCGCCCGCGCGGCCCAGAGCACGCCGAACGCCATGGCGCCGACCAGCCACGCCAGGTGGCCGAAGCCGGCCCACGCCATCAGCGGTCCGGACAGGCCGGCGGCGACCGCGGCGACGACGTTCATCACCGTGTCGGAGGCGCCCTGCACGAGGGTGCGCACGCCGTCGGGCGCCCCGTCCGAGACCTCGGCCGCGGCGGGGATGAGGACGCACGACCAGCCCACGCCGAGCAGGAACAGCGAGACGCTGATCCCGACGGTGGACCCCGAGGCGAGGATCGCGACGGCGGCGCTCGCCAGCAGGATCACCCCGCCCAGCGCGATGCTCACGGCGCGACCGAACCGGTCCGCGAGCAGGCCGACTAGCGGCGAGAACGCGTACATCCCCAGCACGTGGCCGCTGATCACCAGGCCGACGAAGGTCACGGTCCAGCCGTGGTCGTGCATGTGCACCGGCGTCATCGTCATGAGCAGCACCATCGCCGCGTGCGCCAGCACGAGCGCCACCAGGGCGTGACGCGAGCGCTCGACGTCGAGCATCGCCCGCACACCCTCCGGAACCCCGCGCCAGCCGCGCGCGCCGGCCGCGGGCCGGACGCCGTTCGCCGCCGCGACGTGCATGGGGTCGGGCCGCAGACCGACGAGCACGACGGCGAGCGCGGCCACGAGCGCGACGGCGGCGATCACGAACGCGCCGACCAGGTGCGGGGTGCCCAGCCGCTCCGACAGGAGCTCGCCCGGCCGGCCGAGGTTCGGGCCGAGCACCGAGCCCACCGTCCCGGCCCACACGACGAGCGCGAGCGCACGCGAGCGGTGCTCGGGCCGCTCGACGTCGGTGCCGGCGAACCGCGACTGGAGCCCGACCGCGCTGCCCACGCCGAACAGCAGCATGCCGAGCACGAGCAGCGGCACGTTGAGCCAGGTTCCGGCGCCGACCAGCGCCAGGGCACCGAGCGAGGCGAGGGCCCAGCCCGTCGCGAGCGCGGTGCGGCGTCCGGCCCGCACGGCGAGCATCGCGAGCGGGAGCGCGGCGAGCGCGGCGCCGACGGTCGAGGCCGTGCGGGCGACACCGGCCCACGTCGGTGAGGCCGTCACCTCCTCCGCGAGCAGCACGCCGACCGAGAGGCTCGCGCCGACGCCGATCGAGCCGACGACCTGGGCGAGGGAGAGGGCGATCAGGGTTCGCCGCTGGACCCGGCGGACGGCAGGGGCATCCGTCCAGGCGGTCACGTCCGTCACCCGGTCATTCTGCCCGCCCGCAACCTCTCGCCCGGCAATGAGTTCGCCCGATGTCAGAGGTCTACCGCACCATGGACCCCATGACCCGGCCCGACGGCACCGCCGACCTCGACGCCTCGTCGAGCCACGCGGACTGGCCGCAGTGGCGGCGCGACGTGACGTTCTTCCTGTCCGGCCAGACCGTGTCCCTGTTCGGCTCGATGCTCGTGCAGTACGCGGTCATGTGGTACATCACGCTCGAGACCAAGGACGGCACGCTGCTCGCGCTGTCGACCGTCTTCGGCTTCCTGCCGCAGGCGATCGTCTCGGTCTTCGGCGGGGTGTGGGCGGACCGGCACAACCGCAAGCTGCTCGCCATGGGAGCCGACGCCGGGATTGCGCTGGCCACGCTCGTCCTCGCGCTGCTCATGCTGAACGGCAGCACGAACATCTGGCTCATCTTCGTCGCCATGGCCGTGCGCTCCACGGGTGCCGGGATCCAGACGCCCGCCGTCGGCGCGCTGATCCCGCAGATCGTGCCCCCGGACCAGCTGCTGCGGATCAACGGCCTCAACCAGTCGATCCAGGCCGGGATGATGCTCGTCGCACCGGCCGTGGCGGCCCTGCTGTACGCCGCGATGCCCATCGAGCGGATCTTCTTCATCGACGTCGCGACCGCGATCATCGGCATCGGCCTGCTCGCGCTCGTGCCGGTCGGGAAGGTCGTCCGCAGCGCGGGCGACGAGCAGGTCAGCTACGTGGCGGACCTGGTCGCCGGGGTCCGCTACACCAACGGCCACCGGCTGGTGCGCTGGCTGCTCGGCCTCAACGCCGTCGTCATGGTGCTGGCCGCGGCGCCGTCGTTCCTCACGCCGCTGCTCATCGTGCGGACCTTCGGGGAGGAGCTGTGGAAACTCACGGTGCTGGAGCTGTCCTTCTCGATCGGGATGATGCTCGCCGGCGCGACGATCGGCTTCTGGGGCAACAAGGTCGCGCGGGTGACCCTGGTGCTCGGCTCCTCCGTCGCGTTCGGCCTCCTGACGGTGGGGATGGGCCTCGCGCCGTCGTTGATCGTCTTCTACCTGTGCATGTTCCTCGTCGGCGTCGCGATCCCGGCCTTCACCACGCCCGTCATGACGGTGGTCCAGGAGACCGTGGAGCCGGAGTGGCAGGGCCGCGTGTTCGGCTTCCTCGGCGTCGTGATGGCGGTGGCGATGCCGCTGGGCATGGCGGTGTTCGGGCCACTCGCCGACGTGTGGAGCGTGCAGACCGTGCTCGTGGTGGCCGGCGTCGGCACGCTCGTGGCGACTGTCGTGGCCGTGCTGGTGCCGACCGGGCGCGCCTCGCTCGGCGCGGCACGCGACCGGACCTCGGCGCTCGCGTTCGGGTCCGCCGGCTGACCTCCGGCTGAGCTCCGGTTCCGGTCAGCGCCGCGGCCCGTCTGCGAGCTGCCCTCGGTCGGCAGGTGCTCGCGCGTCAGCGCCGCGGCCCGACCGCGAACTGCCCTCGGTCGGCAGGTGCTCGCGCGTCAGCGCCACTTCTCGAACGCGAGCGGACCCTCGGTCGGCAGGTGCTCGCGCGTCAGCGCCACTTCTCGAACGCGAGCGGACCCTCGGTGGGCGGGTGCTCGACGTCGAAGAGCGGCGTGTAGCCCGCGCGGCGGTAGAGCGCGGCGGCCTCGGGCTGCCGCGGCCCAGTCGTGAGGTAGATGCGGGGGTAGCCCACAGCCCACGCGTCGCGCTCCAGCTCGGCCAGCACCCGCCGAGCCAGGCCGCGGCGGCGGTGCTCCGGGTGCGTCCAGATGCGCTTGAGCTCGGCGGTGGCGACCGCCGGAGTGCCGTCCTCCCGGCGCGCCCCGGGGCGGGCCCTCGCGGCGTCGCCCGCCTCCGGCTCGGTGCGACGCCGGAACGCACCGCCCGCCACGACCGCGCGCCTGCCGGCACGCTCCTCCACGAGCACGAGAAGCACGCCCCCGGGAGCCAGGAACTGCTCGGGCGGGTACTGCGCCATCTCCCCGCGCAGGTCGTCCTCGGTGAGCACGTCGCTGTACCGCGCGCGGTACTCCCGGGCCAGGTCGGCCAGCAGCGGCTCGACGAGCGGATCCGTCACCGATGTGCGCAACGCCACGAGGTCGTCCGCCGCGATTGCCGTCATGTCAGACCTCCACACCTCGAGCGGGGCCGAGCCCCGCGGTCGCCGGACCATCGGGATCCGACACGCTGCGGGGCACGGTAGGCAGCACAGCCACCGGTCCCGCACGGCCGGGTGCACGTCTCACCATGTGGTCACCGGACGCCGGCGTCGTCGTCGCACCCCCCGCCGTCCGCCGGTGCCCGTCCCGCATGGCGAGACCCGGACGGCCCGCGGATCGGGCCGTCACGCCGGCTTTCTACCGTCCCGGCAGTCACGTTCCGCACGTGCCCGCGCTCGCACGCCGACGCGGAGACCACGGCGGGACCCCACGAACCGGAGAACGACCATGTCGCTGATCGACGCCCTCACCCGGGCGCACCCCGCGCTCGAGGTGCTGCCCGCGTCCGCCGCCACCGCGCCGTACGCCTATGACGCGGGCACCCGGCGCACGCCGGTGGAGCACGGCCCGGTCGTCGCGTTCCCCGCCACGGCCGCCGAGGTCGCCGCCGTGGTGCGCACGGCCGCCGACCTCGGGGTGAGCGTCGTCCCCCGGGGTGCCGGCACCGGCCTGTCGGGTGGTGCGTCCGCCGGAGCCGACCAGCTCGTCGTCTCCACCGAGCGCCTCACCCGGATCGTCGAGATCTCCCCCGCGGACGAGCTCGCCGTCGTCGAGCCCGGCGTCATCAACGCCGACCTCAACACGGCCCTCGCGCCGTACGGCCTCTTCTACGCGCCGGACCCCGCGAGCTACGCGATCTCGACGCTCGGCGGCAACATCGCGACCAACGCCGGCGGCCTGCGGTGCGCCAAGTACGGGGTGACGCGCGAGTCGGTCCTGGCGCTCGACGTCGTGCTCCCCGACGGCGCCCTCGTGCACGTCGGCCACCGCTCGATCAAGGGCGTCACCGGGCTGGACCTGGTCTCGCTGTTCGTCGGCTCCGAGGGTGTGCTCGGCATCGTCGTCGGCGCGACGCTGCGGCTGCGGCCGCTCCCGGTCGCCCGCCGCACCCTCACCGCGTTCTTCGACTCCACGGGCGAGGGGGCGCGCGCCCTGGGCGCGATCACCGCCTCGCGGGTCCGCCCCGCCGTCGTGGAGTTCCTCGACGAGCCCACGCTGCGCGACATCGACGCGCACTCCGGCTCCGACCTGCGCCGCCGGGGCGCGTCGCTCGCGCTCGTCGAGCTCGACGGCTTCGGCATCGACGAGCAGACCGCCGAGCTCATCACCGCGCTCACCGCAGCGGGCGGGCGCGTCGCCGTCGTGCCCGACGGCGAGGCTCCGCTCCTGTGGGAGCTGCGGCGGTCCGGGCGTGGGCTGGGCCAGGGCGCCCCGACCTGGTACGTCGGCGAGGACATCGCGGTGCCGCGATCGGCGCTGCCCGCGGTGTTCGACTACTTCCCGGTGCTCGAGGCGCGCTACGGCGTGCGCGTGTCCGCCGTCGCGCACGCGGGCGACGGCAACCTGCACCCGCTCTTGAAGCTCCCGATCCCGCCCGGCCTCGAGGGCACGCCCGCGCCGCCCGCGCTCGGCGCCGCCGCGACCGACCTCGTCGCGTTCGCGCTCTCACGCGGCGGCACCGTGTCCGGCGAGCACGGCATCGGCACGGTGAAGCTCGACTGGGCGGCGCTCGAGCTCGACGACCGCGTCCAGCGGCTCTCGCACGCGATCAAGGACGCCGTCGACCCCGATGACGTCCTCAACCCCGGCAAGGCGCTGCCCGCGCCCGTCCTCCAGCCCGCCTGAGAGTCCGTCCGACAGCCCGCCCGACCCAGCCCTTCCGCTCGGTCTCCCCGCCTCACCGTCACCCCCCGGAGCACCCATGTCCCGCACCACCGCCAGCCCGACCCGCCTCACCGCCCTGCGACGACGCGCGCGCGGACTCGCCACGACCGCCGTCGCCGCGCTCGCCGCCACCGGTCTGCTCGCCGCGTGCGCCACCGCGTCCGGCGATGCTGGCGCCGCATCCTCCGGATCGGCCGGCGACGCGTCGGCCGACGCCGCCGGCGGCGAGCCGCAGCAGGGCGGCGACCTCGTCTTCCTCATCGACTCCCTCGGCGACACCTGGATCCCCAACAACAGCGCCATCTCCAGCTTCCAGGGCCAGGTCTGGGGGCACGTGACCGACAAGCTCGTCTACGTCGACGACGCCGGCCAGGTCAGCCCCTGGGTCGCGGAGAGCTGGGAGCAGAACGAGGACGCCACCCAGTTCACGCTGCACCTGCGGGACGGCGTCACGTTCTCCGACGGCACCCCCGTGGACGCGGCCGCCGTCGTCGCGAACCTCGACGTGTGGGCCAAGGGCGACCCCGACAAGGGCATCAACCCGATCGGCCTGTTCCCCAAGACCTACCAGAGCGCGACGGCGCAGGACGCCTCCACCGTCGTCGTCACCTTCTCCGCGCCGACCCTCGGGTTCATCCCGACGCTCGGTTACCACGGCTCGATCCTCATCTCGCCCACGACCCTCGCGCTGTCGGGCGAGGAGCAGGCCGACCTCAGCAACGACATCGGCTCCGGCCCGTTCGTCGTGAAGTCGTGGAAGGAGGGCGACAGCGTGGTCCTCGAGCGCCGCGACGACTACGACTGGGGCCCCGAGGCGCTCGAGCACACCGGGCCGGCCTACCTGGACACCATCACGTACAAGATCGTCGCCGAGTCCTCGCTGCGCACCTCCTCGGTCACCGCGGGCCAGGCGGACGTCGCCTACAACGCCCCGCCGCAGGAGCTCGACGGCCTCGCCGCGCAGGGCTTCGTCATCGCGACGCCGCGCTACCTCGGCTTCGTCAACGGGTACGCGATCGACGCGACCGTGGCGCCGTTCGACGATCCCAAGGTCCGCCAGGCGTTCCAGCACGCGATCGACCGGGACGAGATCCTCTCCACCGTGTACACCTACGACTGGCTCCCGGCCGAGTCGTTCATCCAGTCCAACGTGCCCGAGGCGACCGACCACTCGGCCGACTTCGCCCACGACGCCGACCTCGCCGCCTCGCTGCTGGACGAGGCGGGCTGGACGCTCGGGTCGGACGGCGTGCGCAGCAAGGACGGCACACCGCTCGCGGTCACGCTCTACCCGAACCCGTACCTGGCGACCTCGAAGGCGGTGGACGAGCTCGTCGCGCAGCAGCTGACCGACCTCGGCTTCGCCGTCGACATCCAGGCGTACGACGTCGTGACGTACGGCGAGAAGGTCATCAAGAACACGACGCCGATCGCCCTGACGGAGATCACCCGCAGCTTCATCGACGTCGGCACCGTGGCGAGCATCCTCACGAGCGCCAACAAGGGCGAGGACTGGTTCGGCGTGGGCGAGACCGACACCGAGCTGAACCGGCTGCGCGACGAGGTGGCGGGCGCCGTCGACACCGACTCCCGCGCGGCGTCCGTCGACGAGCTGCAGGGCTACGTGCTGCAGCAGGGCTACTTCGTCCCGCTCACCCAGATCGTCCAGCGCATCTACGTCCAGAACCCGGCGCTGCACGGCGTGACCTACAACGGCATCGCCTACGCCAACTACTCGGCCGCGTGGCTCGAGCAGTGAGCGTGGCGGGACAGTGAGCGGACACCAGCCATGAGACATCTCTACCTCGCCTACGCGGGCCGACGCACCGGCCAGGCGATCGTCGTCGTGCTCCTCACGTACGTCGTGACCTTCCTCGCCATCAGCGTGCTGCCGGGCGACCCCGTGACGAGCACGCTGCGCAACCCGGAGAACGGGTTCAGCGAGGAGGAGATCGCCCGGATCGTCTCCTACTACGGCCTCGACCAGCCCGTGGCCGTGCAGCTGTGGCA
The DNA here is from genome assembly GCF_006351005.1 of Miniimonas arenae. Classification (GTDB taxonomy): domain Bacteria; phylum Actinomycetota; class Actinomycetes; order Actinomycetales; family Beutenbergiaceae; genus Miniimonas; species Miniimonas arenae. The sequence continues at coordinate 5,392 of NZ_VENP01000019.1, read as the reverse complement.
GGCGCTGTCCCGGTTCCTCGTCGGCGACCTCGGAGTGTCGATGCGCACCAACCTGCCGGTCGCGCAGCTCGTCGGGGCCGTCGTGGGCTCGACGCTGGTCCTCGCGGCCAGCGCGCTCGCCGTCGCGCTCGTGCTCGCCGGCGCGATCGCCTACGGCGCGCACCGCTTCCCGTGGGCGCCGGGACGCAGCCTGCTGCGGTCGCTGCCGTCGTTCTTCCTGTCGGTCCCGACGTTCGTGATCGGGCTCGTGCTCATCTACGTGTTCGCGTTCGACCTCGGGCTCTTCCGGGTGATCGAGCCGGACTCGGCGTGGGCCACGTTCTTCGCGGCGCTCACCCTGGGCGTCCCGGTGTCGGCGCAGCTCGCGGAGGTCCTGATCGCGGGCCTGGACCACGAGGCGCAGCAGGAGTACACGTCGGTGGCCCGCTCGCGCGGGCTCGGCGAGGCGCGCCTGTACCTGCGGCACCTGCTCAAGCCGTCCTCGCTTCCGGTCGTCACGGTCCTCGCCCTCACGGTCGGGGAGCTGCTCGGCGGCGCGGTCATCACCGAGACGATCTTCGGTCGCACCGGGATCGGCTCGCTCGTGCAGCGCTCGGTGAGCACGCAGGACCTGCCCGTGCTGCAGGCGGTGGTGGCGCTGGCCGCCGTCGTGTTCGTCGTCGTGAACCTCGCGGCCGACCTGCTCTACCCGCTGCTCGACCCGCGGGTGCGCCGCGTCGGGTCGGCGCGTTCGGGCGCCGGGGTCGGCGCGGTCGGAGCCGGCTCGGCCGGAGTCGGCTCGGTCGGAGCCGGCACGCCCGACGGCGAGCTCGAGTCCGCCGACGTCCTCGCCGCGTTCGTGGCGGACGAGCAGCTAGCGGCGGTGGGCGACAGCGCCATCGAGGTACCGCTCGAGGAGAGGGTCCGGGTCTCATGACCGTCGTCTCGCTTCGTCTCCCGCGCCGCGCCGCGGCCGGGGACCGATCGCCCGCGACGGCGAGCCTCGCCGTCGCCCGTCGTCGCCCCCCGGTCGACGTGCTGGTCTCGATCGGGGTGCTCGCCGTCGTCCTCGTGTGGTCGGTGGCGCCGGGCCTGGTGACGAGCCAGGACCCGGCCGACGGCGTGCCGGCGGACAAGCTGCTCGGCCCCTCGGCGGCGCACTGGTTCGGCACGGACCACCTCGGCCGCGACGTGTTCACGCGCGTCGTCTACGGCTCGTCCTCCTCCGTGCTCAGCGCGCTTGTCGCCGTGGCGATCGGCCTGCTGGTGGGCGGGCTGATCGGCCTGATCGCCGGCTTCATCGGCGGCTGGGTGGACTCCACGCTCAGCCGGCTCGTCGACGTGCTGCTCGCGATACCCGGGTTCCTGCTCGCCGTCGTGATCGTCACGGCGCTCGGCTTCCAGACGATCAACGCGGCGATCGCGACCGGGGTGTCCGCCGTCGCGGTGTTCGCCCGGCTCATGCGTGCCGAGACGATCCGGACGCGTCAGTCCGTGTTCGTCGAGGCCGCGTACCTGCAGGGCGGGAGCGCGACGCACGTGCTCACGCGGCACGTGCTGCCGAACGCGTCGCGCTCGGTGGTCGCGCTCGCGGTGCTGCAGTTCGGCGTGTCGATCCTCGTCATCGCCTCGCTCGCGTTCCTCGGCTACGGCGACCCGCCACCCGCCTCGGACTGGGGGCTGCTCGTGTCCGCGGGCAAGGACTACCGGACGGCGCCGTGGCTCGTGTACACGCCTGCCGTCGTCATCATCGCGACCGTGCTCGCCCTCAACCGCGTCAGTCGCTGGCTGCGCAAGACCGACTGATCCCAGGAGCTCCGATGACCCTGCAAGCACTGCGATCCTCCGGCGCGGCCAGGGCCGGCGCCGACGCCGCCGTGGGTGGCGGCACGACGGCCACCACGGTCGCCGAGGCCACGGCCCCGCCGTCGCCCGCCCTCGACCAGCCCGCCCCCGACCAGCCCGCCCCGGTCCTCCAGGTGCACGACCTGTCGGTCGCCTACGGCGCGCGACGCGTCGTCTCCGGGGTCGACCTCACGCTGCGCCGCGGGACGAGCCTCGCCCTCATCGGCGAGTCGGGATCGGGCAAGTCGACGATCGCCCGGTCGGTGCTGCGTCTGCTCCCCCGCGGGGCGTCGACGCCGCAGGGACGGATCGAGGTGGACGGGCGCGACCTGCTCGCGCTGTCCGACCGCGCCTTCCGGCCGCTGCGCGGGCGGACCCTCGCGTTCGTGCCGCAGGACCCCGCGAGCTCGCTCAACCCCGTCCGCCGGATCGGCGCCCAGGCGCAGGAGGCCGCGGCGCTGCTCGGCGAGCGTGACGCCGGGCGCCGGCGCGAGCTCGCGCTCGAGGCGTTCGCCGACGTCGGACTCCCCGACCCCGAGCGCGTCTACGACGCCTACCCGCACCAGCTCTCCGGCGGCATGCTGCAGCGCGTCCTCATCGCGCTCGCGGTGCTGCCCCAGCCGCGCGTGCTCGTCGCCGACGAGCCGACCTCCGCGCTCGACGTCACCGTCCAGCGCCGCATCCTCGACCTTCTCGAAGAGCTGCGCCGCACGCGCGAGCTGAGCCTGCTGCTCATCACGCACGACCTCGCCCTCGCCGCCGAGCGGGCCGAGGAGATCGTCGTGCTGCGGGACGGCCGGGTCCAGGAGGCCGGCCCGGCCCGCCAGGTGCTGCACGCCCCGACGTCGGACTACGCCCGCGCGCTGCGCGCCGACGTCCCCGCTCTCAACCCCGACCGGCTGCGGGAGCTGCGCGCCTCGCTCGAGGTGCGCGACGCCGTCGTGCCTGCGCCCGAGGACCGGCCGGACCAGGCCGCGCCCGACGGCGAGCACCGGTCCAGCGGCGACGTCGCCTCGGCGGCGGCGTGGGCGAGCACCGCGCGCGCTGCGACGCCGCGGATCGCGTTCGAGGGCGTGCACCGCACGTTCGGCGGTGGCGCCGCGGGGCGGGCCGGAGTGGTCGCGGCCGAGGACGTGACGTTCACGGTCGCGCCCGGTACGACCCACGCGCTCGTGGGTGAGTCCGGCTCCGGCAAGACGACCGCCGTGCGGATGCTGCTCGGTCTCGAACGGCCCGACGCCGGGCGCATCCTCGTCGACGGCGAGCCCGTGCCGACCTCCCCGCGTGCGCTGCGCGGCCTGCGTCGCCACCTGCAGCTCGTCTACCAGAACCCCTTCACGTCGCTCGACCCGACGTGGCGCGTGGGGCGGCTCGTCTGCGAGCCGCTCGACCGGTTCGGCGTCGGGCGGCGGTCCGAGCGGGCCGACCTCGTGGTCGCCGCGCTGGACGACGTCGGACTCGGCGCCGCGTTCCTCGCGCGGTCGCCGCACGAGCTGTCCGGCGGGCAGCGCCAGCGCGTCGCGATCGCGCGGGCGCTCGTGACGCGGCCGGACACCGTGGTGCTCGACGAGCCGACCTCCGCGCTCGACGTCTCCGTGCAGGCCGACATCCTCGACGTCCTCGTGCGGCTGCAGGCCGAGCACGGGCTGACCTACCTGTTCGTGTCCCACGACCTGGGCCTCGTGCGGCAGCTCGCGGACACCGTCACGGTGCTGCGCAACGGCCGGGTCGTGGAGCAGAGCTCCGCGGCGGACCTGTTCGCCGGGCCGCGCGAGGCGTACACCCGCGCGCTGCTCGCCGCCGTTCCTCGGGCGGAGGAGCTGGCGTGAGCGCCACCGTGACCCGGGCTGCGACCGGAGTTGTGACCGGCCCTCTGGCCAGCAGTGCGAACGGTGCTGCGGCCGGCGCTCTTGCCGGCACTGCGACCGGTGCTGCGGCCGGCGCTCTGGCCGGCAGTGCTTCCGGTGCTGCGGCCGGCGCTCTGGCCGGCAGTGCTTCCGGTGCTGCGGCGGGCGCCGCGACCGGCACTCTGGCCGGCACTGCGACCGGCGCTGCGGCGGGCGCCGCGACCGGCACTCTGGCCAGCGCTGCGGCGACGTCCGGCGGCGAGGCGAGCCACGCCGTCGGGGGCGCTCCCTCGCGCCCGGACCGTACGACGCTCGTGCGCGCGTTCACCGCGCCAAAGGGCTTCGGCGACGCGACGCTGCGCGATCGCGTCCCGGACGCGATCGCGCTGATGGGCGGGGTGCCGGACCCGTCGGTGCTGCCGGCGGCCGAGGTCACCGAGGCGACGGCGCGCGTACTGGCGCGACCCGGCCTGCCCGCACTGCAGTACTCGCGCACCGAGGGCGACCCGGCGCTGCGCGCCTGGATCGCGACGCGCGAGGGCGTGGACCCCGCGCGGATCGTCATCACGAACGGCGGCTTCCACGGGCTCGCCCTGACGATCCAGACGGTCCTCGAGCGCGGTGACCTCATCGCGGTGGACAACCCGACCTTCCCGCTGTTCCTGCGCGGTCTGGAGCTCGCGGACGCCCGCATCGCGCCCGTCCCGGTGGGGTGCGAGGGCCTTCGGGTGGACGTCCTTGCGGACCAGCTGCGGCGCGGTCTCCGCCCGACGGCGCTCTACACGGTGCCCGACTTCCACAACCCGTCGCAGGGCACGCTGCCGCTGGAGCAGCGGCACGAGCTGGTGGCACTCGCCGAGCACTACGGGTTCGTGGTGCTCGCGGACAACCCGTACCGGGAGCTGCGGTTCCGGGCGCCGGACGGCGAACTGGAGCGGCCGAGGTCGGGGGCGGGGCTCGACGCCGGGCCGCGCGACGAGCCGTTCAACCACTCCCCGTGGGTGGTACACGTCAACACGTTCACCAAGACGCTCGGCCCCGGCTTGCGACTGGGCTGGCTCGTGCTGCCGGAGTGGCTCGTTCCGGACGTCGTGGCGCTGCGGGCGCGGCAGGACTCCCACTCCTCGACGTTCGTCCAGGCTGTGGTCGCGGAGCTGCTGACGTTGCGGCCTGGGCTGTTCGACGAGACGCTGACGAGGGCGCGGGCGCTGTACCGCGAGCGGTCCGACGCCCTCGCGGGGGCGCTGGCCGAGGCGGCACCCGGAGCGTTCGACGTCGACCTGCCTGAGGGCGGACTGTTCCTGTGGCCTCGGCTGCGCGACGACGCCGTGGACGCCGACCGGCTCGCGGAGGACGCCGCGCGGGCGGGCGTGCTCTACCAGCGCGGGTCGTTCTTCGCGTCCGGGCCGGGCACCGACGCCGACCGGCACCTGCGGCTGTCGTTCGGGGACACGTCCGCCGAGCGGCTGCGTGAGGCCGGGCGCAGGCTGTCCGGCGCGCTGGCGCAGCAGCAGCGCTGACCGGCCGCCGCCGAGGGCACCGCGGTCGCGCGGTGGCGCTGACTCAGCAGCAGCGACGGGCCGCCGCCGTCGGGCGGCGCGAGCAGACCTGCGGACGACCGCGCACAACTGCGGACGACCGCCTGCACTCCTCGGCGCGTCGCACGCGACACGCCGGGCGCCAGGGTCGCGGGCGCCCGCCTGTCCGCAGTTGTGCACCAA
>NZ_VENP01000018.1 GCF_006351005.1 Miniimonas arenae | reverse complement strand
ACGGACTTCCTCTCGCGAAAGGACGGACTTCCTCTCGCGAAAGGACGGACTTCCTCTCGCGAAAGGACGGACTTCCTCTCGCGAAGCTAGAGGGGGCGGCCCGCGCGCATCTCGCGCACGAGCGAGTCCACCACCGCGCCGAGGCTCCCGCCGGCCCGCCGCGCGGCCGCCCGCTGCCGCTGGTAGGAGGCGCCCTTGCGCAGGATGGTGCGCACGCCGTCGAGGTCCTCGGCGCAGCCGAGCCGTTCCGCGACCGGTGCGAGCACCGTGAGCCAGCCCGCCACGGAGTCGGTGACGAGCTCCTCGTTGCCCTCGGCGTCGAGAATGACGATCGCGTCCATGCCGTAGCGCGCCGAGCGCCACTTGTTCTCCTGGACGAACCACGTCGGCATCGTGGGCAGCTCGCGCCCGGCGTCGAGCTCGCTGGAGAAGTGCTCGACGAGGCAGTGCACCAGCGCCGCGAGCGCGCGCAGCTCCAGCATCGTCGGGGTCCCGTCGCAGATCCGCACCTCGAGCGTGCCGAACCGCGGCGAGGGCCGGATGTCCCAGCGCACCTCGGTGAAGTCGTCGATCACGCCGGTGTGCTGCATGTCGCCCACGTACTGCTCCAGCTCTGCCCAGGACGGGAACTGGAAGGGCAGGCCCGCCGTCGGGAGCTGCTGGAACATGAGCGCGCGGTTCGAGGCGTAGCCCGTGGTGTCCCCGCCCCAGAACGGCGAGGACGCCGAGAGCGACTGCAGGTGCGCGAACACCGTGAGCAGCGCGCGCATGATCGGCAGCACCTTGTCGCGGTCCTCGATCCCGACGTGCACGTGCACGCCGTAGATGAGCATCTGCCGGCCCCACCACTGGGTGCGGTCGATGAGCGTGGCGTAGCGCTGCTTGTCGGTGACCTTCTGCTGGTTCCAGCGCGCGAACGGGTGGGTGCCCGCGCACATGAGCTCGACGCGCAGCGGGTCCGTCACCGCGCGGATCTCGCCGATCGCGCGCTCGAGGTCGCGCGCCGCGCCGTCGACCGTCTCGTTGACGCCCGAGACCACCTCGACGGTGTTGAGCAGGAGCTCCTGCTTCACGTAGGGGTGCTCGCTCGCCTCGGGCGGGCGGAGCGCGTCGAGCACGGTCGAGGCGACCTGGCGCAGGTCGCCGGAGTCGACGTCGACGAGCGCGAGCTCCCACTCCAGCCCGATCGTGCCGCGGCGTGAGGACGCGAACGGGATCCGCACGGGCTGAGCCATCAGGCGTCCCCTCTCTCGTCGGCGGGTCGGATGTCGGGCCGTTCGAGCGGCTCGGGGCGATCACCCACGCGCTCCACCACCAGCACGCGCTGCTCGCCCGCGACCCGGGTGAGCACGATCGTGGCGGATGCGCGGCCACGAAGCGAGAGCTGGCCGCGCAGTCTCGCGGGATCGAGCGCGCTGCCGCGCTTCTTGATCTCCAGCGTCCCGACGTCGCGCTCGCGCAGGTAGGCGCGCAGGCGCTTGAGGGAGAACGGCATCGCGTCGAGCACCCGGAACGCCGTGGCCCAGGGCGTGGGACGCAGGTGGTCGCCGGTGAGGAACGCGATGCTCGGGTCGATGAGGTGCGTGCCCGTCTCCTCGGCCACGCGGTGCACCACGCCCGCGCGCAGCACCGAGCCGTCGGGCTCGTACAGGTAGGCGCCGAGCGGACCCGTCGGCGCCGGCGTGACCGGCGCGCTCGGGTCGCCTCGCTCGGCCAGCACGTGCACGCCGTCGACGGCGAGCAGCAGCGCCGTCCGCCCCGGCCCCTCGGGCGCGAGGTCGCCGAACCACAGCCCGGTCTCCACGACGTCGCCCCCGACGCTCACCCACTCCGCGCGCGCGTCGACCGGGATGTCGCGGTGCGCGAGCGCGGGGGAGAGCTTGAGCCCGAGCATGCCCACCGGGTGCGGCCCGGTCGTGCGCAGCGCCAGCAGGCGCTCGACGGCGGGGCTGTAGTCCGCGAGCCGGTGCAGTCGGGCGCCGCTCGTCGTGCGCCGGGCCGGGTCGGCCCAGACGGCGTCGACGCCGGTGAGGTCGGCGTCGAACGCGTCGCCCTGCCAGACCCGCGCCTCGGGCAGGGCGCGCAGGTTGATCCCGGCGACCAGCGCCGTCGCGGGGTCCCGCTCGACGGCGAGCACGCGCAGCTCCATCCCCGCCAGCGCCATCGCGTCGGCGCCGATGCCGCAGCCGAGGTCGGCGACGTACGTCGCGCCGGCCGTGCGGAAGCGGTGTGCGTGCCGCGCCGCGACGGGGAGCCGGGTGGCCTGCTCGAGTCCCTCGGGCGTGAAGAGCATGTCGCGGGCGAGGTCGCCGAACTTGGCCCGTGCCTTCGCACGCAGCCGGGACTGGGTCAGCGCGGCCGCGACGAGGTCGGCGTCCAGGCCCGAGGCCCGCAGCGCGGTGCCGAGCGCGAGGCTCGAGGAGGCGTCGTACGGCGGCAGCTCCGCCAGCAGCGCCCAGCCCGCGGGCTCCAGCAGGGGGGCGATGCTCGCGGGGTCCACGGGGCGATCCTGCCCTACCGCCGGCGCGCGGCGGCACCCGCGGTGTGACACGCGTCTGGCACTCGCCTTGACCGAGTGCTAACGCGTTCCTAGAGTGGACGGCGGCACCGCAACCGCGAGGTTGTGGAACCAGGTGCGACGGACACGCTCGGCCGACCCCCGCGACGGCGGACGGGCCGTGGGCGGCGCGCCTCACCCATCGTCATCTTTCATCACGGAAGGGGAGGTCCGACGTGTCGGTCTCCATCAAGCCGCTCGAGGACCGGATCGTCGTCCAGACGCTCGAGGCCGAGCAGACCACGGCGTCCGGTCTGGTCATCCCGGACAGCGCCAAGGAGAAGCCCCAGGAGGGCAAGGTCCTGGCCGTTGGCCCCGGTCGCGTCGACGACAAGGGCGTCCGGATCCCGGTCGACGTCGCCGTCGGCGACATCGTCATCTACAGCAAGTACGGCGGCACCGAGGTCAAGTACTCGGGCCAGGAGTACCTCATCCTCTCGGCGCGCGACGTGCTCGCCGTCGTGGAGAAGTAGGGCTCGACCCGCACTCGACGGGGCCCCGGACGCATCGCGCGTCCGGGGCCCCGTCGCGTCCGGGTGCGCCCCGTGTGGCCCGCGCCACCCGGGCGTACGAGGGTCGCCGACACGCGGGCGACTACGATGACCAGGTGACGGTCACCGACGCTTCCCCCGCCTCGTCCACCCTCGCCAGTGCGCCGCTCGGCGCCCCCGCCGCCGAGTCCGTCGAGGACAAGTTCTCCTTCGTCGGCCTCACCTACGACGACGTGCTGCTGCTCCCGGGCGAGACGGACGTCATCCCGTCCGACGCCGACACCACCACGCGCCTCACGCGCGAGATCTCGATCCGGATCCCGCTGCTGTCTGCGGCGATGGACACGGTGACCGAGTCCCGGATGGCCATCGCGATGGCACGCCAGGGCGGCATCGGGATCCTGCACCGCAACGTGCCGATCGCCGACCAGGCCGGTCAGGTCGACCTCGTCAAGCGCTCCGAGTCCGGCATGATCACCGACCCCGTCACGGTCGGCCCGGACGCGACGCTCGCCGAGCTCGACACGCTGTGCGGCCAGTACCGGGTCTCGGGCCTGCCCGTCGTGGAGCCCGACGGCACGCTGGTCGGCATCATCACCAACCGCGACCTGCGCTTCGTGCCCCGCGAGCGGTTCGCCGGCACCCGCGTGCGGGACGTCATGACCGCGTCGCCGCTGGTCACCGCACCCGTCGGGATCGCGCGCGAGGATGCCGCCGCGCTGCTGGCCAAGCACCGCGTGGAGAAGCTCCCGCTCGTCGACGAGCACGGCCTGCTCGCGGGCCTCATCACGGTCAAGGACTTCGTGAAGTCCGAGCAGTACCCCATGGCGTCGAAGGACTCCGCCGGCCGCCTGCTCGTCGGTGCGGCGGTCGGGTTCTTCGGGGACGCCTGGGAGCGCGCGACGGCGCTCGTCGAGGCCGGCGCGGACGTGCTCGTCGTCGACACGGCGAACGGCCACGCGCGCCTCATGCTCGACATGGTGCGCCGCCTCAAGTCCGACCCGGCCACCCGCGACGTCCAGGTGATCGGCGGCAACGTCGCGACCCGCGAGGGCGCCGCGGCGCTCGTGGCGGCCGGCGTGGACGCCGTGAAGGTCGGCGTCGGGCCCGGCTCGATCTGCACGACCCGGGTCGTCGCGGGCGTCGGCGTCCCGCAGGTCACCGCGATCTACCAGGCGTGGCTCGCCTGCCGCGAGGCCGCCGTCCCCGTGATCGGCGACGGCGGGCTGCAGTACTCGGGCGACATCGCCAAGGCGCTGGTCGCCGGCGCGGAGTCGGTGATGCTGGGCGGGCTGCTCGCCGGCACCGACGAGAGCCCGGGCGACCTCGTGTTCGTCAACGGCAAGCAGTACAAGCGCTACCGCGGGATGGCGTCGCTGGGCGCGATGCAGTCGCGCGGGGACAGGCGCAGCTTCTCCAAGGACCGCTACTTCCAGGGCGACGTGCCCGACGACGAGGTCATCACCGAGGGCATCGAGGGCCAGGTGCCCTACCGCGGCCCGCTCGCGGCCGTCGCGCACCAGCTCGTCGGCGGACTGCACCAGTCGATGTTCTACGTCGGCGCGCGCACCGTGCCCGAGCTCCAGCGCCGCGGCAAGTTCGTCCGGATCACCCCGGCGGGGCTCAAGGAGTCCCACCCGCACGACGTGCAGATGGTGGCCGACTCGCCGAACTACGCGCGGCGCTGACGCTCCGCGGCGGGTGCTGACCCGCGACCACAAGCTCTGCAGCCTCTCCTTACGACCGCAACGGTGACCTGGCTCACGCCCACGCCCACGCTGGTCACGACCGACGACACGTCGGACCCGTCGGAGAGGACCGGGGAATGACCAGCACCATCACCAGCGCCACTGTCGGCGCTGCCAGCACCAGCACACCCACATCCGCCGCTGCGCCGACGCTCGCGTCGCCGTCGGCCGCCTACACGCTCACGCTGCGCGTGGAGCTCGCGTTCGACCCGGGCACCCTCGGCCGGCTCACCACCGCGATCGGGACGACCGGCGCCAACCTCGGGCGGATCGACGCCCACCATCGCAACGGCCTCGCCGTGACCCGCACGATCGACGTGCTGTGCCGCGACGAGGCGCACGGCACCGAGGTCGTCGAGGCGGTCTGCGCGGTGCGCGGCGTCACGCTGCTCGACGTCGCGGACAAGACGTTCGCGCTGCACGAGGGCGGCAAGATCCGGGTCACGCCGTCGTTCGCGCTAGAGACGCGGGACGACCTGTCCATCGCGTACACGCCGGGCGTGGCCCGCGTGAGCGCCGCGATCGCGACCGACCCCGAGCGCGTCTGGGACTACACGATCAAGCGCAACGCGGTCGCCGTGCTCACCGACGACTCGTCGGCCTCGGCATGCTCTACATCCCGCTCGACGGCGTGCTCTCCGTCCTCACGCCGGGCTACGTGCTGACGTGCGCGGCCGTCGTGCTCACGATGGCCGCGACCGGCTTCTTCGTCGGCCGGTGGCTCGGGATGTACCCCGTGGACGCCTCGCTCGTGACGGTGTGCCACTCCGGGCTCGGCGGCACCGGCGACGTCGCGATCCTCTCGGCCTCGCAGCGCATGGTGCTCATGCCGTTCGCGCAGATCTCGACCCGGCTCGGCGGGGTCACCACGGTCATCGCGGCGTCCTCGCTGCTCGTCATGACGCTCTGAGCCGCCGGTGAGGGCGGCCGCGAGGCCGCCGAGGCCGCCGCGAGCGCTGCGGTGCGGTCACGGGGAGACCCCCGTGACCGCACCGCAGCGCTCGCGTCAGCGCAGGCGGTAGACCAGCTCGGGCCGGCCTGCCCGGCCGTACACCGGCACGCGCTCCACCGACCCGATCTCCACGAGGTGCTCGAGGTAGCGGCGCACCGTGACGCGCGACGCGCCGACCGCGTCCGCGACCGCCTGGGCGCCTGCGCCCTCGGGCGCGTCGCGGAGCGCCTGGCGCACCACGGTGAGCGTCTCGCGCGAGAGACCCTTGGGCAGCACGGACGCGCCCGTGTCGCGCAGCGTCGCGAGCGCGGCGTCGATCTCGCCCTGGTCCGTCACGGCGCCCTCACGGGAGGCGAGCGCGCGGTAGGACGCGTAGTGCTCGAGCTTCTCGCGCAGCGCCGCGAACGTGAACGGCTTGATGAGGTAGTGCACGGCACCGGAGCGGACGCTCTCGCGCACGGCGTCGACGTCGCGCGCGGCGGAGATGACGATGACGTCGGGGGAGGAGGGCTGCGAGCGCATCGCGCGCAGCACGTCGAGCCCGCCCATCGCAGGCATCGACAGGTCCAGGAGCACGAGGTCGACGTCGTCGCGCGCCACCCGGGCCAGCACCGCACGGCCGTCGTGCACGGTGCCGATGCACTCGAACCCGGGCACGCGCGCGAGCAGTGCCGCGTGCGATTGGGCCACCAGGACCTGGTCGTCGGCGACCAGCGTACGGATCACGTGTCCTCCCTCGGGACGGGCAGTCGTACCTCGATGAGCGTGCCGGGTCGGGCGGCGGGTCCGGGGGCCGAGGCGTCTCGACCGGTCCGCTCCGAGGGGGCCTCGGCCGCGCTCAGGTGCCCGACGGCGTCCGTCACCTCGATCGTGCCACCGCACCGGTGCACCGTCCGCTCGACGAGCGAGAGGCCGATCCCGCGCCCGTGCGGCCGGGCGGGCGAGCCGGTCTTCGTGCTGAAGCCCCGCTCGAAGATCCGGGTGCGCAGCGCCGGCGGCACGCCGGGGCCCGAGTCGGCCACGCGCAGCACGAACACGCCGTCGGCCACGTGCCCCGCGATGCTCACGCGACGTGGCGCCGGGGCGTGGGAGGCGGCATCGAGCGCGTTGTCGACGAGGTTGCCCACGATCGTCACGAGGTCCTGCGAGTCGAAGACGCCGGCGGGCACGTCCAGCTCGGCGACGACGACCGCCACGCCGCGCTCGGCGCCCTGCGCCGACTTGCCGAGCACGAGCGCGGCGAGCGCGGAGTCCGCGACCTGGCCGACCACGGTGTCGGTGAGGGCCTGGGAGGACCGGGCGCTCGCCGTCGCGAACTCGATCGCGTCGTCGTAGCGGCCGAGCTCCACGAGCATCGCGACGGTGTGCAGGCGGTTGTCCGCCTCGTGCGAGCGGGCGCGCAGCGAGTCGGTGAACTGGCGCAGGTTGTCCAGCTCGCCGCTCGCCCGGGCGAGCTCCGTGCGGTCGGCGATCGTCGCGATCCAGCCCATCCGGCGCCCCTCGCTGAGCGCCTCGGTCTGGCTCACCACGAGGGTGCGCCCGCCGATCGCGAAGAGCTCGGCGTCGGCCGGACGACCCGAGGCGAGCAGCTCGGTGAGCTCGGCGTCGAGCCCGAGGCCGGCCAGCGCGGTGGCCGGGGTGCCGGGCGGGACGGGAGCGAGGTCCAGCAGCGTGACGGCCTGGTCGTTGGCGACCACGACCGTGGCGTCGTTGGCCATGAGCACCAGGCCCGACCCCACGGACTCGATGAGCGCGTCGTAGTAGCTGTGCAGGCGGGCCAGGCCCTGCGCGCCGAGTCCGAACGTCTGCCGTCGCACCGTCCGCGAGAGCCACCACGCGGCGGCCACGGAGACACCGAGCCCCACGAGGAGCACGACGCCGAGGTCGACGAGCGAGTCCATCACCCGGGCGTGCACCGCGCGCAGCACGACGCCGGTGGAGACCAGGGCGACGATCTCGCCGTCGGAGTCGCGCACCGGGGCGACCACGCGCACCGAGCGCCCGAGGGTGCCCTGCGCGTCCTCGACCGTGACCTCGCCGGCGAGGGCGCCGTCGATGTCGCCGATGAACGTGCCGCCCACCATCGCGGGGTCGGGGTGGGTGTACCGCGTGCCCTGGGTGTCCATCACGACGACGAAGTCGACGCCGGTGTCGCGGCGGATCTGCTCGATGCGTGCGCCGAGCGCGTCCGCGGGGTCCGGCCCGGTGACGCTTTCGAGGACCCAGGGGTCGTCGGCGAGCGTCATCGTGACCGAGCGCGCGACCTCGACGGCGCGGGTACGTTCGGCCGCTCGCGCGTTCTGGACGGCGGCGAGACCGAGCGGGACGAGGGCGACGAGCAGGAGGAGGAGCTGGGCGACGAACACCCGGGTCGCGAGCGAACCGCCCCTCGGCGTGCGCGTCCGGACCCGCTCCGGGCGGACGCCGGACGGGGAGGACGTCGTCGTCATCGGCCCAGTATCGACGCCCGCCCTTGCCGAGGGCAGCCCGGGCGAGTAGGGATGGGGTTGCGGTCGTTGTGGTCACGGGATTCGGGACGTAGGTCCTTCGCCGTCTCGCGGCGTGATCACAAGACTTGCGGTGACAACTCGCTTCATCGAGGAGGATCCATGAGCGCTCCCGCAACGACGCCGGCCGCGCAGGTCGCCCCACCCGCCCGCAAGGGTCTGCCCCGCTGGGCCCTGTTCCTCATCCCGGTGGCGGTGGGCCTGATCATCTGGGCGATCGGCGCACCCGATGCGTTCGTGTCCTTCGTGACCGATGCCGTGGACAAGACGACCGGGGAGCCGAAGTACGACCCGGAGGCGGCCGCGCACGCGTGGGCCCTGCTGGCGATCTTCGTCGCCACGATCCTCGCCATCATCCTCAAACCGCTGCCGATGGGCGCGCTGTGCATGATCGGCATGGCGGTCATCGCGGCCGGCGGGACGCTGAGCATCGGTGACACGCTCTCCGGCTTCGCGAACACCACCATCTGGCTCATCGTGATGGCGTTCTTCATCTCCCGCGGCGTGGTCAAGACGGGGCTGGGCCGGCGGATCGCGCTCTTCTTCGTCGCGAAGCTCGGGCGGCGACCGCTCGGCGTGGCCTACGGGATGGCGCTGACCGACCTCGTGCTCGCGCCGGCGACCCCGTCGAACACCGCCCGCGCGGGCGGCATCATCATGCCGATCCTCACGTCGATCTCTAGGCAGTACGGCTCGGAGCCGAACGGGCCCTCGGCCCGCAAGGTCGGCGCCTACTTCATGCAGACCGCCTACATCGTCAACTGCGTGACCTCGGCGATGTTCCTCACCGCGATGGCGGGCAACCCGCTGGCGCAGGAGCTGGCCGCCGGGCAGGACATCACGATCACGTGGGGCAACTGGGCGCTCGCGGCGATCGTGCCGGGGCTCGTCTCGCTGATCGCCGTGCCGTGGGTGCTGCTCAAGGTCTTCCCGCCCGAGGTCAAGGAGACCCCCGAGGCCGCGGCCGAGGCGCAGCGCCAGCTCACCGAGCTCGGCCCGCTGCACCGCAACGAGTGGATCATGACCGGCACCATCGTCGTGCTCCTGCTGCTGTGGACCCTCGGCGGACCGCTCATGGACATGAGCGCCACGACGGCGGCCCTCATCGGCCTGTCGGTCCTGCTCCTGGTGAACGTGCTCACCTGGGAGGACGTCAAGAAGGAGACGCAGGCCTGGGACACGCTCGTGTGGTTCGCGGCGCTCGTCATGATGGCCACGTTCCTCAACACCCTCGGCCTCATCCCGTGGGTGAGCTCGGAGATGAGCGCGCTCACCGGCGGGCTGCCGTGGATGGTCGCCTTCGCGATCCTCACGATGGTCTACTGGTACAGCCACTACCTGTTCGCCTCGAACACGGCCCACATCTCGGCGATGTACGCGGCGTTCCTCGCCACCGCGGTGGCCACCGGAGCCCCGCCACTGTTCGCGGCCCTCGTGTTCGCCTTCATCTCCAACCTGTTCGCGACGCTCACGCACTACGCGGCGGGTCCCGCGCCCGTGCTGTTCGGCACCGGGTACGTGCCGCTCAACCGGTGGTGGACGAACGGCCTCGTGATGAGCGTCGTGCTCATCGTCATCTGGACCTCGGTCGGCACCGGGTGGATGGCCCTCATCGGGATCCTGTGAGCCCGAGGCTGACACACCTGGACCGCCTGGCACGGGCGCACGTCACCTGACACGATCGAGTCGGACCCGGACCACGAGCCGTCCGGACACGGAGAGGAAGAGGAACAGTGGCGGAGATCGAGTACCGCATCGAGCACGACACCATGGGCGAGGTGCGTGTCCCCAAGGACGCGACGTACGCCGCGCAGACCCAGCGCGCGGTGGAGAACTTCCCGATCTCGGGGACGGGCCTGTCCCGGCACCACATCGCCGCCCTCGCGCAGATCAAGAAGGCGGCCGCCCGCGCCAACGCCGACCTCGGGGTTCTGGACGCCGAGGTCGCGGGGGCGATCGCCGCCGCGGCCGACGAGGTCATCGCAGGCGGCTACGACCGTGACTTCCCGATCGACGTGTTCCAGACGGGCTCGGGCACGTCCTCGAACATGAACACCAACGAGGTCATCGCGACCCTCGCCACGCGCTCGCTCGGTCGCCCCGTGCACCCCAACGACCACGTGAACGCCTCGCAGTCCAGCAACGACGTCTTCCCCTCCTCGGTGCACATCGCGGCGCTCGAGGCCGTGACGACGGTGCTCCTGCCCGGTCTGGAGACCCTCGCGGCCTCGCTGGAGGCCAAGGCCGAGGAGTTCGCCGACGTGGTGAAGTCCGGCCGCACGCACCTCATGGACGCCACGCCGGTCATGCTCGGCCAGGAGTTCGGCGGGTACGCCACCCAGGTGCGCTACGGCGTCGAGCGGGTGCGTGCGACGCTCGGCCGCCTCGCCGAGCTGCCGCAGGGCGGCACGGCGGTGGGCACCGGGATCAACACCCCGGCGGGCTTCCCGCAGAAGGTCATCGCCTACGTGGCCGAGCAGACGGGCCTGCCCGTCGTCGAGGCCACGAACCACTTCGAGGCCCAGGGCGCGATGGACGCGTTCGTGGAGACCTCCGGCGCGCTCAAGACGGTCGCCGTGAGCCTCACCAAGCTGTGCAACGACCTGCGCTGGATGGGCTCGGGACCGCGCGCCGGCCTCGGCGAGATCGCGCTGCCCGACCTCCAGCCGGGCTCCTCGATCATGCCCGGCAAGGTGAACCCGGTCCTGCCCGAGGCCACGCTGCAGGTCTGCGCCCAGGTCATCGGGAACGACGCCGCGATCACCTACGGCGGGGCGTCCGGGCTCTTCGAGCTCAACGTCATGATCCCGATGATGGCGCGCAACCTGCTCGAGTCGATCACGCTGCTCGGCAACGCCTCGCGCGTGCTCGCCGAGCGCTGCGTCGACGGGATCGTCGCGCACGTCGAGCGCTGCCGCGCGCTCGCGGAGTCCTCGCCGTCGATCGTCACGCCGCTCAACCGCCTCATCGGCTACGAGGCGGCCGCGAAGATCGCGAAGAAGTCGGTCGCCGACAACTCGACGATCGCCGACGCCGTCCGCGCGCTCGGCTACGTCGAGCGCGGCGAGCTCACCGAGGAGCAGCTCGCGACGGCGCTCGACGTCGCCGCGATGACCGCACCGCGCAACTAGCACCGCCCACCCCGCGCACCACCCGCCCCACCCCGAAGAGGAGAGCACATGCAGACCGTCAGGGTCGACGTCGCGATCGTCGGAGGTGGTGGGGCGGGCCTGCGCGCCGCCATCGCGGTGGCGGAGCGCTACCCCGACCTGTCGATCGCCCTGATCTCGAAGGTGTACCCCATGCGGTCCCACACGGTGGCCGCCGAGGGTGGCTCCGCGGGTGTGGTGGGGGAGGGCGACTCCCTCGAGAAGCACTTCAACGACACGGTGGCGGGCGGGGACTGGCTGAGCGACCAGGACGTCGTGCAGTACTTCGTCGAGCACGCGACCGAGGAGATGTACCAGCTGGAGAAGTGGGGCATCCCGTGGAGCCGGCGTCCGGACGGCCACGTCAACGTGCGCCGGTTCGGCGGCATGAGCCAGCCGCGGACGTGGTTCGCCGCGGACAAGACCGGCTTCTACATGCTGCACTCGATGTTCCAGACCTCGCTCAAGTACCCGCAGATCGTGCGGTACGACGAGTTCTTCGCACTCGAGGTCGTCACGGACGACGAGGGCGGCACCGAGCGGGCGCGCGGCGTGCTCGCGTACACGATGCGCGACGGCTACCCGGTGCTGTTCGAGGCGGGCGCGGTGGTCATCACCACCGGCGGTGCGGGGCGGATCTACGGCAGCAACACCAACGGGGCGATCTGCACCGCCGACGGCATGGGCATGGCCTACCGCGCCGGGGTGCCGCTGCGCGACATGGAGTTCGTGCAGTACCACCCGACGGCGCTGCCCGGCTCGGGCGTCCTGCTCACCGAGGGCGCCCGCGGCGAGGGCGGCATCCTCGTGAACAAGGACGGCTACCGCTACCTGCAGGACTACGGCCTCGGCCCCGAGACACCGCTGGGCCACCCCGAGAACAAGTTCATGGAGCTCGGGCCGCGCGACCGCGTGTCCCAGGCCTACTGGCACGAGCTGCAGAAGGGCCGCACGCTCGAGACCGCGCACGGCCCCGCCGTCGGGCTCGACCTGCGCCACCTCGGTGCGGCCTACATCCACGAGCGGCTCCCGCTCATCGTCGAGCTCGCCGAGCAGTACCTGGGCCTGGACCCGGTCAAGGACGTCATCCCCGTGCGGCCCGCCGTGCACTACACGATGGGCGGCATCCGGGTCGGGCTCGACGCCTCCTCGTCGCTGCCCGGCCTCTACGCCGCAGGGGAGTGCTCGTCCTCAGGGCTGCACGGGGCGAACCGGCTCGGCTCCAACTCCCTCGCCGAGCTGTGCGTGCTCGGCAAGGTCGCGGGCGAGCAGGCGGGCGCGTTCGCGGTGCTCGACCCGGTGCGGCCCTCGATCGGCGTGCGCTCGCGCGCGGCCGACGTCGCCGACCGGTATGTGGCGATGATGGGCGCCGGCACGGAGGACCCCGCGGCGATCCGCCGCGAGATGAACGCCGCGATGGACGCCGGGCTCGGCATCTACCGCACGGGCGACGGGATGCGCGAGGCGGTGTCGCGGATCGCGGCGCTGCAGGAGCGCTACGCCGACGTCCGCGTGTCGGACACCTGCCCCGTCTACAACACGGACTGGACGCAGGCGATCGAGCTCGGGCACATGCTCGACGTCGCGCACGCCATGGCCGCCTCCGCCCTGGCGCGCGAGGAGTCGCGCGGCGCGCACCAGCGCCTCGACGGCTTCGACAAGCGCGACGACGAACGCTTCCTCGCGCACACGCTCGCCACCCGCGACGCGCAGGGCCACCCGGTCGTGTCCTACGAACCGGTCGTGATCACGACGTCGCAGCCCGCCACCCGCGCGTACGGTGCGGCCGGGCAGGCGCCCGGCAAGGCGGCGACCGCTGAGACCCCGACGATCCCGAAGGAGGCGTGATGGCTCACAGCGAGGCCGGCGGCGTCATGACCGTGGAGGTGCAGCGTTACCGCCCCGACGTCGACGACACCCCGCGGCTCGTGTCCTACGAGGTCCCCTGGACCCAGGACACGTCCGTGCTGGACGCCCTCAACTACATCAAGGACGAGCTGGACTCCTCGATCACGTTCCGGTGGAGCTGCCGGATGGCGATCTGCGGCTCGTGCGGGTTCATGCTCAACGGCGAGCCGAAGCTCGGCTGCGAGCAGTTCTTGCGCACGTACGCGCCCGGCCCGCTGCGGATCGAGCCGTTGGCGAACCACGCCGTCGAGCGCGACCTCGTGGTGGACCTCGAGCCATTCATGACGAAGCTCGCCGCCGTCGAGCCGTACCTGCACCCGGATCCGACGGGGACGCCCGAGCCGGGCAACCTCCAGACGCCCGAGCAGATGACCCGCTACGGCCAGTTCGCGGCGTGCATCAACTGCATGCTCTGCTACGCCGCGTGCCCGCAGGTCGGGCTCGCCACGGACTTCCTCGGCCCGGCGGCCATCACCGCGGCGGTCCGCTACAACAAGGACTCCCGCGACTTCGGCAACGCGCAGCGGCTGCCGCTCCTGGACCAGGAGGACGGCCTGTGGCCGTGCACGTTCGTCGGCGCGTGCTCGACGGCGTGCCCCAAGGGCGTCGACCCGGCCGCCGCCATCCAGCAGGCCAAGTTCGCGGCGACGATGGACTGGGCCACCGAGTTCGTGATGCCGCACCACGGCGCACCCGGAGCGAAGGACGGTGGTCACGCATGACCGGAGCACCGACCTCGAGCCCGACCGGCCCGAGGCCCGAGGACACCCGACCCGCGCCGGCGCGCACCCTGGACGTCGGACGGCTCGCGCAGGCGGACCGCGTGGCCCGGCGGCGCGAGGAGGGCACCGGCGCCGGGGACGGCACGGTGAGCCAGCGCAACCCCTACCGCCCGACCATGAAGCGGACCTGGTTCCTCGCGACCAAGGAGTACCGCGCGTACTTCCTGCGGGAGGGCGCCGCCGTCGTCGTCGGCCTGTTCGTGCTCAACCTCATGCTGGGCATGGTCTCGATCGCCGCGGGACTGGACTCCTGGACGTGGTGGGTGGACCTGCAGCGCAACCCGTTCGTCCTCGTGCTCAACGTGCTCGCGCTCGCCGCCGCCGTGCTGCACACCGTGAGCTGGGACCAGCTCACGCCGTCGATCATCAAGGTGCAGCGAGGCACCCGGTTCCTCGCGGACGGCTGGATCATCGCGCAGCAGGTGCTGCTGCTGGTGATCTTCGCCGCGGTCATGGTGGCCTGGCTGGGAGGTGCGTGGTCATGAGGCGCTGGGCGGGGCGGACGAACGAGCCGCTGTTCTGGGGTCTGTTCGGCGGCGGCGGCATGGTGTCGGTCTTCCTCATGCCGGTGCTCATCGTGATCTTCGCGTTCCTCGTGCCGTTCGGGGTGTTCGGGGGCGCCGAAGGCACCTACGAGACGATGCACGGCGTGCTGACGAACTGGTTCGTGGCGCTCGTGCTGTTCGTCGTGCTCGCGCTCGTGCTGTGGCACGCCGCGCACCGGTTCTTCCACTCCCTGCACGACCTCAAGATCCACCCGCCGGAGATCGTGCGCGTGGTGATCTACGGCGTCGCGCTGCTCGCGCCGGCGATCGGGTACTCGCTGTTCCTCGTCGAGGCCGCCACGTCCTGACGCGGGTGGCGCGTCCCACGCGTAGCGGTGCCGGGCGGCGTGCGCCGGGACCTCCGGCCGTCGTCCGGCGTGGCGCGGCACCGATATCGTCGGACTCATCGTCCGCGACCCAAGGAGGCCCTCGTGTTCGAACGTCGCCGGATCATGGCGGCTCTGGAGGACGCGGTGCTCGCACCCTCCATCCACAACTCCCAGCCGTGGCGGTTCCGGATCGTGGGCGAGGAGGTCCACGTCAGCCTGGACGCGTCGGTGACGCCCCGGTTGGTCGACCCGTCGGGCCGCTGGGCGCTCGCGTCGATCGGCGCCGTCGTCGCCGGTCTCGAGATCGCGCTCGCGGCGCGCACCGGCCACGCCAGCGAGACCACCTTCTTCCCCGAGGGCACCGAGGCGCCCGGCGGACCCACCGCCGGGGGTCAGGCGTGGGACGGCGCGACGCTCGCCGTCGTGCGCACGGGCGACGGCGAGCCCGGCGACGCGAGTCGGCTCGCCGCCGCGATGCCCCAGCGCCACACGACCCGGGAGCCGCTGCGCGCCGGGGGCCCCACGGACGAGGAGTGGGCGTTCGTGCTGGAGTCCGCGGTCCCTCCGAGCGGCCCGGCCGCGCGGTCGGGGCTCCGCGCCGAGCGCGCTGAGAGCGCGCTCACGATCACGCTGGTGGAGCTCACCGCACGCGCGGACGCCGAGCGCGTCGACGACCCGGCGTACCTCGCCGAGGTCCAGGCCTGGATCGACCGCGAGGGCCGCGTCGGGATCCCGCACCAGTCCGCGGGCCCGGCCGACTCCGCCCACCACTACCCGGGGCGCGACTTCGCGCAGAGCCTGTCCGGACGGGCCGGTGAGGCGGGGGAGAAGGAGTTCGAGTTCCCGCCGTCGCTGCTGCTGGTGACCACGAGCGAGGACGGTCCGCTGGACCAGGTTCTCGGCGGGTACGGGATGCTGCGGGCCATGCTCGCGGCGACGTCGCTCGGTCTCGGCACCGGCGTGCTCGGCCAGGCGCTCGAGGAGCCCGCGTCGCACGCCGCGGTGGACGCCGCGGCCTCGGGGTCGCTCGGGCACCGCGCCGTGGTGCACCAGATCCTGCGGCTCGGCCACCCCGACCAGCCGCTGTCGCCGGGGCACACCCAGCGGCGGCCGGTGAGCGAGGTCGTGCTGCGCTGAGGGCGGGGCGGTGGGCGGTTCAGCCCGCGACCAGGTCAGCCACGGGCCGGTCGACGCGGTGGGCCGCGGCGGCCGCGCGAGCCCGCGCCACGATGTCCGCGACGACGTCGGCGGGCAGCGCGTACGCGCCCTGCAGCGGCCAGCTGCCGTCCGCCGGCGGACGCTCGAACCCGTTCTCCAGCAGCCAGGCGTTGAAGCCCTGCGCCCAGCGCCAGTGCGCGCGGACCTGCCGCTCGTGCATCGCGACGAGGTCCACCTCGGCCAGCTCGGGGAAGCGGGCCACGAGCGCGCCCAGCACGTCGAGCGTCGCCTCGACGTCGACGTCAGCGGCGTGCAGGTCGCCCGAGGCGACCACGCCGTAGAACTGCGCGAGGTTCTCCAGGCGCCGCTTGCCGGGCCGGTAGCGGTCCAGCGCGCGGTCGAGCACGAGCGGGTCGATCGCGGGTCCCGGCGTCCGGCCCAGCCGCTCGGTCACGGTGCGCAGGCCGTGCCGCGCGAGCTCGTACTCGAGGATCGTCAGATCGAAGGCGGCGTTGTACGCGACGACGGGCACGCCGTCGGCCATCGCTCCCGAGATCGCGACGGCGAGCTCCTCGAGCACCTCCGCGGGCGGACGGCCGTGGCGGCGTGCGTACTCGGTGGTGATGCCGTGGATGGCGCTCGCGGCCTCGGGGATCTCCACGCCGGGGTCGATCACCCAGGTGCGCGTGCGGGACAGGCCGTGCAGGCCCTCGCGGATGACGAGCGCGGCGGTGACGATCCGGTCGTTCGTCACGTCGACCCCGGTGGTCTCCGTGTCGAACCCGACCAGTCGGCCGGCCGCCCAGCCGACCGCGCGGCCCTCGCGCGCTGCACTCGTCACCGTCATGCCCACACTCTCGCACCGGCCACCGACACCGTGGGGACGACCCGCCCGGTGCGTGCCGGAGCGACCCACTAGCCTGGGTCACCGTGAGCAACGAGATCGAGATCGGTCGCGGCAAGCGCGGACGCCGCGCGTACACCTTCGACGACATCGCCGTCGTCCCGAGCCGGCGCACGCGGACGCCCTCGGACGTCTCGGTCTCGTGGCAGATCGACGCGTACCAGGTGGATCTGCCCGTCGTGGCGGCCCCGATGGACTCCGTCATGAGCCCCAGCACCGCGATCGAGCTCGGTCGCCTCGGCGGCATCGGCGTGCTCGACCTCGAGGGCCTGTGGACCCGGTACGAGGACCCCGAGCCGCTGCTCGAGGAGATCGCGACCATTCCCGCGGGCGACGCGACCCGGCGGATGCAGGAGCTGTACTCCTCGCCGATCGTGCCCGAGCTCGTCACCGAGCGGATCCGGGAGATTCGCGCCGCCGGCGTCACCGTCGCGGGTGCGCTCTCGCCGCAGCGCACGCAGGAGCACTGGCGCACGGTCGTCGGGGCGGGCGTGGACCTGTTCGTCATCCGCGGCACGACCGTCTCGGCGGAGCACGTGTCGACGTCCGCCGAGCCGCTCAACCTCAAGCGCTTCATCTACGAGCTCGACGTCCCCGTGATCGTCGGCGGCGCCTCGACGTACACCGCCGCCCTTCACCTGATGCGCACCGGCGCCGCAGGCGTCCTCGTCGGGTTCGGCGGCGGCGCCGCGATGACGACCCGACTCAGCCTCGGCATCCACGCGCCGATGGCCACCGCCGTCGCGGACGTCGCGGCCGCGCGCCGCGACTACCTCGACGAGTCCGGCGGCCGGTACGTCCACGTGATCGCCGACGGATCGGTCGGCCGGTCCGGCGACCTCGTCAAGGCCATCGCCTGCGGCGCCGACGCCGTGATGCTCGGCGCCGCGCTCGCGCGCTCGACCGAGGCGCCCGGCCGCGGCTGGCACTGGGGGAGCGAGGCCCACCACCCCGACCTGCCGCGCGGCGTGCGGGTGCGGGTCGGCACGGTCGGCACGATGGAGGAGATCCTGCACGGCCCCGGCGGCCGGGCCGACGGCACCCTCAACCTCATCGGCGCGCTGCGCAAGGCGATGGCGACCACGGGCTTCTCCGACGTCAAGGAGTTCCAGCGGGTCGAGGTCGTCGTCTCGCCGTACTCCCCGCGCTGAGACGCGCGGGCGACGCGGCGCGGGGATCGCGTGCCCTGGTGACGGCCGCCGAGGGGTGACTCGCGGCGCAGGGTGCCCGGAAGGTGCAGCTCATGGTGCGCGCCGGCACCCCGCGGCGACGCGCTACGGGCATCTGGGGTACGAACGGCAGGACGTCGAGGTCCACGGCCGCTGACTGGCCGGCTCACGGAGTGATCGCCCCCGACACCGTGGGGCGCTAGCACGGTTCCCTTCCGCGACCGCTGAACCCTGGCCTTGCCCGTTTCTGTCCGAAACGGACCGGACGACCCCACTTTCGCGGGGACTCTTGACGCCTGTGCGCTATACGGGCAGACTCGGACACGCGACAACGAGAGTCGGACCGAATCGGCGCGAAGCAGCGCCAGCCGAAGGAGCCCAGCGATGGACGAGCAGCGATGATCGTCACCCTCACCCCCAACCCGAGCATCGACCGCGCCTACGACCTGGACCACCTGCTCGTCGGTGAGGTCAACCGCGCCGCCGCGGTGCACGTGGACGCGGGCGGCAAGGGCATCAACGTCTCCCGCGCGCTGCACGCCGCGAGCATCCCGACCCGTGCGGTCCTGCCCGTGGGCGGGCCCGACGGCGAGCTCCTCCTCGCGCTCCTCGCGCAGCTCCGCGTGCCCACCGTCCCTGTCCCCGTCGAGGGCGCCACCCGCTCCAACATCACGCTCGTCGCCGGCGACACCACGAAGGTCAACGCGCCTGGCCCGAACCTCGACGACGCTGCTCGCGACCGGCTCCTGCGCGCCGTCGCGGACGCCGTCGCCCCGGGCGACGTAGTCGTCGCCGCGGGCAGCCTGCCCGCGGGCGTGGCCCCCGACCTCTACGTCCGCCTCGGCGGGCTCGTGCGCGAGCGCGGCGCGGGCCTCGTGCTGGACACCTCCGGGCCGGCGCTGCAGCAGGCGGTCGCCGCCGGCGGGCTTGCGCTCATCAAGCCGAACGACGAAGAGCTCGCCGAGCTCGTCGGCCGCGAGCTGCCCACCGTGGGGGACGTCGTGACCGCCGCTCGCGAGCTCGTCGCCACCGGCACCGACCGGGTCCTCGTGAGCCTCGGCGCGCACGGCGCGCTCCTCGTGAGCGCCGACGGCTCGTGGTGGGCCGGCGGACCCGCGCTCGTCGCAGCCTCGACGGTCGGCGCGGGCGACACCACGCTCGCGGGCTACCTCGCGGCCTGCACCAGCGGGCACGGCGCCGACTCGCGCACCGACCTGGCCGCCGACCCCGCCCACGCGCTGCGCACCGCCGTCGCGTGGGGCCGGGCCGCCGTCCAGCTTCCTGGCACCGCGGTGCCGACCCCCGATCTCGTCCGGGCCGACGAGGTCCGGATCCTCACGACCCCCGATCCCACCACCCCCATCAAGGAGATGTGACATGGCAACGCCGCTGATCACCGCCGACCTCGTGGCCGTCGACCTGGACGCGACCGACAAGGAAGCCGTCGTCGCCGTCCTCGCCGACAAGCTCGCCGCCGCCGGGCGCGTGAGCGACGCCGCCGCCTTCGCGGCCGACGTCAAGGCGCGCGAGGCGCAGACCGCCACGGGCATGCCCGGGAAGATCGGTCTCCCGCACGCGAAGTCCGCCGCTGTGCTCGCCCCGAGCCTCGCCGTCGCGACCGTCCCGAACGGCGTCGACTTCGGCGGGCCCGACGGCGCGGCCACCCTGGTCTTCCTCATCGCGGCGCCCGCCGAGGGTGCCAACGAGCACCTGCAGATCCTGGCGAAGCTGGCCCGCAAGCTCGTGAACCCCACGTTCACCGGGTCGCTGCGCGACGCCGGCGACGCCCAGTCCGTGTCCGACATCGTCAACGAGGCGGTCGCCTGATGAAGTTCGTTGCTGTCACCTCCTGCCCCACGGGCATCGCCCACACCTACATGGCGGCCGAGGCCCTCGAGCAGACCGGGAAGGCGGCCGGCCACGAGGTCGTCGTCGAGACCCAGGGCTCGATCGGCTCCGACCCGATCGACCAGGCGGTCATCGACGCGGCCGACGGCGTGATCTTCGCCGCCGACCTCGAGGTCAAGGGTCGCGAGCGGTTCGCCGGCAAGCCCACGATCGACGTGGGCGTCAAGCGCGCCGTGCACGAGCCGGCGAAGGTCGTCGCGGAGGCCGTGGCCGCCGTCGAGTCCGGCGTCGTGACCGCGCCCGCCGCGGGCGCCGTCTCGGGCGGCCCCGGCACCAAGGTCGACAAGAACGCCAGCACGCTCACCAAGGTGCGTCAGTGGCTCATGACGGGCGTGTCCTACATGATTCCGTTCGTCGCCGCGGGCGGCATCCTCATCGCGCTCAGCTTCATGCTCGCCCAGGTCGCGTGGGGTGGTGCGGAGGGCGCCATCGAGGTCACCAAGCTCGACGCCGCCACCGTGTTCGCGAGCTTCGACCCCACCTCGCTGCAGGAGTGGTCGGTGGTGCTGCTCAAGACCGGCCAGCTCGCCTTCGGCTTCCTCGTGCCGGTGCTGTCGGGCTTCATCGCCTACGCGATCGCGGACCGGCCCGGCCTCGTGCCCGGCTTCGTCGGCGGCGCAGCGGCGGGATTCGTCGGGGCCGGCTTCCTCGGCGGTCTCGTCACGGGCTTCGCGGCCGGCTTCCTCGCGCTGTGGATCAGCCGCTGGAAGGTCCCGAAGGGCCTGCGCGGCGTGATGCCGGTGGTCGTCATCCCGCTGCTGTCCTCGTTCGTCATCGGCATCCTCATGCTCGTGGTGATCGGGCGGCCGATCGCGTCCGCGATGGAGGGACTGTCCAGCTGGCTCACCGGTCTGTCCGGCGGCAGCAGCGTGCTGCTCGGCCTGCTGCTCGGCGCCATGATGGGCTTCGACCTCGGCGGCCCGGTGAACAAGGTGGCCTACGCGTTCGCCGTCACCGGCCTGGCGACCGAGGGCCTCGCGGCCGACGCCACGCAGTACAAGATCATGGCTGCGGTCATGGCGGCCGGCATGGTGGCCCCGCTCGCGATGGCGCTCGCCACGACCGTGCGCAAGAACCTCTTCACCGAGATCGAGCGCGAGAACGGCAAGGCGGCCTGGCTGCTCGGTGCGTCGTTCATCTCCGAGGGCGCGATTCCGTTCGCGGCGGCCGACCCGTGGCGCGTCATCGTCTCCTCGGTCGTCGGCTCGGCCGTCACCGGCGGGATCACGATGGCCTTCGGGTCCACTCTCGTCGCCCCGCACGGCGGCATCTGGGTCCTCCCGCTGATCGGGAACGCGTTCGGGTTCCTCGTCGCGCTGGTGATCGGCACCCTCGTCACGGCCGCGATCGTCATCGTGCTCAAGAGCATGCGCGACGCCCGCGCGGTCGCCGAGGAGGAGGTCGTCGACCCGATCGCCGCCACGGCCTGAGCCCAGCGCTCATCGCGACGCCGCCCCTGCTCCGTCGGGGCGGACCCCCGGTCGCGTCGGTGCGTCGACGCGTCAGCCCCCGGGGGAGGAGGGTCCGGGTCCGCAGGTGCGGACCCGGACCCTCGTGCGTCCCGAGCCCTCGTGCCGCCCGCACCCCCCGGGACACGGCGGACCCGGGCCCTAGTGCCCGACCCCCTCGGGTCCGCAGCCCCTACGGTGGACAGTAGGGGTGCACACCACCCCTACGGTGAACAGGGGCGACCGGCGCCCCCAGGCAAGCCAGGTTCGGAGGACCGATGGTCGAGCAGGACCGCATCATCAGCGCCATCGAGGACGCCACGTACGCGTCCTCGATCCACAACAGCCAGCCGTGGCGGTTCACGGTGCTCGGCGACGCCGTGGCCGTGAGCCTCGACCCCGACGCCACCCCCCGCACGGTCGACCCGTCGGGCCGCTGGGCGCTCGCGTCGATCGGGGCCGTGCTCGCCACGCTCGAGATCGCGCTCGTCGCCCGCACCGGGCTCGCTACGAGCACGGAGCTGCGGGTGGGGGACGCGCCGAGCGACGGCGAGCTCGCCGGGGGCCAGGCGTACGGTGGCCGTCCGCTCGCCATCGTGCAGGTCGGCGACGACGCGGCCCCCGCGGCCGTCAAGGCGCAGGCGGAGCGCCTCGCCCCGACCGTCCGCGAGCGCTTCACGACGCGCGCACCGCTCACCGGCGGCGCCCCGACGCAGGCCGAGTGGGCCGCGCTCAGCGCGGCGGCCGGCGCGTCCGAGCTCGTCACCGGCACGCCCGCACCCGAGCCGCTCGTGCGCACCCTGCTCGCCCTCACGGCCGAGGCGGAGGTCGCACGCCAGGACGACCCCGACTACCTCGAGGAGATCGAGCGCTGGGTCGACAACGAGTCCCACACGGGCATCCCCTCGGCGGCCATCGGACTGCCCGACGCGGAGGGCAAGATCCCGCTGCGGGACTTCACGCAGACCCCGATGGGCTCGGCGGCGAGCGGTGAGGCGACCTTCTTCGAGGACCCCGCCGCGCTGCTCGTGCTGACCTCGGCCTCGGACGCCCCGGTGGACCAGCTGCTCGGCGGCTACGCGATGCAGCGCGTCATGCTCGAGGCGACCGCGCTCGGGCTCGGCATCGGCGTGCTGGGCCAGGCGCTCGAGGAGCCCGACTCGCGCGAGAAGGTGGACGCCGCGGTGTCCGAGGCGCTCGCCTCGCCCGAGCCGGTCGTGGTGCACCAGGTGCTGCGGCTCGGCCACCCGGCCGGCGAGCTGGCCCACGTGCGGACCCCGCGTCGGCCGGTCAAGGACGTCATCCTCGGCTGACCGGCGCGCGCCCGGCGGACGCACCCACGAACGTACGACGGCGAGGAGCGCAACCCGCTCCTCGCCGTCGTACGTCTGTGTCCGCGTGTGCGTCTGCAGCGGAACCGCCGCTACACGACCGCGAGCACCTGCCGCGTGATCTCGAGCTCCTCGTTCGTCGGCACGACGGCGACCGTCACCGGAGACCCCTCGCGCGAGATCACGGTCGGCTGCTTCACGCGACCGGCGTTGCGCTCGGGGTCCAGTTCGATGCCGAGGTGCTCGAGCCCCTCGAGCGCTCGCGCGCGCACGACGTCGTCGTTCTCGCCGATGCCGGCCGTGAACACGACGACGTCGAGGCCGCCGAGCTCGGCGAGGTAGGACCCGATGTACTTCTTGAGGCGCTGCGCGTAGACGGCGAGCGTGAGCTCGGCGTCGGCGTCGCCGGACGCGCGCAGCGCGTGCAGCTCGCGCATGTCCGTGACGCCGGACAGGCCGCGCACGCCCGAGCGGCGGTTGAGCAGGTCGTCGATCTCGTCGACCGACATGCCGGCGTTGCGGTGCAGGTGGAACACGACCGCCGGGTCGATGTCGCCCGAGCGGGTGCCCATGACGAGCCCCTCGAGCGGCGTCAGGCCCATCGAGGTGTCGATCGCCGCGCCGCCCCGGACCGCGGACGCGGACGCGCCGTTGCCCAGGTGCAGCACAATCGTGCGCAACTCGGCGAGGTCGCGGCCCAGGAACGCGGCCACCTCGGTCGAGACGAACTTGTGCGACGTGCCGTGCGCGCCGTAGCGGCGGACCTGGTGCTCCCGCGCGACTTCGCGGTCGATCGCGTACGTCGCCGTCTCCGGCGGCAGGCCGGCGAAGAACGCGGTGTCGCAGACCACCGCGTGCGGCACGCCGGGCAGCAGGCGGCGCGCCACCCGCACGCCGGTGAGGTTGGCCGAGTTGTGCAGCGGCGCGAGCGGCACGAGGGACTCGATGGCGGCCTCGACGGCGTCGTCGACCACGGTCGCCCTCGTGAAGAACGTCCCGCCGTGCACCACGCGGTGCCCGACGGCGACGATCCCCGCGTCCTCCAGGTGCGGTCCGAGCTCGGCGAAGAGGCCGAGCACGGTCTCGAGGGCGGCGGTGTGGTCGGCCACCGGCAGGGTCCGGGTCGCCTTGTAGTCGCCGACGACGTGCTGGACGTTCGACCACTCCTCCCCGACCCGGTCGATGATGCCGGAGGCGAGCGCCTCTTCCGAGTCGGCGTCGACGAGCTGGTACTTCAGCGACGAGGAGCCGGAGTTGAGGACGAGAACGGAACGGGCGGTCATGCGGTGGCCTCCTGGAGGGCGGGTGCGTCGGCGGCTGCCTGCGCGGCAGGTTCGCCGGATCCCTGGGCCTGGATCGCGGTGATGGCGACGGTGGTGATGATGTCCTTGACGGTCGCCCCGCGGGACAGGTCGTTGACGGGCTTGTTCAGGCCCTGGAGCACCGGTCCGACGGCGACGGCGCCGGCCGAGCGCTGCACCGCCTTGTACGTGTTGTTACCGGTGTTGAGGTCGGGGAAGATCAGCACGGTGGCCTTGCCGGCGACGGGCGAGCCCGGCATCTTCGAGGCCGCGACGCCCGGGTCGACCGCCGCGTCGTACTGGATCGGCCCCTCGACGACGAGCTCGGGTGAGCGCGTGCGGACGATCTCCGTCGCCTGGCGCACCTTGTCCACGTCCGCGCCGTGCCCGGACTCCCCGGTGGAGTAGGACAGCATCGCGACCCGGGGCTCGACGCCGAACTGCACCGCGGAGCGGGCCGAGGAGATCGCGATGTCCGCGAGCTGCTCGGCGTTCGGGTCGGGGTTGACCGCGCAGTCGGCGTAGACCAGCACCTTGTCCGCGAGGCACATGAAGAAGCACGAGGACACGATCGAGACGCCGGGAGCGGTCTTGATCGTCTCGAACGACGGCTTGATCGTGTGCGCCGTGGTGTGCTGCGCGCCCGAGACCATGCCGTCGGCGAGCCCGAGGTGCACCATGAGCGTGCCGAAGTAGGAGACGTCGACGATGATCTCGCGCGCCCGCTCGACCGTCATGCCCTTGTGGGCCCGCAGCCGGGTGTACTCCTGGGCGAACGGCTCGAGGTGGTCCGACGTCGCGGGGTCGAGCACCGTGGCCGCGGAGATGTCGAGGCCGAGGGCCGAGGCGCGCGTGCGCACCTCGGACTCGACGCCGAGGATCGTCAGGTCGGCCACGCCGCGGGACAGCACGGTGGACGCCGCGCGCAGGACGCGGTCGTCGCCGCCCTCCGGCAGGACGATGTGCCGGCGCTCGGCGCGGGCGCGCTCGTAGAGCGTGTGCTCGAACATGAGCGGCGTGACGACGTCGGACGGTTCGACGTCGAGCGCCTCGAGCACGGCGTCGCCGTTCACGTTCTGCTCGAACGTGCGCCGCGCGAGGTCGACCTTGCGCTGCGAGCCCGAGCTGATGAGGCCACGCGTGCCGGCCACCAGCTTGGCGGCTGTGAACGTGCCGAGCTCGGTCCGCATGATGGGCAGCCGCCGGCCGAGGCTGGCGACCAGACGCTCCACCTGCGGCGCGAGTTCGAAGCCGCCGTTGAGCGCGACCCCGGACAGCGTGGGGAAGTCCCCGGCGCTCTGCGCGGCGAGCAGCGCCACGATGGCGTCGGACCGGTCGGCCGGGGTGAGGACGAACGAGCCCTCCTTGAGCCGGTCGAGCAGGTGGTCGATGCCCATGGCACCGACCAGCATGTGCTCGGCCTCGCGGTCCAGCAGGCCCTCCTCGCCCGAGACGAGCGTGCCGTCCAGGGACTCCATGAGGTCGCGGACCGACGGCGCCGACAGGAGCGGGATCTCCGGGAGCGTCCACACCGGCACGTCGCCGGACAGCTCGTCCGCGACCTGCGCGAGCTCGTCCGGCTCGCACCGGTTCGCGACGATCGCCGCGACGTGGGCGTGGTGCGCGTGCACCTCGCTGCTCGCGACCTCGGCGACCTGGCGGACCTGGCCGGGCGTGCGGCCCTGGCCCCCGACGACGAGCAGCACGGGTGCGCTGAGGTTGGCCGCGATGCGGGCGTTGAACGCCAGCTCGGTGGGCCCGGCGACGTCGGTGTAGTCCGACCCGACCACGACGAGCACCTCGCACCGCTCGCTCAGGGCGCGCGCCTTGGTGAGGATCGTGTCCATGGCGGCGTCGGCGTCGGCGTGCACGTCCTCGTAGCGCACTCCCACGCAGTCGGAGTACGGGAAGTCCACGCCGTCGTGGCGCAGGAGCATCTGCAGCACGGCGTCGTCGTCGGAGGAGACCATCGGGCGGAACACCCCGACGCGCTGCACGCGGGTGCTGAACAGGTCGAGCAGGCCGAGCGCGACGGTCGACTTGCCGACGTTGCCCTCCGGGGAGAGCACGTAGACGGAACGGGCGCTCACTCGTTGTCACCCCCGGTCGCGACGGTGGCGTCGACGGCGCTGGAGTCGGACTGGTCCTGGGCGTCCGGCCAGACCCACTGGGAGACCTCGGGCAGGTCCTCGCCGTGCGTGCGGGTGTAGGCGCGAGCCTCGATCCGCTTGTCCTCCATCCGCTGGCGCAGCGCGGCGTGCCGGTCGGCCAGACCGGGCACCCGGTCGATGACGTCGATGACGAGCTTGAACCGGTCGAGGTCGTTGAGCATGACCATGTCGAACGGCGTGGTCGTGGTGCCCTCCTCCTTGTAGCCGCGCACGTGGATGTTCGCGTGCGTGGTGCGGCGGTAGGTGAGGCGGTGGATGAGCCACGGGTAGCCGTGGTACGCGAAGATCACGGGCACGTCCGTACCGAACACGGCGTCGAAGTCGCGGTGGTTGAGCCCGTGCGGGTGCTCGGTGTCGTCCATGAGACGCATGAGGTCGACGACGTTGACCACGCGGATCTTCAGGTCGGGGATGTTCTTGCGCAGCAGGTCCGCCGCGGCGAGCACCTCGAGCGTGGGCACGTCGCCCGCGCAGCCGAGCACGACGTCGGGCCGCTCGCCGTCGACCTCGCTGCCCGCCCACTCCCAGATGCCGAGGCCGCGCGTGCAGTGCGCGATCGCCTGGTCCATCGTGAGGAACTGCGGCGCGGGCTGCTTGCCCGCCACGACGACGTTGACGTAGTCGCGGCTGCGCAGGCAGTGGTCGTAGGTGGACAGCAGGGTGTTGGCGTCCGCCGGCAGGTAGACGCGCACCACCTCGGGCTTCTTGTTCACGACGTGGTCGATGAAGCCGGGGTCCTGATGGCTGAAGCCGTTGTGGTCCTGACGCCACACGTGGCTGGACAGGAGGTAGTTCAGCGACGGGATGGGTCGGCGCCACGGGATGTCGGACGTGACCTTGAGCCACTTGGCGTGCTGGTTGAACATCGCGTCGATGATGTGGATGAAGGCCTCGTAGCAGCTGAACAGGCCGTGCCGACCGGTCAGCAGGTAGCCCTCGAGCCAGCCCTGGCACTGGTGCTCGGACAGCATCTCCACGACCCGGCCGCGCAGCGCGAGCAGGTCGTCGGTGTCGCCCTCGTGGTAGTCCGCGTTCCAGACCTTCTTCGTCACCTCGAACACGTTCTGCAGGCGGTTGGACGCGGTCTCGTCGGGGCCGAAGATGCGGAAGTTGTCCGGGTTGAGACGGACCACCTCGCGCAGCCACTCGCCGAGCACCTTGGTGTTCTCGTGGATGCCGGAGCCGGGCACGGGGACCGGCACGGCGAAGTCGCGGAAGTCCGGCAGGCGCAGGTCCTTGGTGAGCAGGCCACCATTGGCGTGCGGGTTGGCGCTCATCCGCAGCTCGCCGGCCGGGGCGAGCGCGGCGATGTCCTCATCGAGCACGCCGTTCTCGTCGAACAGCTCCTCGGCCTTGTAGGACTGCAGCCAGTCGGCCAGCACCTGGAGGTGCTCGGGGGTGTCCCGGGCGCTCGCGAGCGGCACCTGGTGCGCGCGCCAGGAGTCCTGCGCCTTCTTGCCGTCGATGTAGGCGGGGCAGGTCCAGCCCTTGGGCGTGCGGAAGATGATCATCGGCCACTCGGGCCGCGTCTCGTCGCCCGCGGCCGCGCGCTCCTTGATCGCGACGATCTCGTCGAGCACCTCGTCCAGCAGCGCGGCGAACCGGCCGTGGATGGACGCGAAGTCCTCGTCGTCGAAGCCGGCGACGAACTCGTGCGGCTTGTGGCCGTACCCCTTCATGAGGGAGTGCAGCTCGTCGTCGGAGATGCGCGCCAGCACCGTCGGGTTGGCGATCTTGTACCCGTTGAGATGCAGCACCGGCAGCACCACGCCGTCGGTGGCGGGGTTGAGGAACTTGTTGGAGTGCCAGCTCGTGGCGAGCGGCCCGGTCTCCGCCTCGCCGTCGCCCACGACGGTGAAGAGCAGCAGGTCCGGGTTGTCGAACGCGGCGCCGTAAGCGTGCGAGAGCGCGTAGCCGAGCTCACCGCCCTCGTGGATCGACCCGGGCGTCTCGGGCGCGACGTGGCTCGGGATGCCGCCGGGGAAGGAGAACTGCTTGAACAGCCGCTGCAGCCCCTCCTCGTCCTGTGTGATGTGGGTGTACGTGTCGCTGTACGTGCCCTCGAGGTAGGAGTTCGCCACCAGGCCGGGGCCGCCGTGCCCGGGGCCGGTGATGTAGACGGTCGACAGCGACCGCTCCGCGATGGCGCGGTTCATGTGCGCGTAGAGGAAGTTCAGGCCGGGCGTGGTGCCCCAGTGGCCCAGCAGACGCGGCTTGACGTCGTCACGCGTCAGCGGCGTGCGCAGCAGCGGGTTGGCGATGAGGTAGATCTGGCCGACCGACAGGTAGTTGGCGGCGCGCCACCACTTGTCGATGCGTTCCAGCGTCGCGGGGTCGAGCTCGGAGTCGGGGCGGCTGTGCCACCCAGAGGTCGTCGTGTCCGAGGGGGGCGTCTGCACCGTAGCCATGGGGCCTAGCCTGCACTGTTTCGCTCCCCGGGGCGAGGGTTGTTCGTCCCGCGCGCGAAACCCGCCGATGCGGTAGCTCCTAGGCGAACGGTGGCGCGGCTCACATCCCGTCGCGTGGCTGCGGCCCAGCGGAGGCACGACGGCGTGGCGCGCCTCACAGCGCCGGGCCGCCCGGCGCCCGGCCGGAACGTAGGCTGGAGGGGTGAGTCAGCCAGCCCCGCCAGGCGCGCCGTCGCGCGAACCGGGGGTGCGCTCACCCCAGCCGCCCAAGCCACCGCGCCCCTCGTGGCGCGAGCTGCTCGCCGCCGCCGGCACCCGGCGGATGCTCGGGCTGCTGGCCCTCCTCGTCGTGGCGGCCGTGGTCTGCGCGCGGCTCGGCGCCTGGCAGATCGACCGTGCGTTCGAGCGCGCCGAGGCCGCCCGGGCGTCGGAGGAGGCCGCGACCAGCGGCGCCGACCCCGTGCCGCTCGCGTCCGTCTTCGAGCCCGGCGCCCACCTCATGGGCGTGCACGTCGGCGTCCCCGTCACCGTGACCGGCACCTACGAGCCGCAGGAGGGGGTCCTCATCCCCGGCCGGGTGGTCGACGGCCAGGAGGGGTACCTCGTGGTGACCCCCCTGCGGACGGACGATCCGGACTCGCCGTGGCTCGCCGTCGTGCGCGGGTTCGTCACCGATCCCGCGGACGTGCCTGCGGCGCCCGACGGCGAGCTCACCCTCGTGGGCGGGCTCGACGCGGGCGAGGCGTACGTGCCGCGGGCCGGCCTCGCGGCCGGCGAGCTCGGCTCGATCTCGCCCGCCTACTTCGCGGGGGAGTGGGGGCTGCCGATCTACAACGCCTACCTCGTGCTCACCGACGCTGACGCCCCGATGGAGACCGTGCCGCGGCCGACGCTGGACGACGGCGGCGGCGTCGATCTGCGCAACCTCGCCTACGCCGTGGAGTGGTACGTCTTCGGCCTGTTCGCGCTCGTGGTCTGGTACCGGCTGGTGCGCGACGAGGCGCTCGCGCGGCGCGAGGACGGCGAGGACGCCCGGCCGTAGGCCCTACTCGCTCTGCCAGGAGTGCCAGAGCCGCGCGTACGCACCCCCGGCCGCCACGAGCTCGTGGTGCGACCCGATCTCCGTGATCCGGCCGCCGTCGACCACGGCCACCCGGTCCGCGTCGTGCGCGGTGTAGAGGCGGTGCGCGATCGCGACCACGGTGCGGCCCTCGAGCACCCCCGCGAGGGAGGACTCCAGGTCGCGCGCTTGGCGCGGGTCGATGAGCGAGGTCGCCTCGTCCAGCACGAGGGTGTGCGGGTCGAGCAGCACCAGCCGCGCGAGCGCGATCTGCTGGGCCTGCGCGGGCGTCAGCTCGTGGCCGCCCGAGCCCACGCCCGTCTCGAGTCCCTCGGGCAGGTCGCGGACCCAGCCGAGAGCGTCGACGGCGAGCAGCGCCTCGTCCATCTCGCGCTCGGTCGCCTGGGCGCGGGCGAGGCGGAGGTTGTCCGCCACGGTGCCGACGAACACGTGGTGCTCCTGCGTGACGAGCGCGACGTGACCGCGCAGGTCCTCCAGCGGCAGGTGCACGAGCGGCACGCCGCCCACCGTCACGCGCCCCGCGGTGGGCGGGTGCACGCCGGCGAGCATGCGGCCGAACGTCGACTTCCCGGCGCCCGAGGGTCCGACGATCGCGAGCCGCTCACCGATCGCGAGGTCGAGGTCGATGCCGTGCAGCACCGGCACGCCCTCGCGGTAGGCGTACTCGACGTCGCGCGCGACCATGTGCTCGTCCTGCGGCTCCTCGTCGGTCGCCGTGCGGTCGGGCGCGACGTCGCTCACGCCGAAGATGCGGGCGAGGGAGACGGTCGCGACCTGGATCTCGTCGACCCAGAAGATGAGCTCCCAGACCGGGCCCATGAGCTGCACGGTGTAGAGCGCCACCGTCGTGACGGCGCCGATCGTGACGTGCCCCTGGGACGCGAGCCAGCCGCCCCACAGCAGCACCACGACGCTCGGGATGCCGAACGCCATGTCGACGGCGGGGAAAAGCACCTGACGCAGCGTGAGCGTCCGGGACTCCTTCTCCACGATGCGGTCGATGTCCGCCTCACCGCGAGCCCGGCGTCGGGCCGCGAGCGCGAGCGCCTCGACGGTGCGCGCCCCCTCGACCGACTCGGTGAACGTGCCGTTCATCGCGGCCCAGGCCGCCGACTCCTCGAGGTAGCGCGGGGTCGCGCGGCGCAGGTACCACCGCACAGCGCCGATGAGCAGCGGCAGCGCGGTGAGCAGCGCGAGCGCCGTGACCCAGCTGACGAGCACGGTGGCGACGACGGTGAGCGCGATGGTCGAGACGGCCACGAGCACCCGGGGGATGCCGAACCGGATCGTGTGCTGCACGCGGTCGACGTCGTTCGTGGTGCGGCTGACGAGGTCGCCCGTGCCGGCCTTCTCCACGGTCGACAGCGGCAGCGACGTCACGGTCTCGATGAACTGCTCGCGCAGCTCGGCGAAGACGCGCTCACCGAGCACCATCGAGGCGCGCTGGGCGTAGCGCACGGTGACGGACTGGGCGACGACGGCGACGACGAGGATCGCCACCGCCTGGTCAAGCGCCGACACCGGGCTGCCCGCCACGACCCCGTCGATGATCCGGCCGAGCAGGAACGGGCCGGCCAGGCCGGCGCACGCGGCGGCGGCCTGGAGCGCGGCCATGCCGACGAAGCCGCGCAGGTGGCGGCGCATCAGCGCCGCCGACTGCGTGCGCAGCTGGGCTGCGTCGGCGACGGGAAGCGTCGTGCTCATCGGGTCTCACCTGCCATCGCGGGGTCGGGTTCGGTCGCGCCGTCGCGGTTGCCCGGCGTCTCGGCCGGGCTGTCGTCGACGCTGCGGTTGACGATCCGGCGGTAGGCCACCGCGGCAGCGGCGGGCTCCCCGGTGAGGTCACCGCGGGCGGCGCGTTCGGCGTCGTGCATGAGGGAGTGGTGGGTGCCGCGGGCGCGCACCCGAGGGCCGTCGAGCAGGACCACCTCGTCGGCCTTGTCCAGCACGAGCGGGCTCGCGGTGACGACCACCGTGGTGCGGCCCTCCCGCGCCTGGTGCAGCGAGGCCGCGATGCGCTCCTCGGTGTGGGCGTCGACGGCGGAGGTCGGCTCCACGAGGACGAGCACGTCCGCCTCGGTGAGCAGGGCGCGGGCCAGCGCGACGCGCTGTCGCTGCCCGCCGGACAGCGACCGGCCCTTCTCCTCCAGCCGGCCGGCGAGGCCGTCCGGCACGGAGTCGAGCACGTCGCCCGCGTCTGCCACCGCGAGCGCGGCCGCGACGCGGTCGAGGTCGGGTGCGCCGGTGGCGCGCACGTCGAGCTCCTCGGCGAGCACGCCGGTGAACAGCGTCGGGGTCGCCTCGGAGACCACGACGCGCTCGCGCACGCGGGACAGCGGCACCTCGCGCAGCCGCACGCCGCCCAACGTGGGCGACGGCGCGGGGTCGGAGTCGTCGAACCGGCCCAGGCGGGTGGCCACCTCGGCGCTCGCGTCCGGGTCGGCGCTCACGAGCGCGACGAACGTCCCGGGTGCGACGGCGAGACCGCTCGCCGGGTCGACGAGATCGCCCCGGCGCGGCAGCGGCCGGTCGGTGGTGCCCTCGTCGCTCGTGCGCGGCGTGACCACCAGGACGCGCTGCACGCGCGCGACGGCGATCCGCGCGCGGGTGAGGATCGAGACCCCCTGCGTGGCCGAGCTGAGCGGGTTGGTGAGGTACGCGGCGTAGCCGTAGAACGCCACGAGCTCGCCGGGCTGGATCTCGCCCGCGACGGCGAGCCGCGCGCCGTACCAGATCACGCCCGCGAGGAAGAGCCCGGGCAGGAGGGTCTGGAGGGAGTCGAGGATCGACTGCGTCCCCGCGACTCGGACGCCCGCCTCGCGCACGCGCTGGCTCTGCTGTGCGTACCGCGCGGTGAAGACGTCCTCGCCGCCGATGCCGCGCAGAACGCGCAGGCCCGCGACGGTGTCGGAGCCGAGCGTGGTGAGCCGGCCGTTCTGCTCGCGGTGCTCCGCCTGGCGCTTCTGCAGCGGTCGCACGACGAGCGCGAGCAGGCCCGCGACGAGCGGGATGCCGAGCAGCACCGCGACGCCGAGCGGCACGGAGCTGGACATGAGGATCGCGGCCACGACGACGTACGCGACGAGGCTGCCGACGAACCGGCCCGCGAAGGCGTAGACCTCCGCGATCCGAGGCGCGTCCGACGCGACGGTCGCGAGCACCTCGCCGGTGGGGACGGTGCGCCGCAGGGACTCTCCGCTGCGGGTCACGGTGCGGTCCAGGAGGCCGACGGTGCCCAGGCACGCGCGCAGCCAGGCGGCGACGTCGGCGCGGTGACTGATCGCGCCGTTGGCAGCGCGGATCACCCACACGCCGAGCAGGACGCCGCACCAGGTCCACAGCTCCGGCCCGAAGCCGTGACCGAGGCCGTCGTCGATGGCCCGGCCGAGGATGTAGGGGGCGATCGCCTGGGTGAGCGCGTTGACGATGCCGAACCCGACGCAGGCCGCGAGCAGCGCGGGTTGCCGGGCCGCGACCCAGCCGAGGTAGCGGCCGGCGCCGCGGGTCGGGGCGCGGTCGGGGAAGGGGCGGTGGAGCTCGAGCACGTGACCACGCTAGGTGGGTCGGGGGCCCCTCACCAAGCCATTTCGAAACGATTCGAGGATTCTGGTGCCCCGATGGTCTTGAGATGGTGCGAGCCACACGTGCGGACGGTCCGGCGTTGACCTGCCCGTGACTCGCTCAGCCGATCGCGACGAGCAACGGGTCCTCCGCCTGCGCCCGGGCGAGGTCCGCGTCGATCGCGGCCTGCGCGACCGCGGCGGCGAGGACCGCCGTCGGCGCGCCGGTGGCGCCGGGCACGGCCGTGGTCAGCGCCTCGCCCAGGGCCGCGTCCTGGGCGGTCCGGGCGGCCTGGATCGCGGAGCGGGCCGCGTCGACGTCGGCCGGCACGCCGCCGCGCAGCGCCTGCGCGTAGGCGTCGTAGAGGTCACCGAGCTCGGTGTTCTGCTGCGCGAGCAGCGCGCACACGTCGGCGAGCGTGGGCACCGGGCAGACGGAGCCGTAGAGCGTGGCGCGCGAGCGCGCGGGTTCGGCGTACGCGGGGCCGATCGCGTCGGCGACCGCGGCCCACTGCGCGGTGTCGGCGGGCAGGCACCCGGTGTCGGCGACCGAGCACGCCCCGAGAAGAGCCTGGTAGGTCGCGAGCCCGGCCTGCTGGTCGAGGGTGACCTGGGCGAGGTCGGGGTGGCCGGCGCACCACGTCGCCTGCGCCGCGGCCGCGTCGGCCACGGCGCCCTGGTAGGTGGTCAGCGCCGCGGCGTCGGAGGTGACCTCGGCCGCGAGCTCGTCGTAGCCCGGCGTGCTCTCGCG
This sequence comes from Miniimonas arenae, assembly GCF_006351005.1. Taxonomy (GTDB): domain Bacteria; phylum Actinomycetota; class Actinomycetes; order Actinomycetales; family Beutenbergiaceae; genus Miniimonas; species Miniimonas arenae. The sequence goes on along the minus strand of NZ_VENP01000018.1, from coordinate 24,065 downwards.
CAGGTCCGCGGGCGGGGCGGATGGACCGGCGAGCGCGGCGACGTCGCTCGCCGTCGTCGCGGCGCGGTCGCACTCCGCGCGCAGCGCCGCGACCTGGTCGGCCGTCTCGTTCGCGGCGCCCGTGGCGAGCGGCGCGAGTCGCACCGCGGGATCGGGCAGCGAGGTCACGACGTCGCCGGACCAGGCGGTCACGTCGGAGCGCCACTGCGCCGCGAGGTCGCGCTGCTCGGCCTGGTCCCGGCTGCGGACGACGAGCACGACCGCGAGGACCACGACGAGGAGAGCAGCCACACCGGCGGCGATCCACGTCCATCGGGAGCGGAGCTTGCGAACGCCGTGCGTCGGCTGTGCTGGCACGCGGACATCCTGACAGGCGAGCGCCGGGATCTTGCCACAATGGGTGAACCTCCCGTGGAAGGACCGTGATGACTGCAGTGCCCGCGCCGGCCGACTCGACCGACTCGACCCGCCCCGCTCCTCAGCCCGCCTCGACCGCCCCCAGCACACGCAGCGCGTTCACCCGGTTCAAGGTGATGGCGTTCGTGACCGGCTCGTTCCTCCTGCTGCTGTGCGTGGAGATGCTGCTCAAGTACGTGCTCAAGGTCGACTGGGTCGACTCCGCACTCGGCTGGGTGCCGTTCGTGCACGGCTGGATCTACCTGATCTACGCCGTCACCTGCCTGCAGCTGTGGAGCCAGGCGCGGTGGTCGTTCGGGCGCCTCGTCGTCATGGTGGCGGGCGGCGTCGTTCCGGTGCTGTCGTTCGTCGTCGAGGGCCGCGCCGCGCGCTGGCCCGTCGCGACCCGGCGCGCATGACCGCGCCTATCCTGGACGACGTGACGCAGACCCCCGCGCCCCCCGCGCACCGTCCCGTCCTCGTCGTCGACTTCGGCGCCCAGTACGCCCAGCTCATCGCCCGCCGGGTGCGCGAGGCGCGGGTCTACTCCGAGATCGTGCCGCACTCCACCTCGGCCGAGGCGATGCTCGCGAAGGACCCGGCGGCGATCATCCTGTCCGGCGGGCCCGCCTCGGTGTATGCCGACGGTGCACCGTTCGTCGACCCCGCGCTGTTCGAGGCGGGGGTCCCGGTGCTCGGCATCTGCTACGGCTTCCAGGCGATGGCCAAGGCGCTCGGCGGCGAGGTCGCCCAGACCGGCCTGCGCGAGTACGGCGGCACCGAGGTCGCCGTCTGCGAGGCCGGCGTGCTGCTCTCGGGCACCCCCGAGCACCAGACGGCGTGGATGAGCCACGGCGACGCCGTGCACCGCGCCCCCGACGGCTTCGACGTCCTGGCCACCTCGCCCGGCTCACCGGTCGCGGCGTTCGAGGACACCACGCGGCGCCTCTACGGCGTACAGTGGCACCCCGAGGTCAAGCACTCCGCGCACGGCCAGGCCGTGCTCGAGCACTTCCTGTACGACGGCGCAGGGCTGGCTCCCGACTGGACGCCCGGCAACGTCATCGCCGAGCAGGTCGAGGCGATCCGGGCGCAGGTCGGGGACAAGCGCGTCATCTGCGGCCTGTCCGGCGGCGTGGACTCCTCGGTCGCGGCGGCCCTCGTGCAGCGCGCCGTCGGCGACCAGCTCACGTGCGTCTTCGTCGATCACGGGCTGCTGCGCAGCGGCGAGGCGGAGCAGGTCGAGCAGGACTTCGTGGCCGCGACAGGCGTCAACCTCGTCGTCGTGGACGCGCAGGAGCGCTTCCTCGAGGCGCTCGCGGGCGTGACCGACCCGGAGACCAAGCGCAAGATCATCGGGCGCGAGTTCATCCGCGTGTTCGAGCAGGCCGCGCGCGACGTCGTGACCGCCGCGGGTGCGCACGGCGAGGAGGTGGAGTTCCTCGTGCAGGGCACGCTCTACCCCGACGTCGTGGAGTCCGGCGGCGGCGAGGGTGCGGCCAACATCAAGAGCCATCACAACGTCGGCGGGCTGCCCGAGGACCTGCAGTTCTCGCTCATCGAGCCGCTGCGCACCCTGTTCAAGGACGAGGTGCGCGCCGTCGGCCTCGAGCTCGGCGTGCCCGAGGCGATCGTGTGGCGCCAGCCGTTCCCCGGTCCCGGCCTCGGTATCCGGATCATCGGCGAGGTCACCCGCGAACGGCTGGACACCCTGCGTGCGGCGGACGCGATCGCGCGCGAGGAGCTCACGCTCGCGGGCCTGGACCGCGAGATCTGGCAGTGCCCCGTGGTGCTGCTCGCCGACGTGCGCTCGGTGGGCGTCCAGGGCGACGGCCGCACCTACGGCCACCCGGTCGTGCTGCGGCCGGTGTCGTCCGAGGACGCGATGACCGCGGACTGGACCCGGCTGCCGTACGACGTGCTGGCCCGGATCTCCACCCGCGTGACCAACGAGGTCGCGGACGTGAACCGGGTGACCCTCGACGTCACGAGCAAGCCGCCGGGGACCATCGAGTGGGAGTGAGCGCGCGGCGATGAGGATCGCGCACGTCAGCGACTGCTTCGCGCCCCGGGTGGGTGGCATCGAGACGCAGGTCGGGGACCTCGCGGCGCACCAGGTGGCCGCCGGGCACGAGGTGCACGTGCTCACCGCGACGGCCGCGAGCCCCGGGGCCGCCGCGCGGTGGAGCGGGACGGGCACGGACTCGCGCGGGGTCGTGGTGCACCGGCTGGCGTCGCGCTGGGTCGGGGGCCTGCCCGTCAACCCGCGCGGAACCACGTTGCTGCACGAGGTCATCGAGGAGCTCGCGCCCGACGTGGTGCACGTGCACGCCGGGGTCGTCTCACCCTTCGCGTACCAGGGCGCCCGCGTCGCGCGCGCGCTGCGCCGGCCCCTTGCGATCACGTGGCACTGCATGCTCGACGGCGTGGAGCCCCTCGTGCGCCGCGGCGCCGACGCGTTGGGCTGGGACGGTGAGAGCGCCGCGCTGTCGGCGGTGAGCGAGGTCGCCGCCGAGCGCGTGGCGCGGTCGTTCCCGGTCGAGGGTGCGCCCGCCGAGGTGGGCGTGCTGCCCAACGGGCTCACGATCTCCGACTGGCGTCCCAGCGGTCCACCGCGAGCGGCCGACGGCGTGCTCCGGCTGGTCGCGACGCAGCGGGTCGCGCCGCGCAAGCGCACCCGGGTGCTGGTCGACGTGCTCGCCGACGCGACGGCGGAGCTCGGCCGCGGCGCGGTGTCCCTCACCGTGGCGGGGGACGGGCCCGACGCAGGCGCAGTTCGTCGGCACGCGCGGCGGCGCGGCGTCGCGGACGCGACGACGCTGCTGGGCCGCGTGCCGCGCACCTCGCTGCCGCAGCTCTACGCCGGGCGTGACGTGTTCGTCTCGCCCGCGCGGCTGGAGGCGTTCGGGATCGCCGCGCTCGAGGCGCGCACCGCCGGCCTGCCGATCGTGGCCCGAGCCGGGACCGGGGTCGCCTCGTTCGTCGCGGACGGCACCGACGGTCTCCTGGCCGACGACGACGCGGGGCTCGCGGCCGCCGTCGTACGCCTCGCGCGGGACGACGCGCTGCGCGAGGCGATCCGCGACCACAACCGCACCGTGGCGCCCGCCGCGGACTGGGCGGACGTGCTGTCCGCCGCGGAGCGCGAGTACGCCCGCGCGCGCCGGCTGCTGCCGTTCGTGCCCTGACTGTTTGCCGATGTCCTCGTCGCGGTTGCTGCCCCAGGATGGTGCGACGTCGTCGTGCCAGCCGCTCGCCGTCGAGCGCGCGCGTCGACGGCGACCGGGAGGGACGGCGCGCGTGCACGCGTCGACTCATCGGGCGGTGCGAGCGGCTCGGCGGCCGGCGTGGCTGTCGCTGTCGGTGGTCCTGCTCCTCGTGTCCTGCGCGGCCGTGCCGCTCAACGCGGCGAAGGCCGACTTCGACGACCGTGAGCCTCTGCCCCAGTGCGAGGAGATCCGGGTCGACCTGACCGAGCTGCCCGCGTTCTCCCAGGCGGGCCTCGACTGCCTCGACGACGGTGCGGCGGGCGCGGGCGCCGAGCTCCGCGCGAGCTTCGGGGAGACGGACGGCCCCGTGATCTATCACGTCCGCGCACTGCCCGGCGGCGACGTCGAGGTCTTCGTGCAGCAGAACCCCCATACGAACACCCACGAGTGGAAGCACTGCGCGCTCGATCGGGATGCGCTCTCGTCTCCGGACGCGCTCCTGCGAGGTGTCGAGGGGTGCCGGAGCTGAAGGTCTCCTCCGGCGCGGGACGGTGAGTGCGTTGCCGTGCCGGTCCCGTGCGGTGGGCGGCCTCAGGCGGCGCCGGGGGTGGCTCGGGTCACGTCGCGGTTGGTGGCTGTGATGGTGGTGGCCCAGGCGAGGTTGAGGGGCCCGCCGTTGACGGGGTCGAGGGGCAGGTCGCCGGGTCGGGTGGGCAGGGGGACGGGTGGCAGGGCCGCTGCGAGGTGGCCCTGCTCGCCGTCCTGGTTCTGCTCGGCTCGTGCGGCGGCTGCGCTCATGGCGCCGGCCCAGCCGGTCGCGGTGGTGGGTCCGCTGGTGGCGACGACGCGGCCGTTGGGGTCGGTGAGGGTCACGCCGCGGCCTTGGTGGTGCAGGTGCAGGGCGTAGGTGTCTTCGTGGAGGAGGCGGTGGTGCTGGCTGCAGACGAGGACGAGGTTGTTCAGGGTGGTGGGTCCGCCGTCGGCCCAGTGGATGAGGTGGTGGGCGTGCAGGTAGCGGCGGCGTTCGCAGCCGGGGACGCGGCGGCCGTGGTCTCGTTCCCAGAGGGCTTTGAGCTGGGCGGGGGTGGCCAGGCGGCGGCGTCGTCCGACGTCGATGGTGGCGCCCGGCCTCGCGGCGGGCATGACGGTGAACGCCGCACCACCCGCAGTGCCTGCTGCCGCGGCGCCGGACCCGACGCCGGCGCTGGTGTCGGGTTCGGGTTGGTGGAGCATGAGGGTGATGCCGGTGCCGCAGGTCAGGCGTCGGGCGGTCTCGGGGTGGAGTGCGGGTCCCAGCTCGAGCCTTGGCCCGATCAGCCGGCTCGCGCCGCCCGCTCGTGATGCGCTCGACGTTCCCGCGGGAACGCTGTTCGGCGTGTCGCCCGCCGCGTCAGCCCCGTCGCTTCCGAGCCCCGCGGGAGTATTGGGCGTTCCCGCGGGAACGTGCCCGGCGTGTCGCGCGCCTGGGCGTTCGGTGTGCGCGTGCGGGGTTGTACGGCGGTGGCGAGGTCGTCGAGGGTGACGTGCAGGATGGTCTCGCTGCGGCGGGATCCGAGGGCTTGTTTCCAGGTGCCGGGTTCCTTACCGGGCAGGGTCGCCTCTGCGCACAGCAGCACGAGGGCATCGAGCCGGGAGGCGGCCAGCCGTCCGGCCTTGCCCGGGGCCTGGGCCCTGGTCGCGACCCTGACCCCGGGGTGGGGCTCGGCGGACGCCTGGTCGTCGCTCGCGCCGCTGCCGCCCCCGCCGACCGAACCGGTGCCGCCGCTGTCGGCGGCACACCTGTCCGCGCCGCCGCCGTCCGCGCCGTTCCTGCTGTCCACGCGGCTGTTGGCGCTGGTGGTGGTGAGGTGGTCGTGGGTGTGGTGGATGGCTTCGAGGATGGTGGCGCCGTCTTCGGGGCTGCAGCGCAGGCTGATGAGGATGGATCCGTCGGTGTCGGTGCGCCAGGTCAACGACCTGCGCTGGTGGCGCAGGTTGATGTCGGTGAGGGTTTCGGCGGTGCGCACGCCGGCGACGAACCGGTCGAGCTGGTTCGCGGTCGCGCATAGGGCTACGCCGAGCAGGTCTGCCTCGTCGGTGGGGGTGGCGGTGCGGGTCAGGGCGCGGACTTTGAAGTAGGACAGGCGTCCGGCGGCGAACGCGGCCCGGATCAGGGGCAGGTGGGTGAGGGCGCGGGCGATGCGGACGTGCTCGCGGGCGGTGCCGGTGGTCATGGCGCAGTGCAGGCTCAACCAGTGGGCGCAGGACACGATCCCGGCTTCGGCCCACCCGCCCCGGTGGTCGAGCTCGGCCAGGAGGGTGAGGAACTCGGCCTCTCCCGCGGCCAGACGCGCGGCGAGCATCCCGAGGTCGCGACGCAGCATCCACACCGGCGTCTCACCTGCGTGGTCGCCGCCGGCCTCGCGGGTCTGCTGCTCCTGCCATCGGGCGCGTTCCTCGGCCTCGCTGGGCGGCAGCCTCACCGGCGCCACACCCACCGTGGTGTCCACGGCGTGGGCAGGCCCGTCCGCCCGCCTCACAGCACCGAACCTCGCCGCCATGGTGGTCCCCTTCGCCCGATCCAGACACCTGCTCCAACAGATGTCCGAACCGTAAGCCCCACCACCGACAACGCCCGCGCGATTCGACCGGTCGCGGTGCGTCGCGCGCGGCGCCGTGCGGACGACGCCCCCGCTGGAACGTCACCCGAGGGTCGCGAGGCGTTCCCGCGGGAACGCCCGTCGGCGTGTCGCCCGCCGTGCCGCACCCGGCTCGCGGGCCGAGGGGTGCCGGCGTGAGCTCAGCAGTCGCCCATGACGTAGACCGGCGCGCGCAGCCCGACCACGACGCCGTCCTCGCCGACCACCTCGACGGCCATGTCTTCCGTACCGCCGTCGGTGCTCGTCACGTCGAGGTAGACGAGGTCGTACTGCACCCCCTCGTAGCCGTACGACTCGCTCGGGGCCTCTGGGTGGGCGGCGCGGACGTCGGCGACGCTTTGCCCGACGGTGACGCCGTCGGGCCCGGTCACGCCGGCGACGTCGCTGTCGAGTCCCACCCACCAGCCGCTCGCGGCGGCGTCGGTGCCCTCGTGCGTGAGCCACAGGGCGCCCCACGTCACACGGGTGCGGTCCGCCGAGCAGTAGCCGTCGCCGGGCGTGAGCTCGCTGAAGGAGGCACCGAGCAGGCCGGTGACCGCCTCGATCGCGGCAGCGGCTGACTCCTGGAAGGGGAGCGTCTGCGCGGTCGTCCCGTCCGCCGCGAGCAGCTCGAGCCCGGCGGTGCGGATCCGGACGCTGTCGGCATCGGCATCGGCATCGGCGTCAACCTGGCCGACGGGAGCGGCCGCTGGCGCAGCCGCGCCGGTGCGCAGCAGCGCCACGCTCGTGGTCCACGGGTCGGCCGTCCCGATCCGTTCCCACGTGAGCAGGTCGGTGCTGCGATGGACGCCGCCCCCGGGTGGGGCCGCGTCGGCGGAAGCGGGCACGTAGGCGTCGACGGCGAGCCACGCGCCGCCCCCGGGGTTGAGGCCGGTGAGCACGAGTCCCTCCGGTGACGTGGCGCCGACCGACCAGGTGACGCCGTCGGGGCTGGTGCCGGCGGCGCCGATCGGGAAGTCGATCTCGGCGTTGTTCGCCGGGTCCGGCTTGGCCGTGCCGCCCACGAAAGCCCACTCCTCGCCGTCGTGCGCGAGGTCGACGCGCACGATCCGGTCGTCGAGGGCCGTGCGGGTCCAGATCACGGCGTCGTCGCTCGTGAACAGCACCCGCATGCACGTCCGGTACGCACACTCGGTCGCGCCGGCGATCCACCGACCGTGCCCGTAGGCCACCGAGGTCATGCTCTGGTACAGCATCTCGCCCGACCCGGCGAGCTCGCTGTTCTCGTACGGGTCCGTGGTCGCGACCCGCTCCCACGTCACGGCGTCCTCGCTGCGGTAGATCGCCCCGCTCGAGCCGTCACCCTCACCGCCCTCCTCGGCGAAGGACCGGTTCCCGACGGCGATCCACGTGCCGTCGCCGTACGTCACGGCGGTGAGGGGGTCGACGACGCCGATGGCCGGCGTCCAGGTCTCGCCGTCGGTCGAGGTGTGGATCGCGCCGCCGGACTGCGCGTCCAGCCCGACCGCGACGGCGAGCCCGCCACCCGTGGCGACGTCGAGCATCGGTGTGGTCTCCAGGGCGACGGTCCAGGTCACACCGTCGGGGCTGGTCTGCAGAGTGCCGCGGTACGGCTCGGGCTCGTAGGCGGTCTGTGCGTGGTTGGACGAGGTCGCGACGTACACGTCCGGGGCGAGACCGGCGCCGACCGGGAGGTCCACGAGCTCGCCGGACGACAGGTCCGCGACGGTGAACGCGGAGACGTCCTCGGCCGCGGGCGTGACCGTGACGACGCGCTGCAGGTCCAGACCGTCCCACGCGCTCCCGACCAGCTCGACCTCGGCCAGCGCCGCCGTGAGCTGCGCCGGAAGCAGCGGGTTGCCGCACGCGCACCGCACCACGGGCAGCCCGCGCGCATCCACCAGGACCGCCGTCCCGGCCTGCAGCAGCGACGGGTGCGCCGTGGCGACGCCCGCCTCGAACCCGTGGTTGGTGACCAGGGTGTCCATCGTCAGCACCACCGACGTCAGGCCGGCGACGAACGCCGGGATCGACTCGACCGAGATGCCGAGCACGCCGGCCCACGCGGCCGCCTTGGCGGCATCGGCCGCCAGGAAGTCCGTGAGCGCCTGCGGCTCGCACGAGCTCAGTCGACCGGAACCGCCGTACAGACCGGGCGCCGTCGCCGCCACCTGCGCGGCCCCGGTCGTGCCGTCGGTCGCGGTGTCCTGCGTGATCGCCACGGTGCGGGCGACGATCACCTCGGTGAGCACCGCCCCGGCGTCGTGCTCCGGGCTGACCACCGACGCCGTGAACGGGTCGTCGCCTGCCGACGTCGCCGGATCGAGACGCAGGACGCCAGGTGCTGCCTCGCCGTCCGCCTGCGGCACGGCCAGCGTCGAGCGGAACCAGAGACCGCCGGCGATCACGACGGCGATCACGGTCACCACGACGGCGGCGACGCGCGCGCGAGAGCGGGTGGCTGGGGTAGCGGTGTCCTCGGACATGCGGGGCCTTCCGGTGCTCACGACTCAGGGCCCCCCGACCGGTACGTGCCGTGTGCCCTACCGTAGCGGCTGAGGTCCCTCGCACAGAAGGGGCGACGAGAAGGCAACCGCGGGCGGCTAGCGACGACCGCGGGCCGCGCCCACCACCGCCGCCAGCAGCAGCGCCACGCCGGCGACCACGAGCCCGACGATCGCCGCGAGCTGGAGGTCGATGGCGTATCCGGCCGCGGTCGCGACCACGAGGAGTCCGAGTCCGAGGACGATCACGCCCCATAGGACGGTGCCCGTGCGGGGGACGGAGCGGGCCGGGCGTTCCGGCCGTGCGGCCGGAGTCGTCGGCGGCGTGGTCGGCGGCGTGGTCGGCGGCGTGGTCGGCGGGGTCGGTGCGGTCGCAGGCGCCGCGCCCGCGTCGGGCTCGAGGGGCGAGGTCATGAGGAGGCTCCCTGGATCGTGACGGTACCCGCGCCGACCTGCACGTCGAGGACCAGCTGGGCCTCGCCGTCGTCGGCTGCGGTGGTGCGGTAGGTGAGGGTGCGGCCCACGCCGTCGTCGTCGACGGTGCGCGGGGCTCCCTCGACGTCCCAGACGACCTCGCCGGCGCCGATGGACACGTCGGCACGGACGGCGGCGTCCTCGGGGATCGTCACGACGGCCTCGCCCGCGCCCACCCGGATGGGCACCACGACGGGGTCGCCCGTGAGCGGGACCTCGGTGAGGTCGACGACGGCGTTCCCGGCGATCACGCGCACGCCGTCCTCGGCTGCGGCGCGGGAGGTGGGCGTGAGCTCGGTCGAGGAGAACGACGTGGGACCGTCCCAGTCGACGCCGAGCGCGTCCTGCTGGGCCAGCGACGCGGGGGCGAGGACGAGGCCGACGATCGCGAGCGTGCTGAGCGCGCCCCCGCGGCGGCCGCGGATGCCCGAGACCACGATGCCGAGGCCAAGCACGGCCAGCACGGCACCGATGACGACGGCGCGCGTGACGTCGAGGGCGCCCGTGCGGTCGGCGATGAGCAGGGCCGCCGCGGTGAGGCCCGCCGCGCCGAGCACGAGGGCCACGGTGACGCCGCCGGGGCCGGGGCGCGCCTTCTTCGGGTGCGGCTGCGTCGTCGGTCCCGGCGCCGGTGCCGGGACCGGCGCCGGCGCGGGCGCAGAGGCCGGGGCGGGCGCGTCCGTGACGTCGCCGGCCACGGGGACCGGCGGCTCGGGCGAGCCCCAGGTCGGCGACGTCGTCGCACCGGCGGGTGCGCCCTCGGACGTCGTGCCCGACGGCGAGCTCGCCGTCGCGAACGGCGCCGGCCCGGTCGTGGTCGAGCCGGGCGGTGGGCTCGCGGAGGTGGGCGTGGAGGCAGGCGAGCAGCCGGTGGTGCCGAGCGTCCCGGCACGGTGCTGCTGGACGAGCCAGAGCACCCCGAGCGCCAGGGCCGCCCAGCCGAGGCCCTTGAGCACGCCCCAGAACCAGCCGTCGGCGAGGCCGAACCAGTTCGCCGGGCCGAGCCCCGCGATGACGAACGCGGCGATGCCCCAGACCGCCTGGTCGACGCTCCCGCGCAGGACGCCCTGGGCGTGGATGCGGCCGTCGGGCTCGGGCAGCAGTGCCCACGCCAGGCCGTAGACGAGGAAGCCGATGCCGCCGAGCAGGATCGAGGCGGCGAATGTGCCCCGGACCACGAGCGGGTCGAGGTTCCAGCGGGTGGCGAGCCCGCCGGCGACGCCGCCGATCCAGCGCTCCTGGCTGCGCGTCACCCCGAGGCTGCGCACCCACGCGAAGAACGAGTCGATGTCGGTCACGGCGGGACGGCCGGAAGTGCCGGTCGCGCCGGACGTGCCGGTCGAGTCAGGGGAGGGGCCGGTGGAGGTCATGGCTCCACCCTGCCGGGCGCAGCGACGCGCGACCATCGGGGATGCCCCGGAACTGCGCGGGCCACCGGGCGCCGCGACGGCTCGTCCAACCTGAGGCGGGTGGGGGAGGTCCCTGAGGCCGACCCTGGGATCGCACCGGAGATCACGCCCGCGCCCCTGCGCGCGGTGGGTCGGCATGACACGATCCAGGGGTGACCACCGCCCCGACGCCTGCCCCCGCGGCGCCGGCGTCGACCCGACCGCCGCTGCGCCGACCCGCGCGCGGTCGCTGGGTCGCCGGCGTCGCCGCGGGAGTCGCCGAGCACCTCGGCGCCGACGTGCGGATCGTGCGCGCGGTGTTCGTCGGCGCCGCGCTGCTGGGCGGGGTCGGCGTCCTCGCCTACGTCTTCTGGTGGGTCACGATTCCCGAGGGCACCGGCCGCGCCGAGCGCCCCGCGGTGTGGAGTCGCGTCGCCAAGCCGCTCACCGCGACCCCCGGGCGACGCGGCCTGCGCCTGAGCGACGTCGTCGTCGCGCTCGGCCTGCTCGCCGTCGCGGCCCTGCTGCTCGCCTCGCGGATGGGCGAGGGCCGCACCCAGAGCTGGCTCGTCCCGGTGCTGCTGCTGGTGGCGGGCACGCTGCTCGCCTGGAGCGAGCTCGACGCGCGGCGCGGCGGCTCGAGCGGGCGCGTGCGCACGCTGCGGCTGGTCGGCGGCGCCGCGATCGCGGTCACGGGCGCCGTGCTCCTGGTCACCCAGCGCGCCGACCCGGCCGTCATCGTGCAGTCGGCGCTCGCGGCCGTCGCGGTGCTGTGCGGCGTCGGCCTCGTGCTCGCGCCGTGGTGGCTGCGCCTGGTCCGCGAGCTCGGCGACGCGCGCGCCGAGCGCGAGCGCGAGTCCGAGCGCGCCGACATCGCCGCGCACCTGCACGACTCCGTGCTGCAGACCCTCGCCCTCATCAAGGCCCGGTCCACCGAGCCCGAGGTGGTCCGGCTGGCGCGCGCCCAGGAGCGCGACCTGCGCGCCTGGCTCTACGACGACCGCGCCCCCGCCGCCACCTCCCTGGCGGCCGCGATCGCCGAGGTCGTGGCCGTCATCGAGGACACCCGGACCTTCCCCGACGGCACCGCGCCCGAGATCGAGACCGTCGTCGTCGGCGACGTCGCCCCCGACGACCTCCCCGAGGACGCGGCCACCGCGCTGCTCGCCGCGACGCGTGAGGCCCTGCTCAACGCCGTCGCGCACGGCGCCCCGCCCGTCTCGCTCTACCTCGAGGCCTCACCGCGCGCCGTCGAGGTGTTCGTGCGCGACCACGGCGCGGGGTTCGCGCTCGACGACGTCCCGACCGACCGGTTCGGCGTCCGCGAGTCGATCCTCGGTCGACTCCACCGCCGCGGCGGCGAGGCGAGCGTGACGCGCGTGCCCGACGGCGGCACGGAGGTTCGCCTGTACCTCACCCCAGCCCAGCACCAGGAGGAGACGTGAGCACGGCCCCAGGACCAGGATCAGCACCAGGACCGGACGGGCCGGTCGGGCTGGCGCTGCCCGTCACCGTCGTGCTCGTGGACGACCACGACATGTTCCGCACCGGGGTACGCGCGAGCCTGGACTCGCGCGTGCGGGTGGTCGGCGAGGCGGCCGACGTGCCGACTGCGGTGCGCGTCGTGCACGAGGCGCGGCCCGCCGTCGTGCTCCTCGACGTGCACCTGCCCGGCGGCGACGGCGGGGGCGGGGCCGAGGTGGCGCGGGCCTGCGCCGACCTCGTGCGCACCGAGCCGCGCGTGCGGATGCTCGCGCTGTCCGTGTCCGACGCGGCAGAGGACGTCGTCGCCGTCATCCGGGCCGGCGCACGCGGCTACGTCACGAAGTCGATCAGCCCCGAGGCGCTCTCGGACGCCGTGGTGCGGGTGGCCGGCGGCGACGCCGTGTTCTCTCCCCGCCTGGCGGGCTTCGTGCTCGACGCGTTCGGCGCGACCGGGGCGGGCGCGCAGGAGGCCGTCGACGACCACGAGCTCGACCGCCTCACCGCCCGCGAGCGCGAGGTGATGCGGCTCATCGCGCGCGGGCGGTCCTACCGCGAGGTGGCGGGGGAGCTGTTCATCTCGATCAAGACGGTCGAGACGCACGTCTCGGCGGTGCTGCGCAAGCTGCAGCTCTCCTCGCGGCACGAGCTCACCCGGTGGGCGGCGCAGCGGCGGCTGCTGTGACGGTTAGGGTCGAGCCATGCACGTGCTCGTCGGCATCCTCATCGCCCTCCACCTGATCGGCTGGGCCATCTCCCTCGGCGCCCTCCTCGCCACCATGAAGCAGCCGCGCATCCTGAGCGGTGTGCTGCACGGGCTGTACCTCGCGCTGGCCACGGGCCTCGCGGTGACGGGCATCGGCGGCGCCCAGGGCTGGGACCTCAACTACGTCAAGCTCGGGATCAAGCTCGTGATCGCCGTGGTCGTCCTCGCCCTCGGCATCGTCGGGAAGAACCAGCCCGAGCGCGTGACGAAGGGCTGGCTCGGCGGGATGGCCGGGCTCATCGTCGTCAACGTGTTCCTCGCGGTGCTGTGGTCGGGTGAGAGCTGAGGGCTGACGGTGCCGGTCTGGGGTGACGTCCTCGTCGGGATCGTCATCCTCGTCGGCCTGGTGGGCGTCGTCGTCCAGGTGCTGCCCGGCGCCACGATGGTCGGCGGCGCCGTCGCCGTCTGGGGCGTGGTCACGGGTGGGCGGGTCGGGTGGACCGTGGCGGTGCTCGCCGTCGTGCTCACGCTCGTGGCGATGGTGGTCAAGCTCGTCGTCGCGGGACGCTACCTGCAGCGCCAGGGGGTGCCGAGCTCCTCGACGCTGATCGGCGCAGTTATCGGCGTCGTCGGCTTCTTCGTCATCCCGGTGGTCGGGGTGTTCATCGGCTTCCCGCTCGGTGTGTACCTCGCCGAGCGGGTCCGGCGGCGCCAGCACGCCGCAGCGTGGCGCTCGACGGTGGCGTCCATGAAGGCCAGCGGCCTCACGATCCTCGTCGAGCTCGCCGCCTCGCTGATCGTGGCGACGGCCTGGGTGGCCGGGCTCCTCCTGCGCTGAGTCGCCCGGCCACCTCCGGTCCGCTCCGGCTCACTCCCCGCGCAGGGCGTCGCGCACCTTGACCCGCGCGCCGGTCCGCAGCAGCGACCCGGTGTAGATCCTCGCGGCGACGGCGACCACGGCGAGCGTGCACAGCACGAGAATCGCGAGGGAGGCCAGGGGCTCCCACCACACGGCATCGCCGAAGAACAGCCGGGTCGGCATCGCCACCGGGGCGCTGAACGGGACGTAGCTGAGCACGGTCATCACCGTGGCGTTGGTACCGAAGAAGGCGACCCCGAAGTACGGGATCATGATGAGCATCATCGCCGGGGTCATCACCGAGCCGGCGTCCTCCTGGCGCGAGACGAGCGAGGCGCCCGCCGCGAAGATGCTCGCGACCAGCACGAACCCGAAGACGAAGAACACGACGAACCAGACCATCGGCGCGGTGAGCATGTCCAGCAGCTCGGTCTGACCGGTGACGACGAGCCCGAGCGCGGCGGCGGCCGCCATCACGACGGCGTTGCCGACCCCGATCACGGAGTTGCCCAGGATCTTGCCCGCCAGCAGCGCGCGGGCCGGCACGGCGGCGAGCAGGATCTCGACGATCCGGGACTGCTTCTCCGTGATCGTGTTCTGCATGATCATCGAGCCCGAGCCGAGCGCGGAGATCATGAACACGAGCCCGAACGCCAGCGCCACGAGGTAGCGCAGGCCGTCCGAGGTGGTCTGCGGCTCGAGCAGCTCGACCTGCGGCGCCACCGTGAGCGCGGTGACGACCGAGCCCGGCTCGGAGTCCAGCCCGAGGACCACGAAGCCGCCGGGCGCCTGGGCCGAGGGCACGAGCGCTGCGTCGACGTCGCCGTCGCGCAGGAGCTCCTCGGCTGCCGCGCGGTCGGGCACGTCCTGGGGAGTGAGAGCGCCCGCGTCGGCCGCGGCCTCGTACGCGTCGGTGGGCACGCCGTCGACCACCGCGACGCTCGGGGTGTCCCCGCCGCCGAAGCCGGAGCCGCCGACGAGCTGGGCCGCCACGATCCCACCGAAGATGAGCACCACCGTGATGAGCGTGGAGATGATGAAGGACCTCGAGCGCACCTGCGTGAGGATCTCGCGCTCGGCGACGAGCGTCGTCGCCTGCGCGGTCGTGAGCGGACGCGGGCGCTCGGGCCGGCCCTGGTCGGTCGGCGTCGTCGATCCGCGGGGCGCGCTCTGCCGGTTCGTGCTGACCTGGGTGCTCATGCTGCCGTCTCCTTCTCGCTGCGGGCGTGGTCCACGACGACGTCGCGGAAGATCTCCCCGAGCGTGGGTCGCACGGGGGCGAAGGCGGTGACACCCCCGCGCTCGACGGCGCCGCGCAGGACCTCCTGCGCCGCCGCCTCGGGTGCGCCGAAGGTCACGGCAACGCCGGCGAGCTCCTCGACGCGGACGCCAGGCACGGTGCGCACCCAGCCGGCGTCGGTCGTCGCGGTCATCCGCCAGCGGTCCCCGGCGTACCGCTCGCGCAGCTCCTCGCGGGTGCCGCGAGCGCGGATCGCCCCGCCCGCGATCACGACGACGTCGTCGCACAGGCGCTCGACGACGTCGAGCTGGTGGGAGGAGAACAGCACGGGGATGCCGCGGGCGGCGTGCTCGGCGACCACGGTCACGACCTCGTCGACGGCCAGCGGGTCGAGGCCGGAGAACGGCTCGTCGAGGATGAGCACGTCCGGGTCGTGCACGAGCGCGGCCGCGATCTGGACGCGCTGCTGGTTGCCGAGGGAGAGCGACTCCAGCGCGTCCTTGCGGCGCTCGGCGAGGCCGAGGCGGTCCAGCAGGGCGTCGGCGCGGCGGGTGGCGCCGGCCTTGTCGATGCCGTGCAGGCGCGCGAGGTAGACGAGCTGGTCCAGCACCGTCATCTTCGGGTAGAGGCCGCGCTCCTCGGGCATGTACCCGACGCCGCGCAGGTCCTCGCCCCCGATCGCGTGACCGTCGAGCGAGACCGTGCCGGAGTCGGCGTGCAGCACCCCCAGCACGATCCGCATCGTGGTGGTCTTGCCGGCGCCGTTGCCGCCGACGAAGCCCGTGAGCCGGCCGCGGGCGACGTCGAAGGACACATCGGTGAGGACGCGCCGTTGACCGAAGGACTTGGTGACCTCGCTGATCTGGAGCATGCCTCGACGCTACGCAGGCGCCCCCGGGTGCGGATCCGCCGCGTGGCCGAGATCTTCTCTCGGCCACGCGGCGGATCGGTGCAGCGCGTGCGTGAACGCGCCGGCTCAGGCGAGGTAGCGCGAGTACGCCGGCAGCGTGAGGAAGGACGGGAAGTCCTCCGCGTGGACGAGCTCGCGCATCAGCCGCGCGGCGTCGTCCAGGCGGTCGCCGTCGGTGCGCGGCAGAGCGGCGAGCACGTCGTCGAGCACCGCGTCCAGGTGCGCGTCGTCGACCAGGGTGCCCTCCGCCGTCGTGCACCCCTGGGTGCGCCACTGCCACAGCTGGGAGCGGGAGATCTCGGCGGTGGCCGCGTCCTCCATCAGCCCGTCGATGGCGACGGCGCCCAGCCCGCCCAGCCAGGCGGCCAGGTAGCGCAGCGCGACCGAGGTGTTCGCCCGCACGCCCGCGTCCGTGATGGCGCCGGGGCAGTCGAGGGAGAGCAGGTCGCTCGCGCCCACGTGGACGTCGGGGCGCTGCCGGTCCAGCTGGTTGGGCCGGTCGCCGAGCACCGCGTCGAGCTCGGCGCGCGCCGTCTCGATGAGGTCCGGGTGCGCCACCCAGGTGCCGTCGAAGCCGTCGCCGGCCTCGCGCCGCTTGTCCGCGGCGACGGCGGCCAGTGCGCGGGCGGTCGCCTCGGGGTCGCGCCGGTTGGGGATGAAGGCGCTCATGCCGCCGATCGCCATCGCGCCGCGCTTGTGGCACGTCTGCACGAGCAGCTCGGTGTAGGCCCGCATGAAGGGCACGGTCATGGTGAGGGCGGACCGGTCGGGCAGGATCCACCGGCCACCGCGGTCGCGGAAGGTCTTGATGATGGAGAACAGGTAGTCCCAGCGCCCCGCGTTGAGCCCCGAGCAGTGCTCGCGCAGCTCGTAGAGGATCTCCTCCATGCAGAACGCGGCATGGATCGTCTCGATGAGCACCGTGGCGCGGATCGTGCCGCGTGGCAGCCCGAGCTCCTCCTGCGCGAGGACAAAGACGTCGTTCCACAGCCGCGCCTCGGCCGGGGACTCGAGCTTGGGCAGGTAGAAGTACGGTCCGCGGCCGGCGTCGACGAGAGCG
Source organism: Miniimonas arenae (assembly GCF_006351005.1). GTDB lineage: Bacteria > Actinomycetota > Actinomycetes > Actinomycetales > Beutenbergiaceae > Miniimonas > Miniimonas arenae. Next base: position 7,237 of record NZ_VENP01000018.1, on the reverse strand, counting down.
CGGGCGTTGTGGAAGGCGTACAGGCCGAAGTCGACGAGCGAGCCCGAGGCCGGGCGGCGCACGCCGTCCGCGTCGAGGTGGACGAGGTGCTTCTCGACCAGGTGCCAGCCGCGGGGCCGCATGACGATCGTGGGCGTCTGCTCCGCCGGCACGGTGACGCGGTACTCCTTGCCCTCGGGCGAGGTGTACTCGAGGTCGCCCCGCAGGAAGTCGCGCAGCGTGAGCTGACCCTCGACGACGCCCGACCACGTGGGGCTGGTCGCGTCCTCCTGGTCCGCGAGCCAGACCTTCGCGCCGGAGTTGAGGGCGTTGATGGCCATCTTCCGGTCGGTCGGGCCCGTGATCTCCACGCGGCGGTCCACCAGGCCGGGCGCGGGCGGCGCGACGCGCCACGTCGGGTCCGTGCGGATGTGCTCGGTGGCGGGGTCGAAGTGCGGGTTGGCGCCGCCGGCGATCTTGGCGCGCCGGGCCTGCCGGGCGCCGAGCACCTCGCACCGGCGGTAGGCGAACCGCGCGTGCAGCAGGGCGAGGAAGTCCAGCGCCGCCGGGGTGAGGATCTCCTCGTAGCGCTCGCCGAGCTCGCCGGCGATCTCGATCCGGTCGCGGTAGGTGTCCGCGTCCGGCGGGGTGAGGCCCTCGCACTCCGGCGGGACGGCGCGGGTCGTCGGGCTTGCCGTCGGGCGGGTTGCCGACGCAGGGCCGGGGCCCGAGCGGGTCATCGTCGTGGTCATGGTGGGTGTCCTTCGCGGTGTGGTGGCAGTGGTGTCGGAGGTGGCAGAGGTGGCAGAGGTGGCAGAGGTGGCAGGGAGGAGATGTCCCGTGCGGGTCAGTGCTGGAACTGCTCCTCCTCGGTCGAGCCGACGAGCGCGAGCGTGGCGCTGGCGGGGTTGAGCGCCGTCGCGATCGCGTCGAAGTAGCCCGTGCCGACCTCGCGCTGGTGGCGCGTGGCCGTGTAGCCGAAGGGCTCGGAGGCGAACTCGGCCTCCTGCAGCTCGACGTACGCCGACATCTGGCGGTCCCGGTAGCCGCGGGCGAGCTCGAACATCGAGTGGTTGAGCGCGTGGAAGCCCGCGAGGGTGATGAACTGGAACGCGTAGCCCATCGCGGCGAGCTCGCGCTGGAACCGCGCGATCGTCGCGTCGTCCAGGTGCGCGCGCCAGTTGAACGACGGCGAGCAGTTGTACGCCATCTGCTTGCCCGGGAAGCGGGCCTGGATGGCCTCGGCGAACTGGCGCGCGGCGTCGAGGTCGGGCGTTCCGGTCTCGACCCAGATGAGGTCGGCGTACTCGGCGTAGGCGAGCCCGCGCGCGATCACCGGCTCCAGCCCGTTGCGCACCTTGTAGAAGCCCTCGGCCGTGCGCTCGCCCGTGACGAAGGGCGCGTCGCGCTCGTCGTGGTCGGACGTGATCAGGGTCGCGGCGAGCGCGTCGGTGCGAGCGATGACGATGGTTGGCACGCCGGCGACGTCGGCCGCGAGGCGCGCCGCGTTCAGCGTGCGCACGTGCTGCGACGTCGGCACGAGGACCTTGCCGCCCATGTGACCGCACTTCTTCTCGCTCGCGAGCTGGTCCTCGAAGTGCACGCCCGCGGCGCCCGCCTCGATCATCTGGTGCATGAGCTCGTAGGCGTTCAGCGGGCCGCCGAAGCCGGCCTCGGCGTCGGCGACGATCGGCGCCATCCAGTCGGCGACGTCGCCGTCGGTGCCCTCGATCTGGCCGGCCCGCAGCAGCGCGTTGTTGATCCGGCGCACGACGGCGGGCACCGAGTTCGCGGGGTACAGGGACTGGTCGGGGTAGGTCTGGCCGGACAGGTTGGCATCGGCGGCGACCTGCCAGCCGGAGAGGTAGATCGCCTGCAGGCCGGCCCGGACCTGCTGCACCGCCTGGTTGCCGGTGAGCGCGCCGAGCGCGGCCGTCCAGGTCGGCTCGGCCATGGGGGAGGCCGCCTGGCCGGAGTTGCGGCGCAGCTGCCGCCAGAGCCGTTCGGCGCCGCGGCGCGCCAGCGTGCGCTCCTCGCGGACCGGCCCGCGCAGGTCGACGACGTCCTGCGCGGTGTAGTCGCGGCGGATGCCCTCCCAGCGGGCGTCGGCGCGCCACTCCAGCTCGAGCTCGGCCGCGGTCTGGGACTGGTCGCCGGGGTGGTTCGTGCTCATGGCTCCTCCTTCATCGGTGGGAGCTCCAGCCTCGAGCGTGTGACGCCTGTCACGCCCGGGGGGCGGTGGGGAAGGTTCGACGTGGTTCTCGCGAGACGAAGAAGCGTGGTCCTGCTCGGCCCTCCGTCGCACCCGACGGCGAAGCGCGCCTCGAGGCGGTCGGGCGGCGGGAAGAATCGTGGTTCTTCGGCTGGACGGGAACCGGGGCCCGTGTGATCCTCGAGTCATGGTCACCGTGGACCGCAGGATCGCGAGAGTTTCCCGGCCGCAGACGGCGACGACAGCCGCGCCGGCACGCACCGGCTCGGGCCGCCCGCCCGCCGCCACCAACCCCCGGGCGGGCCTGCCGCGTCCGCTGCCCTCGCCGTCGGCCACCGATCCCGACGACGTCGACGCCCTCACGATCGGCGCTCGGATCCGGGACCGGCGCACCCGCGCCGGTCTCACGCTGAGCCAGCTCGCGGAGGCGGTCGACCGCGCGCCGTCGCAGCTGTCCGCGATCGAGAACGGACACCGCGAGCCCAAGCTCTCGATGCTCCGGTCCATCGCGCAGGCGCTCGGCACCACGGTCGACGACCTCATGAAGCCCCAGGCCCCCAACGCCCGGGCGCGCCTGGAGATCGAGGTCGAGCGCGCGCAGCGCGGCGGCGTGTTCGCGGCGCTCGGGGTGCGGCCGTTCCGCGTGGGCAAGGGCACGAGCGACGAGGTGCTGCGCGCGATGCTCGCCCTGCACCGCGAGATCGTGCACCTGCACTCCGAGCGCGCGGCGACGCCCGAGGAGGCGCGCCGCGCGAACGCCGTGCTGCGCGCGGAGATGCGCGAGCGGGGCAACTACTTCGCCGACCTCGAGCGCGTGGCGGGCGAGCTGCTCGACGCCGTGGGGCACACCGGAGGACCCGTCTCGCACCAGCTCGTCGCGGACATCGCCCACCACCTCGGCTACTCGCTGCACTACGTGAGCGACCTGCCGCACTCCACCCGGTCGGTGACCGACCGCGAGCACGGGCGGATCTACCTGCCGACCGAGAACTCGCCGGCGCGCGACTCGCGCTCGCCGATCCTGCAGGCGCTCGCGAGCCGGATCCTCGAGCACGCCGAGCCGGCCGACTACCCGGAGTTCCTGCGCCAGCGCATCCAGACGAACTACCTCACGGCCGCGATCCTGCTGCCGGAGACGGTCACGGTGCGGTACCTCACGGAGGCCAAGGCGGCGCGGCGCATCTCGATGGAGGAGCTGCGCGACCACTTCGCCGTGTCGTACGAGACCGCCGCGCACCGGTTCACCAACCTCGCGACCTCGCACCTGGGCATCCCGGTGCACTTCATGAAGGTCCACGAGTCCGGCACGATCATCAAGGCGTACGAGAACGACGCCGTCCGGTTCCCCTCGGACGCGCTCGGCGCGATCGAGGGCACCACGGTGTGCCGGTTCTGGACGGCGCGCACGGTGTTCGACGTCGACGACCGGTACAGCCCCTGGTACCAGTACACCGACACCCCGACCGGCACCTACTGGTGCACCTCGCGGGTGGAGAAGGCCAAGGAGGGGGAGTACTCGGTCTCGGTCGGGGTGCCGTTCGACCAGGTCAAGTGGTTCCGCGGCCGTGAGACGCCGCACCGGACGAAGTCGCGCTGCCCCGACGAGGCGTGCTGCCGCCGACCGCCCGAGCAGCTCGAGCGCCGCTGGCGCGACGCGGCCTGGCCCTCGGCGCGCACGCCGACGAGCCTGCTCGCGGCACTGCCGACCGGGTCGTTCCCGGGCGTCGACACGACCGAGGTGTACCAGTTCCTCGAGGCGCACGCGCCGCGGGAGTGAGCGGCTCGGGTCAGTCGGCGAGGCCGGCGCGGAACGCGTAGGCCACGGCCTGGACGCGGTCGCGCAACCCGAGCTTGGCGAGCAGGTTCGACACGTGCGTCTTGACCGTCGCCCGGCCCACCACGAGCTCGGCGGCGATCTCCTCGTTCGACAGCCCGCGCGCCACGAGGCGCAGCACCTCGAGCTCGCGCTCGGTGAGCGGGACGACCAGCGCCTGCGGGCTCAGCGCGGACGGCAGCGCGGACGACGGCGAGCCGACCTCCCGAGGTGCGCTCGCCGTCGTGCGCTCGGCCGCGACCGCGCGCTCGATCACCGCGCGCGTGACCTCCGGGGACAGCAGCGCCTCGCCCGCCGCGACCGCGCGGATGCCGTCGGCGAGCTGCTCCGGCCGGGAGTTCTTGAGCAGGAAGCCGCTCGCCCCGGCCCGAAGGGCCGCGAGCAGGTAGTCCTCACGCTCGAAGGTGGTCAGGACGAGGATGCGGGCGTCGACGTCGGGGTCGGCGACGAGTCGTCGGGTCGCCTCGAGCCCGCCCATGCCGGGCATCTCCACGTCCATGCAGACGACGTCGGGGCGGGTGCGGCGCACCACCGCGAGGGCCTCCTCGCCGGTGCCGGCCTGCCCCACGACGTCGAGGTCGCCCTGCGCCTGCAGGATCGTGCGGATGCCCTCGCGCATGAGCGCGTGGTCGTCGACGAGGACCACGGTGACGCGATCGCGGGGGGTGGGCTCGCCGTCGTGCGTCGCGGGGGTGGTCACGGCCGGCTCCCCTCGAGCGGGACGCGGGCGCGCACGACGTAGCCCGAGCCCGAGCGCGGCTCGGCGAGGAGCTCGCCGCGCATGCTGGCGACGCGTTCGCGCATGCCGCGCTGGCCGAGCCCGCCGCCGGCGGGCGGGGGACCGGGGCGGCCGCGGCCGTCGTCGCTGACCTCGAGCTCGACCGCGCCGGGCAGGTAGCGCACCGCGATCCGCGTCCGGGTGCCGGGGCCGGCGTGCTTGGCGACGTTCGTGAGCGACTCCTGCGCGATGCGGAAGAGGTTGAGACCGACGAGCGGCGGCAGCGGGCGTGGCTCGCCGACCTCGGTCACGGACACGTGCAGGCCGGCGGCCTCGGCGTCGGCGACGAGCGGGGCGAGGTCGGCCAGGGAGAGGGAGGCGGAGGCGGAGTCGCCCGCGGCGTCGTGCTCGGCCTCCTCGTCCCGCAGGGTCCCGAGCAGCTGGTAGAGCTCGGCGACGGCGGAGCGTGCGGAGTCCTCGAGCGCCGTGAGCTGGTCTCTGGAGGCCTGCGTCGACTGCGCCGGGGCGTCGCGGGGGAGCAGGGCACGCGCCGCCGCGGCCTGGACGCCCATGAGGGAGACGTGGTGGGCGACGGCGTCGTGCAGCTCGCGCGCGATCCGGAGCCGTTCGATCGTGACGGCCTGACGGGCCGCGCGGGCCTGCGCCTGCGCGAGCTGCTCGGTGCGGTGCTCGATGAGGGCGCGCTGCCGCGCGGAGCTCCACGCGGTGTTGCCGAACCACCATGCGCCGGCGAAGTACAGGACGTTGATGAGCACCTGCTGGAGCCAGAACGCCGCGGTCGGGGTCAGCGCGCCGAGGGCGCTGCCGGGCAGGCCGAGGTCCACGTCCTGGGTCGTGGCCCGGAAGAACGAGAGGAACAACCACACGGCCATGACGGCGACGATGCCGCCGCGCGTCCAGGTGGCGCGCCGGCGGTCCGGCTCCCACGCGCCCACGGTGTAGAGCGCGCAGAACAGCGCGACGTTGAGGATGAGGGTCTCCGGGACGGAGAGCTCGCCCGCCGCGATGAACACCGCCGCGACGGCGACCGCGACGGCGCTCGGCCACCGGCGGCGCACCGCGAGCGGCGCGATCGCTGCCAGCACGAGGGGGGCCGCGAGCGCGAGCGGTGCGGCGTCCTGCCCGTACAGCCCGTACGTGCGGGTGAGCAGGAGCGAGAGGATCCCGACGGCGCACAGCAGGCCCGCGGCGAGGGCGTCGCTGTGGCGCTCCTCGGGCGACGCGGGCGGACGGCGCCACGCCGCTGACTCCGGGTCGGCGGCGGGTGGGGGATCGGTCGCGGGACGCGGGCGTGCGGGCGGCGGGGTCGGGGCCGGGCTGCGCACGTCAGGCCCCGCCTGCGCGGCGTGGGCGTCGACGGTGGGCACGAGCCCAACCTAGCCAGCCGACGGCGGGCGGGACCTCCCCCGCGCGGCGGAGGCCGGGGCGGCCGCGCGGGGGAGGAGACGGACGCACCGCGGAGGTGAGTGGCTTCGCGATGGCGGGCTCGCCGTCGTGCGGCTAGGAGAGCTTCGCGCCGTAGCTCTCGGGGTAGAACGCCGCCTCGAGGTAGGCCGGGGTGACGTAGGCGAAGCCGTGCGCGCCCCAGCCGGTGCCCCAGGAGTTGCGCACGACGAACGTGCCGTCCTTGCGGTACCCGACGATGCACACCGCGTGCCCGCCGTAGATGTGGGAGCCGGCGTAGGCGTCGAGCTTGCCGCGGGCGCCCAGGCGCATCCAGTTCTCGTCCACGGAGAGCCCGGCGAGGATCGGGCCGTTCTGGTGCAGCCAGTCCTTCCACTTCTCCAGGTCGCGGTCGAGGTTGACGTAGCTGACCCGGCGCTGCGCCGCGGCCGCGTAGAACGCGTTCTCCTGACCGAGGTACATGGTCGTGGCGATGGCGAAGGGGAGATCGGTCTCGAGCGCGAAGCCGAACTTGCGCGCCACGTCCATCGCGGACTTGAGCGAGGTGCCCGAGCCCTCGACGAAGGACGTCGGACGGGAGTCGAACTCGTCCGTCTCCTTCGAGGACATCCAGATGAACCGGGGCGAGAGGCGCTGGTCGGAGGCGAGGCGTCCGCCGGTGACCATGAGGTAGCGCCCGACGCCGTCCGCCGTGGCCCAGCCGACGCACGAGCCGGTGGAGCCCTGGTCGCCGACGGTCCACCAGTCTTGGCGCAGATCGACGGCGTCGGGGCGGCGGACGGCGGTGAGGAGGCCGGCCTCGAGCGCGTCGTCGGCGCTCCAGTCGGTCTCGGTGCCGGTGGACGGGACCACGTTGAGGATGCGCGGGACGCCGCCGGGGTGGACCCGCTCGGGGTCGGTGGCCTTGACCGTCGTGTCGGGCTTCGTGAGCCTCGTGGCCTTGCCTGCCTTGTGGGGCTTGGTGGTCGTCGCGGTGGTGGCGGTGTGAAGCGCCCCGGGTTCGGTGGAGGCTCTCAACTCACGGAGGATGAGAGTCATGGCAGCACCGAAGAAGTACCCGGACGAGTTG
>NZ_VENP01000017.1 GCF_006351005.1 Miniimonas arenae | reverse complement strand
CGGGCCGGACGCGACCTGCTCGTGAGCGTCACCGCCGGCCAGCCGCTTCCGGGGTCGACGATCCCCGTGCTGCTGGGCTGGACGGCCACGTTCGCCGTGCTCGCGGTGCTCGCGATCCGGCGCGACGAGGGCCGCCGGTTCCGCTGACCGGCGTCAGGGGGCGCGGCGCAGCCGCAGCGAGTTGCCCACCACGATCACCGAGCTGGCGGCCATCGCCGCACCCGCGATCATCGGGTTGAGCAGTCCGAGCGCCGCGAGCGGGATCGCCGCGACGTTGTACGCGAACGCCCAGAAGAGGTTCTGCTGGATGATCCGCAACGTCGCGCGGGACAGGGCGATCGCCGTCGGCGCGGCGCGCAGGTCGCCGCGCACGAGCGTGAGGTCGCTGGCCTCGATCGCGACGTCCGTCCCGGTGCCCATCGCGAGCCCGAGGTCGGCCTGCGCCAGGGCGGCGGCGTCGTTGACGCCGTCGCCCACCATCGCCACCACGCGCCCCTGCGCCTGCAGTCGCTGCACCTGCTCGACCTTGCCCTCGGGCAGCACGCCCGAGATGACCTCGTCGATGCCGACCTCCGCCGCGACCGCACGCGCGGCCGCCTCCTGGTCGCCCGTGAGCAGCACCGGCGTGATGCCGAGCGCCCGGAGCTCCTCGACCGCCTCGCGCGACGTCGGCTTGAGCGCATCGGCCAGCGCGAGCACGCCGCGCACGATCGGCGCGCCGGCGCTCGCGTCGGAGGCGGCGTCCGCCCACGCGACCACCACCGTGGTCGCGCCCGTGGCCTCGAGGCGCGCGACGGCGTCGCGCACCGCGTCGGCACGGGACGCGTCGGCCACAGCGTCCGTACCCGACCCGCCGCCCTGGCCGGCGACCCACGAGGGCCGCCCGACCACCACGGGCCGCACGACGCCGTCCAGCGTGACGCTCGCGCGCACGCCGAACCCGGCCTCGTTGCGGAAGTCGGTGACCTCGGGCAGCGCGCGCGAAGCGGACCCCGACTGCGTCGCGGCCGAGCGCGCGGCCGCCGTGATCGCACGCGCGATCGGGTGCTCGGACGAGGCCTCGACCGCGCCGGCGACGGCGAGCACGACCTCCGACTCGGCGCCCTCCGTGGGCACGACCTCGGTCAGGCTCATCCGGCCCTGCGTGAGCGTCCCCGTCTTGTCCAGCACGGCGACGTCGACCCGGCGGGTCGCCTCGAGGATCTCCGGACCCTTGATGAGGACGCCGAGCTGGGCGCCCCGACCCGTCCCGACCAGCAGCGCCGTGGGCGTCGCCAGGCCGAGCGCGCACGGGCACGCGATGATGAGGACGGCCACGGCGGCCGTGAACGCCGCCTGCACCTCGTCCGTGTCCAGGCCGCCGGACGCGGCCCCGACGGCAAGCCACACCCCGAGCGTGACCAGCGCGATCGCGATCACCACCGGCACGAAGACGGCCGAGATGCGGTCCGCGAGCCGCTGCACCGGCGCCTTGCCGGTCTGCGCACGGGTGACGAGCCGGCCGATCCGCGCCAGGGCGGTGTCCTTGCCCACGCGCGTCGCGCGCACCAGCAGCGCGCCCGCGGTGTTCACGGTCGCGCCGGTCACGGCGTCGCCCGGCCCGACGTCCACCGGCACCGGCTCACCCGTGAGCAGCGAGGCGTCGACGGCGGACGTGCCCTCGACCACCTCGCCGTCGGTCGCGACCTTCTCGCCCGGCCGGACGAGGAACAGGTCGCCGACGGCGAGCGACGCCGCGGGCACGGAGCGCTCCGTCCGCGCGCCGTCGGGTCCGACGACGACGAGCGTCGCGTCCTTCGCGCCGAGCTCGAGCAGCGACCGCAGCGCGTCGCCCGAGGCGCGGCGCGCGCGGAACTCCGCGTACCGCCCCGCGAGCAGGAACGTCGTCACGACGGCGGCGACCTCGAAGTACAGCTCCGGGCCCGCGCCGTGCGCGTCGCTGAACCGCGGGATCAGCGTCGGCGTCATGCGCATGCCGATCTCGCCGGCGCCGCCGAGCAGCAGGGCCCAGAGCGACCAGAGCGTCGCCGCCACGACGCCGAGCGAGACCAGCGTGTCCATCGTCGAGGACCCGTGGCGCGCCGCGCGGAACGCGGCGGTGTGGAACGGCCAGGCGCCCCACGTCACGACCGGCAGGGCGAGCGCCGCGACGAGCCACTGCCAGCCGGCGAACTGGAGGGCGGGCACCATCGAGAGCGCGACGACCGGCACCGCGAGGATCGCCGAGGCGATCAGCCGGGGCCGCAGGACGTGGCCGCGGTCGGGCGTCGGGGCCGAGGTGTCGGCGTCGCCCGTGTGGCCGGCGTGGTCGCCGTGGCCCGAGAGCGCGTGCTCCACGTCGGCGCTCGCGGCCCGCTCGCCGTCGGCCGTGTGCGCGTGCGCGTGGTCGTGCCCGGCGTGCGGGTGGTCGTGCGCACCATCGACGAGGTCGGTGCGCTCGGTGACGCGCGCGGTGTAGCCCGCGGACTCGACGGCGCGCAGGAGGGCGGCGTCGTCGGTCGGTGCGGTGAGCACCACGTGCGCCGTCTCGAGCGCGAGGTTCACCTCGGCGCTCACGCCGGGCAGGCGGCCCAGCTTGCGCTCGACGCGTGCGACGCAGCTCGCGCACGTCATGCCCTCGACGGCGAGCTCGACCTCGGCGACCGGCGCCGGCTCGGCGGCGGTCGCGGAGCTGGTCCCGAGGGACGAGTGCGGGTCGGCGTGGGTCGTCATACCGTGCTCCCGTCAGCCCCTTCGCCGCGCTCGACCGCCTCGCGCGTGGTGAGCTCGACGCGCTGCGGTCCCTGGCCGCCGTCGGCGGTGCCGTAGACCTCCTCGCGCGCGTCGGCGAGCTGCGCGAACTCCTCCTCGGGGGTGCGCACGTCCACGCCGGTCACGTCGTAGCCGGCCTCGTCGACCGCGCTGCGCAGGGCGTCCTCCGGCAGCGGCTCGGAGGACAGCAGGGTGACGCGGGACGTGCCCCCGTTGTGCAGCTCGACGCTGACGCGGGTGACGCCGTCGACCGTCTCGAGCTCCTTGGTCACGGCGCTCACGCAGTGGCCGCAGGTCATGCCGGTGACGTCGAGGGTGGTGAGGGTGGTGGACACGATGTGCTCCTGTTCGTGGGGATGGTTCTGTGCGGGTGTGCCGGTGGGGGTGGTCGCGTCAGCTCCGGACGAGCCGCGCGATGGCGTCGGCCGCCTCGCGGACCTTCGCCTCGCCGTCGGCGGTGGAGTGGCGCGCCGCCTCGACGACGCAGTGACCGAGGTGGTCCTCGACGAGGCCGAGGCTCACCGCCTGGAGCGCCTTCGTCACCGCGGCGACCTGCGTGAGCACGTCGATGCAGTACACGTCCTCCTCGATCATCCGGGCGATCCCGCGCACCTGGCCCTCGATGCGACGCATGCGGCGGGTGTACTCGTCCTTGGTGCCGCTGTAACCGGGCATCGGACCTCCTTCGCTCCCGTTCACCGTATACCCCCCAGGGGTATTGTTCAAGGGCGCCGGCGGGCGCGAACGGCCGGCCGCCGGCGCCCGATCCGCGTCCTCGGGCGGCAGCCGTCACGATTTGGTGAAGATCCTGAGGCCGCCTCGGCTGCGGTTCGGGCCCACCTGTGACGTCCAATAGCGTGTCCGCATGACAGCCCGCCGCGCCGCTGCAGCCCGTGTCTCTCGCGCGCGGCGCCCGAACGGGATCGCGCGTGCGGCGGCCGTCGCCGGCGCCGTCGCCGTCCTCGGCGGCTCGCTCGCCGGCCCCGCCGCGGCAGCGGGCGGCGTCACCACCACCGCCGGCGAGCTCGGCGTGATCCGCCAGGAGGCCGCGATGGCCCTCGTCGACGGCAACGAGCACCTGGTCATCGATCTCAACGTCACGGGCGAGCTGGACGCCGGCACCGGCGGGATGCTGCTGGTCGCGACCCCCTCCCAGCCGACCGTGACGCCGCTGGCCGACGACTCCCTGCTGGACGCGTTCCGGTCCGCCACGGCGCCGGTGGAGATCGTCGAGGAGCGGTGGTGGCCGGACCTGGAGAGCTTCTCCGGAGCCGCCGACGAGGTCGACCCGGGCGATCAGCCGGTGCTCCCGCTCGTCGCCGACGAGACGGGCGGGGTGTACGGCCTGGGCCCCGCGGGCGGCAACGACGTGGCCGGGTGGTTCACCGCTCGGGGCTACGCCGTCTCGCAGGGGATGCTCAACGCCATCAACGCGTACGCGGCCGGCGGCTGGCACTTCACCGCGATCGGGTTCACGGCGAGCCCGACCGGAGCGGGCGACCTCGCGGACGGCACCGCGGCGGACGACCGCACGGTCGAGGCGCGTCTGCCCGCCGTCGAGCTCGTCTTCCCCACGGGGGAGCTGGTCTACCCGATGCTGCTGTCCGCCGACAGCAGCGACGCGCTCGAGCTGCGCACCTACGTCCTCGGCGCCGAGCGGCTCGACCGCACCGACCCGATGCGTGGCCTGTCCAAGGTCTCCTTCGCGGGCGCCGTGAGCACCTCCGTCGAGCCGGGGCTCGCGCCGTGGCTCGACCCGCTCGGCGGCAGCGGCTACATCACGGCCGTGGACCAGACCTTCACCAGCCCCTCCCGGATCTCCTCCGACATCCGGTTCGCCACCTCGGGCTACGGCGACGTCACGCCCGAGCCGGTCACGGTGGCCGAGCGCAAGATCCTCCTCGGCATGCCGGCCGGTCCCGTGCTCGTGTTCGGCGGCATGGTCGTGCTCGCGATCGTCGGGATCGTCGTGTCCCGCGTCCTGCAGGCACGCGACGACGAGCGGTAGTCCCGAGGACGTGACCGAGGTCGTGCTCACGGTGCTCGCGGGTGTGGCCCCGGCCGCGCAGCGCGAGCTCGAGCGGCTCGGGTGGGAGCCGCAACCCACCGGGACACCGGTCGCGACGGCCGAGGAGCTGCGCGTGACCCTCCCGCGCTCGGCTCAGACGATGGCTGCGCTCCAGGCTCTGCGCACCGTGGTCGCCGCGTTCCTCGTCGTCACCTCCCCCGCCCCCCGCCCCACCGGCCTGCTCGCCACCGCCGCGGTTCGCGCCTTCGCCGAGGCCCTCGAGGCGATCGCCTGGCAGCGCCCCCGCGTGCGCTTCCACGGCCTGCGCCTCGAGGCCGCGGGCGCGCACACGCCCGAGATGCGGCGCCTGGCGACCGAGCTCGCCGAGCTCGCCGACGTGCCCGTCGACGACGACGACGGCGACCTCGTCGTCCGCGTCCGGCGTGCGCCTGATCGAGGGTGGGAGCTTCTCGTGCGCACGACCCCCCGCCCGCTGGCGACGCGCGCCTGGCGCACCGAGTCCTACCCCGGCGCGCTCAACGCGACCATCGCGGCGGCGGCGGTCGACGAGCTGGGGGTCTCGCCGTCGGACGCGTTCGCCGACCTCATGTGCGGCTCCGGGACCCTGCTCATCGAGCGGATGGCGCGCGGACCCGCGGCTCGGCTGCTCGCCGCCGACGCCTCGGCGCACGCGATCGACACCACGCAGCGGCACCTGCGGGGCGCCCGCGTGCGCGGCCGGGTCGAGACGCGCGTGAGCGACGTCGCCGCGCTCGCTCGAGACGGTGGGACGCCCGACGGCGAGCCCACCCTCGCGGGCGCGTTCACCACGGTCGTCGCGAACCCGCCCTGGGGGGATCTGTGGGGCGAGCACGCGACCAACGCGACGCTGTACGCGGACCTGCTGGACGCCGTCGACCGCCTGGGGACGCGCGAGGTGCGTGCCGGGGTGCTCACGCACGACATCCGGCGCTTCGAGGCGGTGCTGGCCGACGATCCGCGCTGGCGGGTCGTCGCGATGCCGCAGTTCTTCGCCAAGGGCCACCGGCCACGCCTGTTCGTGCTCCGGCGGGCGGACTGACCACAGGGCCTACGCTGCCCCGATGACCAAGGTGTACAAGGCGCCGCTCCTGCCGCGGCTGATCCTTCTCGTGGCGGGAGCGTTCGTCATCGTCCTGATCTGCGTGAACGCGCTGCCGCAGGAGCTGCCGCGCTCGCTCGGCGGGCTGAACCAGCGCCGGCTGATCTCCCTGCTGATCGCACTCGTGCCGGTTGCGCTGGTCGCCTGGTGGACGCTCGTGTGGCAGAACCGCTCGCTCGCGGTGACGCCGACGGCGGTCGAGGTGCGGCGCGGGAGCAAGGTGAGGCAGCAGTTCGACCGCGCCACCACCCGGTTCGGCTCGCATGTGACGCAGCAGCGGTCCTACGGGATGAAGACCGGCGCCGTGCGCAGCCTCGTGGCGATGCCGCAGGGCGCGTCGAGGCCGGTGCAGGTCACCGTTCCCGGGCTGTCGAAGAACGACTTCAACGAGCTGTACGCGAGCCTCGTGCCGCTCGACGTGCCGCATGCGCCCGCTCAGGCGCAGGCGCCGGCCGCCCCGTGGGCCGCGCCGGGTGGCGTGCCGGCGTCGCCGTCGCAGGCGCAGGCGCCGGCTGCACCGTGGGCGGCGCCGGGGGGCGCTCCGGCGTCGCAGCTCCAGTCGCAGCTCCAGTCGCAGTCCCAGTCCCAGTCGCCCGCGGCGGCCCCGTGGGCCGCCCCCGGCGCGACGCCGCAGCAGCAGCCGGGCGGCCAGCCCGCCTTTCCCCACCCCGGCGCGGGACAGCCGGCGGGTGCCACCCCGAGCTCGTTCGCGCCACGTCGTGACTGGGCCGGCGGCTCCGGGCGCAAGGTCCCCGAGCGCATCGACGTCTCCGCGGGTCTACTGGTCGTGGACGGCGAGCAGCTCCCGTTCGCCGCGCTGCGCTCCATCCAGCTCACGCCCCCGGCGTACGACCGCCGCACGCTGACCGTGCGGGCGAGCGACGGCGGCACCCGCAGCTGGTCGCTCGGCCGCAACGGGAGCGACGAGGAGACCCCCTGGTCGACCTACACCGGGCTCATCGACGCGCTCCGGCACGCCGCGGTGGGCTACCCGGGCCTCGTCACGTTCGACCTCGGGTAGCACCCGTCCCTCACCTCCCGGAGGTCGTCGTGTCCCGCCGCGTGCCCCGCCCTCTGTTGCCCCGGACCGCCGCGCTCTCGACCGCGACGCTGGTGCTCGCCGTCGGACTGGTGGTCGCGCCGCCCGCGTCGGCGTGCGGCTGCGGGGGGTTCGTCGCGCAGGACGCGGTGGACGTCCAGCGCGAGCGCGCCGTCGTCTCGCTCGCCGACGGGACCGAGCGCGTGCTGATCGGGCTCGACGCCGTGAGCGAGGCTCCCGACGCCGCGCTCCTCGTGCCCACGCCCGAGCCGGCGACGCTCGCGCTGGGCTCGACGGACGTGTTCGACGCGCTCGAGGAGCTCTCGGCGCCCGTGGTCACGCAGGAGTCGCGCTGGTTCCCGCCGATCCTCGCCGGTTCGGCGGGTGCGGGTGCAGGACCGGACGGTGCCTCGCCGGTCGAGGTGTTCGAGGAGGTCACGCTCGGGCCGCTGCAGGCCGCGAGCATCCGCTCCGACGACCCGGAGGCGCTCACCGACTGGCTGGCGGAGAACGGGTACCAGCTCTCGACCGCGCTCGCCGCGCCGGTCCAGGAGTACGTCGAGGAGGGCTGGGCGTTCGTCGCGGTCCGCCTCGCCCCGGAGCAGGACGCGCTCGACGGCGAGCTCCCGCCCCTGGAGCTCACGTTCCCCTCGGACGAGCTCGTCTACCCGATGCGGATGTCGGCGGCCGCGGCGCAGCCGCAGCGGGTGCGCACGTACGTCGTCGCCGACACGCGGATGGACCGGACGGACGAGGCGGCGCTGTGGTCCGAGGTCGTCTTCGCGGGGCCGCTCGACGCGGCGCGCTACCCGGCGCTCGCGGCCTGGGCCGAGCCGTTCGGCGACCAGGCGTACGTCACGACCGAGGAGCAGTACTTCGGCGATCCCGCGACCGAGATCGTCGAGGACTTCACGTACGCCCCGCCCGACGGCGCGGGGGACCACCGCGAGCACGTCGTGGTCGTGGTGGACCGGATGATCGGACCGTTCTACGCCGGACCGGTGCTCGTCGTGGTCGGACTGCTCGTCCTGGCGGGCGGCATCGTCGCACTCGTGGTGGCCACCGCCCGCCGGGGTGCGCGCCGTCGGGCGTGAGCCGACCGCCCGGAGGCGAGGCTCGCCGTCGGGCGTGACGCGCCGGCGTCAGTCCAGGTGCGCGACGAGGCGCTCGGCGTACCCCGTGTACGAGGCGGGCGTCAGCGCGAGGAGGCGCTGCTCGACGTCGGACGGCAGGCCGAGGTCGGCGATGAAGGCGCGCATACCGGCGCCGTCGACGCGACGTCCGCGCGTGAGCTCCTTGAGGCGCTCGTAGGGGTCGGCCATGCCAGTCGCGCCGGCGATCCCGGCGGCGCGCATCGCGGACTGGACGGCCTCGCCGAGCACCTCCCAGTTGGCGTCGAGGTGGCGCGCCATCGCGGCGGCGTCGACGTCCAGGCCCGCGAGGCCGCGCGTGACGTTGGCGATCGCGAGGAGCGAGTGGCCGAAGGCGACGCCGATCGTGCGCTGGCTGGAGGAGTCGGTGAGGTCGCGCTGCAGGCGCGAGGTGACGAGCGTCGCGGACAGGTTGTCCAGCAGCGCGTTGCTCACCTCGAGGTTCGCCTCGGCGTTCTCGAACCGGATCGGGTTGACCTTGTGCGGCATGGTCGAGGACCCGGTGGAGCCCTGGGCGGACAGCCGCTGCGCGAAGTAGCCGAGCGAGATGTAGGTCCACACGTCCGTGGCCAGGTTGTGCAGGACGCGGTTGAACCGCGCGACGTCGGCGTACAGCTCGGCCTGCCAGTCGTGGCTCTCGATCTGCGTGGTGAGCGGGTTCCACGTCAGTCCGAGCCCCTCGACGAACGTGCGCCCGACCTCCTGCCAGTCCGTGTCGGGCACCGAGATCGCGTGCGCGCCGTAGGTGCCCGTCGCGCCGTTGATCTTGCCGAGCGTCTCGTCGCTCTCGATCCGGGCGAGCTGGCGGCGCAGCCGGTGCGCGAGGACCGCGAGCTCCTTGCCGAGCGTGACCGGCGTCGCCGGCTGGCCGTGCGTGCGGGCGAGCATCGGGGTGGCGGCCTCGGCGCGCGCGAGGTCGGCGACGGCGTCCGCGAGCGCCGTGGCCGCCGGGAGCCACACCTCGTGCACCGCGGAGCGGATCGTGAGGGCGTAGGAGAGGTTGTTGACGTCCTCGCTCGTGCAGAAGATGTGCACGAGCTCGCTCGCCGCGGGTAGCGAGGTGCCGTCGCCGAGGGCGTCGGCGGCGCGGCCCAGGCGGCGCTTGAGGAAGTACTCCACCGCCTTGACGTCGTGCCGGGTCTCGGCCTCGATCGCGGCGAGCTCGGCGATCTGGGCGGGACCGAACGTGGCGACGACGTCGCGCAGGTACGTGACCTCGGCGTCGCTCAGCGTGGGCGCTCCCGGGATCGCGCCGGCGGCGCACAGGTGGATCACCCACTCGACCTCGACGTGCAGCCGCGCCCGGTTGAGCGCGGCCTCGGAGAGGTGGTCCACGAGCGGCGAGACGTCGCCGCGGTAGCGCCCGTCCAGCGGGCCGAGGGCGATGGCGGAGTCGTCGGCGAGGGTCACCCAGGGTCGGGTCGCGTCGGGCATGGCGGCATTCTCCCGCATGCGCCCGACGGCGCGGCGTCGCGTCCGCGGGACGGGCGGCGGTCGGGTCGTGCGTGCGTGGCGAGCGCCCGACGGCGTGTGTCGCGTCCGTGGTGCGGCTGGTGGTGGGGTGGTGGGTGCGACGGCGCCGGACGGCGTGTGTCGCGTCCGCGGTGCGGCTGGTGGTGGGGCGGTGGGTGCGACGGCGGCCGACCGCGTCGTGCACACGGGGCGCGGGCTGTCCCCAGCCCGGCCGGGCGAGGGGGCGCTCGGCGTCGTGCACACGGGGCGCGAGAATCCGCGGTCCGCCGACCTAGCGTCGCGCCATGCCCTCGCTCCTGTTCCCCGCCGACCCGGTCGCTGTCGCGCTCGCCGCCGCCGAGACCGCCGTGACGTTCGCGCGCGCCGCGCTCGCCTGCGCCGAGCCGCGAGCCTGGTCCGACGGTGGCGCCACGAGCTTCCTCGTGGCGCGCGCCGAGGACCTTGCGGCGCTCGACGCCCTCCTCACCCAGGTCGAGTCGGCGCAGTCCGCGGCTGCGGCGCACCACCGCGCGACCGCAGCGTTCGCGCTCGCGCTGGGCTCGCCGTCGGGCACGGCGGCGCTCGGCCCGACGGGCGGCCTCGGCTCCAGCGGGCAGCACCCGCTGCTCGGGCCGCCGTCACCGCCCGCGTGGGCGGCACGGCCCGACCTGTTCCCGGGCCTCGCACCGACGGGAGGGCGGGGATGACCACGGGGCTGTGGGTGAGCACCGACACCGAGGAGATCGAGGGCATCGCGGCCGGGTTCGACGAGGCGCGTCGGCAGCTCGATCTGGCGTTGCTGCGGCTGCGGGCGGCGGCCGCGGCGCTGCGCGATGGGGGCGCCTACCCGCCGCTGGTGACCGGGGCGATCGCGGCGGCCGCGATCGAGGCGGCACGCGCGTCGTGCGAGGACGCGGTCGGCCGGGTCGCCGGGCGCGCGGACGCGCTGCGCCAGGCCACCCGCGGGTACGACGAGGCGGAGTCGAACGTGCTGGGCCGCCTGCTCGCCACGCCGCTCCCCGGGTCGGTGGTGGGTCCGTTCGGCGCGTCTCCGTTCGTGCTGGGTGGCGCGGCGGCAGGCGCGATCACCGGGACGTCGGTGCTGCCGGGCTGGCTCGCCGCTGCCTTCTCCGACAGCAGCAGGATGGGTGCGCTCGGCGGCACGCTCTCACGGGTGTTCGCCACGCCGGGCGCCGCCCAGGCGGAGGACGCCGTGCGAGCCGTGCGCTCGGCGGCGCCCGGGCTTGCGGCCGCCGGACCGCTGGCCGGGGTTCTCGACGGCGCGCTCGGGCTCTTCTCGGTGCTCGACGCGCGGCCGAACGATCCCGTCGCAACGGCGGAGCGAGAGGTCCCGGTCGGCCCGGGCGAGCGCTCCACCGCGCCGGCGGCCGCGGGCGGTGTCGCCGACCTGGCCGACCGGATCGGCATCGCCTACGACGCCTCGGGACCGTCCGACGCGGCGGTCGAGGTGCAGCGCATCGACCACGCCGACGGCAGCGTGAGCTGGACCGTGGCCGTCCCCGGTCTGCAGGGCGGGGTGCACGGCGCGGGACCCGACGGCGTGCCGATGTCGTGGGACTCGACGGTGCCCGCCTTCGTCGGCACGTCCACCGCCGTCGACGCGCTGGTCATCTCGGCCATGGCCTCGGCGGGCATCAGGCCGGGCCAGCCGGTCGTGCTGGCGGGGCACTCGCTCGGCGGCATCGTCGCGACGAACCTCGCGCTCGACCCCGCCGTCCGCGAGCGGTTCTCGGTCGCCGCCGTCGTCACGTACGGCGCGCCGGTCACGCACCTGCGGGCACCCGACGTCCCCACCATGACGATCCAGCACGTCGAGGACGGTGTCCCGGCGCTGAGCGGGGAGGTCGGTGCCCGGCCGGGCGGCCCAGCGCCGGGGGAGGTGATCGTGGTGCGCGAGCTCGGGTCCGACGGCGAGCGCGCGGGTCTGCTCTCGGAGCACCGGATCGAGGACTACGCCGAGACGGCGCGGTTCGCGACGGAGTCCGACCAGCCCGCGACCCTGGCCTGGGAGCGCGACACCGCGGGCCTGTGGGCGCAGGAGGGCGATGTCGTCACCGCGACGACCTATCGCGGTTCACGGGCCGAGCTCGGGGCGCCGCAGAACTCGTGGCTCTCCCCGATCTGGTGGCCGTGGTGGCTGTGACCGGCACCCGAGGTGCGCAGGTGCGGGTGCTGGGGGTGGGCTGGTGCGGGTGAGGTGCGCTTGGGGCGCGCTGGTGTGGCCGGTGTGGCTCGCGTGGCTGGTACGGCTCGCGTGGCTGGTCCGGCTCGCGTGGCTGGTACGGCTCGCGTGGCTGGTACGGCTCGCGTGGCGGGTACGGCCGGCGTCAGCGGTTGTCGCGGCGCGGTCGCGGCAGCACCGCGGTGAGGATCATCGTGGCGATCGAGATGACGATGCCGCCGAGCACGGCCGAGGGCCAGAACCCGTCGACGGTGATGCCCCACGAGAAGCTCTGCGTCAGCCACGAGCAGAGCATGAGCATGAGGGCGTTGACCACGATCCCGAACAGGCCGAGCGTGAGGATGTAGAGGAGGAACGTCAGGACCTGCAGGATCGGCTTGACGATCATCTGCACGATCGCGAGCACGGCTCCGACCACGACGTACACGAGGACCTGCTGCCACCACTCCTCGACCTGCGTCACCGCGATGCCGCGGACCAGGAGGTCGGCGACCCAGACGGCGACCGCGGTGACGCCGACGCGCCAGAGGAACTCCTTCATGCCGGCCATCCTCGCACCCGGCCCCTCCGGGCGGCGAGAGACCCGCCCGGGGCGTGCTCGCCGTCGGGCATCCTTGCTCCATGGCTGCCAAGAAGGTCCGACTGCGCGACCAGGTGATCTCGCTGCCCGCCTACGTCCCCGGCGCGCGCCCGCGCGGGACGATGAACGAGAAGCTGTCGTCGAACGAGAACCCGTACCCGCCGCTGCCGCGGGTGGTGGCCGCCGTGTCCGACGCCGCCGCGGACCTCAACCGCTATCCGGACATGCTCGCGGGCGAGCTCGTCGAGGCGATCGCCACGATGTTCGGGCTCGACGTCGACCAGGTCGTCGTCGGCAACGGGTCGGTGGCCGTCCTGGAGTCGATCCTCGCCGCGCTCTGCGAGCGCGGGGACGAGGTCGTGTACCCGTGGCGGTCGTTCGAGGCGTACCCGATCGCGGTCGCGGTGGCGGGCGCCACCGGCGTGCCGGTGCCGCTGCTGCCCGACGGGCGGCACGACGTCGACGCGATGATCGCCGCCATCACGCCGCGCACGAAGGCCGTGCTGCTGTGCTCGCCGAACAACCCGACCGGACCCGCTCTCACCGACGCCGAGGTGCGCCGGATCCTCGCCGCGCTGCCCCCGGACGTCATGGTGCTGCTCGACGAGGCCTACATCGAGTTCGTCCGGAAGCAGGACGAGGACGAGCCCGTTGCCGACGGCGTCGCGATCCTTCGCGAGGACCCTCGCCTCGTGCTGCTGCGCACCTTCTCCAAGGCCTACGGGCTGGCGGGTCTGCGGGTGGGGTTCGCGCTCGGGCGCTCGCGGCTCGTGTCGGGGTTCCGCGCGACCTCGACCCCGTTCGGCGTGAACGCGCTGGCCCAGGTCGCGGCGCTGGAGTCGCTCCGGGCGCACGACCAGCTCATGGAGCGCGTGGACGCGATCGTCGACGAGCGCGAGCGCGTCGTGGCCGGTCTGCGTGCCCAGGGCTGGGACATCCCCGAGGCGCAGGGCAACTTCGTGTGGTTCCCGGTGGGCGACGAGGCGGGGGTGCTCGCGCGGGCGTTCGCGGAGTCGGGGGTGCTGGTGCGGCCGTTCGCGGGCGACGGCGTCCGCGTCAGCATCGGTGAGCGTGAGGCCAACGACATCGTGCTTGCGGTGGCGGCGGAGTACCGCGACTCCGCGATCTGATCCGTTCCGAAGCCGGCACAGATCGCTGATGCCTGCCCATCGCCGACTGAACCCAGCGATCTGTCTCGGTCCCGGGCGTGAACCCAGCTATCTGTCCTGGTGTGAGGCGTGGATCCAGCGATCTGTGCCGGTCTGGAGCCCGAAGCCGGCACAGATCGCTGGCACCAGCCCACCGTCGGGCCGAACCCAGCGATCTGTCCCGGTGTGAGGCGTAAACCCAGCGATCTGTGCCGTTCTGGAGCCCGAAGCCGGCACAGAACGCTGGCACGAGCCACAGTCGACCCGAACCCGGCGGCGTAAACCCAGCGATCTGTGCCGTTCTGGAGCCCGAAGCCGGCACAGATCGCTGGCACCAGCCCATCGCTGACCGGATCCCGGCGTTCGATGGCGGTGCGTAACCGCAAGTCAGCGTTCGGAGTGCGAGCGTGCCCGACAGGCGTCGCGGCCCGAGCGCTGCGCCCGCGATCGAGCCGACACGCCGGGTGTGCCGTTGACCACGGGTCCTGGTCGTGGTTACGGTGCCGTAGGCTACGATGACGTAGGTTACGGGAGCGTAGGTTCGGCGCCGCACCCTCCCACCCGCCCCCGTGGCGGTAGGCGCGAGAGGAGACCAGTCCGTTGGAGACCGACGTCGAGCAGGTCGACGCAAGCACCGTCGATCCTGTGCCCCCCGCCGACACCACCCCCTTCGGCACCAGCGCCACCCCCTCCGGCACCACCCCCGCCGCCGCCGACGCCACCAGCACCCCCGCCGACCAGTCCGACACCGCCGTGCCGTGGCCGGACCCGTGCGAGGTCGCCGGCACCATCCGGTTCGTCGCACCCGAGGGGAGCCGGGTGCCGGAGGCGATGCTCGCCGTCGTCGATCCCGCCGTCCGCGCCGAGGCCGACCGCCTCACGGGCGAGGACCTGCGGGCGATGTACCGGGACATGGTGCTGGTGCGCGAGTTCGACCGCGAGGCCACGAGCCTGCAGCGGCAGGGTGAGCTCGGGCTGTGGCCCGAGTGCCGGGGCCAGGAGGCCGCCCAGATCGGGTCCGGCAGCGCACTGCGCCCCCGCGACCACGTGTTCCCGTCCTACCGCGAGCACGGCGTCGCGCACGTGCGCGGCGTCGACCTGCGCGAGCTGCTCCCGATCTTCCGCGGCATCGCGCAGGGCGGCTGGGACCCCGTTGCGCACGGTTTCCACCTGTACACGCTCGTCATCGGCTCGCACACGCTGCACGCCACGGGCTACGCGATGGGCATCCAGCGCGACGGCGACGTCGGCACCGGCGACCCCGAGCGCGACCGCGCCGTCGTCGCCTACTTCGGCGACGGTGCCACCGCCCAGGGCGACGTCAACGAGGCGTTCGTCTTCGCCTCGACGGTCTCGGCACCCGTCGTCTTCTTCTGCCAGAACAACCAGTGGGCGATCTCCGCGCCCACCACTGTGCAGACCACCGTCCCGCTCGTGGACCGTGGCGCCGGTTTCGGCATCCGTGCGTTCCGCGTCGACGGGAACGACGTCGTGGCCGTGCGCGCCGTCACCGAGGTCGCGCTCGAGCACGCCCGCTCGGGTGCCGGGCCCGTCCTCGTCGAGGCGGTCACCTACCGGATGGGCGCGCACACCACGTCCGACGACCCCACCCGCTACCGCGAGCGTGCCGAGGAGGAGGCGTGGCGTCGTCGTGACCCGATCGACCGTCTGCGCACCCTGCTGCTCGCCGAGGGACTCGCCACCCAGGAGTTCCTGGACGGCGTGGACGGCGAGGCGCGTGAGCTCGCGGCCGCCGTCCGCACCTACTGCCGGGCGCTCACCAAGCCGCCCGCGACCGTGATGTTCGACCACGCGTACGCCGCCGCCCACCCCCTGGTGGCCGAGGAGCGCGCGTGGTACGAGGAGTACGCGGCGTCCTTCGACGGTCCGGTGGCGAGCTCCTCGCCGTCGGCGCACTGAGCACCCGAGAGCGAGGCAACGATGACGACCACCCTGCCCACGCCGTCGGGCACGACGGCGCGCACCACCCAGCGCCTGCCGCTCGCCAAGGCGATCAACGCCGGCCTGCGGCGCGCCCTGGCGACCAACGACCGCGTCCTGCTGATGGGGGAGGACATCGGTCGGCTCGGGGGTGTGTTCCGCGTCACCGACGGCCTGCAGGCCGAGTTCGGTCCGCTGCGCGTGGTGGACTCCCCGCTCGCGGAGTCCGGCATCGTCGGTACCGCGATCGGCCTGGCGATGGCCGGGTACCGGCCCGTGCTGGAGATCCAGTTCGACGGCTTCGTGTTCCCCGCGTTCGACCAGATCACGACCCAGCTGTCCAAGATGAACGCGCGGACCCTCGGCCGCCTGCCGATGCCCGTGGTCATCCGCATCCCCTACGGCGGCCACATCGGCGCCGTCGAGCACCACAGCGAGTCGCCGGAGGCGCTGTTCGCGCACACCGCGGGCCTGCGCATCGTCAGCCCCGCCACGGCGGCGGACGGCTACACGATGATCCAGCAGGCGATCGCCTCGCCCGACCCCGTGATCTTCCTCGAGCCCAAGGCCCGCTACTGGGACAAGGCCGAGGTCGACCTCTCCGACGACGCCGCCCCCGACCTCGGTCCCGACGGCTGGGCCGACCTGCACCGCGCCCGCACCGTGCGCGCCGGTGAGGACGTCACGATCGTCGCGTACGGCCCGACGGTGCCGGTCGCCGTCGCCGCCGCGCAGGTCGCGGAGCAGGAGGGGCGCAGCGTCGAGGTGATCGACCTGCGCTCTGTCTCGCCGATCGACGTCGACGCGATCGTCGAGTCGGTCGAGCGCACGGGCCGGCTCGTCGTCGTGCACGAGGCGCCGACGTTCTTCGGTCCCAGCGCCGAGATCGCCGCGCGCGTCACCGAGCGGTGCTTCCACCACCTCGAGGCGCCCGTGCTGCGCGTCGGGGCGTTCCACGCGCCGTTCCCGCCCACCGCCGTCGAGTCGGAGTACCTGCCCTCGCTCGACCGGCTGCTCGACGCGGTCGACCGCGCGTTCACGTACTGACGCCCCCGGCCGCCCGACCCGCGCCGTCCCGCTCCGACGCACCCGACGTCCCCCGACTCGACCGACCTGCTCCGAGGAAGAGAACCGTGCCCCAGCTCCAGCGTTTCGCCCTGCCCGACGTCGGTGAGGGCCTCACCGAGGCCGACATCGTCACGTGGCGCGTCGCCGTCGGCGACACCGTCGCGGTCAACGACGTGATCGTCGAGATCGAGACCGCCAAGTCGCTCGTCGAGCTGCCGTGTCCCTGGGACGGCGTCGTGCGCGAGCTCCTCGTCGCCGAGGGCCAGACCGTCGACGTCGGCACGCCGATCCTCGTCGTCGAGACCGAGGACGCGCCCGGCGCGGCGGGCGGGGACGCCGGCGCGGGTGCGGCGGGTGCGTCCGGCGGTACGTCCGACGGAGCGTCCGACGGCGAGCAGGAGACCTCCGGCGGCGTCCTCGTCGGGTACGGCACGGCCCACGCGCCCACGGCGCGGCGTCCGCGTCGGCACGAGGGCGCAGGTTCCGCCGCGTCGCCGGCCTCCGGGGCTGCAGCGTCCGTCGCCGCGCCCCGGCCCGCGCCCGTCACTGCCCGGCCCGCTGTCCCGGTCGCTGCCGCGCAAGCCCCCGCGCCCGCTGCCCCGGCCGCACCGCCGCCCGCCGCACCCCCCGCGCCCGCCGCACCTGCGCCGTCGGCCGGGTTCGCCTCGGCCGGCCACGGCCCCTCCGCCCTGGTGTCGACCCCGACGTCGTCCGGGCTGCACGTGCTGGCCAAGCCGCCCGTGCGCAAGCTCGCGAAGGACCTCGGCATCGACCTGGAGACGGTGACGCCGTCCGGGCCGGGCGGCATCGTGACGCGCGACGACGTGATCTCCCGTGCGCGCCAGGGCGAGGCGCGCACCCTGGCGACCTACCCTGGCGACGACTCGCCGTGGCTCGCCGACGGCGTCGTGTCCGCGGACGGTCGCCAGACCCGGGTGCCCGTGAAGTCGGTGCGTCGGCGCACGGCCGAGGCGATGGTGGCGTCGGCGTTCACCGCGCCGCACGTGACCGTCTTCCACACGGCCGACGTCACGCACACGATGAAGCTGGTCGCCCGGCTGCGCGAGGACCGCGAGTTCGCCGACGTCCGGGTGACGCCGCTGCTCATCGCTGCGAAGGCGCTCATCCTCGCGATCCGTCGGCACCCGGAGATCTCGGCCTCGTGGGACGAGGAGCGCCAGGAGATCGTCTACAAGCACTACATCAACCTCGGCATCGCGGCGGCGACGCCCCGCGGGCTCGTGGTGCCCAACGTGAAGAACGCGCACGCGATCACGCTGCGCGAGCTCGCGGACGCCCTCGCCGTGCTCACCCGCACGGCGCGCGAGGGTCGCACGCAGCCGGGCGAGATGTCCGACGGCACGGTGACGATCACCAACGTCGGCGTGTTCGGCATCGACACCGGGACGCCGATCCTCAACCCCGGGGAGTCCGCGATCCTCGCGTTCGGCGCGATCACGCAGCAGCCGTGGGTGCACCACGGCAAGGTCAAGCCGCGCTGGGTCACCCAGCTCGCGCTGTCCTTCGACCACCGCCTCGTCGACGGCGAGCTCGGCGCGCGGGTGCTCTCCGACGTCGCCCGGGTGCTCGAGGACCCCAGCCGCGGCCTCGTCTGGGGCTGACGCGCCGTCAGCGGTCCGCGGTCCGCGGTCCGCGGTCCGGAACGTAGCTGCGGACCGGTGGTGCGCATCTGCGGACGTCTGCTCGCTCGGCGTTGGGCCGAAGGCCAGCATGTGGCGCTGACCTGCACGGACGCGGAGCCGCTGGGGCCGAGGGTCTCGTCTGACCCCCCAGTCGTCCGCGGTTGCGTACCGGGTGTCCGCGGCTGTGCACCGGCTGTCCGCGGCTGCGCACTGAGGACCCGGCGACGCCACCCGTCCACAAGCGGGCCAAACACGGTCAAACGATGTCATGATGACACTCATGACTGATCTACGTCGTGAACTCCGTAGACGCGGTGGCGCGGCACAGGTGAGGGATCTGTCGGTGTCGCGGCGGGAGCTCGATCGCGCATTGGCTACCGGGGAGATCGTGCGGATCGGGCGAGGTGCGTACGCACTGCCGGACGTCGACCACGACGTCCGGACGGCCGTCGCGGCGGGCGGGGTTCTCGGGTGTGTGTCGGCGCTGCGCCGTTGGCAGGTCGACGTGCCGGGCGATGAGTCCGTCGTCCACGTCTCCGTTCCGCGAGGCCGTGGGACCCGCGCGGGAGCAGCTCGCGCGGCGAAGGTCCGGCAGCACTACGAGGACGCCGATCGGCATCCCGTGCTCCCCGTCACCACCTTCGCCGCGGCGGCGGCTCGGGCCGCGCTCTGCCTGCCGTACGACTCTGCGGTCGCGACTCTCGACCGTGCTCTGCACCAGCGGCCCGACGCCGTGCGCGACGAGGTGTTCGCGATGGTGCGGCGGACGAGTCCGAGCAGGGCGAGAGCTTTCGCCGTCGACGTCGACCCCAGCAGCAGGTCGGCCGTCGAGACGCAGGTCCGTCTCGACCTGCGCCGGGTGGGGCTGGCTGTCGCCCCCAACGTGTCGGTGCCGGGAGTCGGCGAGGTCGATCTGCTGGTCGACGGTGTGCTTGACGTCGAGATCGACGGGTACGAGTTCCACCACCTCCGACCGCAGTTCGCCGCTGATCGGCGCCGCGACCGAGCGGCACTGCGCCTGGGCGTCCCGACGGTCCGGTTCGCGTACGAGGACGCGGGACCCGGGGTCGCCGACGAGGTGCTCGGCGTGCTGCGGGCGCTGGCGGGCAAGCCGGCGCCGGCCGACCCGCGAACGCCCACCGAGGTGCTCGAGCGGATTGCGGACCTCCGATCGCGATGCTCCGTGCCCGAGATGCGTGCTGAAGGGTGGCGGCACCTGACGGGGGCCGACCTGCAGACGGCGAAGCGCCGGGTCGAGGCCCTGAGGTCTCTGGTGCGGTAGACCGGCGCGACTCGTGGCCGGCTCGATCGAGGCCGAGCGCGCAACTACGGACCAGATGTACGCAACCGCGGAAGACTGGCGGCTCGACAGCAGAGCGACTGCCGGTGAGCGCCGCTGACCTGCGACGATGCGAGTGGCTGCGGCGCTGCCCGGAGCCCCACGGCTGGGTCGTCCGCAGGTGCGACGCAGCATCCGCAGTTGCGCGCTGAGGGCGGGCGAAGGGACGCGCGCCCGCTCGGCAGGCGCCCGCGGCGCAGCCCTGCGACTACCAGCCCTGCGACTACCAGCCCTGCCCGCCGCCGGACCCGCCGCCGGACTCCTGCTGCTCGCGGTCGCGATCCTCCTGCGCCCCGCGGTTGCGCTCCTCGAGCTCGCGCTGCTGGTCGCTCACCGAGGGGGACTCCGAGGGGTTCTGCCCGCCGTCGGACGGGTCGCCCGAGGGGTTCTCGGACGGCGAGGCCGAGGCGTCCGCGGACGGGTCCTGCGACGGCGACGCGGAGGGGTCGGCGGACGGGTCCTGGGAGGGGTTCTGCGACGGGTCCTCGCCACCCTCGCCCTGCTGCTGGTCCTGCTGGTCCTGCTGGTCCTGCTGCTCGTTCTGCTTCTGCTCCTGGCGGTCCTGCGCCTGGTCCGCGCTCTCCTGCTGCTCGTCCGAGCCACCACCGCCGCCGGCGCTCCCGCAGCCCTCGATCGTCGCCTGGGCCTGCGCGTAGTAGTCGACCGCGGTGGCGTGGTCGTCGCCCCGGGCGGCCTCGTCGCCGAGCCCCTCGTAGGCCAGGGACAGGTTCGTCGCGACGAGGCACTCCTCGCCGGTCCGGGGCTCGCCGTCGGCGGCGCGCGGGACGCGCTCCATGGCCTCGCCCAGCTCCTGGGTCGCGCGGAAGAAGGCGCCCTGGGAGTACTCCGCGGTGCCGGCGTTGTAGTACGCCTTCCACGTCTCCACGGCGTTGAGGTGCTGGATCGCGGAGAACTGGCGCACCGCCGTCGGGTAGGCCTGGGTCGCGTAGGACCGGCCGCCGAACGCGGTCACGACCGTGATCGTCAGCAGGTACAGCGCCGCGACGCCCACCACGGCGACCACCGGGGAGGACCACACGAGCAGCCGGCGACGGCGAGCCTTGGCCTCGGCGACGGCGCGCGCCTCCTGAGCCTGCTCGATGGTCTCGAACATGCCCGGCTGCGAGCCGGACGGCGTCAGCGTGGACGTCATCGCGCGACCTCCCGTCGCGTCGGGAACGTGCGGGCGAGGGAGAAGACCTCCCACGCGAGGAGCCCGAGCGCGATCGCGGCGCCGGGCCAGACGATCGGCCGGTAGACGACCTGCTCGCGCCGGCCGTCGCCGGCGATGTCCGCCACGTCGACCGTGGACGTGAACGGCTCGACCGTGTCGGGCGTGATGCGGTGGACGTACTCCACGCCGAGCTGCTCGGCGATGGTCCGCAGCGTCACCTCGTCGATCCGGGAGATCGCGTCGGTGCCGGTCTCCGGATCCTGGATGTAGGGCGCGTCGGCGGCGGCGGTGACGCCGTCGTTCACGCGCATCCGGCCGCCCTCGGGCGTGCCGTAGCCGAGCACGGCGCCGCCGTCGACCAGGGGTGCGAGCCCGGCGTAGGACTCCAGCTGCGCGTTCACCGAGGAGTTCTCGCCGTTGGTGTTCTCCCCGTCGGACAGGAAGTAGACCACCCGCACGTTCGCGGGCCGGCGCTCGGCCGCGCCCGTGAGCGCCTCGGTGAGAGCCGCGAGCGGCCGGTCGGCCTGCGACCCGGTCGAGAACGAGGTGAGCTCGGTGCGCACGGTCTCGGCCCACGACTTCACCGCCCGGGCGTCCGTGGTGAGGGGGAGCTGCTGGGTCGCCTGGGAGTCCCACGCGATGATCGAGTAGCGCGCACCGGGGAACGCGTCGACGATCGCGTTCATGTCGGCGCGCACGCCGTCGAGCCGAGGCTGCGCGCCGTTCCAGTCCTCCGCAGCCATCGAGCCGGTGCGGTCGACGACGAAGAAGATCTCGGCGTTGCTCTGCACCGTGGTGGCCGCCGTCTCGGTGACCGACGGGCCGATGGCGATGAGCGCGATGGCGGCCGCGATGCCTGTGCGCCGCGCCCAGGCGCTGCGCCGGGAGCGCTGGCGCACGAGCTGCCAGACGCAGAACACGAGGAGCGGCACGAGGAGCAGGACGACCGCCCACAGCGGCCACACCGGGTGGAGGCTCATGTCCGCAACCTCCAGACGGCGACGACGAGCAGCGCGAACGCGAGCCCGAGCACGGTCAGCGCGGCCGCGGGCCGGTCGGTCACCACGGTCTCGGGGCTCGCCTCGAGGTCCACCGCCTGCTGGGACTGGATCCGGTCGACGATCGCGTCCACCGCGGCGGGGTCGGACGCCTCGAAGTAGAGGCCGTCGTGAGCGGCGATGACGTCCTCGAACTCCTTCTGCTCCGCGGCCGAGGTGTCGGTGACCTCGCCGGAGTAGATGCCGATGAGACCGATGTTCCGCGCGGTCACGAAGTCGGCCGCCTCGGCCAGCGTGTAGATCGGGGTGCCGATGAGCTGGTTGTCGGACGCGAGCACGATCGAGCGGGACCGCTCGGTCTCGTTCTCGTCGAACAGCAGCCCGCAGCTGGCCAGCCCGTCGCCGATGAGCGACGTGGAGTTCTCGTCGCCGCCCTCGGTCCCCGCGACGAACGCGAGCAGGCGGTCCAGCGCGGCCGGGTCGTAGGACCCGTTGTCGAGCGAGGAGACGTCGAAATCGAGGGCGTCGCGCGCGGCCGTGAGCTGCTCGGTGACGAGCGTGTAGTCGTCGGTGAGCGGGAAGACCGTACGCGAGGTCTGGTTCCAGATCGAGAGGGCGATGCGCTCGCCGTCGAACCCCTCGACGAGCTCGAGGAAGCGGTCGACGATCTCGGCGTCGTACCCCACCATCGAGCCGGACACGTCCAGGCACAGCACGATGTCGCGGGTGGACAGCTCCGCGCTCTGCGTCTGCCGGTCCACCGGCCGGGCGAGCAGCACGCCGGCCGCCACGCCACCCACCAGCGCGAGCGCCGCGGCCGCGGCGAGGCCACCGCGGAACAGCGCGAGCCGGCTGCGGAACGAGGGCAGCTCGGTGAGGTAGGACGCATTCGCGACCCAGCGCACGTCGTCGGGCGTCCGCGAACCGCGGCGCGTGAGGTACCCGACGGCGAACGCCGCCACGAGCACGACGATCGCCCCGACGATGAACCAGGGGTGCAGCAGCACGCTCTCGGTCACCACGCGCGCACCACCTCCCGCGCCTGGTCGACGGCGGAGGCCGCCTGGGCGTCGGACACCGCGGCGAACGCGGGCTCGGAGTAGTCCCCGAGCAGCACCGACAGCGCCGACCCGTGCTCGATCCGGCCGAACTCGGCCACGGTGAGCGAGGACGTGTCGATGCCGGTGCGGGCGGTGGCGAACTGCCGGATCACGTGGTTGAGGTCGAGGTGCAGGGCGCGCAGGTCGGACTCGCCGGACTCGAACCGCTGCTGCGCCTCGTCCAGGAGCGCGAGGTGCTGGGTGCGGATCGCCGCGTACGGGTCGCCGCGCCGGCTGCGGCCGGGCGCGTGCGGGCGGGTGGACCGCAGCACCCACCAGTACCAGCCCGCGATGAGCGCGAGCAGCACGAGGCCGAGCACGCACACCCACCACGAGTACTGCGTGGGCGGCTGGGCCTCGGCGGGCAGCGCGAGCAGGGCGCCGTCGGCGGTGCCGCCGGCCCAGAGCGTGCCGGCCGACCCGCCGGTCTCAGTGACGCGCACGGCGGCTCCTCGCGAGGAGGTCGGCCAGGCGGTCGACGGCGTCGCTCTCGCTCGCCACGGTCACCGTCGGCACGTTGTAGCGGCGCAGCATCGCGGCGACGTCGCTGCGGCGGCGGGCGACGGCGTCGCGCGCCTCGGCGGCCATGTCGCCGCGGGCGCGCAGGAACTCGGGCAGGCCCAGCGGGGTCTCGACGTCCTCGACGGGGTCCGTCCCGAAGTCGGTGGGCAGGGCGTCGGCGACCTGGATCACGAGCAGCTCGTGCCGGGTGCGCAGCCGCTTGATCGTGAGCTCCGCCTCGAGCGGCGGCCGCACCTCGTCCGTCACCACGACGACGAGGCTGCGTCGGGTGAACCACGTGAGCACCCGGTCGAGCACGTGGGTGATGTTCGACGGCGGGGCCTCCAGCGAGAGCATCGTGTCGATGCGGCGCAGCAGCATCTCCATGTGCTCCGTGCCGCCTCGCGCGGGGACCTGCACGATCCGCTCGGCGTCGCCCGCTACGAGCGCGAGCGTGTCGCCACGACCGCGCGCGAGGTACCCGATCACGTCGCAGACGAAACGGGCGATGTCGGCCTTCGTGCCGCCGTCGGGCGCGAGCGCGGCCATGGTGCGGCCGGTGTCGACGGCGAGCACCATCGCGAGGTTCGACTGGCGCTCGAACCGGCGGATGACGGGGTGGCCGGAGGACGCGGACGCCTTCCAGTCGATGTCGCCCACGTCGTCGCCGGGCAGGTAGAGCGCCATCTCGTCGAAGTCCTGGCCGTGGCCCGAGAAGACGGAGCGGTGCCGGCCGTCGAGCATCCCGGACGCGCGGCGGACCAGCGGCAGCTCCAGGCGCGCGCGGACGGCCGCCAGCCGCGAGTGCGCCTGGCTGGCCTGCGGGTCGGGCGCGCCGGACGGCGTGCGCGGTGACGTCATCGATCGCGCCTCACGGGCTGGGGACCGCCGCGAACACCGCGTCGATGAGGGACTCGGGCTGCACGTTGTTGGCGAGCGCGTCGTACGTGCGCACGAGGCGGTGGCGCAGGACGGCGTGGCGTAGCGCCTTGACGTCGTCCGGCACCACGTAGGCGCGGCCGGCCTGCAGCGCGAGGGCCTGCGCCACCCGCATGAGCGCGATCGAGCCACGCGGGCTGGCACCGACGCGGACGTGCTGGTTGAATCCCGGCAGCGGGCGGGGTCCGCCGCCGCGCGTGGTGTTGATGAGCGCGACGATGTACTGCCGGATCGCGGTGTCCACGTACACCTTGTCGACGAGCCGCTGCAGGAACAGCGTGTCGTCGAGGCCGATCGGCCGGGCCGTGATCGGGGCGGTGAGCGCGCCGGACGCCATCCGGTCGAGGATGTCGACCTCCTCGTCCGGAGCGGGGTAGGTGAGAACCTCCTTCATGAGGAACCGGTCCATCTGCGCCTCGGGAAGGACGTAGGTGCCCTCCTCCTCGATCGGGTTCTGCGTCGCGAGCACCATGAACGGCTTGGGCAGCGGGTAGACGTCGCCGCCGATGGACGTCTGCTTCTCCTGCATCGCCTCGAGCATCGCCGACTGCGTCTTCGCAGAGGAGCGGTTGATCTCGTCCAGCAGGACGAGGTTGGCGTGCACCGGGCCGAGCTGGGTGGAGAACTCACCGGTTGCGTAGTTGTAGATCTGCGTCCCGATGATGTCGTTCGGCATCAGGTCCGGGGTGCACTGGATGCGGTGGAACGTGCCGCTCACGCCGGCGGCCAGGGTCTGCGCGGACAGCGTCTTCGCCAGGCCTGGCACCGACTCCAGCAGGACGTGCCCGCCGGCCAGGAGCGACGTCACGAGCGCGGTCCGCAGGCCCTGCTGGCCCACGATCCGCTGGTCGAAGACGCGCCCGATCCGGGTGAGCAGCTCGCGCGCTCGCTCGCCGTCGTCGTAGGAGATGGGGCTCGTCTTCGGCGCCAGGTGCGTGGTCAAGGTTTCCCCGCTTCAGCTCGGCAGTCGTGGCGTCTGGGCGGCGGCCTACCGGGGTGGTGGGCCGGGCCGAACCAGGTCGGTCCACGCGGAACCCGGTCATTCTGCCATCCCGGGCGTCGGGTCACGCGTGACAGCGGCGCGACGGGCGTGCGACGGCTGGCCGGACGCGCGCCTCGTGAGGGGCCTCTCGAACGACCGGAGCACGACGGTCGGGCCTGCTGTGAGGGTGGTCACCACGTGAGCCCCGAGATACAAGGTCCCTCCAGCGATTCCACAACGATCGTGTAGGGTCGAAGGGTACTGGGAGGTACCGCGCAGGTTGCGTGACTCGTGCGCCACGGTCGTCCGACCGGATCGGCGCTGGCCTCTCGTGGTGGGAAGACATTCAGTCGGGGCCTGCTCATGACCACGTCCGTAGATGTTGCTGCGCCGGAAGACGCCGGGCGGCCCGAGGGGCACGGAGCACCCGGTGAGCGCGCGAGGCGTGCGATCTGACCGCGGCGATCCGTCCGGAGCGCCGGCGCCGCGATCGCCACGCTGGCGCTCGTGGTGCTCGGCGGCGGCGCGGTCCTCGCCGCCGGTGGAGCGGCACCCGCTGCCGCTGCGCCGACCTGCACCGTTAACCCGATGGGCGCCGCCACGCCCGTCGGCTCGGCTGACGGCTTCACGATCTTCGTGACGGGCGACGCGGTGCTCGCCAACAGCGAGCTCGAGGGCTCGTTCGCTGTGCTGGGGTCCGCCACGTTCGGCGACTCGCGGGGACAGAGCAGCGGTCAGTACCCGATCGTGCACAGCATCGCGGGGAACAGCGCCTACTCCGTGCCGACCATCGACGGCGACCCCACCCGGGTGCTCCTCCAGCGGTACGCGGGCTCGCCCGCCGACGCCACGAAGGTCGTGCAGGTCAAGAACCAGGGCGACCCCGCAGGCGTGGCCGCGGGCTTCAAGCTCGCCGACCCCACCTCGCCCGACGGCTACACCTTCGGTCCGCAGTTCGGCGGGTCGGGCACGACCTTCTACCCGGTCGGCGGCAGCAACCAGAGCCCGCAGATCGAGTCGCTGGTCACCCCCTGGGTCGACCTCACGACGGCGCAGGCAGAGATGGGCACCGAGCTCGCCTCGGCCGCGGCCTACTTCCCGGCCGACGACGGCGAGGCGATCCTCGAGGGCATCGACTACCAGGATGCAGTGGTCACGAACGGTCAGGAGGCCCGCGTGGTGCTGAGCGTGGACGGTCCCAGCCGGATCACGCTGTCCGACCTTGCCGGCGCGCAGAAGCTGTTCCTCCAGGACTACTCGGAGACGTCGTTCCTCGTCGTGACGGTCTCGCCGTCCGACGTCGTGAACGGTGTGCTCACCCTGCCGACGTACGCCGGGGCAGGAAACGTTGACGAGGGTTCGAGCTACCTCCTCTGGGACCTCAGTGCACTCGACGGGGACGTCACGGTGGTCTCGACGGCCAACCGCGTCCGCGGGTCGCTGTACGCGCCGAACGCGCACGTCACCTTCCCGGCCGGAGGCAGCCAGTTCGAGGGCCAGATCATCGCGGAGGGACTGACCGCGCTCCAGGGTGGCGAGGAGATCCACACGAACCTCTTCAAGGGTGCGGCGCCCTGCGCCACCGAGCCGACGCCGGAGCCGACGGTCACGCCGACGCCGGAGCCGACGGTCACGCCCACGCCGACGCCGGAGCCGACGGTGACGCCGACAGCCACCCAGACGCCCACGCCTGCCCCGACTCCGACCACGGCCGGCCCCAGTGCCTCGGCGAGCGCCCCGGCTGGTGGCGGCGGGAGCCTGCCGTCGACCGGGGCCGCGGTCGGTGGCGTGCTGGCCGGCGCAGCCGCTCTGATCGGGCTCGGTGTTCTCCTGGTCCGTCGCAGGAACGCCGCCTGACGTAGGCCCAACCACGCACGACGGCGAGGGGCCGGGGGCGCAGACGCGTCCCGGCCCCTCGCCGTCGCCGCCACGCGTGATCCCGCACCCCGGCCTGGTGCTGGACCGACCCGGGCCGCCCCGTAGCGCGCCTACCCTGGACTCGTGAGGTCGGACGCCGCGTGGGAGCCACCGCG
Organism: Miniimonas arenae; assembly: GCF_006351005.1. Lineage (GTDB taxonomy): Bacteria > Actinomycetota > Actinomycetes > Actinomycetales > Beutenbergiaceae > Miniimonas > Miniimonas arenae. Next base: position 32,749 of record NZ_VENP01000017.1, on the reverse strand, counting down.
CTGGCGCACCCTCGGCGCCGGCGCCGTTCTCGCGGCGGTCGCCGCCCTGGTCGGGATCGCGCTCACCGGTGCCGCGACCCCGACGATCCTCGCGGACCCCGGCGCCGTCGTCAGGTGGGGACTGCCGGTCGTCGAGCTCGTCGTCGACCTCGCGTGCGCCGTGACGATCGGCGCGCTGGTCCTCGCCGCCGTGGTGCTGCCGCGGGCGGGTGACGCACAGGCGTCTGCTCGCCGTCGAACGCGCGTGACGCCCGACGGCGGAGCCTGGGTCCTCGCGCAGCGCACCGCCGCCGTCGCGAGCGTCGTGTGGACGCTCGCCGTCGCGGTCCAGCTGGTGCTCACCTACGCCAGCGTGTCGGGACGCCCGATCGGCGGCCCGACGTTCGGCGACGAGCTGGGCGTCTACCTCACGCAGATCGGGCTCGGTCAGGCCGGCCTGTGGGCGCTCGCGCTCACGGCGCTGACGTCGTTGCTCGCCGTCGCCGCGACCGGTTACGCGAGCGCGGCGTGGGCCGCCGTCCTCGCGCTCGCGGCACTGGCGCCCGTCGCACAGACAGGGCACGCCGCCGGCGCCACGAACCACACGCTCGCCGTCGGGAGCCTGTGGCTGCACCTCGCGGGCGTCACGGTGTGGATCGGCGGGCTCGCCGTGCTCGTCGTCGTCGCCGGCGCGCTCGGCCGCGATCTGCGGACCGTGGCCGCTCGCTACAGCCACCTCGCGATCTGGGCGTACGCGCTCGTGGCGGTGTCCGGCGTCGTGAACGCGTACGTCCGGATCGGATCGCTCGCGGGGCTCGCGACGCCCTACGGCGCGATCCTCCTGCTCAAGGTCGCCTGCGCGGTGCTGCTCGGCGTCGCCGGCTGGTGGCACCGCCGCCGCACGATCCCCCGCCTCACGAGCGGTCGGACCGCGCCGTTCTGGCGCCTCGTCGCAGCGGAGGTGGTGCTGGCCGGCGCCGTCATGGGACTCGCCGTCGCGCTGTCGAGCACGTCGCCTCCGGTCCCCGACACCCCGCCGACGGCTCCCTCGCCGGCCGAGGCGATCACGGGCTACCCGCCCCCGGCCGAGCCGACCGTGGCCGGCTGGTTCACCCTCGTGCAGCCCGACGTCCTGGTGCTGACCGGAGTGGTGAGCGCCGCCGTCGTCATCGTGGGCTGGACGCTGCGGCTGCGCCGCCGCGGCGACGCGTGGCCCGCCGGGCGAGGAGCGTCGATGCTCGTCGGCCTCCTGCTCGTGGCATGGGCGAGCAGCGGCGGCGCGGCCGTGTACGGGCACGTGCTGTTCAGCGGGCACATGGTCCAGCACATGGTGCTCGTGATGCTCGCGCCGATCTTCCTCGTGCTCGGCGCCCCGGTGACCCTCGGTCTTCGCGCTCTGCCAAGCCGCGACGACGGCTCTCGGGGACCGCGCGAGCTGCTGCTCGCCGTGGTGCACTCGAAGGTCGCCGCGTTCTTCGGCCACCCGATCGTCGCGGCCGTGAACGTGGCCGGCAGCATGATCCTCTTCTACTACTCACCGCTGTTCGAGCTGTCACTCACGAACCACCTCGTGCACCTGTGGATGATCGTGCACTTCACGCTCGCGGGCTACCTGTTCGTCAACGTGCTCATCGGGATCGACCCCGGCCCGAGGCGACCGTCCTACCCGCTGCGCCTCCTCCTGCTGTTCGCCACGATGGCGTTCCACGCGTTCTTCGGCCTCGCGCTGACGGAGGGCACGCAGCTCCTGGCCGCGCGATGGTTCGGCGCGCTCGGCCTGCCCTGGGGGGTGGACGCCCTCGCCGACCAGCGGCTCGGCGGTGCGTTCGCGTGGGGGTTCGGCGAGATCCCGTCACTCGTGCTCGCGATCGCACTCGGGCTGGCCTGGATTCGCGACGACGAGCGCACCGCGCGGCGCCTGGACCGCGCCGCGGACCGCTCGGGGGACGCCGATCTCGCGGCGTACAACGCGATGCTCGCGCGGATGGCCGGCACATCCCACACCGAACGCCCATCTAGCCCGACGGAAGTGGACCGATGACCCTCGACCTGCGTGCCCTCATCCGCGACGTGCCCGACTTCCCCAAGCCCGGCGTCGGGTTCAAGGACATCACGCCGATCCTCGCGTCACCGCAGGCGTTCCAGGAGACGGTGGACCTGCTGGTCGCGGCGGCGCCGGACGACATCGACGTCGTGTGCGGGATGGAGGCGCGCGGATTCATCTTCGGCGCGCCCGTCGCGCTCGCGCTCGGCGCGTCGTTCGTCCCGGTGCGCAAGTCGGGCAAGCTGCCGCGCGACACCGTCGAGACGACGTACGACCTCGAGTACGGCACTCAGACGCTGGCCGTGCACTCCGACGCGATCGACGAGGGCGACCGCGTGCTGATCGTCGACGACGTGCTCGCCACGGGCGGCACCGTGGCCGCCACGGCCGATCTGGTCCGGCGGCTCGGGGGGGCCCTCGTCGCGGTCGACGTGGTCATGGAGCTGGCGTTTCTCGAGCCCCGCGCGTTGCTCGCGCGGCACGGCATCGACGTGGTGCACACGCTGGTCGGTTACGCCGAGTGACCGGGCAGAACACGCGACCTCTACTGTCGTTCCACTGAACCCTCCCCAAGAGGGTCACTTCTGTGCCAAGGTACGTTCGCACGGACGTGTCCACCATCTGGGGGTGCGGCGGACTGCGTACGCGACCATGGTGTCGCGGCCGCGGCGTCCGAGCACCAGAAGCAGGGGGCTCCAGGGACACCGACCGCACGTCGGGCACCCTCGATCGCTCGCTGCGAGGCCGAGGAGATCGATCATGGGTGTCACGCCGCGTCACGCGAGCCGCAGGGCGACGATCCGGGAGCGACGTACGCGTCTCGTCTCGGCTCTCGTCACGCTTGCGCTGCTGCTCGGAGCTCTGCCCGTGGCGACGCTCGCCGGGCTCGTCGCCTCCGCGACGAGCGCCGAGGCGGCGACCGTCACCGTCCCGGCCGCGCAGCGGCCGCAGGCGCGGATGATCAACCACATCGGGTGGACCGCCGCCAACGGAACCGCGAACCCGCAGAGCAACGACTGCTCGAGGTTCGGCATCGCGCCGGACGCCACGACGTCGGGCACGGCCTCCAACACCGGCGGATCGGGTGGCACCGCCGCCGCCGCACGCACCGACGGTTCCACCGCCTGGGTCTCGGCCGGTACCACCGCGTATTCGGCGCACGGCAACAACTCGTGCTCCACCATCAGCGGCACAGACGTAGGAAGCGTCAGCCTCTCGAACCAGAGCGCGATCGGGTTCTCTCCCCGCGACGTCTCCACGTTCGACACCGGTGCGGTGTTCAACCTCGGCCGGATGGTGCACCGCAACAACCCTGTGAACGTCGTGAACGAGTGGTTCCGAGGCGACATCGGGCTCCAGTTCATGGGTATGGACATGACGTTCCGGTGGCGGATGGACGAGACGCCGAACAACTACTCTCCGCAGTCCGATCCGCGGAACAATGACATCCTCGACTTCCTCAACCAGACCACCGACCAGACGTTCACCGTCGGCGGGCTCGTCTACACCCTCGTCGTCGAGGGGTTCACGGCACCGAACGGCACCAACAACACCTGCCTCGCCACGCTCAGCGGTGCCGCCACTCCGGTGAACCAGTTCTCCACAGTCGAGGGCACGAGCACCTACGGGTGCCTGTGGGCCTCGGCCGAGCAGGTGAGGACCGTGACGGTGGTGAAGCAGGCCGAGGCGCCCTACGGCCTCAACGGCGCCACGATTCCCGCTTCCACGTTCACCTCGTCCAGCTCGCTCGCGGGGTCGCCGTGGGCCACCGGCTTCTCGCTCACGCCCACCGCGATCGGCGCATCGGGCACGGCGAGCGTGACCCGCACGTACACGACGGGGCAGACAGTCTCGATCACCGAGACCACCCCGACGAGCCCGTGGGGCTTCACTGACGTCGTCTGCCGCGACGGCAGCGGCGTCGAGCTTCCCGCCGGGTACAAGAGCGGCGCGACGGTGACGCTGAACGAGACGACGGCGCCGGCCGTCACGAGCGCTGCAGCCGTGCCCATCACCTGCACCTACACGAACACCGTGCGGCCCACCGCGACGCTCACTCTGCTCAAGAGCGTGACGTCGACCGGCCAGCCCGCCCCGCAGGCCGTCGCCAGCAACTGGACGCTGACGGCGACGCGGAATCCCGTTGCCGGTGTCGCGACCCCGGTCTCCTCGATCTCCGGCGTGGGTCAGGCGACGGCTGGAGCCACCGCCGCGATCACCAACCAGAGCGTTGCCGCGGGCACTTACGTCCTCAGCGAGACCGCCTCCGGTACCAACACGGGCGGGTACCAGCAGAGCGGCGCCTGGACGTGCACAGCCGGCACCGTGTCGACGACGGACGGCGTCACCTCCGTGACCCTCACGCAGGGTCAGAACGCCACGTGCACCGTGCGCAACGTGTACCAGACGGGCAGTCTCGTGCTCTCCAAGACGGTCACGGGGGCCGGGTATACGGGCGGCACGACGAAGTCCTTCACCGTGCAGTACGTCTGCACCACCACGGACTCGCGCACCGTGACCGGAACGGTCACGCTTGCACCCAACGCGACCAACGGCCAGCCGGGGTCGGCGATCACCGTGTCCAACGTCCCGGCCGGCTCGACCTGCACCGTGGCGGAGACCGCACCGAGTGGCGGTCTGGTGAACTCGTCGTGGATCTGGGGCACGCCCACCACGACCTACTCACCCAACCCCGCCGTGGTGCCCGCCAATGGCAGCGCGAGCGCCGGGGTGACCAACCCGACCGTGCAGCAGTTCGGCTCGTTCACGATCGCCAAGGCGATCACGCCGCGCTCCGGTGTGCCCGCCTCGGGCTACGCGGGAGGCGCGGCGCGCACGTTCGCGGTGACCTACCAGTGCACCATCGCTGGGACCGTGACGCGTTCGGGGACCGGCGTGATCAGCGTGGGGACACCGCTGACGGTGACGGGGGTGCCGGCCACCTCCGTGTGTGTCGTCACCGAGACGGCGCCGACCACTCAGTCCGGCGACTTCGTGGACGCCTCGTACGCGTGGGACGGCAGCTCGGGTGCGCTCACCCTCGGCGCAGTGCCCGCGAACGGCAACGTGGGCGGCACGATCACGAACTACTTCACGCGGGTGTATGCGAGCCTCACCGTCACGAAGACCGTGGTCGGTGGTGGCTACATCGGCACCGGCGAGCCGTTCCAGGTCGTGGTCACGTGCGGCTCCGGTGAGAGCCAGGTGGTGCGGACACTGACCCTGAGCTCGACCGGCTCGAAGACCGCCAGCGTGCCGGCGGGCGTCGCGTGCACCGTCGTCGAGACGACGCCGTCCGAGTCCCTCCTGTCCGCCGAGTACGCCTGGCAGGCGCCCTCCTACACCGGGCTGACCAACGGCGTCGTCTCGGTTGCGGCGAACTCCTCCGCGACGGTGGGCGTCACGAACACCACCGTGATCGACCTGGGCCGAGTCTCGGTGACGAAGGCGATCGCCCACTTCGGGTCGGCGGTCGCCAACGGGACCACGTTCGCCGTCCAGGTGAGCTGTGGCACGGCAGGCACCTTCGCGGCGACGCTCACATGGTCGGGTGGCGCGTCCTCCACGTGGACCTCCGGACTCCTTCCGGTCGGTACCTCGTGCACCGTGACGGAGGACCAGCCGACGGGCGGGCTTCCGGACGCCAGCTACGCGTGGGGCGCGGTTCCGAGCGCGCAGACGGTCGTGGTGCCGTCGAGCCTCGACCCGGTCGGGGTCACGGTCACGAACGACATCACGCGCGTGCGCGCTCCCTTCACGATCGTCAAGGACGTCCAGAAGCCGGACGGCGCACCGGGCGCCACCATCTTCTCCGGGACGTACTCGTGCACCTACGGCGTCGGCGCCTCGGCCGAGACGATCTCGGGAACCTGGACGGCGCCGCCGGGAGGCGGAGCCGCCACGCTGTCGCCCGTCGCGTCCGTTCTGCTCGGCTCCTCGTGCACCGTGACCGAGGCCGACCCGACCAACCCGCCGGACCCCTCCTACAGCTGGACCAAGACCGTTCCCGGCGCGACGTCCGTGACGGCCGTGACGGGGGCTCAGGCCACCGTCTCCAACACGCTCAACCGCTCCACTGGCTCCTTCAGCGTCGCCAAGGGCGTGCGAGGCGGCGCGGCCGGCACGGCGTTCGAGGACGAGGCGTTCACGTTCGCCTACGTCTGCACGCCGCAGACCGGCGATCCGATCAGCGGCACGCTCACGATGTCGGCAGGTGGGTCGCAGTCCGTTGCCGACATCCCGTTCGGCAGCACCTGCGCGGTACGCGAGACCGGTACGGCCGACCCGATCGACCCGTTCCGCTGGGACGGCGTGACGTTCTCCGGCGGTGGCGGTGAGCTCGTGGCCGGCGCCTGGACCTTCACTACCCCGTCGTCGGACACCCCGGTCGCGGTGACCGCGACGAACGCGATCAGCGCACGGTCCGGATCGGTGTCGGTGACCAAGGCAGTGACGGGCGAGACCGCAGGCTTCACCGGGGGCTCCGACGCGATCTTCCCGATCGGCCTCACCTGCGACGGCGTCTCCTACGGGACGCAGGATGTCGCCGACGGCGAGTCGTTGGTCTTCTCCGGGATTCCGCTCGGTGCCGCCTGCACCGCGAGCGAGAGTGGCTTCTCCGGTGGTCTCGCCGACGCGTCGTTCGCCTGGGCGTCGCCGATCGTCGGAGAATCCGTGACCGTCGACGTCGAGGGTTCGACGCCGTCGGGCACAATCACCGTGACCAACCGGATCGTCCGCGTCTACGCCCCGGTTCAGCTGACCAAGGAGGTCCGGATCGGGACCTACACCGGGGTCGTGGACCCGGCTGCGACCTACGACGGCTCCTTCCAGTGCACGTACTCCGGCGCAGGCGACGACGAGACCGTGACGGGCAGCTGGTCCGGGACGGACGCCACCCCGACCGACGACGCCGGTTCGCTGCAGACCCTCACGCCTGCCGGCGGCGAGCCCGCGACGAGAATCGAGGTGCTCGTCGGCTCCGTGTGCACGCCGACGGAGAATCCGCTCGACGACCCGTCGAACGATCCGTCGTTCGTGTGGGCGGATCCTGTGGTCACCCCCGTGACGGTCACGGCGACGCCGGAGTTCTCCACCATGACGGTGGTCAACACGCTCGAGCGCACTACGGGCGACCTGGTGGTCTCGAAGCTGCTCTCCGGCGAGACCGACGGCGTCACCTCAGGCACCGTGTTCCCGGTGTCCGCGGTGTGTGGGTACGAGGGCGTCGAGGGCACGTTCACGGGCAGTGCGAACGTGACGGCAGGCGCGGACCCCGTCGCGTTGATCTCCGACGTGCCGGCCGGCTGGACGTGCACGGTGTCCGAGGGGGTCGCGAGCAACCCCGACGGTCCGCCCCTCTACGACGCGTCGTACGCGTGGGGAGCCACGACGATCCGCGTCGACGGCGTGGACACCGTCGACGTGGTCGTCACGGCGGACGAGACCGCTCAGGTCGAGGTGACCAACGACGTGGTCCGCGTCCGCTCGGGCTTCGAGATCGTCAAGGCGCTCGGGTCCGGAACGCCCGAGCTCTCCGACGACGCGCAGTTCTCCGGCAGCTACCAGTGCACCTACACCCGGGACGAGACCCCCGGGCAGACGTACACCGGCACGTGGGCTGTCGACGGCACCGGCGCGGCAACGTTGACGCCGGACGACGACGGGCCGACCACCTTCCCTATCGGCACGAGCTGCGCGGTCACCTCGGAGGCCGCGCTCGGAACGAACGAGTTCCTGCCGGACACCTCGTGGGCGTGGTCCCCGGCGGACCTCGGCCAGGCGGTGACCATCGCGCCGGGCGTCACCCCCACCGTCACCGTGACGAACACGGCCACGCGGGTCTTCACGGACCTCCAGGTCACGAAGAGCTTCACCGGTTCTTCGGCAGCGCTCGTCGACGGCGCCACCGTCGACGGGTCCTGGGCGTGCTTCTACCCCGCCGACGCCACCGATCCCGGCTCCCAGGTGGCCGGCGGGACGTGGACGCTTCCGGCGAGCGGTGGCTCGGCGGTGCTGGCAACGGCCGACGCCGGCGACGACGGCGACAGCGTCCCCGCTGAGTCCCGGTGCGAGATCCGGGAGAACACGCCGGACCAGGCGAACCTCGTCAACTCCTCCTACGCCTGGACCACCCCGGCCTATGCCCCGGCTGGCAGCGACGGCGCCTCGGGCGCCGTCACGACCGTTGCCGGCCAGGCGGTCGGCGTGACCGTGACCAACTCGACGCAGCGCGTGACGGGCACCTTCACGATCACGAAGGACGTGCAGCTCTCGGCGAACGCCACCACGGCGGCGTCCGCGATGGCAGCGCTCACCTACTCGGGCACGTGGCGGTGCACGCTCGACGGCGAGACCGACGTCCCGCAGCCCGTCACCGGTACGTGGGGTCCGGTCCTCGACGGGGCCGAGTTCTCGGTGCCGGGTGTGCTCCTGGGTGCTTCGTGCGAGGTCACCGCGGAGACCAGGCCGGCCGATCCGGTCGAGCAGGACGTCTCGTTCGTCTGGCTGCCGTGGACCTCCGACGGTCCGGTGAGCGTCGACTCGGTGCAGACAGCGCCGGTCGTCACCGTGGCGAACCCGGTCGATCGCGTGCTCGGGTCGTTCGCTGTGAGCAAGACGGTGCTCGACGAGCAGGGCGGTGTCCCCGCGGATGCCCGCTTCACGTTCGAGTGGCAGTGCGAGGCGGAGAACGGCGACCTGTATCCGGACGCCGGGCCCGGGACATTCACGCTCGCGAGCGGCGAGACGTGGGACTCCCCGGCGGCGGTTCCGGACGACAGCTCCTGCACGGTCACCGAGGCCGGGCTGCCGACGCCGAACCACCCGTCGTTCGCGTGGAGCACCACGAACACGGTGCTCACCAACGGCGACGAGAGCGGGTCGGGGACGGAAACCGCGACGTTCCAGACGGGCGGGCCGAGCGACGTCGTCATCGCCGAGTTCACGAACACGCTCACCCGGACTCCGGGGAGCTACTCGGTGAGCAAGACGAGCGATCCGCCGACCGGCTCCACGGTGCTGCCCGGCGACCCCATCACCTATACGGTGACCGTGACGCCGGGTGGGGCCGGCTTCGTGGACGACGTCGTCGTCACCGACGACCTCACGGCCGTGCTGGCGAACGCGACCCTGTCGACCGAGGACCTCGAGCCCTCGCAGGGTTCGGCGGTCTTCGACGACGCCACGAACCACATCGTGTGGAGCGTCGGCACCGTCGACGCTGCGAACGGGCCGCTCACGTTGGTCTACACGGTCAAGGTGAACGACGAGGCGTTCGGCGTTCGCCTCACCAACGTCGTCACCGCCACCGGCGAGTACCCGCCGCAGGAGTGCCAGGGCGACTGCTCGACGACCCACGTCACGCCGGCCTGGACACTCGCGAAGTCTGCTGACCCCGCCACGGGCTCGACGGTTCTTCCGGGGCAGGACGTGACGTACACGCTGACCGTGACGAACACGTCCGAGGCCACGGTCGCGGGCGCGGTCGTCACGGACGACCTGTCCGACGTCCTCGACCACGCGAGCCTCGCCGGCACCCTGCCGGCGGGCCTGACTCTGGACGGGTCGACGCTGACGTGGGACGTCCCGACGATCCTCGCGGGTGGCGAACCTGCCTCGGTGTCCTACACGGTGACCGTGGACGACGACGCGATCGGGGTCACCCTCGCGAACGTCGCGACGCCGTCGAGCCCTGGCGGCACCTGCGTCGAGGAGAGCGGGTGCTCGACCGAGCACCCGACCCCAGGGTTCACGCTGTCGAAGGCGTCCGACCCCGCCTCCGGGTCCACCGTGGTTCCGGGCGACGTCGTGACGTACACCCTCACCGCGACCAACACCTCCGACGGTGTGGTCGAGGGCGCGACGGCGGTGGACGACCTCACCCAGGTGCTGTCGCACGCCGACATCGTCGGCACGCTGCCCCCGGAGCTCGCGCTCGTGGGCTCGACGCTCACCTGGTCCATTCCGACGCTCGCACCCGGGGCCGATCCCGCATCGGTCTCGTACACGGTGCGGGTCCGGGCGGGCGAGGACGGTGCCACTCTCCTCAACGTCGTCACGACCGACAGCCCGGGCGGATCGTGCCTCGGCGCGTGCTCGACGACGCACGTGACCCCCGCGTGGACTCTCGCGAAGTCCTCCGATCCGGCCACGGGCGCGACCGTGGTGCCCGGGCAGCAGGTGACCTACACCCTCACGGCGGCGAACACCTCCGATGCCGTCGTCCGTGGGGCCCTCGCGACGGACGACCTGTCCGGTCTGCTCGCGCATGCCGCCCTGGTCGAGCCGCTGGCCGAGGGTCTCGCGTTCGACGCCGAGTCCGGCGTGCTCACGTGGACGATTCCGGAGATTGCCGCCGGTGCACCCCCGGCGAGCGTGAGCTACACCGTCACCGTGAACCCGGACGCGGTCGGTGCGACGCTGACGAACGTGGTCACGCCGCAGGGTCCCGGTGGCGAGTGCGTCGAGGGTGACTGCACGACGACGCACTACACGCCCGTCTGGTCGCTCGCCAAGACCTCCGATCCGGCCTCGGGCACGACGGTGGACGTGGGCAGCACCATCACGTACACGCTGACCGCCACGAACGAGTCGGAGGAGGCGGCGGTCCTCGGCGCATCCGCGGTGGACGACCTGTCCGACGTTCTCGACGACGCCGCGATCGTCGGTGAGCTCCCGGCCGGCCTGACGCTGGACGGCACGACGCTGACGTGGGCGATTCCGACCATCGAGCCCGGCGGGGAGCCGGTGAGCGTGAGCTACAGCGTGCGGGTGAACGACGACGCCACGGGCGCGACGATTCGCAACGTGGTGACGCCCGCGACCGGTGGCAGCTGCGTGGAGAGCTGCACCACGCAGCACCCCACACCGGCATGGACGATCGAGAAGTCCTCGGACCCGGTCTCGGGCAGCACCGTGCTCCCGGGCCAGAGCGTGACGTACACGCTCACCGCGACGAACGTGTCCGACGCGGTGGTCGCGGGCAGGACCGCGGTCGACGACCTGTCCGACGTCCTCGACGACGCCACGCTGACCGAACCCCTCGCCGACGGCCTCACGTTCGACGCGGAGACCGGTGTGCTCACCTGGGCGATTCCGGAGATGGCCGCCGGCTCGGCTCCCTCGACCGTCTCCTACACGGTGACCGTTGCTGACGGCGCCTTTGGAGCGACCCTCCGCAACGTCGTGACCTCGCCGGGAAGCTCGCCCTGCGTCGCGCCCGACTCCGAGGGCCGGGCGCTGCCCGGGGCCGTCGCGGATCCCGAGCTCTGCCCGACGACGACCGAGCACTACACACCGGCGTGGACCCTGCAGAAGAACTCCGACCCCGCTACCGGGGCCACGGTGGCAGTGGGCCAGCACATCACGTACACGCTCACGGCCGCGAACACCTCCGAGGCCGAGATCACCGGTGCGACGGCCGTGGACGACCTGAGCGAGGTGCTCGCGAACGCCCGCCTCGTGGGCGACCTTCCGGCGGGCCTGACGCTGTCGGGGACGACCCTCACGTGGGAGATCCCGACGATGCCGGCCGGCTCGGACCCGGTGTCGGTGTCGTACACGGTCGAGGTGGGGACCGCCGCCGGAGTCACGATCACCAATGTGGTGACGCCGTCGGGTGGCGGCGGCGAGTGCACCAACGCGTGCACCACCACCCACGAGGTGCCGCCGACGGTGTCGCCGAGCCCGAGCCCGAGCCCGAGCCCGAGCCCGAGCCCGAGCGCGAGCGCGAGCGCGAAGCCGCTTCCGGGCACCGGCGCGGCCGTCGGCGGGGCCGCTGGTATCGCGCTCCTGCTCCTGCTGGCTGGTGGGGGCGCAGTCCTGGCGAGCAGGCGCCGCCGGACGGAGCGCGACTGAGCGCAGAGGTCGAACCCGGCCGACGGAGTGGGCCCCTTCCTCGAGGACGGGGCCCACTCCGGTAGCCCGCGGGCGGAGCGATCTCGAACAGCCGGTGAGGTGGTCGTGACCGTCGGGCGCGACGCAGGGAGCGCGTCCGCCGTCGGCGCCTCGCGCCGAGTCAGGGGAGCACGACGTCGGTCCCCTCGACCGTCAGCTCGACGCCCGCGTCCGACGGCGTGACCGCGGTGACCTCGGTGCCCGCCGGCAGTCCCTCGAGGGACACCGTGGCGCCGTCGAGCGCCTGCTGGATGCTGTCGCCGAGACCGAACGGAAGGTCCGCGGGGTCGACGCTCATCCCGGCGACCCGCAGGTCCGAGACCGACAGCAGGATCTCCCGCCCGGCGGGCTCGGGCGTGATCTCGGCCTGCACCGCGGTGAGGCCGAGCACGTCGACCGAGGCCGTGATCCCGCCGTCGTGCGGCGTGACGATCACCCCGCCGAGGGCTTCCGCCACGGACCCGAGCCCGGCGACCCGGTCGTCGACCGCCTGTTGAAGGCTCGCCGTCGGGAGCGTGCCGTGCACGGTGAGGGCGTCGATGCCCGACCCGTTGGTCGCGACGCCGGACGCCGTGCCCGACACGTCGGTGAGCGCGAGGCCCTCGAGCGTCACGGAGTCGAGGGAGTACGAGACGTCCTCGAGCGCGCCCGCGGCGAGCTGGGTGAGGAACGGGAAGCCACCCACGGCCACGTCGACGCCCTCGCCGGCGACCTCGGTGGCGAGCCCGTCGGCGATCCGCATCGCGGCGACGGCGGCGGCTACGCGGTCGGCGGCGAACGCCGCACCCGCAGCGAGCAGCACGATGCCGGCCGTGACTCCGACGGCGCGCAGGGGGTGGCGACTCATGGCCCGACGGTACCTAGCCGCGGGCGATGTCGGCGTACTCGCCCCCGGTGACGGCGAGCAGGTCGTCGGGGGCGAGCTCGACGTCGAGCCCGCGTCGCCCGCCGGACACGAGGATCTGCTCGCACAGGATCGCCGAGGAGTCCAGCACGGTGCGGTGCGCGGTGCGCTGCCCGACGGGCGAGATCCCGCCGACGACGTACCCCGTCCGGCGCTGGGCCACGGCCGGGTCGGCCATCTCCGCCCTCCGGCCGCCGACTGCCGCGGCGAGCCGATTGAGGTCGAGGCGCGCGGCGACGGGCACGACGGCGACGACGAGCGCGCCGTCGACGTCCGCCATCAGCGTCTTGAACACCCGTTCCGGCGCGATGCCGAGCTTCTCCGCCGCCTCGAGCCCGTACGCCGCGGCGCGCGGGTCGTGGGCGTAGGTGTGCTGGGTGAACGGGACCGATGCCGCAGTGAGGGCGAGGATCGCGGGCGTGCCGGCGGGAGTGCTCACCCCGACATCGTCCCGCGCCGGACCGTCGGTCGGCGCGATCGTCGTGCGCGCCCCGACCCGCGCACGACGGCAGCCCGCCCCTCGAGAGAGCTCGGCGCGCGGCTCCCCGCCGCGGATCCCGTGGTCGTCCCGGCCTGAGACGCTCAGGCGGTGCGGCGTCCCACGAGGTGAGGGTCCACGCCGACGGCGCGCATCACGAACGCCACCGTCTCGTCGATCGCGCGGGTACGCCCGGGCCCGTCCTCGGGCACGTTGCGCGCCGACAGGCACGAGTTGATGAGGGGCACGACGGCGTCGAGGTCCTGACGCGGGAAGCGCCCGGTCGCGATGCCCAGCACGAGGATGCGTCGCAGGGGCGCCTCGACCTGCTGGATGTGCTCGCGCAGGCGCATCATCGTGGCGCGCGAGACGACCGTGCGCAGGTCCGGGCCGGGCGCCAGGTGGTAGACCCGCTTGAGGTGGATCTGCTGCTGCACGTACGTGCGCAGCTGCTCCACCGGGTCCTCGAGGCCGGCCAGGGACTCCTCGAGCGCCGCGATGTAGGAGGTCGTCTCATGCTCGATGAAGCCGAGCAGGAGGGACTCCTTGTCGGGGAAGTGGTTGTAGACCGCGGTACGCCCGACGCCGGCCTCGGCGGCGATGTCGGCGAGCGTGATGGCGTCGAACCCCTCGCGCTCCATGAGCGTGGACAGCGCGGTGAAGAGTCGGAGGCGCACCTGTTCCCGGTGCTCGGCCAGCGTGGCCCCGATGATCTTCGGCACCTCCTCACTATGCCACGGATCTGACTGGGCCCGCTTACGTGTCAGATCGACGACCACGTGGCGTATGTCTCGCGCGCGGTGGGCCGGGGTAGGGTCGTGACGTGGTCGCCGGCGGCGCGGCCGACACAAGGAGGCACCCGTGAATCAGCAGAAGATCGTCCAGACGGTCGCCGTGATGGCCGCGGGCTTCGTCGCGACCCGGGTCCTCAGCCTCGTCTGGAAGCGCGTCTTCGGTCACAAGCCGCCGGGCACCGTGGACGACGAGCAGGACTCCAGCCTTCGCGAGATCGTGCTCTTCGCGGCCGTCTCCGGGGCGATCGCCGCCCTCGCTCGCGCCGGCGCCACCAAGGCGGCCGTGCGCTTCACGGACAAGTCGCTCGCCGAGTCGCGCGACTGACCGACCGGCCCGGCGCCGCGTCCTCAGGCGTCGCTGCCGCGCTTCTCGGTGTCGGCGAGCGCCTGCACCATCGCGTCGTCGGCATCGTCGATGTCGGTGACGTGCTCGGTCCGCCGCACCGCGGCGAGGTCGTCCGTGAGCTCGTCCACCACGAGCAGGTCGTCGCGCACCCGTCCGGTGCGGTAGCCCGCGCGACCCACCATGTGCGCCGACACCGGCGCGGTGATGAGCTGGAAGAGCAGCACCAGCACGAGCGTCCAGATCACGACCCCGGTCCGGATCTCCAGCGCGAGTCCCGTGAGCAGCATGCCGAGGCCCAGCACCTGCGGCTTCGTCGCGGCGTGCATGCGTGCGAGCAGGTCGGGGAACCGCGCGATCCCGAGCCCGGCGACCATCGCGAGGAACGACCCCGCCAGGAAGAGCACGGCGGCGAGCACGTGCAGCACGGTGTCCAGGATGCTGCCCTCGGCGATCACGATCCGCCCTCCTGCTGCTCGCGGCCCACCGTCGCCGAGCTCCCGCCCGATCCGGAGCGACGCTCCTCTGCCTCGGCGAGCTCGGCCTCGCGCCGGGCGCGTTCGAGCTCGCGGGCCTCCTCGCGGGAGAGGATGCGGCGGTCGTCGTCACTGTCGGCCGCGGCGAACCGCGCGACGGTCACCGAGCCGATGAACCCCACGAGAGCGAGCACCACGAGCACGGGCACGAGGTCCACCCGTCCCGTCCAGGCGGACACGAGCGCCACCGTCGCGAGCACGCTCGCCACCACGACGTCGACGGCGACCACCCGGTCGAGCATGCTCGGCCCGCGTTCGGCGCGCACGAACGCGCACACCGCCCCGATCGTGAGCATGATCCCGCAGGCCACCGCCACCCAGAGCGTCATCGCGCGTCGCCTCCCTCGTCGCGTCGCCGAGACCGCGTACCGCGATCACCTGCGCCCGAGACCGCGCTCGAGCCTGAGCTCGAGCCGGACCGGCCCGACCCGGGCGCCCCCTGGTCGGGCACCGCACGCGACGCGACGGCCGCGCCGCCCCGCGCGCGGGAGGGCCCGCCGAACCGTCGCGGCGGGAGCCCGGCGGCAGCGATCTCCTCGTCCGAGGCGAGCGCGTAGAGCACCCGCGCCTCCTGGTCCAGCACCACGGTGCGGGCGTGCTCGACGGCGCCCGGCCCGCTCAGGTCCAGCGTGTGGACGTAGAGGGTGCCGGTGGCGCGGTGCGCCTCGACGATGATCGACCCGGGCACGAGCGAGCACAGGTCGGCCGTGAGCGTGAGGTACAGGTCGCTGCGCGAGCGCAGCCGCACCCGCAGCACGCCCCCGCGCGGCTCGTGGCCGAAGCGCAGCGCCACGGCCGCGACGTGCACGCTCGCCACGACGATGTCGCCGGCCAGCCGGCCGAACAGTCGCACCAGGCCGAACCCGGAGGGGCGGCCGGCGAACGGCACGCGCGGCAGCGGGAGGAACCACGCGACGGCGAGCGCGACCATCAGTCCCGCGAGCACGTTCGCGATCGTGAGATCGCCCCACAGCAGCACCCACACGACGGCGAGCCACACCACCGCGGTGACGGAGGGTCGCCGGCGCAGCGTCACGCCGGGCTGCGCGGCCCCCCCCGCGACGCCGCTGGTCGCAGCGGCGTCGGTCCGAGGGGCATCGGCCCGCACCACGTCGTTCGACGGTCGCCTGCTCATCCCGCGCTCCCGTCCCGCGCTGCGGCCACGCTCGACGGCGCACCCACCGCGTCGCTCGCCGTCGTGCCCTGGGCGTCGCTCGCCGTCGTGCCCTGGGCGTCGCTCGCCGTCGTGCCCTGGGCGTCGCTGCCGCCGGTGCCATGGTCGCCGCTCGCGTCGTCGGCACCGCCGGCGCTGTCGGCGTCGTCCGGCGCACCGCCGGTCTCGTCGGCGACCTCGGGCGAGCGGCCCTCGCCGCGGTCGCCGTTGACGAGCACCGCGTCGATGTAGGGCGAACGGGCGGTGAGGTCGTGCGCGGCGTTCTGCGCGTAGCTGTAGAGCGGACCGGCGAGGAAGGTGAGCGCGCACGAGACGGTGACGATCGCCGTCGCCGCGCCGAAGGTGGTCCGGGGTGTGCGCACGTCCGGCAGCGGCGCGGGCGCGGGCTGCCAGAACGCCTTGTTCCACGCCTTCACGATGGCGTACAGCGTGAGCAGAGAGGTGAGCAGTCCCGCCGCGACGACGGCGTACGCCAGCGGCGTGCCGAGCTGGACGCCGGCCTGGAGCAGGCCGACCTTGCCGAGGAACCCCGAGAGCGGCGGGATCCCCGCGAGGTTCATGGCCGGCACGAAGAACACGATCGCGAGCGCGGGCGCCACCTTGACCAGGCTGCCGAGCCGGTCCAGCGACGTGGTCCCGCCGCGCTGCTCGATGAGGCCGGCGACGAGGAAGAGCGCGGTCTGCACGGTGATGTGGTGCACCACGTAGAAGATCGTCGCGGCGATCCCGACGTCGGACGCCACGGCGATGCCGAAGAGCATGTACCCGATGTGGCTGACCAGCGTGAACGACAGCAGACGTTTGAGGTCGTCCTGCGCCACGGCGCCGAGGATGCCCACGACCATCGTGAGCAGCGCCAGCACGAGCAGCGCGTCGTTCAGGGCGCCGGACGGGAACAGCAGCACCTGGGTGCGGATGATCGCGTAGATGCCGACCTTGGTGAGCAGGCCCGCGAACACCGCCGTGACCGGTGCGGGCGCGGTCGGGTAGGAGTCCGGCAACCACGCCGAGAGCGGGAAGATCGCGGCCTTGATCCCGAACCCGAGCAGCAGCATGACCTGCAGGATCAGCTGCGTGCCGGGGTCGAGCTCGGGCAGTCGCTGCCCCAGCTGGGCGAGGTTGAGCGTGCCCGTGGCGGAGTAGATCATCGCGATCGCCACGAGGAACAGCATCGACGACAGCAGCGAGACGATGACGTAGATCGTCCCGGACCGGATCCGGTCGCCCGTCGCACCCAGCGTGATGAGCACGAAGCTCGCGCCCAGCAGGATCTCGAACGCGACGTACAGGTTGAACAGGTCGCCCGAGATGAAGGCGTTCGCGACGCCCGCCGCGAGCACGAGGTACGTGGGGTGGAACACCGAGACCGGGGTCTTGTCCGAGTCGGTCTCGTCGTTCGCGCCCTGCGCGATCGAGTACGCGAGCACGCCGAGCAGCACGACGCTCGAGACCGTGAGCATGAGCGCCGAGAGGCGGTCCACGACCAGCGCGATGCCCACCGGCGCCGCCCAGTCGCCGACGTTCATCACGAGCGGGCCACTGTTCGCCTGCACCAGGAGCGCGATGGCGACGGCGAGCATCGCCGACACCGCCGTCACCGAGATGGCGGCCTGGAGCCTAGGCCTGCGGGCCATCGTGAGCGCGAGGCCCGCGCACACGAGCGGGATCGCGACGGGGAGCGGGACGAGCCAGGTCATCGCGCGTCACCGCCCGGGCGCGGCCCGCCGTCGGGCGCCCCGCCGTCGACCGCCCCGCGGTCGGCCGCGTCGCGGTCGGCGGTCTCGCGGTCGTGCGCCTCGTGCGGGCGGGTCGCGCCGTCGGTTGCCTCGTGCGGGGACTCGCCCGCGGTCGTCTCGTGGCCGGCCTCGCCGTCGGCTGCCTCGCCGGGCGCCTCAACCTGCGTCGGTTCGCCGTCGCCCGCTGCGTCGCCCTCGCCCTCGCCCTCGTCGTCGTCAGCCGTGCCCGACGGCGAGGCGTGCCTCGGGTCGTTCGCGTGCGCCTCGGGCACGGGGTGCTCCTCGTTCCCCTCGGCCGGGCTCGTCCCGAGGGCCTCGGGGGCGAGCTCGGGGGCGAGCTCCTCGGTCTCGTCGCGCACCTGCGCGGCCTCGAGGGCGCGGTTCGGCCCGGCCTCGTCGGTGCGGGTGTCGAGCTCACCGCGCTCGGCGCGCCGGGCGATGCGGCGGTCCTCGACGTCGTCCTGGATCTCGTCGTGGCCGTGCAGCTGCCACGAGCGGTAGGCCATCGCGAGGATGAACGCGGTGAACCCGAGCGTGATGACGATGGCCGTCAGCACGAGGGCCTGGGGGAGCGGGTCGCTCATCGGCTCGTCCGAGTCGCCGATGAGCGGCGGCCCGCCCGCGGCGCCGCCCGCGACGAGGATGAGAAGGTTGACGCCGTTGCCGATCAGCGCGACGCCGAGCAGCACCCGGGTGAGCGAGCGCTCCAGGAGCAGGTAGACGCCGGTCGCGATGAGCGCGCCCATCACCACGACGAGCACGAGGTTGGGGCTGTTGTCGGTGACGATCACGCGCGCTCACCCCCGGAGCCGTGTCCCGAGGAGCCGCCGGACCCACCGGGGCCGTCGTCGAGGCCCCCGTGCGGCCCGGACCCGGACCCGCCCGCCCCGACGGCGACGGGCACCCGAGCGGCGGCGCCGTCCCGGATCGCGTCGTGGGCGATGTCCGGGGCGCTGATGCCCTCCTGCTCGCCCTGCCGGTCGATCTCGGCGCCGAGCGAGCGCAGGACGTCGAGCACGAGGCCGATCACGACGAGGTACACCCCGATGTCGAAGAAGAGCGTGGTGACGAGCTTGATCTCGCCGAAGGGACCGGCGTCGAACGTCACGACGGCAGACTCGAGCATCGAGCCGCCGAACAGGAGGGGCACGAGCCCGGCGCCCACCGAGAGGAACAGGCCCGAGCCGAGCAGGAAACCGGCGTTCACGGGCGCGGCCTCGCCGAGCTCGTAGCGACCGCCGGCGAGGTACCGCAGCACGAGCGCGATCCCGGCCACCAGGCCGCCCGCGAACCCGCCGCCCGGCGCGTTGTGGCCGGAGAAGAGCAGGAACACCGAGAACACGACCATGGTGTGGAAGAGCAGGCGCGTGGCGATCTCGAGGATGACCGAGCGGCGCTGCGGCGCGAGGGTCGCCCCAGCCGACAGCCAGCGCTGGTTGCGCAGGGTGGCGCCGAGCGAGCCGGCGGTGGACCGTGCACCGTCCGAGGCGTCGGACGGCAGACCGTCGGGGTTGAGGCCACCTGCTGCGCCGGGCTCATCCTCGGCGCGCGAGTCCGCTCGCCGGGGACCCACGAGTCCCACGCCGCTGTCATCCGCGACCTGCGCGTCCGACCAGTGCTCGCCGTCGTGCGCGTGGTCGTCGCCGGGCCGACTGCGTGCACTCGACGCGGGCTCGCCGTCGTACCCGCTGCCTCGCCGACCCGGGCTGCCCACGCCGTAGGGCGCCCGCGGCGCGGCGTTGCCCACGAGGTCCTGCCCCCCGGCCTCGCCGAGGCGAGCCAGCGCGGGCGAGCCGTGTGCGCTCTCGCTCCAGACGGCGCCGCGCGCGTCACCGGCGTCGGCGGCGCGCTCCACGCGGGCGGTGCGGACCCGGAGGAAGACGATCGACGCGACGCCGGTGGCCGCGACGAGGAGCACCGAGATCTCGCCCATGGTGTCCCACGCGCGGATGTCGACGAGCGTGACGTTGACGATGTTCCGGCCGTTGCCCCAGGCGTAGGCCTCGTCGGGGAAGTCCACCGACACGGGCTGAGCCACGCGCGCCTGCGCCGCGACCAGGACGCCGATGCTGATGACCGTCCCGACGGCGATCCCGAGCGCCGCGCGGAACCAGCGGCTCGACGCGAGCGGGCGGTTGGAGAAGTAGGCGGGCAGGCGGCGCAGCACGAGCACGAACACGACGAGCGTCACGGTCTCGACGAGCACCTGGGTGAGCGCGAGGTCGGGGGCGCCGTGGAGCTCGTAGAGCACCGCGACGCCGTAGCCGGAGATGCCCAGCAGCAGGACGGCCTTGAGCCGGCGGCGTGAGCGGGCCGCCGCGATGCCGGCCACCACCACGAACACGCCCACCACGAGCTGGACCGGGCTGTCCCACAACCGGACCGAGCCGATCGACGCGCCGCCGCCGTGCCCGAGCAGCATGGCGGTGCCCGTGGCGACCGTGGCGGTGACGAGAATGACGCTGAGGTACACGGGGATCGACCCGCGCTGGGTGAGCGAGGTGAGGAACCCGGCGCCCCGATCGAGCCGGCGCATGAACCGGCGGTAGGTGTCCTCGGCGTCGAGCACGAAGGCGTCGTGCGCCTGCAGGCGGGAGTCGCGGCCGCCGAACCAGAACAGCGCGGCGCCCGACGCGAGGATCACCACGGTGAGCAGCAGCGGCACGCCGAACCCGCCCCACAGCACGAGGTGCCCGGCGGAGCCCGTGGGGTACGTCTCCGCGTAGGGGCCGAGCAGTCGCTCGCCGAGGCCCGGGACGAGCCCGGCCGCGAGGCCGCCGAGGGCAAGCACCGTCGGCGGGAGGAACATCGGCCACGCCTCGCGGTCGACCTCGTTGTCGGACAGCCCCCGCTTCGTCGAGAACGCGCCCCACCAGAACCGCAGCCCGTAGGCCACCGTCAGGACCGAGCCGAGCACCACGACGGCGAGCAGTGCGACCGAGGTGGGTGCGCCGTCGAGCGTCACGCCGTGCCAGAGGCCCTCGAGCGCGGCCTCCTTCGCGACGTACCCGGCGAACGGCGCGATGCCGATCATCGAGGCGATCGCGAGCGCGGCGACGACGGCGAGGAACGGCATAGTCCGGCGCAGGCCGGAGAGCTGGTGGATGTCACGCGTGCCGGTGGCCGCGTCGACGATGCCGACGACGAGGAACAGCGACGCCTTGAACATCGCGTGCGCGCCGAGCATCGCGATGCCCGCGAGCGCGACGGCGCGGTCGCTCTGCCCGACCAGGAGGATGAGCAGGCCGAGCTGGCTCACCGTGCCGTAGGCGAGCACGAGCTTGAGGTCCCACTGCCGTAACGCGCGATACCCCCCCAGGAGCAGCGTGATCGTCGCGAGCACGAGCAGCGGCCAGGACCAGGCGTCCCACGTGGCGAAGCCGGGGGCGAGCCGTGCCACGAGATACACCCCGGCCTTCACCATGGCCGCGGCGTGCAGATAGGCGCTGACCGGCGTGGGCGCGGCCATCGCCGAGGGCAGCCAGAAGTGGAACGGGACGAGGGCGGACTTGCTCACGGCGCCGACGAGCACGCACACGATCGCGGTGGAGGTCACGCCGGTCAGCGCGGGCGGCGCCGCGGCCAGGGCCGAGAGCGAGTAGGACCCGCCCGGCGCCTCGCCGAGCAGGATGATCCCGGCGAGCATCACCAGGCCGCCGAACGTCGTCACGATGATCGCCTGCATCGCGGCGCGGCGGGAGACCTTGCGCTCGAAGTAGTGCCCGATGAGCAGGTAGGAGAAGACGGTGGTGAGCTCCCAGAACACGTAGAGCAGGAGCGTGGAGTCGGTGCTGACGAGGCCGAGCATCGCGCCGGCGAAGGCGACGAAGACGCCCGCGAAGCGCGGTTTCCCGGTGGCGCTCTCGGCGAAGTACCAGGCGCAGTACAGCAGCACGAGGGCACCGACGGCGCCGACGATCAACACCATGAACCAGCTGAGCGTGTCGATCCGGAAGTCGATCGTGAGATCCAGCCCCGGCACCCACGGGATCGACTGCACCCACGTGCGGCCGGCCAGCACGTCGGAGGTGAGGGTGAGCGCCCAGACCGCGGCCGAGGCGGGCGCGAGAGCGAGGACCGCGAACATGCGACGACCCCACCGGCGCACGAGAACGGGAGCCACGAGGGCGGCCGCGACGTGCAGCAGGAGGATCTGGAGCATGGGGGGTCCCGTCGTCAGGAGGGCGGGCGTGCCCATCTTAACGGCGTCCCGTGGGTCGCCGGTGGTCCGCCGGTGGTCGGCCGGTGGTCGGCCGGTGGTCCGCCGATGGCCCCGCCCCGGGGCGCCGTCGCCGGGCCGGCCTGCCCGCGGGCCACGCATCGTCGGCCTCCCGCGGGTCTCCCCGTCAAGCACAGGTCAACAGGCGGCCATCCGGGCGCGGTCGTGGCACCATGGGAGCGTCACGTGGAGTTCCTCCCGAAAGGTACGTTCGATGGCGAGCATCCTTCTGGTCCACGGCCGCAGCAGGCCGCTGTTCGGTCCCGCGCAGATGCGTGAGCAATGGCTCGTGGCGCTGCGCTCCGGGTTCGAGGCGGCGGGCATCGACGCCCCCTTCGCCGACGAGGACGTCCGACTGCCGTGGTACGGGGACTCGCTCACGCACCTCGTCGGTGGCGTCACGCGCGCCGAGGCGGAGCGGGTCTCGCTGCGCGGGCACCTGCACGCGGGTGAGCGTGAGTTCGTGCTCGACGTCGTGGTCCAGGTCGCACGCGCGTACAACTTCTCCGCGGCGCAGCTCGCCGCGGTGGCCGCACCTGACGACGAGGGCGCAGCCCCGCCGTCGTGGGGCTACGTGCGCACGGTGCTCGCCGCCGTCGACCGCTACGTCCCCGGGATGACGGGCGCGACCGTCGCCTTCGTCGCGCGGGAGTGCTACGGCTACCTCACCGACACTCGCCTGCGGCAGATGATCGACGACGGCGTCGCGGGCGTCGTGCGCGCGGGCGAGCCCACCGTGGTGCTCGCCCACTCGCTGGGCGCCGTCATCGCCTACCACGTGCTGCGTGCCCACCCCGCGGGGGAGTCGTGGCGGATCCCGCTCCTGGTGACGCTCGGCGCGCCGCTCGCCTGGCAGGCGGTCATCACCGCGCTCGGCCGGCTCGAGATCCGGCAGTTCCCGCGGCCGGTCGTGAACTGGGTGAACGCGCGCGACCCGCAGGACGCCGTCGCGATCGGGGGCGACCTCGTCGGGTCGCTGCTGCCGGTCGGCGCGGGCCTGCCGGACGTCCTCGAGGAGACGGGCGTGGTCAACCCCGAGGACGGCCGGCACGCCATCGAGTACTACCTCGCGGATCCGCTGGTCGCGGCGCACGTGGCGCGCGCGCTCGGGTAGCGCACCCGTCCCGGTCGCTCGGCGGCCCCCGGTGCCCCGGCTGCCACAGGTGGCCCCGTGCCCGCCGGTAGGGTCGCCCCGTGGCGCGTCGGCAGTGGGGGCTCGGGCCGCCCGTGCCCGATCGCGAGGAGCCGGCCGACGACGAGCCCAACCCCTACCTCCCCCCGGACGCGCAGCGTGAGCTGCGACGGGCGCGCGACGCCGAGAGACGGTCGCGGCGACGCCTGGCCGCCCGCCGGGCAGCCGCCGAGCGCGCGGGCGGTCGCCGCTCGCACTCCTGGGGTGCGTGGTTCGGCGCGCTCCTCGGTCGGCGGAAGGCGGAGCGCGACCCCGATGCCGGGCCCGACTCCGCCCCCGATACCGAGCCCGGCGCCGTGCCGCAGGACGCACCCACCGACGACGAGCCCACGCCGCACGGCGTCCGCGCCGTCGACGTCCCTCCCGCCACGGACGCCGGTTCCCGTCCCGACGACGAGCCGGCGCGCCCCCGCACCCCGAGCCGCAGACCCGCCCCCGGCCGCTCGGCGGGACGCGCCGCCGCGGGACGCTCGAGACGCGGTCCTCGCTCGTGGCTGCGCCGCACGCGCCTCGTGGTCGCCGCCGCCGCGCTCCTGACCCTCCTGGTGATCGGCGGCGTGCTGACGTACGTGCAGGCCAACCGGCCGGTCCAGCCGGACACGGCGCTCGACGTCGTGTGGCGCACCGACCTCAAGGACCTCGCCGCGAGCCCCGGGCCGCTCGCCGGGCTCGGCGACCTCGACGCCGTGCTCGTGTCCGGTGACCTCGTCGTGCTGCGCCTCGGGGAGACGACCTACCCCGACACCACGCGCGTGATCGCCGCCCTGGCGCTCGCGGACGGCACACCCGCCTGGCGCCTCGACCTCGCGGGCGGGGTGTGCGCGGACGAGGCGATCAGCTGGGAAGGCGCGCCGGCCGTCGTCTGCGCCGGGGTGCACGACGGCGAGCAGCAGCTTCTCGTCGTCGACGTCGCCGACGGGAGCGTACGGGCGCAGGCACCGCTCCCCTGGGACCCGGTGAGCATCGGCGCCGGCACGGACGGCGTCGCGCTCGTCGGCCCCACCGACCCGGCGACGGCGGCGACCCCGCTGGCCTGGTGGGCGCTCGACGACGGTGGGCTCGCCGTCGAGCCGGCGTGGGAGACGGACCTGCTCGACGTCGAGCCCGAGCTCGAGGAGGACCTGCGCAACAGCGACGGCGTGGCCGACCTGCGGCAGGCGGACTGGCTGCGAGCGGGCGACGCGGTGCTGCTGGACCTGCCCTACTACGCGAGCATGCGCGTCGACGCCGACGGCGTCTCGCTCCTCGACCGGTGCTGGTCGGTGCTGGTGGACGGCGACGCGTTCGTCTGCTCCGGGAGTACCGAGACCGTGCGCTACGGACCGGACGGTGCCGTGGAGTGGACGGTCCCGGACGCCGCGCTGAGCGCCGAGGCGGGCTGGGCGGTGCCGGTGCTCGTGACGCGGCACGACGCCGTGGGTGACGACACGTACGCGATGGTCGGCCTCGACGACGGCGCGACGCTGGGCGAGGTCGACCTCGACAGTGACGTGTCGCCGGCGCTCGCCGGCACGCCCGGGGACCCCCTGGTGGTCGTGGGCGACCGCCTGCTGGCGCTCGCCCCGGACGGCGCGCGGCGCTGGAGCGCGCCGCTCGGGGACCAGTGGGTGTCCCGGGTGTCGGTCGCGGGCGACCGAGTCGCGGTGGTCCAGTGGGACCTCACCGCGGTGTTCGACCTGGCCACGGGTGAGCGGGTGGCGCGCCTGGACCTGTACGACGCGATCCCGGTCGGCGACCGGCTCGTGCTCGAGCGGGGGGCGCACTCGGTGTCGTTGGTCCGGCTGCCCTGAGTCCGCCGGACGCGGCCGGAGGGGGCCGAACCGGTTGGGTATCGTCGGCCCATGCCCGGACCCGGTGACCAGCGCGACGGCGAGCAGCCACCCGAGTACGACCTGTCCGACGACCTGACGCTCGGTTTCGAGCGGTCCACCGCGACCCCGGCGCCGGGGGCTCCCGGAGCCCCGGCGATTCCGTCGGCCGCGCCGGGTGCGCCCGCCTCCGGCACCGGCTCGTGGGCGCCGAGCGCTCCTGGCGGCCCGGCCACGCCGTACTCGTCGGCGACGTCGGCACCGGGCTATCCGGCCCACCAGTCGGGCACGGGCGGCTACCCGCTGGCGCCCGGCCAGCCGGGCCAGCCCGGGCAGCTCGGCCTGCCGCCCCAGTCCACCTCGCCCGTGTGGCCCGCGTCGAGCGCCGGGTCGGCGGCGGCGTCGCCGGCCTCGTCGAGCCAGACGGCGCCCTCGCACGCGAACCCCTACCTGCCGCAGCCGTGGCAGGCGACGCCACCTTCGCCGTCGGGCGCCGCGCCGTCCTCCGCGCCGGGCTACGGCGCCGCGCCCTACGCCGCGCCGTCGGGCGTGCCCGCCTGGGGCACTCCGGCCGGCGCGCCCCCGGCCGGTGCCGGGCCGGCACAGCAGGGCACGAGCGGCTACGCCGCCGCCCCCGGCGGGACCCGGGCCCCCTCCCGGCCCGGCGGCTACGGCCCCTCGACCCCCGCCCCGGTCGGGTTCGGGCGCCCCGCCCGCCCGACCCCGAAGCGGAACGGCGGGTGCGTCGGTATCGTCGTGGGCGCGATCGTCGTCCTCGGCTTCGTCATCGCGGGGATCAACAACAGCCGTCCCGACGCCCCGACCGGCTCCGACCCGCAGCCGACGATCGCGAACCCGTCGATCCCCGCCGCACCCGCGGGCTCGACGGCGGAGCTCGCCCCGACCTGGACGCTCGCCTTCGACGACTCGACCGGGTACCCGACGAGCCGCGACATCTACGGGCTCGGCGGTTACCAGGCCGGCGTCGTCGCGGCCCAGGACGTCCTCGTCACCGCGATGACGCGGGACTTCGTCGGCGACGAGCCCGTCGAGGTCCGCGCGCTGTCCGTGGCAGACGGTTCGACGGTGTGGACGGCCACGCTGGACAGCGTCGTGTGCGCCCAGGACGTGATCGCCACGGACGCGGCGCCGTCGGGCGAGGTGGTCGTGTGCGCGGGCGCGCGGGCCGGCGGCGAGCACCTCGTCCAGCTCGACGTCGCCTCGGGCGCGGAGGTGCTCGACGTTATGGTCGACGCCCCGACGGCGAGCATCGCCGCGACGTCGGCCGGCGTGGCGCTGCTGGGCGAGACGGACATCGACACGGCCAGCACGTCGCTGGCCTGGTACGGCGTCGACGGGACGCGGACCTGGGTGACCGACCTCGTCGACCTCGACCCCGACTTCGCCGAGGACGTGACCTACGAGGACGAGGCGATCATCTACGACGCGTCCTGGGGGCGGTTCGCCGACGGCGTGCTGCTCGGCGTCGGCTCGTCGACCTACCCGCTCACCGCGGCCGAGGCCGGCGGCCCGCTGGAGTGCTACTCGGCGTACGTGGGGGAGACCGGGTACGTGTGCGACTCCTACCCGATCACCGCCTTCGACCCCGCCGGGGACGAGCTCTGGACGATCGACTACGACGACATGACCTCACTCGCCGGCGGCTGGGGCCGCTGGACGACGATCCCGCTCGGCCGCTCCTACCAGTCCTCCGGCTCGGTCTACTCCCCGTTCGACCCCGCGACGGGCGACGTGGGCGACCCGCTGTACGCGACGGACGAGTACCCGTACGTGGTCGGGTCCCCCGAGCATCCGCTCCTCGCCCTCGAG
The DNA here is from genome assembly GCF_006351005.1 of Miniimonas arenae. Classification (GTDB taxonomy): domain Bacteria; phylum Actinomycetota; class Actinomycetes; order Actinomycetales; family Beutenbergiaceae; genus Miniimonas; species Miniimonas arenae. Next base: position 5,815 of record NZ_VENP01000017.1, on the reverse strand, counting down.
ACCGGGCTCATCGGCATCTCGGCCGAGATGGACGCGTTGATCTGGGAGTACGACCTCAAGGACGGCCGGCCCTGGGCGGTCGGCGTCGCCGGGGACCGGATCCTCACCGCCGCCGACGACCGCGTGGACGTGCTCGACGCGGCCACGGGCGCACCGGTGGGGTCCATTCCGGAGGGCTACGGCGCGACGCCCGCCGGGGATCGCCGCGCGGTGTCCATCGGCTACGACGAGATGGCGTTCTACGCGCTGCCCTGAGCGGGCGGCCAGCTCAGCGCCGCGCAGCGGTCAGGCGAGGTCGACGAGGAACCCGTCCTCGTCGAGCACCTCGCCGCCCACCACCGCGCGCAGCGCCGCGGCGGCGCGTTCGATCGCCTCGCGCACCGATGCACGACGGCGCAGCGCACCTCGCGTCGTCGGCTCCCGTTCCGCGCCCTCCGCGAGCCAGCGCAGGCGGTAGGTCACGACCCCCTGACCGGTCCACGCCGCGTCCGCGAGGGGGGCGGGCAGCACCTCGGCGCCCTCGGCCTCGATCAGGACGCCCGGCTCGTCGTCGCGCTCGGACGGCCGCCAGAACGCGTGGTACCCGTCGAGCTCAGCGGTCGGGACCGCGCCGTCGAGGACCGTCACCCCCGGCAGGACGGGCCCGAGCACGTGGCCCATGGCCTCGGGGGTGAGCCACACCGGGGCGTGCACCGTGAGGTCGACGGCGGAGTCCGGGTCGGGCTCGAGCAGCACGCCCGTGGTGGTGCGCAGGATCCCGGCGAGCCGTCGCGCGCACGCGTGCACGACGTCGAGCACCTGTCGCTCGACGCCGTCGGGGTGGTGGGCGCCGAACGCGTCGAGCAGCGGGCCGTACCCGTGGGGCAGCGCGGGCGCGGGACCGGACCGGTCGGGCTCGACGTCGACCACCCACGCCTGCGTCACCCACGCCGGGAGGGCGAGGGCGTGCCGGGTGCGCAGGTCCACGCGCCACGGACCGGTGAGCGTGGCGCGCTCGGTGAGGGCGGGGGGCAGGTCGCCCGCCCCGTGCGTGCTGCCGCGCTGGTGCCGGGGCAGCAGGTCGAGCACGCCGGGCAGCTGCGGCGTGGGCAGCGCGGTCCACTGCGAGCCCGCGACGTGGGAGAGGACGAGTGAGGCGACCTCGTCGCTCTCGACGTCGTCGGCCAGCAGCAGCAGGTGGTGGTGATGCGCGACGGCGGGGGCGATGCCAGGGCGCCTCACCCTGCTCACGGCACCGGGCACGGCACCGCTCACGGCACCTGGGTGCGGTGGAACCCGAGGTGCGACCGGGACGCAGTGGGACCGCGCTGGCCCTGGTAGCGCGAGCCCTGCGCGCCGGAGCCGTAGGGCTTCTCGGCGGGGCTGGAGAGGCGGAAGAAGCAGAGCTGGCCGATCTTCATGCCGGGCCAGAGCGTGATCGGCAGGGTCGCGACGTTGGACAGCTCGAGCGTGACGTGGCCGGTGAACCCGGGGTCGATGAAGCCCGCCGTCGAGTGCGTGAGCAGGCCGAGGCGCCCGAGCGAGGACTTGCCCTCGAGGCGGGCCGCGACGTCGTCGGGCAGGGTGACGAGCTCGTGCGTGGCGCCCAGGACGAACTCGCCCGGGTGGAGCACGAACGGCTCGTCCGGCTCGACCTCGACGAGGCGGGTGAGGTCGCTCTGGTCCTTCGCCGGGTCGATGACGGCGTACTTGTGGTTGTCGAAGAGCCGGAAGTACCGGTCCAGGCGCACGTCGACCGAGCTCGGCTGGACCATCGCGTCGTCGAACGGCTCGAGCACCACGCGGTGCGAGGCGATCTCGGTGCGGATGTCGCGGTCGGAGAGCAGCACCCGCCCACCGTAGTGCGGCACGAGACTCGGGTCGGGGGCAAGCCCCGCGCGGCTCGAGACACGATGGGGTCATGATGACTTCACGCGAGGTCGACCGCGTGCCGACCGCACTGCTCGTCGCGGCGGCCGCCCTCGCGCTCGGCGGTTGCGCCGCACCCGCGGGTCAGGGCGCGAGCGCCGATCCGTCGCGTGCTGGGGCGGCCTCCCGTTCGCCCCAGCGGCGTTCGACGGCGGGCTCGAGCCGAGCGATCCGGACGCGGTTCTCGCGGCGCTGGAGACGCTCGCCCGTCGAGGGCGGCATCGACGCGCCGCAGGAGCTGCAGGATGCGCCCGTGGCTGACGCGCGGTGGATCGTGCTGCGCGAGACCGGCGACGAGGTGCTGGTCGGGCTGGGCGCCTGGGGTCCCGTGGGTCCGCTGGACGACGCGGCGGAAATCGTGACCTTCGCCAGGACGCCCGACGGTCTGCAGGCGTTGGACTGGGGAGGGTGCTCGCTCGCCCCGGTGCCGCCGGAGCCCTGGACCTTCTGGGCCCACCTGGGCGCCCCCGACGCAGCCGCCTAGGACACCACCCTTCGGCTCCAGGTCACCGAGACCGCGTGCACGGGCGGCCGCGACCCCTCCCCGTACCTGCGCGAGCCCGTGGTGGTCGTGACCGCCGACTCCGTCACGATCTGGTGGGTGAGCGGCGACTTCGTGGGCGAACCGCCAGCCGATGCGGACGAGCCGCGCTGGACCTGGTCGAGCAATCCGATCGTCGAGCGGACCGTCGTCCTGGCCGAGCCTCTGGGGGGCCGCGCGGTTCTCGACGCCTCGAACTGGCCACCGCGGGACGTCCGGGGGGTGTCGCTCGGCTGAAAGCCTGCTGTGCGCCGGCTTGAGCGACGGCCGGCTTGCGCTCGGCCCGCGTGCGGCGAGTGCCCCGCAGTGACCCGCTCGCCGTCGCACACGGACCCTTGCGAGGTGCCGAGGAGCTCCTCTCGTTCATGGACTGTCCGGCCAGCCACGTCATCGCGCGGTGTACTCCCACCGCACGGTCGCGCGGGTCACGGCTAGGTCGCCCCCCTCCGTTGTGTGAAGTGCGCTTGACATGTAAAGTCCGTTTTACAGCGGGTCGCGCGCCGCGCGGCCGACGGACTCGGACGAGGAGCAGGCCATGGGCGATGGGGTGGCACGCAGCAGGTGGGGTCGATCGCGACTGGGTGGTGGCCGCTGGTCGGCACTCGCCGTCGCACTCCTGATCGGGGTGGTCCTCGCGGCGGGGTTCGGGGCGCTCGCGGCGGCGACGGGAGTCGTGGCGGACCACCCGCTGCTCGGCGGCGTGGTGTTCGCCGTGTGCACGGTTGGGCCGTGCGCTGCGCTCGGCTACCTCCTCGTGGTCGATCGCGACACGATCGCGGGGGCGACGCGTCGTCCCGAGGAGTCGGTGGAGTCGGGGTGGTACGAGCGCGCGGCGGCGGGCGCGCTGGGCGACATCGTGGTGCTCGCCGGGCTGACTCTGGTGGTCGCGACCTTCGTGCCGGCGATCGCCGACCTGCCGTTGCGCCTGGTGCTCGTCGTGCTCATCGGGGTGGCAGCGGCGTCCTGCGCGTTGCGCTACCTCGTGGCTCGGCGAAAGGGCTGACGTGCGCAACTCCGTGCTCGAGGCGCGCACTCGGCTCGGCTGGTCCCAGCAGCGCCTCGCCGACGAGCTCGGCGTCTCGCGTCAGACCGTGATCTCGATCGAGCGGGGACGCTTCGATCCCTCACTCCCGCTCGCGTTCCGCATCGCCGCCGTGTTCGAGGCGCGGATCGAGGAGCTGTTCTTCCCCGGTGACGCCTGAGTGCCGCCGGGGGCCTCGGGTTTCCGAGGCGCTCGGGCCGCAGGGGCTGCGCCGACTACGGCCCGTGGCGTCGAGAACGGTCCGCCGGGGGCCGTTCTCGACGCCACGGGCCGTTCTGGGCGAACTCACCCACCGGCGCAGCCGCGCCGAGGCGAGTCACGCCAGAGGCGAGTGCCCCGCGGTGACGCGCTCGCCGTCGCGCACGGGTCCTGGCGGGGTGCCGTCACCGAACGGGCGACCGCCGAGCTGCTCGCGGTGGTGCGGAGTGAGCCAGCCGGCGAGGTTCGGCCCCTTGGGCACGATGCCGGTGGGGTTCACGTCGTGGTGCACCACGTAGTAGTGCTGCTTGATCTGCTCGAAGTCGATGGTGTCGCCGAAGCCGGGGGTCTGGAAGAGGTCGCGCGCGTAGGCCCAGAGCGCCGGGAGCTCGGTGAGCTTCTGCCGGTTGCACTTGAAGTGGCCGTGGTAGACCGGGTCGAACCGGGCGAGCGTGGTGAAGAGGCGGACGTCGGCCTCGGTGATGGTGTCGCCCACGAGGTACCGCTGGCTCGTGAGCCGTTCCTCGAGCCAGTCGAGGGCGGTCCACAGGCGGTCGTACGCCTCGTCGTAGGACTCCTGGGAGCCGGCGAACCCGCACCGGTAGACCCCGTTGTTGACCTCGGTGTAGATGCGCCGCATCACCTGGTCCATCTCGTCGCGGTGGGCGGCGGGGAGGAGGTCGGGCGCGCCCTCGCGGTGGTAGTCGGTCCACTCGGTGGAGAAGTCCAGGGTGATCTGAGCGAAGTCGTTGGTCACGACGGCGCCCGAGCTCACCTCCACGATGGCCGGCACGGTGATCCCGAGCGGATACCCGGGGTCACGGCGCAGGTACGCGTCGCGGAGGAAGTGGATGCCGAGAACGGGGTCCACGCCGTCGGGGTCGAGGTCGAAGGTCCACGAGCGGTCGTCGTGGGTCGGGCCGGGCAGGCCGACCGACAGCGCGTCCTCGAGCCCGAGCAGGCGGCGCACGATGAGGGTGCGGTTCGCCCACGGGCACGCCCGCGCGGCGACGAGCCGGTAGCGGCCCGGCTCGACGGGATACCCGTCCTCGCCGTCGCGGGTGATACGGGTCGTGATGTAGCGCGCGTCGCGGGTGTAGCCCGCACCCGCTGTGGTGTAGCTCGTCCGGTGCTCGCCGTCGTTGCTGCCGTCGCTGCTCATGGGTCCATCATGACCCGGCGGGCGCGCGGCGCGCTCGTGCGCGGATCGTGCGGTGGCACGCACGACGGCGAGGAGCAGGTAGGATCGACGTCGTCGTCAGGCCGGACGCCTCACAGCCCCGGAACGGCGGCAGCGCGGGTGTAGTTCAATGGTAGAACTTCAGCTTCCCAAGCTGATAGCGCGGGTTCGATTCCCGTCACCCGCTCCCATGAGCCGGTCGGCGTCGACCAGTCGCCTTCCTTCTTCTTCTGCCCTGCGGCTCCCGGTCATCGCCCGCGGCACTCGGCCCGCGTCGGTCGTGCCGCCTCAGCGGCCGAGCTCCGCGCTCGGCGCGGGAGCACCCACCCGCCCGCGGACGAGGAGCAACGCGATCAGCGCGACGGCGATGAAGACGATGTTGAACGGTCCGGCGAGCGCCACCAACGGACTCGGGTCGGTGGTCGCCACGTCGACCCCGCCGGAGCCGAGGAATGTGGTGGGGTCGGTCAGGCCGTGAATGAGGATCGGCCAGACCAGGCTTCGGGTCACCGGAGCACGAGATACATCACCATCCCGAAGCCGAACGCGAACGCCATGGTCAGCGCCACCGTCGTGACCGCCTGGCCCGTGAGCACGTTGACGGAGTGCAGCAGCGCGAACAGCGCGGAGGAGACCACGGCCACCCGCGCGCTCGCGGTAGCCGGCGCTGCGCAGGATCCGCACCGCGATGCCGCGGGTCAGCAGCTCCTCGGTGAACCCGATGAGCAGTCCGGAGGCGAACGTGAGCGCGATGACCGAGGGGTCGAACGCGGCGTAGTCGATGCCAAGGAGCCGCAGCGCGATCGGGACCAGCGTCAGCGCGACGGCGACCCACATCCAGCGCTGCCCGTCGATCGGCTGTCGGCACAGGAGCTGGCCTAGCCACCCGAGGCTCGTGGTGAATGCGACGAGCACCACGGCTCCGAACAGGAGCGAGACGAGAAGT
>NZ_VENP01000016.1 GCF_006351005.1 Miniimonas arenae | reverse complement strand
CCCCGATCGAGTACGAGACCATCATCACCACCCAGGCAGCACTCGCCGCCTGACCCACCCTGTCACCTCACCGTGCAGCAGACCCGGGTGCAGGTCTGCCCGGCGGTAGAGCGGCTCGTGGCGGAGCCATTCCTAGCGGCGAACGAGACGGAGGTCGTCCCGAAGAACCCACTCCTAACGGCCCTGTTGCTCTGTGGTGAGAGCGCGGCTGAAGGCACGTGCGCGCGTGACGATGATGTGCGCGCTCCGGGAACGGGACGGGTGGGCGCCAGCCACGACGCGACGAGGGCGCTGGTGCGGGCCAAAGAGATGCGCGGTCGTCAGCGGGGTGGCGGCTACGGCGACCGAGGTCAGCGCGGCCGATGCCGAGGTGGCGGCCACTGCGACCGAGGTCAGCGGGACCGATGCCGGAGCGCCGGCCACTGCGACCGAGGTCAGCCCTCGATCGCGGCGTCCAGCTCCTGCAGAAGGTCGTGCGCGGCGAGCTCGACCGCCTTGTGTTGCCACTCGGCGGCTCGGTAGACGCACGCGATGAGCGCCGAGCGGTGGATGCGGCTGAAGTCGCCGAGGACGAAGGCGTACCGCGCCTTGGTCTCGTCGCTCGCACCCTCGGTGAGGCCGAGGTGCCACGCGCCGTACTCCACCCAGGAGTGACGTTCGAGGTAGGTGTTCTCTCGCTCGGCGTCGGGCTGGGCGTCGCCCCAGTCGCTGTCGACCACGTACCGATGGGCCGCGATCAGCTTCCGGCAGTGAGTCACGGCCGCGTCGTTCACCTCGTAGCTCGCCATGCCACGATCCTGCCTCCGAGCGTGCGCCTCGTCACGCCCTCGCGGTACCTAGGTCCCGCGCCGTGGCGGTCGCGGTGCGGCAGGGTCGAGATGTCGCGGACTGTCCGCGATCGGGCACGGCCGGCGCGCTCGGGACGACGGGCACGGCAAGCACGACGGCGTGATCGGCACCGCCAGCACGACGGGTGTGGACGGCGTGATCGGCACGGCAAGCACGACCCGGCATGACGTGCGCGACCGGACGGCGCGCGCCGCACCTGCGACGTGTGGGGAGGGGACGACATGACCGGGACGCTCGACGTCGCCCGCGTGCTGCGCGACCTGGACTCGCTGCTCGCAGCCCAGGCGGGTCCCGAGCGCGCCGAGGCGCACCTGCGGGACGCGCTCGCCCAGGCGATGCGACTCGGCGACGATCCCGCGCGGCTCACGGTGCTCAACGAGCTCCTCGGCCTGCTTCGGGTGACGAGCGCGCACGAGGCCTCGCTCGCCGTCGCGGACGAGGCTCGCCTGCTCGCGGACGAGCTGGCCGACCGGCTCGGACCGGCGGGCGCCGAGGCCCGCGCGACGACGCTCGTCAACGTCGCGACGGCGCAGCGCGCGGCAGGGCGCACCGAGGCCGCGCTCGCGACCTACCGTGAGGCACTCGCAGCAGCGAGCGCCGCGTATCCGCCCGGCGACCGGCGCATCGCCGCGCTGCACAACAACCTCTCGATGGCCCTCGGGGACGCCGGCGACCGCGCGGGGGCGGTGCGCGAGCTGCGCGCCGCGCTCGCGCTGCTTGCGGCCGGGAACGGAACCGCGCCCGACGCCGAGCCCGACGGCGAGCTCGCCGCCACGCACGGGAACCTTGCGCTGGCCCTCGCCGCGACGGGTGACCCCGCCGACGCCGAGGAGGCCGTCCGGCACGCCCGGCTCGCCGTCGCGACCTACGAGCGCCTCGGGCGCACCGACGACCCGCACTACGCCGCCGCCCTCGCGGCCGCCGCGGGTCTCGACGTGCGCGCCGGGCGCTACGCCGAGGCCGTCGACGGGTATCGCACAGCCCTCGCGACCGTGCGGGCGTGCTTCGGGGCACAGTCGGACGCCGCGGTCGTGACGGCCGGAAACCTTGCCGAGGCGGAGGCGTTGCTCGCCCGCGCCGGCGCCCAGGACGAAGGCGGTACGCAGGCCGGGTCAGACGCCGGCGTCGGCGATCGCCGGACAGGGCGCACCAGCAGAGCCGCGACCCACCTCGGTGCCAAGGTGCGCGCCGCCGCGGATGTGGCGGTCGGCAACGTCCCGACCGGGGCCGGGAGCGAGGTGGGCCGACCCGCTGGGTCGGCTGCCGGTGAAGGGACGGGCTCGTCGACGAGCTCGCCGCCTACCCGACCCACGCCCGGGGCGGGCCGGCCCGCGGGGGCGAGCTCGCCGTCGCCGGGTGGTGTGTCGTCGGTGACCCGAGGCCTCGACCTCGCCCGCGCGTACTGGGAGGCGTACGGCCGGGAGCTGCTGGCCGGGTACCCCGAGGAGCGGGGCCGGATCGCGGTCGGGCTCGTGGGGCACGGGTCGGAGTGCTACGGGTTTGACGACGAGGCCTCGCGCGACCACGACTTCGGCCCGGGGTTCTGCCTCTGGCTCACCGCGGAGGACCACGCGCGGATCGGCGCCGCGCTGCAGGCGGACTACGAGGCCCTGCCCGGCGCGTTCGCCGGCTTCCCGGCCCGCGCGGACGTGCAGACCCGCCGCGCGCAGGGCGCCGGGCGTCGCGTGGGCGTCTTCGAGATCGGCGCCTTCTACGCCTCGCTGACCGGGTATCCGGACGCGCCCGCCGTCGACCGCCCGCACGAGTGGCTCCTGCTCGAGGAGGCCACGCTCGCCGCCGCGACCAACGGCGCGGTCTTCGCCGATCCGTTCGGCGCCTTCAGCGGGGTGCGCGGGCGGTTCCGGCGCATGCCGAACGACGTCCGGCTCACCCTCGTCTCGCGTCGGCTCGGGATGATCGGGCAGGCCGGGCAGTACAACGTCCCGCGGATGCTCGCGCGCGGCGACGGCGCGGCCGCCTGGCTCGCGATCGGCGAGCTGACGCGCGCGACGGCGTCGCTCGTCTTCCTCCTGCACAAGCCGACGTCCGTGGGGTATCTCCCGTACTACAAGTGGCAGTTCGCGGCGCTGCGGCGCCTGCGCGCGCGGCTGGGGTCGCGGCTGCCGGCGACGGTGGACCACCTCGAGGAGGTGCTGCGCCTCGCCTCGGCGGCGTGCTTCCCCGGGGCGGCCGGCACGACCGGCTCGACCGGTTCGACCAGCTCGACGGCGGCGCGCGAGCGCCTGGTGGCGGTGATCGAGGCGATGTGCGGCGAGATCGTGGCCGGGCTCCTCGCGCGCGGGCTCACGCGCAGCGACGCGCCGTTCCTGGAGTGGCAACGTCCGTACGTCGAGGAGCTGATCGTGGACGAGCGGTGTCGGAGGCTGGCGTGAGTGGCGTGAGTGGCGTGAGCGGCAGCGTGAACGGGGTGGACAGCCCGCTCGCGCACGCCGTCGTCGCGCACGAGTGGGCCCAGTTCCAGCGCACCCAGAACGAGGGCGGGCGCGCCTCGTGCCAGGACGACTGGCGCACGTTCCGCGAGATGCGCCTGGCGCAGGTGCTCACGTGGCCCGAGGCGCTGCAGCGCAGCTACGCGGACGACCTCGACGACGCCGACGCCGTCGGCCGCAACCTCGTGACCGAGAAGTACGCCCGGATGATGGCGTCCACCTCGCCCGCGCGCTACGCCCGCGACCTCGCGCCGCACCTGCCCGTGCTCAGCGAGGCCCGCCGCGCCACGCAGGAAGCCGTCATCGCGGTGCAGGTGCGCTGGGCCGCGGAGTTCCGCGAGAGGTATCCGCTCCTCGGCGCCGGGATGCGCCTGCTGCGCACCTCGCAGGACACCCGCACCGACACCTCGTTCGAGACCTACCTGCGCGGCGAGCTCGGCACCTACTCCGCGCGCACCTTCGCGCTCTACCGCGCGATGGTCGACGGCGAGCGCGCCTCGGGCGGCAACCTCACCGAGCGCACGGTCGAGTGGACCGTGCGGCTGGCGGGGTTCGACGGCCTCGCCGACGCCGAGGCGGCGCAGCCCGCCTGACCGGGCCGCCCGGCCAGCGATGCCGCCGGGCCAGGCGAGTGAGCCGGTCCGGCGAAGACCGACCGGCGCTGGCCTGCCCGTGGGGTCACGTGCGGGACGGCGAGCGTACCGACCGACGGACGCTCGCCGTCGGGCCCTCGCACGTTCACCGCCGTGGGCGTGGGTGGCGGGCGGGACCATGCGGCGTCCCGCACCCCTGCACCGTCGGAGGAGTAGAGCCCGTGACCACGTTCACCGTCTGGAAGTACGACGACCCCGCCCGCGCCCAGGAGGCCGAGGACATCCTGCGCTCCGCCGCCGGCGAGGGCCTCGTGACCATCCACGACAGCACCACCGTCTCGTGGGCCCAGGGCGACGAGCGCCCCGAGACCCACCACCGCCGTCAGGACGCCGGGCGCGGCGCCGGCTGGGGCGCCGCCTGGGGCTTCCTGTTCGACCTGCTCTTCTTCGCCCCGCTGCTGGGCGCGGCCGCCGGTGCGGCGATCGGCGGCAGCGCCGGGGCGCTCAACGGCGTCGGGATCCGCAAGGAGGACCTCGAACGCATCCGGGAGTCGATCACGCCCGGGTCGTCGGCGCTCTTCGCGGTGACGGACGGCGCGGACCTGGACCGGCTGGTCGAGCGGGTGCACGGGCTCGGGGGGCACCTCGTGACCACGAACCTCACGGACGAGGAGCGCGCGACCCTGCTGGGTGCCGTCGACTGAGCGAGCATCGCTCGGCTGTCGTGAGGTCGCGGCGGATCACGCAGCGGTGGTGAAGGACTCCTGATCCACGCGGGCCCCGTCGTCGATGCGCTCGTCGTCGGGGATCCGGACGCCCGCGGCGATCACCGCGTTCGCGCCGATCTTCACCCGGCTGCCGATCCGCGCGCCGTCGCCGACTCGCACGCCGGGTCCGACGTGCACCGAGCCGCGGACCTCCGCGCCGACGCCGAGCACCGCGCCGGAGTCGAGCCAGCTGCCGACCCCGAGCCGCGATCCGGGCGCCATCACGGCGCCCGCCTCGACGAACGCACCGCGAGCGACCACGGCGTCCGCGGGCACGTGCGCCTGCGGCGAGACGAACCCGCCACCGTTCTCGTGCTCCAGGTACCTGACCAGCTCGCCGCGCTCGTTCTCGAACTCGACCTTGCCACGCCGCCTCTGAGGCATGCCTCACCTTCCCTTCGCCCGTCATAACGTAGAGGGCCGGGTGTCTTGTTCCAAGGGTGTGCGGCACTTCTCACAAGGCGAAACCGCACGCGGGTCAAGAAGCGGGTCGAGCAGCCGGCGGCCGACCCAGGCGCGGGTGGGGTCAGCGGGGGTCGGGAGTGGCTCGACGCCCGGTGGGGTCGGGCTGGCTCGGGGGTAGCGGCGGCTGGGACGAGTCGTGCCGGCTCAGCCGGCCGACGGCCCGAGCGGGAAGCGCTCCAGCACCTCGTGTCGACGGGCGTTGCGCCGCGCCTCGCCCAGGTGCGAGGCGACCAGCTCGACCTCGGTCGCCGTCCACGCCGGGCCGGAGTAGGTCTCCATCACCTGGAGCCAGCGGTGCGCGGGCGTCGGCCGCGGCGTGCGTGCGAGCGTGAGGTGAGGCACGAACCGGGCGCCGTCGACGGCGATCCCCGCCGTCGCTGCCGCCGTGCGGCACGCGGTGGCGAGTCGAAGGAGCTCGTGGCGCTCGCCGTCGTCCAGCTCGGGTGCCAGCCACAGGACGCGGGCGGCGAACGGGTCGGGGAACGCGCCCGCGCCGGCGAGGCGGGTCGGCAGCGCGCGGTGACGCCCGACGGCGGAGCGCAGGTTCTCGCTCAGCGCGTCGAGCGTGCGCTCGGGTGCGTCGGCGACGAAGGCGAGCGTGAGGTGCCAGTGCTCGGGTGGCGTCCACCGCACGGGGAACGCGTCGAGTCGCGGCTCGAGGAACTCCTCGAGGTGCTTGCGCGCGGCGTCGGGGACGCGGAGGGCGACGAACAGGCGCATGGTGGCTGGTGAGGTGCCAGATCAGGCGGTGCGGTCGAGGACGCCGCGCAGGAACGCCGCCTGACCGGCGTGCTCGAGCGCGTCGCCGACGACGCTCACGAGGCGCACCCCGAGCGTCACGGGCGGGTCCCAGGAGTCGTCGACCACGACGTCGAGGTCCTCGTCGGTGAGCAGGTCGAGATAGGTGCGCGCGGCGCGGTGCACGGCGTCGGCGTAGCCGAGCAGGAGGTCGACGGGCACGTCGACGAGCGCGACCTGCTCGGCGGTGTGGCCGTAGCCCATCTCGGAGTCGGGGAAGGGGAGCGCGGCGCGAGCGGCCCAGCCGTCGCTCACCCACACCTCGGGCGTGCCGGCGAGCGCGGCGAGCTGCGCGTCCTGCTCACGGCCGGTGTGCCAGGCGAGCCACGCGAGCGTGTTGGCTGCCGGGTCGACGCGTCGGGTCAGGACGGCGTGACCGTCCTCGCCGTCGAGCCCGTCAAGCGCGCGGGCGAGCAGGTCGGGGATCCGGCCGAACGCGTCGGCGAGGACGTCGGTGCTGTTCATGGGGCTCCTTGTGCGGTCCGGGGGCGGTGCTGGCGTGGTCGGTGGGCGAGGTGGGTCGGGGCGGCGGGTCGGGCGTGGTCGCGCCGTCGCGCCGTCGCGGTGATCGGGGCGGCCCTCGGGCGTCGGCCGACTGGCTTGAGGCTACGCCGAGCGTCCCCGGGCCGGGCACGAAGCAGCGCGTCGACCGCCTTGGGGCCGGCTGGGCGCTCCGCCTGCGGCGCCGGGTCGATGACGGGACCGGCGACTGCGGCGTCGGGTACCCGCCGCCTGACGCGAGAGCGACTCTGCGGGACGGGAGAGCGACTCTGCTTGGCGCGAGAGCGACTCGCCACGACTGGTCCGCCGGCAGCAGGTCTCTGACCTGCGTCGATGCGCGAGGGCGTCGCGCGAGCGGGTGGGTGAGTCGCTCTGGCGTGACGGTGAGTCGCTCTGGCGTGACGGTGAGTCGCTCTGGCGTGATGGTGAGTCGCTCTGGCGTGATGGTGAGTCGCTTCCTCGTCACGCAGTGGCCGCCCAGACGCCGTCCGCGCCGGAGCCGGGGCCGCGTCCCTCGCAGGCCCATGGCGAGCGGCCCCACACGCCGTCGGCCCCGAGACGACGGGTCGAACGCGCGGGCGCGTCACCCGTCGCTGGGGTGTACTGAGCGTCCCTGTCTCGCCGAGGGTGCGCGTCGTAGCGTCGGCGGCGGGCCGCGCGACCGGCGCGGCGAGGACTGGAGGCCCCGCCATGCACACCCGCACACTCGGCCGCGGACTCGGACCCGGCAACGGCCTGGAGGTCTCGGCGCTCGGCCTCGGCTGCATGGGCATGTCGATGAGCTACGGACCGAACCCCGGACCGCGCGAGGAGATGATCGCGGTGCTGGGCGGCGCCGTCGAGCGCGGCGTCACGTTCTTCGACACCGCCGAGGTCTACGGCCCGTACGTCAACGAGGAGCTCGTCGGCGAGGCGCTCGAGCCGTTGCGCGACCAGGTCGTGCTGGCCACCAAGTTCGGCTGGGACATCCAGCCCGACGGCTCCTTCCCCCGCCCGGACAGCCGCCCCGAGCGGATCCGTGCGGTGGCGGAGGAGTCGCTGCGGCGACTGCGCACCGACGTCATCGACCTCTTCTACCAGCACCGCGTCGACCCGCAGGTGCCGATCGAGGACGTCGCCGGGACGGTGGGCGAGCTCGTTGCCGAAGGCAAGGTCCGCCACTTCGGGCTCTCGGAGGCGGGCGCCGGCACGATCCGTCGCGCGCACGCCGTGCACCCCGTCACGGCGCTGCAGAGCGAGTACTCGCTGTGGACGCGCGACCCCGAGGCCGAGATCCTGCCGACGCTCGCCGAGCTCGGGATCGGGTTCGTCCCGTTCAGCCCGCTCGGGAAGGGGTTCCTGACCGGCACGGTCGACACCTCGACGTCCTTCGCCGAGGGTGACATCCGCACCCGCGTGCCGCGCTTCGCGCCGGAGAACCTCGCGGCCAACGAGCGCCTCGTCGAGCACGTCCGCACGCTCGCGACGGCGAAGGACGCCTCGCCCGGGCAGGTCGCCCTCGCATGGCTGCTCGCGCAGCAGCCGTGGATCGTGCCGATCCCCGGCACGCGGCGACTCGCCCGGATCGAGGAGAACAACGGGGCGACGGCGTTGGCCCTGTCCGCGGACGAGGTCGCCGACCTCAACGCGCTCGCCCGCACGGTCGGCGTCGCCGGGAACCGCTACAACGACGCCGGGATGGCGATGGTCGGGCTGTAGGGCGGGCGGGCGGGCCGCGCGCGTCGCAACGCCCTCGCGGACGGGTCGTAACGCCCTCGCGAAGTGGGAGGGGCCGGTCGGAACCGGACCCCTCCCGCTTCGGAGTCACTCGGAGTCACTCCAGTCACTCGGCATCAGTCGAGTCAGTCGGAGTCACTCGGACTCGCCGCCCTCCTCGTCCTGCGTCGACAGCTTGCTCGCGCTCGAGACGTCCTCGACGCCGTCGGCGGCCTCGGGCATGCCACCCGGACCCGTCGACGACTCTGCGCCGTCGCCACCGGGCTCGCCGTCGCCTGCGCCACCGAGCGCACCACCGAGCGGCCCGCCGTGCGGGTAGGCGACCTCGAGCGAGGGCACCTCGACCGGCTCGAGCTCGCGCTCGACGCCGACCTCGTTGGCCCGCGCGACGAGCGCCGGTGCCGACTCGGCCGACACCGCCGAGGTCTCGGCGAGCACCGCCTTGGCGGCCGTGACGCGGACGCCGAGCTCGCCGTCGTCCACGAGCGAGGCGAGGATCGGCTCGGCCTCGTGCGCGGACAGGTTGACCGCGGTGCCAGCGGCCGCGATGCGCACGAGCGGTTCCTCGCTCGCGGCCGCGGTCGCGACCACCTCGCCGCCCCCCTCGATGAGGCCGGCCAGGTAGGCCGCCTTCGAGGCGAGCATGGGCTCCCCGGTCGTCACGAGCTCGTGCAGGTGCGGCAGCGCGGCCGGGCCGAGCAGGCTCGCGAACACGTAGTCGGGTTCGTCGACGTCGAGCAGCGCCCGCACGTCCTGGAGTGACACAGTCATCTCTCCCACCTCTCCGGATTCTCAGATGTTCTGGCTGAACGCGCTGGCGTCCATCGTCGACCCCTCGGACCCGACGAGGTCGGGCGGAGGGTTGGTGATGTTGAACGTGCCGTTGCCCGTCATGAGCCGGTTGTTGTCGTTGACGTGCGGCAGGCCGAGCACGTGCCCGACCTCGTGCCCCAGCGTCCACTGGCTCGCACCCGAGGCGATGACCACGCTGGGCAGCCCGTTCGGGTGCGACGCGCAGCCGTTCAGCGGCGGGTTCGTCGCCTGCACGAAGTACGCCGCGACGTCGAGCGAGCCCACGCCGTTGCGGAACGCGAAGAGCGCGAGCTGCTCCGCCGTCGCGTTGCCCTGGACGCACGGGTTGACGTCGACCGTGTTGAGCGACGCCGGCACGGAGATCGACTCCACCGAGGCGAGCTGCACGCGGATGCCGCGCGTGGCATACACGTTCACCATGTTGGCCACGCTCGTGGCGAGCGCGACGTTCGGGTTCGTGACGATCTTCGCGTGCAGCCGCACCGTGGGCACGAGGGCCCACCACTTGTGCCACAGCGCACCGTCGGTTCCCCGGACGAACGAGTCGATCCGGTTCGGCCCCCACGAGACGGCGTCGGGGTCGGAGGTGAGGACCCCGCCGAGCGACTCCCAGCCGGACCAGCCGGCCTGGAACCACTTGTGCCACATCGCGTTGTCGGTCCCGCGGACGAAGACGTCCAGCCGGCCCGGCGCCCACGAGGACACGCCCGGTCCTGAGGTGAGAACTCCGCCGAGGGACTCCCAGCCGCTCCAGCCGCCCGCGAACCACTTGTGCCACAGGGCGTTGTCGGTGCCGCGGACGAACACGTCGATCCGACCCTCGCTCCACGAGACGGCCGCCGGGTCGGACGTGAGGACTCCGCCGAGCGACTCCCAGCCGCTCCAGCCGCCGCCGATCCCGAACGTCCCACGCCGGAACCACTTGTGCCACAGCGCGTTGTCTGTCCCGCGGACGAACACGTCGAGCCGGCCGTGCGCCCACGACGCGACGGCGGGACCTGACGTGAGGATCCCGCCGAGCGACTCCCAGCCGGACCAGCCGCCGTCGAACCACTTGTGCCACAGGGCGTTGTCGGTGCCCCGGACGAACACGTCGATGCGGCCGTCGCTCCACGAGACGGCCGCGGGGTCCGAGGTGAGGACCCCGCCGAGGGACTCCCAGCCGGACCAGCCGCCCGCGAACCACTTGTGCCACAGGGCGTTGTCCGTCCCGCGCACGAACACGTCCAGCCGTCCGCTCGACCACGAGCTGACAGCCGGTCCCGAGCTCAGGCCTCCGCCCAGGCTCTCCCAGCCCAACCACGTCATCGCTGCTCCCTCCGTACGCGCGACCTCCCCGGGCCGCGTCGCCGTCGCCCGGGCGATCCGAGCTCGACGACGATGAGGCGCCCGCCCGGCGCGCTGATACGGCAGCGTCGGGGCGCTGCCCGATGGGGCGTGCGGTCGCCTACAGTCCTCCCAGCGCGACGCCGGGCACGCCTCGGCGCGTGGGGCCGGCACGGGGGTGCACGACGGCGGCACAGCACGGTGCACGACGGCGAAGGGGCGCGATGGGCGCAGACGGCAAGGACATGGTGGTCGTCGGGGCGGTGGCCGGCGCCCGCGTCGCGTCGCTCGCCGACCCCACGCGCCGCGTCACCGGCGGCTGGATCGGCGCGTTCGCCCTCGCCTGGCTCGGCGTTTGGATGGCGCAGGGACCCGGCCGCGCGCGGCAAGGACCTGGGGATCATGAACGTCGCGCTCGCGGTGCCGCAGGCCGTGGCGCCGCTGCTCGGCGCGCTGCTCGTGGCCGCGGCGGGCGGCTTCCGGCCGCTGTTCCTGCTCGCCGCGGCGTGCGCGGCGGGGGGAGCGGTGGCGCTCGGGAGGGTCCGCGGGGTGCACTGACCGGACATGGTGAGCCACCTAGAGTGGCCGGATGCTCCCCGCCGTTCCGCCCAGCCCGACGTCCGCGACGCTCGCGCCCCACCTGGTGCGCTACCTGCCGGCGGCGAGGTGACGTGCTCGTAGGGGGCGAGCTCGCAGGTGCGCGCTCGTGGATGCCGCGCTCGTCGTCGCGCGCCCAGCAGACGCACAGGGTGACCTAGCCCGCGCACAGCGACCGCTCAGATCGGACACCGGCCAGCCGCCCTGGCCGGTGAGGTCCCCGATCCTGGCAGGACAGGACCGCTCGGGTTCGCCGTCGGACCCCTAGCATCGCTGGCGGGGGGATCGAAGCGGTTCCGCGGGGAAGCGGCACCGACCGAACGCATGAGGGCGCACCGGTGCGCCCTCGCGAGCCGAAGGAGCGCCGTGACGTCGTCTCCCGTCTGCATCGTCGGAGCCGGTCCGGCCGGCCTCGCCGGGGCCCGAGCCCTCGCCGAGCGCGGCATCGAGTACACCCACCTCGAGCGGCACACGGGGGTGGGCGGGGTCTGGGACATCGACAACCCGGGCGGCCGATCTACGAGTCGGCCCACCTGATCTCCAGCCGCACGACGTCGGGCTACAGCGGCTGCCCGATGCCCGCGAGCTACCCGGACTACCCGCGGCACGACCACGTGCTCGCCTACCTGCGCGCCTTCGCGGCCCACTACGGCCTCGACCAGCGCGTGGAGACCGGCGTGTGCGTCGAGAGCGTCGAGCGGGACGGCAGCGCGTGGGTCGTGACGCGGACCGACGGCACGAGCTCCCGGCATGGCGCCGTGGTGGTGTCGACGGGCTCGCAGTGGCACCCGCGCCTGCCCGCGCTCCCCGGGACGTACGACGGCGAGGTGCGGCACAGCCAGACGTTCCGCAGCCCGCGGGAGTTCGCGGGGCAGCTGGTGCTCGTCGTCGGCGGCGGCAACTCCGGCTGCGACATCGCGTGCGACGCCGCGCGCAACGCCGACTACGCCGCGATCTCGATGCGCCGCGGCTACTGGTTCATCCCCAAGCACGTCTTCGGGGTGCCCTCGGACGTGGTCGGCGGCAAGGGCTCGTTCCTGCCCAAGCAGGTGGAGCGCGCGGCGATCCAGCCGCTCCTGCGCCTGCTGGTGGGGGACACCGAGCGGCTCGGCCTGCAGAAGCCGGACCACAAGCTGTTCGAGACCCACCCGATCGTGAACTCGCTTCTGCTGCACCACCTCCAGCGCGGCGACATCGTGGCCCGACCGGGCATCGCGGACACGGCCGGGCGCACCGTGACGTTCACCGACGGCACGAGCGAGGAGTTCGACGTCGTGGTGCTCGCCACGGGCTACGAGCACCGGGTGCCCGTCGCGCAGGACCTGTTCGGCAACGCGCAGCACCCGGACCTGTACCTCAACTTCGCCTCGCGCGAGCACACGGGGCTGTTCGGCGTCGGCTACATCGAGACGAACTCGGGCGCGTTCACGCTGTCCGACCAGCAGGCCCACCTCATCGCCGCCTACCTCGACGGGCGCGCCCACCGCACGCCGCAGGCCGCGCGGTTCGCCGCGATGATCCGCACCGACCGGCCCGACCTGTCCGCCGGCCTCACGTTCGACTCCTCGCCACGGCACACCGGGTACGTCGACTCCGACGGCTACACGCGCTACCTGCGCCGGGTGAGCCGGATGCTGGGCTGGCCACTCACGTCGCCGGCCGCGGGTGCGGCGGCGTCCAGCGGGCGCGGCGGGCGCTTCGCGCGTGGCGACGCGGGCCCGACGGCGAGCGAGGCTGCCGAGGTCGGCTCGCCGTCGGCGGTGGTCGCGGCGGGCAGTGCGGCCGTGCGGACGGCTGCGCGGTGACGAGGGCGGGCTGCGCGTGAGCGCGCGCGGGGTCGACCAGCGCGGCCGGGTGATCGTGGTGACCGGTGGCGCAGGCGCCGTGACCTCGGTGAAGGCGGGCTGCGCGTGAGCGCGCGGCGCGGGTTCGACCACCGCGGCAAGGTGGTCGTGGTGACCGGTGGCGCGGGTGGGATCGCGCGGGCGTTCGCGCCGCGGGCCGCCGAGCGCGGCGCGGTGCTCGTGCTGGTCGACGTGCGCGGCGAGGCGGCGCAGGACGCGGCCGAGGCGCTTCCCGGCGTCGGGCACCGCGGGTACGGCTGCGACCTCACCGACGAGGCGCAGGTGCGGGCGCTGATCGGCCGGATCGAGGAGGACCACGGCCGGATCGACGTGCTGGTGAACAACGTCGGGATGACGAGCTGCGAACGGTTCGACGAGCGGTCGGTCGCGAGCATCCGCACCGAGCTCGAGGTGAACCTGCTCTCGCCGCTCGTGCTCACGCGGCTGGCCGTGCCCCTACTTCGGGCGTCGGCGGATCCGCGTGTGGTGACGACGGTGTCGCTCGGCGGCATCTTCCCCCTGGGCGAGACCCCGATCTACACGGCCTCGAAGTTCGGGCTGCGGGGCGCGATGCTCGCGATCGGCCTCGACCTGCGGGACAAGGGGATCCGCGCCGGGTCGGTGCTGCCGTCGGCGACGGACACCCGGATGCTGCGCCGGGAGGCGGTCGAGGGCGGCAACGCGCTGCAGTTCCAGGACCCTCCGCAGTCGCCCGACGTCGTCGCGCGCGCGATGCTGCGCCTGCTCGACTCGCCGCGGCTCGAGGTCTACCCCCGGCCGAGCGAGGCGTGGCTCGTCAAGGCGGCGCTGCTCGTGCCCAACGCGTTGCCGCGCCTCATGCGGCTGTTCCGGCGTCGGGGCGAGCGCGGGCAGGCGGCGTACCTCGCCCGGCTGGAGCGCGAGGGTGTGACGCGCCGCCGCGCCGACGGGTCGTGGGAGCTGCTCGACGCCGAACGCGTCCTCCGGTAGGCGCCCGCCGGCCGGGTGCCGACTGTCGGGAGCGACGACGACTGCCCGCCCGCCGGGTGGCGGGAGACGCCGTTCGCGCGTGGAGCGCGGGCTCGCTCTCGCGCGCGCCTCAGGGCCGCCTTCGTGCGCGCCTGCATGGCCGGAAGGCGCCTCGGTCGGCTGCGGGCGGCCCGTCGCCGTGCGCATTGACTGGTGGCCCGTGCGCTTTGACTGGTCGAACCGGCCCGAGCCGCGGCGCGAGTGGCCCGCGTTGACATCGCTGCAGGTCACAGGCTTGCGCCTGGACGCCGTTTCGGCGCCGGGGGATCCAGCCAGTCAATTCGTTGGGGCCTCCAGTCAAAGCGCACAGCTCCCCGGGCCCACGGGCACCGCGCGGGACCCGTGAGCCGTGCGGTGCCCGGCGAGTGGGCCGGCCGGCCGTGCGGTGCCCGGCGATTGGGCCGGCCGGCCGTGCTGGGCCGGGCTGCTGGGCCGGCCAGCCGCGCGCCGCCCGCCCGCTGGGCCGGCCAGCCGCGCGCCGCCCGCCTACTGCGCCGACCACCCCCCGTCCGAGGGCAGGATCGCGCCCGAGACGTTGATCGCGTCGTCGCTGAGCAGGTAGGTGATCGCGGCCGCGAGGTGCTCGGCCTGCGCGGGCGGCGGCAGGATCGCGTGGAACGCCTGCAGCCGGCCCATGCCGGTCGGGTTGATCGCCGGGATCGCGATGTTGGTCGCCACCCCACCCGGCGCGACGCCGTTCACCCGGATGCCGTGCGGTGCGTACATGACGGCCGCGCTCTTCGTCAGCCCGATCACGGCGTGCTTCGACGTCGTGTACGCGGTGCCGGCGGCGCTGCCGCGCAGCCCCGCCTCGGACGTCACGTTGACGATCGACCCGTGCCCAGCCGCGAGCATCGCGGGCAGCACGGCGCGCATCAGCTGGAACGATCCCGTGAGGTTGACCGCCAGCACGCGCTGCCACATCGCGTCGGTGACCTCGTGCACCGGTGCGAAGTCGTCCATGATCCCGGCCACGTTCGCCAGTCCGTCGATCTGCTCGCCGGCCGCGGCGACGATCCGCGCCACGTCCTCGGTGGACGTGATGTCGCCCCCGACGGCGACGATCGCCTCCCCGAGCTCGCCCACCACCGCGTCCAGCCGGTCCGCGGCGACGTCGACCGCCACGACCCGGCCGCCCTCGCGGGCGATGCGCGACGCCGTCGCGCGCCCGATCCCGGACCCCGCCCCGGTGACGATCACCGTGCGACCGGCGAACCGGTCCGGCGTGATCCGTTCCTGCCACTCCTGCACGGTCCTGTCCGCCGTGAGTGTCATCGTTCCCACCTTCTCCTTCTCCTTCTCCTGCCCGTCGGCGGCGCCGACGGAAGAACGCCTCGAGCTGTGCGCCGGAGGCCCCGAGGTGACTCGGGGCGGAAGGTCCGCGCGGTGCGCCCCACCGGGTGGGGTGCACCGCGCGGGCGGTGCGTCGTGCTGGTCGTGCTGGTCGAGCCGAGTGAGCCGACGAGCGCGCCTCAGCCCCCCGCGCGCGCCATGTGTCGCGCGCCACGGAGCCCGAACACGGCCGCGGGGCCGATCGTCGAGCCCGGACCGGGGTAGGTGTGCCCCATGACCGACGCCGACGTGTTGCCCGCCGCGTACAGGCCCTCGATCACGGAGCCGTCCTCGCGCAGCGCGCGGGCGTCGGCGTCGGTGACCACGCCGCCCTTGGTGCCGAGGTCGCCGAGGACCACCTTGTACGCGAGGAACGGACCCTTCTCGATCGGGCCGAGGTTGTTGTTCGGACGCACGGTCGGGTCGCCGTAGTAGCGGTCGTACGCGGAGTTGCCGCGGCCGAAGTCGCCGTCGACGCCCGAGCGGGCGAAGCCGTTGAACCGCTCGACGGTCGCGCCCAGCACGGTCGCGTCGACCCCGATCGCGCGGGCGAGCTCGGGCAGGGTCTTCGCCTTGACGGCGATCCCGGCCTCCTTCATCGCCTTCATCGCGCGCGGGTCCATGGCGAACGTGCGGAAGTACCGTTTCGCGTACCGGCCGTCGAGGATGAGCCAGTAGGGGCCCTCGCCGTGGTCGCGCTCGAGCATGTGGTGTCCGAGGTCCACGTAGGACTCGGACTCGTTGGCGAACCGCTCCCCGGCGGCGTCGACCATGATCGAGTACGGCATCGACCGCTCGCCCACGAGGAACGACGGGCGCCCCCCCGGCGGAGCGGCGAGCGAGGCGCCCCACCACGCGTCGTCCATGAGCTCCAGGGCCGCACCGGCGCGCCGGGCGACGTCGATCGGGTGGCCGAGGTTGCCGAGGTTGCCCGACGGGTCGCCATCGATGCCCTGGTACTTCTGCCGCCACTCGCGGTTGCCCTCGAACCCGCCGCCGGCGAGCATGACGCCGCGGTCCGCGCGGACGGTGACGGAGGCGCCCTCGTGCGTGACGCGCACCCCGACGACGCGGCCGTCCTCGACGACGAGGTCCTCGAGCGGGCTGTCGAGCCAGACGGGTGTCGCGTGGTCGACCATCACGGCCTTGCCGAACGCCGTCGCCCACGCGTTGCCGATCCCGACCAGACGCTTGCCCGTGACGACCCCGCCGGCGATCCGGCCGACCACCTGCGCGCCGCGGACCATGCCGCCGACCGTCGACCACGAGCGGCCCAGGAGCCACACGTCGTTGGTCATGGCGGGCAGCGGGATCGCGCCACGCAGCGTGTCCCACCAGGGTCCGAGGACCTTGGAGTCCAGCGGCTTGACCTCGATCGAGCGGCCGATCTTCCCGCCCGGCAGCTCGGGGTAGTAGTCGGGGTAGTCGGTCGCGCGCGCGAACACGACCCCGTACCGCTCGGCGGTCGTGACGAAGTCGTCGACGCCGTCGACGAACGCCTCCTTGCGCGCCCGGTTGGCCGCCTCGCCGACCTCGCCGACGCACGCGTCGAGGTAGGTGAGGGCCTCCTCGCGCGAGTCGCCGACGCCGTCGCGCGCCATCAGCGGATTGTCCGGCAGCCACATGCCGCCCCCGGACATGGCGGTGCTGCCGCCCCACTTGTCGGTCGACTCGACGATCAGGACCGACAGTCCCGCGTCGATCGCGCCGAGCGCTGTCGCCAGGCCGGCGCCCCCGGACCCCACGACAACGACGTCGTAGGCGAGTTCCGTGGTCGTGCTGCTCATGTGAGCTCCCCTTCCATCCGGACAACCTTGTCCGGATCGATAGTATGCGACGGTGAGCGAGATCGGAAGCGGAACGCTCGGCGCCGCTCGGACACCGGCGCGAGCCTCGGAGCCGACCTCGAGGCGGGCCTCGGGGCGGGCCTCGGGGCGGACGGCCTCCGCGCGCACGAACCGGGGCCCCGCCGTCGCGGCGGAGAACCGCCGCGCGATCCTCGCCGCGGCGCGCCGGCTCTTCGCCGAGCGGGGCTTCGAGGTTCCGCTCAGCGCGATCGCGCGCGAGGCCGGCATCGGCCAGGGCGTCCTGTACCGGCACTTCCGCTCGCGCCTCGACCTCGCGATCGAGGTCTTCGACGACAACTTCCTCGAGCTCGAGGCGGCCGCCGCCGACCCCGCGCCGGACGCCTTCGACCGGCTCTGGCGCCTCCTCCTCGCGCAGACCGTGCGCGAGGCCGCCTTCGTCGAGATGGCCGTCGAGGCGCAGCGCCTCGAGGTGACGTACGACGGCGACGCTCGCCTCGCCGCGCTCGTCAGCCTCGCGCTGGGGCGTGCGCAGGCGGCGGGCACCGCGGATCCCGCGCTCACGCTCGAGGACGTGCTCGTGAGCTGGCGGATGGCGTTCGGCATCGTCGCCACAGCGCCGAACCCCGCCGAGGCCGAGCGGCTGCTCGCGCAGCGGCTGCCGCGCCCGATCCCGCTCGGGCAGCCGCTCGCGCCGGTCACACCCGGCGGCTGAGCCGCCTGACCGGCGCTGCCCGGCTGCTGGCCGCCGGCCCGGCGCTTTCGGTCGGCACGCCGACCGCGCGCCTCGGCCAAGCAGATGCGTGCGCCTCAGCGGTGCTGCTGCGCCGAGTCGTGGTGGGCGAACACGCGCCGGGTGGTGAGGTCGGCGCCCGTGAGGATGCCGGCGCGTGCGAGCAGCCGCCCGTGCTCCCAGTTCGACAGCCCCAGCTCGGGCTGCGCGAGCGCGTACTGGCCGTCGACCCACCGGGTGAACCCGTCGCCCACGAACGGCGCGTCCACGGCGTCGCGGAACCACGCGTGCGCCGCGGCGTCCTCGCTGATCAGCGAGGCCACGAAGCGCGGGCTCCAGCGGTTGAACAGGTCGGCCGCGGCCGCGAGGTCGGGCACCACCACGAGCGTGAGCTCCGGGGTGTCCTCCCACTCCCACTCCTGCCCGAGGCGCTCCACGGGAAGGAGCGACGCGCGCGGCTCGGTGTGCACGCCGTCGGCTCGGTGCACCGGGATCTGGCGGGTGAGCTCGCCGTCGGGCAGCGCGCCCTCGCTGCCCTCCACCACGTGCACGCGGGCCGTGCCCGAGCGCGTCGCCGCCGCCTCGTCGGCGGCCGCGAGCAGCACGGGCACGAGCTCCTGGGCGCGGTCGGCCACGAGCACCGCGACGTTGAGCGTGTTGCAGACCTTGCGGTCCAGGGAGTGCCGCACTGCGCCGGCGAACCGGTCGACGTCGGCCGCGGAGTCCGCGACGAGCCACGCCCCGCCGGTCCCGTGCGCGCTGACGGGGACGCCGGCCGAGCGCGCCACCCCCGACAGCTGCGCGACGGCGGGCCCCGAGCCGCGCGCGACGGCGAGCGCCAGGCGGGAGTCGCTGAACAGCGCCCAGCCCGCCGAGCGGTCGCGCACCGGGAGCAGGCTGACCGCGCCCTGGGGCAGCCCGGCCGCGGCGAGCGCGGGCCGCAGCGCACCGTCGCGGATCGCCTCAGCCGTGCCGAGCGCGTCGCCGCCGATGCGCAGCACGGCCGTGTTCCCGGTCGCGAGCACGCCCGCGGCGTCCGCGAACACGTTGGGCCGGCCCTCGAACACGAACGCGACGACGCCGAGCGGCGCGGCCTGGAGCTCGACCTCCCAGTCCGCGTGGCGCACGCGCTCGTCGGCGGAGACGCTTGAGCCGCGGGACAGGAGGATCCCCGCCCACTCGCGCAGCCCGTCGACCATGTCGGCGCGCATCCGGTCCGAGACGGTCAGCCGGGTCGTGGTGCGCCCGGCGGACCGTGCGCGCTCGACGTCGGCCGCGTTCGCCGCCCGGATCCCCGCCCAGACGGCGTCGTCGGCGAGGCGGTCGGCGAAGGCGGTGAAGAACGCCTCGATCGTGGCGCGGGGGGCCGCGCGGACGACGCCGAACGCGGCCACCGCGGCGTTGATCTGCTCCGCGACCACCCGGCGCACCGCGGCCGGCACGTGCAGCAGGGCGCCCGTGCCGGGGTCGACGTGCAGCGCGTCGCCAGGGGCGAAGGCGGCGGCGAGGGCCTCGTCGACGACGGCGTAGCGGTCCCCGCCGAAGGGCACGAGCGTGCCGGCGGTCAGGTGGTCGAGCGTGCCGTGGGTCACGGCGTCCATCGTATTTGCGGCGCGCCGCGCGCCTTACGGTTGTCCCATGGCACGGACGATCGCCACGAGCACGCGCCTCGAGCGCCCCGAGCTGCTGGACCTCCTGCGCTCACGGCACGACGGCATCCTCGTCACCACCCGCCGCGACGGCTCGCCACAGCTCAGCCCGGTGACGTACGGGGTCGACGGCGAGGGTCGCGTCGTCGTGTCGACCTACCCCGAGCGCGCGAAGGCCGCCAACGTGCGTCGCGACGAGCGCGCTTCGCTGCTCTCCCTCGGACCGAAGTTCTCCGACCCGTGGGTGCAGGTGGACGGCGCGGCCGAGCTGATCGAGCTGCCCGAGGCCGTCGAGCCGCTCGTGGAGTACTTCCGCGTCATCAGCGGGGAGCACCCGGACTGGGACGAGTACCGCGCGGCGATGGTCGCGCAGGGCAAGTGCCTCATCCGGCTCACGATCGGGCGGTGGGGTCCGGTCGCGACCGGCGGATTCCCCGCACGCCTCGCGTGAGCCTCGCCGGGGGTGAGCTGAGCGCCCTGCCGGCGCTCGCCGTCGTGGGCTCCGCGAACGTCGACATCACGGCGATGACGGAGCACCTGCCGCGGGCCGGCGAGACCGTCGGGCCGGGGCGGCTGCGGCGCGACCCGGGAGGAAAGGGCGCGAACCAGGCGGTTGCCGCGGCGCGGCTCGGCGCGCGAACCCGGATGATCGGGGCCGTCGGCGACGACGAGGACGGCACGTGGATGCTCGCGACGCTCCAGGCGGCCGGTGTGGACGTCGCGCACGTCCGGCGCGCGGCGGACCACACGGGGACGGCGCTCATCACCGTCGACGCCGAGGGGGAGAACCAGATCGTCGTCTGCCCCGGCGCCAACCGGCTCGTGACGACCGACGGTGTGGAGTTCGGGCCCGACGAGGTGGTGCTCGCGCAGGTCGAGATCCCGGTCGAGGTGGTGGCCGGGCTCGCGGACGTGGTGCCCGGCTTCCTCGCGGTCAACGCCGCGCCCGTTGAGCTCGATGCCGCGCTCGTTCGTGGAGCGGGTCGACCTCGTGGTGGTCAACGCCGTCGAGTACGCGGCGCAGCCGTGGCTGCGGGACGTCCGGATGGTCGCGGTCACGTACGGCGGGGACGGCGCGCTGCTGCTCTCGGGTGGGCGTGAGGTGGCGAGCGCGCCGGCGCTGCACGTGCCGGTGGTGAGCACGGTCGGCGCGGGCGACGCGTTCGGCACGGCGCTGACGCTGGCGCTCGCGGCCGGGGTGGACCCTGAGTGGGCGCTCGCGGCGGCGTGCGCGGTGGGTGCCGACGCCGTGCAGCACCCCGCGAGCCAGCCTCCGCTGCGACGGCTCGCGGAGTATCTGCGCTGACGCAGACCGCTCCCGGGTGAGCGTGTCGGCGGAGCGCGCCATGATGGCCCGGTGACGACGCACACCTACCGCACCGACCTCACCTGGACCGGCGCCACCGGCGTGGGCTACGCGGCCTACCCGCGGGAGCACCGGGTCGAGGCGCCCCCGGCGACGGCGAGCCTCGACCTGTCCGCGGACCCGCACTTCCGCGGGGCGGCCGAGCGGCTCAACCCCGAGCAGCTCGTGGTCGCCGCCGCGAGCTCGTGCCAGCTGCTGTCCTTCCTCGCGGTCGCGGCGCGCGCCGGCGTGGACGTCGTGGGGTACGCGGACCACGCCGTCGGCACGATGGACCTGCGGGACGCGCCGATCCGGATCGGGGCGATCGCGCTCGACGTCACGGTCACCGTGGCGCCGGGCACCCATCACGCGCTCGTGCACCGCCTGGCGGAGGAGGCGCACGGGCAGTGCTACATCGCCAACTCGCTGCGCTCGGACGTGACCCTCGCGCTCACGGTGGTCGACGCGTGAGCAGCGGCGCCGAGCCCGTCGGGGGCGACGGCATCGGGGCGTTCGCGCTCGGGCCGGGCGAGCCGCCGGCGGGGCCGTGGACGGCGCGACCGGTCGCCGACCTGGCCCGGGAGCTGCTCGAGCTCGCGCGGGCGCGTCGGGCGGGCCAGGTCGGCCGAGTGGCCGGCCCGGTCGTGATCGCCGTCGACGGACGGTCCGCCGGCGGGAAGACGACCCTCGCGGGACGGGTGGCCGACGCGGTGGGGCGCTCCGCCGTCGTGCATGCGGACGACCTGGCCTGGCACGAGCCGATGTTCGGCTGGGCGCCCGTGGAGCGCGCGCTGCTCGAGGCGGTGCGCGCCGGCGGCCCGGTGCGGCTGCGGCCGCCCGCCTGGGCCGAGCGGGGGCGAGAGGGCGCGATCGAGCTGCCGGAAGACCTCGAGCTCGTGGTGATCGAGGGGGTCGGGTCGGCGCAGCGGGAGGTCGCCGACCTGCTCGACGCCGTCGTGTGGGTGCAGTCCGACGACGCCGAGGCCGAGCGCCGCGGGATCGCGCGGGACATCGCGTCGGGGGAGAACGGCGACGTCGAGGAGACGATCGCGTTCTGGCACGCCTGGATGGCGCACGAGCGTGAGCACCTGCGCGCCGACCGGCCGTGGGAGCGGGCGGACGTCGTGGCCGCCGGGACGCCGCCGATCCCGCTGGCCGACGGCGAGGTGGCGGTGGCGCCGCCCCTTCGGCCTCCCCATCCGGCCCTTCCGCCGCAGCCGTGACCGGGACAGGGTGGGCGCATGCCGACCGGTGACTGGCCCGCCTACGACCCCGGGTTCCTCGGGATCGACGTCGCGCCGCCGGCCGTCGGCCTGCCCGCCGGCTCGGCCGGCGCGGAGGCGGGCGAGGTGCCGGTGCTCGACTACACGCACTTCACCGTCGCGATGAACCGCACGCGGCGGCTCGCCTGGTGGTCCGCGTGGAACATCGACGGCCTGCGGCTGCTCACCGGCGACGGCCTGGACCGGGACGGCCTCGCCTTCCGCACCGACCCCCGGCTGCCCGACGACGAGCAGACCGACGACACCGTCTACCGGAGCAACCGGCTCGATCGCGGCCATCTCGCACGCCGCGCGGACCTGCTGTGGGGCGCGCTCGCCGAGGCACAGGACGCCAACGCGGACTCCTTCTTCTTCACGAACATCACCCCGCAGGTCGACGACTTCAACCAGTCCAGCAAGGGCGGCGTGTGGGGGCTGCTGGAGAACGCGCTGCTCGCGCAGGAGGGCCTGGTGGACCGGCGCCTCGCGGTGTTCGCCGGCCCGGTGCTCGCCGACGACGACCCGCCCTACCGCGGGATCGTCCAGGTCCCGCGCGAGCACTGGAAGGTCGTGGTCTACCAGCTCGACGGCGAGCACCGCTTCCAGGCCTTCCTCCTCACCCAGAACCTCGAGCGCGGCGTGCTGGCCGGCGGCTTCCTCGAGGAGTTCCGCACGTATCAGGTGCCGCTCGCGACGTTGACCGGACGGACCGGCCTGACGTTCCGGGGCTCGACGGGCTGGTGGCGGGCGGCGAGGGTGTCCCGCCGGACGGTTCGCTCGCCGGCCCCGCACCGGCCGCCCCGCGCCCGATCGACGAGGTGAGCGCGCTCGCGTGGTGAGGGCGGGCGCCGCGATCGGGAGCGCTGGTCGAGTCGCTCCGTCAGGTGAGTGCGCCGGGCCTGCTCAGGTGATCCGGAAACCCTCGGCGCCGGTCACCGGCACGTCCTGCACGTGGACGCCGCCCACGCGGGCGTGCCGCGGTCCGTGCCGGAGCCAGTCGACCATCGTGCCGACCGCCTCCGCGGGCCCTTCGACCTCGCACTCGACGGTGTCGTCGGGCAGGTTGCGCACCCACCCGGCGACGCCGAGTCGCGCCGCCTGCTCTTGCGCGGAGTAGCGGAACCCCACGCCCTGCACGAGGCCCGACACCACGGCGCGCACCCGGATCATCCGCCCATGATGCCGCCGCCTCGGCCGCCCCGCACACCCCCGCGCGGGCGTCCCTCGTCGGAGCGCGCTGCCTACGATGGGCGGCACCACCCGGAGAACGAGTGAACGACGAGGTCCGATGAGCGACGCAGCGCCGTCCGCGCAGATCGGAGCGCGCCTGCGCAGCGTGCGGCAGGCCTCGGGTCGTTCGCTCGCCTCCGTCGCGCAGGCGATGGGGATCTCCTCCAGCGCGCTCTCGCAGATCGAGACCGGGGCGATGCAGCCGTCCGTGAACCGACTGGTCGAGCTGGTCGGCGTGCTCGGCGTCCCGGTGTCGACGATCTTCGACGGCCACGAGCCCTTCGCCCCGCACTTCGAGGGGGAGGCGGGCGCGGTGAACGAGCCGGTGGAGGGCGTGCTCGTCGCGCGGCCCGACGTCACCGACGCTGCCCACCTCGGTCAGGGGGTGACCTACCGCCGCCTCTCACCGGCCGCGCTGCCCGGCGTCGACTGGTTCGAGTCGACCTACCCGGCCGGCTCGTCGTCGTCCGTCGACGGCGCGATGCTCGTCCACGCCGGCTACGAGTCGGGACACGTGCTGCGCGGTGAGCTCACGTTCGAGTTCACCGAGGGGTCCGTGACGCTGCAGGCCGGCGGCTCCCTGTCGTTCGCGGCCACGCGGCCGCACCGCGTGGTGAACACCTCCGACGACGTCGCCGTCGCTGTGTGGCTCACCCTCACGTCGTTCGACGTGAGCGGGACGCACGACGGCGAGCACCCGGCCTGAGCGCCTCGACGCACCTCGGGCGGGGGTGAGCTCGCGCCGGCCGATCGGCGCAGGCCGCTCCGCGTGTCTCTGGCCTCGGCGCCCGGGATGCGCCACGGTAGGCCGGTGACCTCGACGCTGAGCTTCCGGAGCTGGGACACGCTGCGCCCCGGACCCCGCCTCATCGTCCTGGGCGGAGTGCACGGCGACGAGACGTGCGGCACCCGGGCCCTCGAGGCGCTCGAGGCCGAGATCGACGCAGGGGCTCTCGTGCTCGAGCGTGGGGTCCTCACCCTCGTGCCGCGTGCCAACCCGCTCGCGTGCGCGCAGGGCACCCGAGCGGGCGAGCGCAACCTCAACCGGTCCTTCGTGCCCCGCCCGGCCGAGGCTCGGCAGGACTACGAGGACCACGTCGTGGCCGCGCTGGCGCCGGTCCTCGCAGCCCACGACGTGCTGCTCGACCTGCACTCGGCGACCTCCGACACCGTGCCCTTCGTGATGATCGAGCTCGCCGAGCCGGACGGCGTCCCCTTCCGTCACGCCGAGCACGAGGCCGCCCTCGCGGGAGCGCTCGGCCTGGACGTGGTGGTCGAGGGCTGGCAGGACGTCTACGAGGCTCGGCTCGAGGAGCACGCCGAGCGCGCCGGGGTCCCGGTCACCCCCGAGGACCGGGCGGTGGGGACGGGGACGAACGAGTACCTGCGCGAGCGGGGCGGATGGGCGCTCACCGTCGAGTGCGGCGGACACGACGACCCGGAGGCCTTTGCCGTCGCGCTCACCGTGACGCGCCGCGCGCTCGCGCACCTCGGACTGGTCGCGGCGCCCCAGGGGCCGCATGCCACGGCGCCTGCAGCGCCCGGCGCGGCGCCGCGCGTGCTGCGCACCGCTGTGGTGGTGGACAAGGAGGACCCGGCCGACCGATTCGTGCGACCGTGGCAGCCGTTCGAGCCGGTCCGCACCGGCGACCTCATCGGGGTGCGCGCCGACGGCACCGAGGTTCGCGCGAGCGTCGACGGCGCGATCATGTTCCCCGACGACGACGCCGACCCCGGCGAGGAGTGGTTCTAC
The DNA here is from genome assembly GCF_006351005.1 of Miniimonas arenae. Lineage (GTDB taxonomy): Bacteria > Actinomycetota > Actinomycetes > Actinomycetales > Beutenbergiaceae > Miniimonas > Miniimonas arenae. The sequence continues at coordinate 35,752 of NZ_VENP01000016.1, read as the reverse complement.
CTCGCGGTCACCAGCGATCGACCGCTCGGCTGAGCAGTCGGTCGGCCGGCGAGCTCAGCGGTCTGTCGCGCATCCGACGGTGGATACAGCGATCTGTCGCGGGTCGGTGCCCCGAACCGGCACGGATCGCTGGCATCGCGGGGGCTGCCGGCACGGATCGCTGGCATCGCGGGGGCTGCCGGCACAGATCGCTGGCACGGCGCGGGCGATCGGTACGGATCGCTGGCATGGCGCGGGTTGCCGGCACGGTCGCGCCGCTCGCCAGGGCCAGCGGTCATGCCGTCCCCCCCGTGGACAGCGGGAGCCGTCCGTGGAACGGCGCGGACCCTCGCTCAGGCGGCCGACGCGGAGGTGCCCGCACCGCCGGGGGCGGGCTCGCAGTCGGGCACCTAGGCGTCGGGAAGCTCGTAGGTCGTGACCTCGAAGCGCCGCAGCTCGTGCGAGCCGAAGACCGTGGTCATCGCGACGTCCGCGGCGTCGCGGCCGTAGGCGATCTCGATCCGGCCGATCCGAGGTTCGTTGTGCCGCGCGTCGAAGGCGTACCAGCGTCCGCCGAGGTACACGTGGAACCAGGCCGAGAAGTCCATCGGGTCCGGCAGCGGCTCGATGCCGATGTCGCCGAGGTAGCCGTTGACGTAGCGCGCGGGGATGTTGAGGCAGCGGCACAGGGTGACGGCGAGGTGCGCGAAGTCTCGGCACACCCCCGTGCCCTCGCGGAACGCTTCGAGCGCCGTGCGGGTGGGACGCGCGTTGGCGTAGTCGAACCGGATGCGCTCGTGCACGGCGTCGACCACCGCCTGCACGCGCGCCCAGCCGGGCGGGACCGAGCCGAAGGTCTGCCACGCGTAGTCCATGAGCTCGGAGTCGACCTCGCAGTACCGGCTCGGCAGGAGGAACTGGAGCACCTCGACGGGGAGCTCGTGCAGGGGGTGCTGCTCGGCGTCGGGCACGACGGGGTCGGGCTCGCCGGAGTAGTAGGCGACCGTGTCGAGGGAGAGCTCGACGAGGTCGACGCCCTCGGGGATCGCCACCCGGACGGCGCGATTGCCGAACGGGTCGGAGTAGGCCTCGGAGACGAGCTCCGGCGAGATCGACAGGTGCTCGAGAGCACGCAGGTCACGCTGGAACTCGGGCCGGACGAGGAGGTTCGCGACGAGCATCGTGGGGCTGGACACGGCCAGGTGGATGTCGAAGCCGATGCGCTGCAGCACGGGTGCCTCCGAGGGTCGGGTCTCCCATGATGCGGCCCGCCCCGCCGCCGGCGCTACGCCCGGAAGGATGGCGGTGTGCGGCGCGGTGCGGCGCGGTGCGGCGCGGTGGCGCCGAGGGCCCGCCTCAGTACTGCGCGGCCAGCCGCTCCAGGCAGTCCAGCCAGCCCTCGCGCAGGTCCGCCAGCGCAGCCGGCCGAGCGCGGTGCGCCACGTGCACCTGCGTCTCGCCGACCCCGAGCGCGAACGACACGGTCACCGTGTCCGCCTCGGTCTGGTCCTCGTCCGTCTCCCACCACCACGTGAGCACTATCAGGTCCTCGTCGACGTCGAGGAACTCCCCGCGTGCGCCGAACCCGCCCTCGGCGGTCGCGATCCGCCACGAGCGCCCGACGGCGGGCGCGAAGTCGTACGTCGTGTCGCCGAACATGGGCCACCACCAGGAGGCCATGCCCTCGCTCGTCCACGCCGCCCGCACGGAGGCGAGGGGAGCGGCGACGGCGACGATCATCTCGGCGACGTCGCTGCCGGTCGCGTCGCTGCCGGGCGCGCCGCCAGGCACGTCGCCGGTGCCGTCGCTGCCCTCGTGCGCCATGGCCGCACGGTAGACCTCAGACGGCGCCCTGTCGCCGTGTCGCAGGTGCGGCGTACGGTCGGCCCATGATGGAGATCAGCGAGCAGGGGTGGCCCGAACCGGCGCTCAACGGCAGCGAGGAGGACACGCTGCTCGGCTCGCTGGAGCGTCAGCGCGCCACGTTCATCTGGAAGGCCTCCGGTGTCGACGCCGCGGGTATGCGCATGCGTGTCGGGGCCTCGGAGCTGACGCTCGCCTCGCTCGTCAAGCACCTCGCATTCGTCGAGGACGAGAAGATCGCCACGTTCCTCACCGGCGAGTACGGCGGGCCGTGGGACTGGTACGCGATCCGCGAGGACCGTTCCATCCCCTGGCGGATCACGGACGAGGACACCCCCGAGTCGCTGATCGCACTGTGGCAGGGCGCCGTGCTGCGGTCCCGTGCCGCCTACGCGCAGGTGCTGGCCGACGGCGGACCCGCCGCGCTCACCCGGGTCGAGTGGGACGAGGACGTCAGCGTCCGTCGGCTGCTGGCCGACGTCATCGAGGAGTACGCGCGGCACACGGGGCACGCCGACCTCATCCGCGAGGCGGTCGACGGTGTGGTGGGCGAGGACCCGCCGGACGGCGCGCCGCCCGCGGCCTACCCGCCGCTGCGCTGAGCCGGCCGGCCTGGAGGCGCAGGGGGAGTGGTGAAGTGAGCGGCTACGTGAGCGTGCTGGACCTGTTCTCGATCGGGATCGGACCGTCCTCCTCGCACACCGTCGGGCCGATGCGCGCGGCCCGCGCCTTCGTCGCGCGGATCGCGGCCGCGGACCGGCTCGAGGAGGTCGAGCGCGTCCAGGTCGTCCTGTGCGGGTCCCTCGGCGCGACCGGGGAGGGGCACGGCACGCCGGACGCCGTCGTCGCCGGCCTGCGTGGGCTGGACCCGGAGACCTGCGACTGCGACGACGTGCCGCGCGGCTGGGAGAAGCTCGGCGACGGCGTCGACGTGCTGCTGCTGGGCCGGCGCGCGGTGCGGATGACCAGCGCCGACGTCCGGCTCGCCCCGCTCACGCGAATGCCCGGCCACTCGAACGGCATGCGGTTCGTGGCGCTCGACGCCGCCGGCGAGGTGGTCCTCGAGGAGGTCGCGTACTCGATCGGCGGCGGGTTCGTCGTGACGGAGGCCGAGCTGCTCGGGGTGACCGAGGCGCAGGCGAGCCCGACGGCGGAGGGTGCGTTCGCCGTCGTGCCCCACCCCTTCGCCACGGCCGCCGACCTGCTGGCCACGTGCGAGCGGGAGGGGCTCGACATCGCCGAGGTGGCCTACGCCAACGAGTGCGCGCTGCGGCCGGCCGAGACGGTCGACGCCGGGCTGGACCGGATCTGGCAGGCGATGAGCGACTGCGTCGACGCAGGGCTCGAGCGGCAGGGCGTGCTGCCCGGCCGGCTGCACGTGCGGCGTCGCGCGCGGGCGCAGCGCGAGCGGCTCGAGGCGCTCGAACGCACGGACGCCGCCACGGGCCGGCCGATCCTGGACCGCGGGATCGAGTGGCTGCAGGCGTTCGCGATGGCCGTGAACGAGGAGAACGCCGACGGGCGGCGGGTGGTCACGGCGCCCACGAACGGGGCGGCCGGCATCATCCCGGCGGTGGGGCGCCACCACCTGCGGCTGTCGGGGCTCGACGGCGAGGCCCGCCGTCGAGCGATGCGCCGGTTCCTGCTCACGGCCGGCGCGGTCGGGTCGCTGTACAAGCGCAACGCGTCGATCTCGGGCGCCGAGGCCGGGTGTCAGGGCGAGGTCGGGTCGGCCGGCTCGATGGCGGCGGGTGCGTTCGCGGCGCTGCAGGGCGCGGACGTGCGGCAGGTCGAGAACGCCGCCGAGATCGCGATGGAGCACTCGCTCGGGCTGACCTGCGACCCGGTCGGTGGTCTGGTGCAGGTGCCGTGCATCGAGCGGAACGCGATCGCCGCGTGCACGGCGGTGTCGGCCGCGCGGCTCGCGATCCAGGGCGACGGTCTGCACGTGGTGTCGCTCGACGCCGTCATCGAGACCATGCGGCAGACCGGCCTGGACATGTCGACGAAGTACAAGGAGACGTCGACGGGCGGGCTGGCGGTGAACGTGGTGGAGTGCTGACGGTGAGGCACCTCGACGACGCCGAGCGACGCCGTCGCCTCGTGGTGCGGCACGCGCACCGCGGTGACGCGCACTCCCCGCACGAGGCGGCGCTCGCCGTCGTCGCCCTGCACTCCACCGACCCGGTGGCGATGACGCTCGCCGTCGCAGCCCGCACCGGAGCGGCGACGTCCGAGCCGCTGGACCGGGCGCTCTACCGCGACCGGACGCTCGTGCGGCTGCTCGCGATGCGGCGCACGGTGTTCGCCGTCCCTGTCGACGAGGTGCCGGACGTCCTCGGCGCGACCCGGGCGATGGCCGCCAACCAGCGCCGGGTCACGGTCAAGCTGCTCCGCGACGGCGGCATCGAGGGCGACGTCGAGGACGTCCTCGCGCGCGCCGAACGGGCCGCGCTGGACTTCGTGGCCCAGGCCGGGGAGTTCACGAGCGCCGACCTCGCAGCCGCCGACCCGATCCTCGCCACGCGGTTCACCCTCGTCCCCGCGGGCGCCGGTGCGAGCCAGTCCGTCGCGAGCCGCCTCCTCACGATGCTCTCGGCGGACGGGACGGTGCTGCGCGCGTCCGTCGTCGGTGACTGGACCTCGGTGCGGTTCCGCTGGGCCGGGCGCGCGCACTGGCTGCCCGAACTGCCCCCGGTGCCGGACGCCGCGACGGCGAGCTCCGCCGTCGCGCGCCGGTGGTTGGCCCGGTACGGGCCGGCGACGCCCGCGGACCTGCAGTGGTGGACCGGCTGGACCAAGGGCGTGACCACGGCGGCGCTCGCGGGCGTGGGAACCGAGAGCGTCGAGACCGAAGGCGGGCCGGCACTCGTGCTCGAGGGCGACGCCGAGCCCACGCCCGACGTCGAGCCGACCGTCGCGCTCCTGCCCGGCCTCGATCCGTCCGCCATGGGCTGGCGCGAGCGTGGCTTCCACCTCGGCGACCTCGGCCCGCGAGTCTTCGACACCGTGGGCAACGCGGGCCCGACCGTCTGGGTCGACGGGCGCGTCGTGGGCGGCTGGGCGGTGCGCGACGACGGCACCGTCGGCCTCGACCTCGCGCTGCCGCGCGCGCTCGGCCGCGAGCACCACGAGCTGCTCGGGGCGCGGGTCGCCGCGCTCGAGACGTTCCTCGCCGGCACGGTGGTGAAGCCGCGGGCACGCCGATGGACGACGGCGGAGCGCGCCTCGCGCGGTGAGGCCGCGGCGGGTGCGGGCTAGGGGGGCGAGACGGCCGAGCGGACCTCGTCGAGGATGAGCTGCATCGCGGCGCGGGCCGCGGCCGGGTCGCCCCGGAAGACGGCCTGGGCGACCGCCTCGTGTCCGTCGAGCGCCTCGGGCTGCGGCTGCGCCGGCATGAGGCCCTGGTCGGTGCGGCCCGACAGCACGACGGCGACGAGGTCGCTCAGCGCCGCGAAGAGCTCGTTCCCGCTCGAGCGCAGGATCAGACGGTGGAACTCGATGTCGTGCTGCAGGAACTCCTGCAGGTCCCCGGCCTCGCCCGTGCGGCGCATCTCGGCCGCGAGCGGGAGCAGGCGCGCGCGGGTGTGCACCGACGCGTGCCGCGCCGCGCCCTCGGCGGCCTCGGGCTCGACGACGAGGCGCAGCTGGGTGAGCGAGCGCAGCTGGTCCGCACGCCGGGTCGAGCGCAGTCGCCAGTCGATGAGCTTCGGGTCGAGCACGCTCCACCGCTCGACCGGCTGGGGCAGCATCCCGTGCCGGCGTCGCGTGAGGACGAGTCCCATGACCTCGAGCTGACGCGCGACCTCGCGCGCCACGGTGCGGGACACCCCGAACCGGGTCTGCACGTCCTCGAGGGTGCGTGCCTCGCCGACGGGCCACTCCCCGTCGATCACCTCGATGCCGAGCGTGCGCGCGCACTCCTCGTGCAGCCGCACGGGTTCTGGTGTCCCCGTTCCTGCGTCGACCACTCCAGCCTCCCCGCCGTGACGTCGTGCGACTGAGCGTACGCGTCAGCCATCAGGGATGCGGTTCGAGAAGTGAGTTGTGATCTGACTCTTGATTCGTACTCCGATTGGGCTCTATGGTCATCCCACGAGCGCAGAGGTGCGCTCCTGAACAGAGGGTCGATGATGACGCACACACATCTGGTGATCATGGGAGTGGCCGGTTCGGGCAAGACGACCGTGTTGCACCGGCTCGGCGAGCTGCTGGACTGGTCGGTCGCCGAGGGCGACGCGTTCCACCCCGAGGCGAACGTGGCGAAGATGAGCGAGGGCACCCCGCTCACGGACGAGGACCGCTGGCCCTGGCTGGACCGGATCGTGACCTGGACCGCCGTCGAGGACGCCGCAGGCCGGGACACGCTCGTGACCTGCTCGGCGCTGCGCCGCGCCTACCGCGACCGGCTGCGCCAGGCCCCGGGCCGCACGATCTTTGCGCATCTCGCCGGCACGACCGGGCTCATCGAGGAGCGGATGACCGCGCGCACGGACCACTTCATGCCCACGACTCTGCTGCCCTCGCAGTTCGCGACGCTCGAGCCCCTGCAGGACGACGAGGACGGGATCGTCGTGGACGTGCTCGGCACGCCCGAGGACGTCGCCCGCGAGATCGTCCGGCGGCTGCGGCTCGAGCCCGTCACTGCCTGACCGCACTGCCTGACCGCACTGCCTGACCGCACTGCCTGACTCACCGCCTGACGCACGGCCCGCACCACTCGTCGTACCCCGCACCACCCCGCACTGCACCCCACCCCTGATGCACCACCGACACCGGAGTCACCCATGACCACTCAGCTCGTCCTGGCGGCCCTTGCGGGCATCGCCGTGATCGTCGCCCTCATCGTCTGGCTCAAGGTCCATCCGTTCCTCTCGCTGATGGCGGGCGCGGGCGTGATGGCGATCGCCGCCGGCATGCCGTACACCGAGCTCTTCACGAGCTTCACCACCGGGTTCGGCACGACGGTGGCGGGCGTCGGCCTGCTGATCGTGCTCGGCTCGATCGTGGGAACGCTGCTCATCTCCTCGGGCGGCGCCGACGTCATCGTCGACACCATCCTGGACAAGACGCCCCTGCAACGCCTGCCGTGGGCGATGGCGCTCATCGCGTTCGTCGTCGGCATCCCGCTGTTCTTCGAGGTCGGCGTCGTCATCCTCATCCCCGTCGTGATGTACGCGGCGCGCCGCGCCAACCTCCCCGTGATCCTGCTCGGCATCCCCGCCCTCGCCGGCCTCTCGGCGCTGCACGGTCTCGTGCCGCCGCACCCCGGTCCGCTCATCGCGATCGACGCGCTCGGCGCGAACCTCGGCCTCACGCTCGGCCTCGGCCTCATCGTCGCGATCCCCTGCGTGGTCATCGCGGGCCCGCTCCTGGCCAAGGTGCAGGCGAAGTGGGTTCCGATCCCGGCCCGCGAGCTGCTCGGCTCGGACGAGAACACCCGTCAGTCGGACCGCCGCCCGTCGTTCGGCGCCGCGATCCTCGTCGTCCTGCTCCCCGTGATCCTCATGCTCGCCCGCACGGTCGTCGAGATGGCCGGACAGGAGGAGGGCCAGATCGGCCGCGCCGTCGTCTTCCTCGGCACGCCGCTCATCGCGCTGCTCATCACCGTGGTCACGGCGATGTTCCTCATGGGCTTCAACGTCGGTCGGTCGCGCGCCGAGGTCGGCTCGCTCGTCGGCTCCGCCCTGCCCCCCATCGCCGGCATCCTGCTCATCGTGGCCGCCGGCGGCGGATTCAAGCAGACTCTCGTCGACTCCGGCATCGCCGACGCCATCGCGTCCGGCATCGCCCAGGCGGCCATCCCACCGCTGCTGGCCGGCTGGATCGTGGCCGTGCTGATCCGCCTCGCCACCGGTTCGGCGACCGTCGCCACCATCACGGCCGGCGGCATCATGGCGCCGCTCGCCGCGGGTCTCTCGCCGAGCCACACCGCCCTGCTGGTCCTCGCCATCGGCGCGGGCTCGGTGTTCCTCAGCCACGTCAACGACGCCGGCTTCTGGATGGTGAAGGAGTACTTCGGCATGACCGTGGGTCAGACCTTCAAGACCTGGTCGCTCATGGAGACCGTGCTGTCCGTGACCGGTCTGGCGTGCGTCCTCCTGCTCGGGCTCGTCGTGTAGCGATGGGCTCGTCAGGCGCCGTGGACCTCGCCCGCCACGTCCGGCCCGCCCACCCCGCCGGCCTCGACCCGCGGCAGCCCCGCGACGTACGCCGCGATCGCGGGCCGGACCGGGGCGGGCGGGTCGGAGACGAAGCTCGCGAGCATGAGGCCGTCGATGAGCGCGAGGAGCCCCGCCGCAGCCGTCGTGGGGTCGGCGGCTCCGATCTGGCTGAGCAGCGTCTCGACCGCAGCGACGACGGCCGCCTGGATCGGAGACTCGGCGAGCAGGTCGAGCAGCTCCGGGTCCCCGCGCAGGTCGATGAGCAGCACGAGACGCGCCAGCTGGTCGGTGCCGTGCTCGGCGAGCAGCAGCTCGACGGCCGACGTCAGCGCGGCCACGGCCTCCGGCTCGGTGCTCACGGAGGAGGCCTCCCCGAGCGGCAGCGCGTCGAGCCGCGCCGCCAGTCGTTCGACGGCGAGCGCCACGAGCTCCCGCCGCGACCGCGCGTAGTACGAGGTGGTGCCGGGCGGGAACGCGAGCGCCGCGTCGACGTTGCGGTGGGTGAGAGCGTGCAGGCCGGAGGACGCGATGATCGTGAGGCCGGTCTGGCCGATCCGCTCGCGACGACCGCTCGGGCGACGGGGCACGGGGGCAGCCTAGGGGTACGCCGCCCCCGGTCGCCTGCGTCTTCCCCGCCCGTTCGGGCGAGACTCGTGGCCGGGACGGCCCCGACCGCCCGCCGAGGCTGCGTAGCCTTCACCCGTGAGGACATCGCACGTGGGCGGGGTGACGGTGCTGACCGGCGCCGGCATCTCCACCTCCGTCGGCATCCCGGACTTCCGGGGACCGGACGGGGTGTGGACGCGCGACCCGACGGCGGAGCGACTGCTGGACATCGACGCCTACGTCGCCGAGGTCGACGTCCGCACAGCGGGCTGGGCCTCCTGGGCGAGCCACCCCGCCTGGCGCGCGACGCCGTCGCCGGCCCACCGCGCCCTGCTGGCGCTCGAGGGCGCGAACGCGCTGCGCGGGGTCGTGACGCAGAACTTCGACGGGCTGCACCAGCTCGCCGGCACGGCGAGCGATCTCGTCGCGGAGGTGCACGGCAGCCTGCGCACGACGTCGTGCCTCGCCTGTGGCGCGACGCAGGAGACTCCCGAGGTGCTCGCCCGGCTCGGCCAGGACCCCGACCCGCACTGCCCGTGCGGCGGCGTGCTCAAGGTCGACGTCGTCTACTTCGGCGAGATGCTGCCGGGCGGGACGTTCGAGCGGGCGGTCGGCGCGACGCGCGCGTGCGACGTCTTCGTCGCGGTGGGCAGCACCCTCACCGTCCAGCCCGTGGCGATCCTCGCGGTGGAGGCGGTGCGCTCGGGGGCGCGGCTCGTCGTCGTGAACCGCGACCCGACCCCCTACGACCCGCTGGCCGCCGACGTGCGCCGCGGACCGATCGACGTCGAGCTCCCGCGGCTCGTCCAGGAGCTGCTGGACCAGGTGTAGCCAGGTACGACCCCCCGCCGACCCCCTGCGGTCGGCCGACTCGAGGAGAGACATGCAGCTGGGAATGATCGGTCTGGGCCGGATGGGCGCCAACCTCGTGCGCCGCCTCATGCGCGCCGGGCACGAGTGCGTGGTGTGGGACGTCAACGCGGACGCGATCGCGGCGCTCGCGGCCGAGGGTGCGGTGGCGGCCACCAGCCTCGAGGACCTCGCCGCGCGGCTGACCGGACCCCGGAACATCTGGGTCATGGTGCCCGCCGGGTACGTGCAGTCCACGGTCGACGGCCTCGCCGAGGTGCTCTCGCCCGACGACGCCGTCATCGACGGTGGCAACTCCTACTACCGCGACGACATCGCGCGTGCGGCCCAGCTGCGCGAGAAGGGGATCCACTACGTCGACTGCGGCACGTCCGGCGGCGTGTGGGGCCTCGACCGCGGCTACTGCCTCATGATCGGCGGCGAGGACGAGGTCGTCGCGCGGCTCGACCCGATCTGGCGCACCATCGCGCCGGGTGCGGGCGACGCCGAGCCCACGCCCGGGCGCCACCCCGGTGGCACCGCGCAGGAGGGGTACCTGCACTGCGGGCCCAACGGCGCCGGCCACTTCGTGAAGATGGTGCACAACGGCATCGAGTACGGCGTGATGGCCGCGATCGCCGAGGGCCTGTCGATCATCCGGCACGCCGACGCCGGGCTGCACACGCAGGAGATCGACGCCGAGACCACGCCCCTGCGCGACCCGCAGTTCTACCAGTACGAGATCGACATCGCCGAGGTCGCCGAGGTGTGGCGGCGCGGGTCGGTCATCGGCTCGTGGCTCATGGACCTCACGGCTGCGGCGCTCGCCGCCGACCCCGACCTGTCCTCGTTCGGCGGCCGGGTGTCCGACTCAGGCGAGGGCCGGTGGACGGTGATCGCCGCCGTCGAGGAGGGCGTGCCGGCCAACGTCATCCAGGCCGCGCTCAACGCGCGGTTCTCCTCGCGCGACCTCAACGAGTTCCAGGACAAGGTGCAGTCCGCGCAGCGCAGCCAGTTCGGCGGCCACGCCGAGAAGCCGATCGTCGAGGGCGGGGCGGCGGACGCGGCGGCCACCGCGCCCTGACGTCCGGTCCTTCGCAGCGGGCGACGCCGTACGCGAACCTCGCGTACGCCGTCGTGCGTATGGGCGAGGCGCACCCGGGCGACGGCGTACGCGAACCTCGCGTACGCCGTCGTGCGTATGGGCGAGGCGCGGCTAGCGCTGCGCGGCGCTGCCGTGCTGCACGGGGTTGGTGAAGAGCGTCTCGGTCTTCTCCAGCTCCATCCCCTTGGTCTCGGGGATGCGGGCCCACACGTAGAAGAAGGACAGCGCGGCGAACACCGCGTACATGCCGTAGGTGATCGGCAGCGACCACGCCGACATCGGCGGGAACGTCACGGTGATGAGGAAGTTGGCGATCCACTGGGCCGCGGCGGCCACGCCGAGCGCCTTCGCGCGGATCCGACTGGGGAAGATCTCGCCGAGCAGCACCCACACGAGCGGGCCCCACGACGCCCCGAACCCGATCACGAAGAGGTTCGCCGAGATCAGCGCGATGGTGCCCCAGGGGTCGTCGAGCGTCACGTTGTCGCCCGTCCCGGTCGCCGACATGAAGCACAGCGCCATGGCGCCGAGCGAGACGGTCATGATCGCGGAGCCGGTGAGCAGGATGGGCTTGCGGCCGACCCGGTCGACGAGCCAGATGGCCACGAGCGTGACCAGCACGTTGGTCACCGACGTGAACACGCTGATCGTGAGGGAGTCGTCCTCGGTGAACCCCACCGACTTCCACAGGCTCGTGGAGTAGTAGAAGATCACGTTGATCCCCACGAACTGCTGGAAGACCGACAGGATGATGCCGACCCAGACGATCTTCTGCAGGCCGAGCACCGGACCCTTGAGCGAGACGTTCGCGTTCCTGCGGTCCGTCTCGATCGCGGTGGTGAGCTCGCGCATCGTCTGGGGCAGATCGACCTCGGGCACCAGTCGGGCGAAGATCTCCCGCGCTTCCTCGGTGCGGCCCTTGGCGATGAGGTAGCGCGGCGACTCCGGCAGCGTGAAGGCGAGGATGCCGTACACCGCAGCCGGGATGACGCCGACGAGGAACATCCACCGCCACGCCTCGAGGCCGAGCCAGAGGTCGTCCGAGGCGCTGCCTGCCTGGAACGCCAGCAGCGCGTCGCTGAGGAGGGCCACGAAGATGCCGAGCGTGATCGCGAGCTGCTGGAGCGAGGCGAGGGCGCCGCGCACCTGACGCGGCGCGATCTCGGCGATGTACGCCGGTGCGACGACCGACGCGATGCCGATGCCGATGCCGCCGAGGATGCGCCACAGCAGCAGGTCCGGCACGCTGAACGTGAGGCCGGCCCCGATCGAGCTGATGAGGAACACCGCGGCGCCGAGCATCATGACCCTGAGGCGGCCCCAGCGGTCCGACAGCTGGCCGGCGACCATGGCGCCGACGGCGCAGCCGAGCAGCGCGACGGCGACGACGAAGCCCGTCAGCGTGTCGTTGATCTCGAAGTTGGCGGAGATCGAGTCGACGGCGCCGTTGATCACCGAGGAGTCGAACCCGAACAGGAACCCGCCGACGGCGGCGGCGACCGACAGGCCGATCGCGCGGCGCCCGTACGGGCTCTTCATCGAGAACGTGTTCTCGGGAATGGAGTCGTCGATCCGTGCGTCGTCGCTGGCCACGTACGCACAGTAGGCCCGGCGGGGCGTCGAGCGGCAGGGGGGCGTGGGTACGTCAGACGAAAGTCGCTGTCAGGTGCGGGTCAATCGTCGGTCAGTCGTGGGTCACAGGGGGGTCAGGAGCGCGTCAGCGCTGGTCACGCGCGTCAGCGACAGGTCACTCGCGCGGCGCGGCGGGTGGCGCACCCGTGCTGGCGCGGACCACGAGGGTGGCGGGGATGAGGTGGGCGCGTGGCTCGAGCGCCTCGTGGTCGCGGATCTGTCGCATGAGCAGCGCCACCAGGGTGCGCCCCGTCTCGGCGAAGTTCTGGTGCACCGTGGTCAGGGGCGGCCAGAGGTACTCGGCCATCGGGATGTCGTCGAAGCCGGCCACCGAGAGGTCTTGCGGCACCCGCAGCCCCGCCTCGTGCACGGCCCGCAGGAGGCCGCCGGCCATCTCGTCGTTGGCGCAGTACACCGCCGTGGCGCCCGCGGCGATGATCGCCCGTCCGGCCGCGTAGCCCGACGCCATCGTCCAGTCGCCCACGACGGGCTCGGGCACGGGCGCACCGCGCGCGAGCAGCGCCTCGCGCCAGGCGTCCGCGCGCTGGTTGCCGGGCCCGGAGTCCAGCGGGCCGCGCACGTGGTGCACCGTGCGGTGCCCGAGGTCGAGCAGGTGGTCGACCACCAGGGTCGAGCCCGCCGCCTGGTCGATCCCGACCGAGGGCAGGTGACCCACGAAGCGGGAGTCCGCGACCACGACGGGGAAGCCGGGCGCGAGCGCGAGCGTCTCGGGCGTCGCGTCCTCGGCGCGGATGATGACGAGGCCGTCGATGGCCTGGTGCTCGAGCCGTACGGCGGCGGCGGTGACCTCGCTCGTCGTCGCCTGCTCGAGGTCGACGAGGTTGACGGTGTAGCCCTCGGCTCGGGCCGCCGCGACCACCGCCTCGACCGTGCGGGACTCACCCGTGCGGGACAGCCGGTGCGCGATGAGTCCGATCGTCGTGAAGGAGCCCGACCGCAGCGCACGCGCCGCCCGGTTCGGGGTGTAGCCCAGCTCCGTCATCGCCAGCTGGACCTTGTCCCGCGTGGCGGGGCGCACGGCGTCGGACCCGTTGGCCACTCGCGAGACTGTCTGCTGCGAGACGCCCGCGCGCCGGGCGACGTCCCCGATCGAGGGCGCCGAGGAGCCGCGCCGGACCGGCGTCGGCCGCGCGGTCGGCTGCTCGCTCATGGCCCGGACCCTACCCGAGCAGGCCCGCCTCGGCGTCCCGACGATCCGCGTCGTTTCGCCGACGGTGACGTCGCCATCGGACGAAGCGCGTCCGCCGCGGCGGTGCGCACGGCCGAGGCGACGGCGTCGAGCGTGGCGGTCCGCAGCGACCACTGCTGCCAGAACAGGGTGACGTCGATCGCGGGGGAGGGTGCGCCGTCGGGCGTCGTGAGCACGACGGCGTCGGCCGCCGTCCAGGTGGGCACCTGCAGCTCGGGCACCATGCCCCAGCCGTAGCCGAGCCGGACGGCGGTGACGAACTCGGCGGACGCGGGCACGACGTGGCTCGGCGGCGCGGACCGCACGCCCCAGTCCTCGAGCAGGCGGTGCTGCAGGCGGTCGCGATCGTCGAAGACGACGACGGGCGCGACGGCGAGCGACGCCGTCGTGAGTCCCTCGGGGAAGTGCCGGCGCGCGAACGCGGGCGAGGCCATCGGGAGGTAGCGCATCGCGCCGAGCGGGGTGACGGTGCAGCCCTGGACGGGCGTGCTCACGGACGTCACGGCCGCGGTGGCGTCACCCGTGCGCAGGACCTCGGCGGTGTGGTCCTGGTCCTCGCGCACGAAGACGAGATCGACGTCGGCGGAGAGGGGGGCGAGGGCCGGGAGCACCCAGGTGGCGAGCGAGTCGGCGTTGACGGCGAGGCGGAGGGTCGGGCGCGAGGTGGTGCCGCCGACGGGTCCTGCGGCGCCGGCGTCCTGTGCCGCGAGCTCCGCGTCCGCGGCGAGCAGGTCGACCTGCCGGGCGAACCGGAGCACCGGCTCGCCCTGGGCGGTCACCCGCACCGGTCGGGTGCGCCGCAGCAGCACCGCACCCACGGTGCGCTCGAGCGCCTTGAGGCGCTGGCTGACCGCCGACGGCGTCACGGAAAGTGCTCGCGCGGCGGCCTCGAGGCTGCCGTGGTCGACGACGGCCGCGAGGGCGCGCAGCTGGGGCAGGTCCCAGTCGGGGGCGCGGTGCTGAGTGACCGCACCTGGGTCCGTGGACATCCGGCCATCGTAAGCGCTGCTAAGGAAACCGAAGAAACATTCGTTGGACTGTCTTGATGGCTGCTCGTAGCGTCGCAGCGTGACCACTGTGCTTGCCGGCCTGCTCTTCGGATGGGGCCTCATCGTCGCCATCGGCGCCCAGAACGCGTTCGTCCTGCGGCAGGGGGTGGCGCGCTCCCACGTCGGGGTCGTCGTCGCCGTCTGCGCGGTGAGCGACCTCGTGCTCATCGGGATCGGCGCCGCCGGGCTGGGGCGCGTGATCGCGGCGCACGACGGCGTGCTCACCGTGGTCACGGTCCTCGGCGCCGCGGTGCTGCTCTGGTACGGGTGGCTTGCCGCGCGGCGGGCCTGGCGGCCGGCTGTGCACGGGCTCGAGCTGGGGGCGGCCGAGGGCGACGGCTCGTCGCCGGGTGCGGGTGACGGCGGTCGCGGTGCCGCGCTGGACTCGGGACCCGGAGTCGGTGCCGGCAGTGGTTCTGCGGTTCCTGGTTCCGCCGCTCCTGAGTCCGCCGCTCCTTCCGCGGTCACCGGCTCCACGGTCACTGGCTCCGCCGTCGCCGCGGTGGCTGCCGTTCCTCTCACGCCTTCGGGGCCTGCCGCCGCGCGGCCCGCCCGCTCCAGCCTGCGCGTCGCGGTCCTGACGGCGCTCGCGCTCACGTGGCTGAACCCGCACGTGTACCTCGACACGGTGGTGCTGCTCGGCTCGGTGTCGGCGAGCTACGCGCAGCCGTGGCTGTTCGCCGTCGGGGCGGGGATCGGGAGCATCACGTGGTTCACCGCGCTGGGATACGGCGCCGGCCTGCTCGCCCCGGTGTTCGCGCGACCGTCCGCGTGGCGCGTGCTCGACACCGTGATCGCCGTCGTGATGGTCGCGGTCGCGGCGAGCCTGCTGGCCGGGCTGCGCTGACTGGTCGGCGTCGTCGGCCAGGTCGGCCACGGTCTGGGTGGACGTGGCGGTGGCGGTCTCCACGTGGGGCGCGCCGGACGGGCGTGTGCCGCGTGTGGGGTGGACGTGGCGGTGGCGGTCTCCACCTGGGGCGCGCGGTCGGCGGGGTCCGCAGCCGCACAGCTGCAGCCGCGGACCCCGCCACGGGCGGTCAGCCCTGTGGGCCACCCCCGCCGCCGAAGCCGCCCCCGCCGGACGGCGGGCCGCCCTGGAAGCCACCGCCCTGCTGCTGCGAGTCGCCGGAGAGGCCGGTGAGACCGGAGGAGGTGGAGTCCTCGTCACCGGTGTCGATGGCCTGAGTGAGGTCGGCGAGCACCACCTCGTCGCCGGCCGTCAGCCCGTCGGTGATCTCGGTGAGTTCCGCGCCGACGGCGCCGACCGTCACCTCGCGCGACGTCACCTCGCCGCCCTCGAGCACGTCGACGGTGGTCGTCGAGCCGGACACGTGCACCGCGGACGTCGGCGCCGTGAGCACCCCGGTGCGCTGCGCCACGTCGACGTCGAGGTCCGCGGTCGCGCCCTCGAGCAGCCCGCTCGTCGGGTCGGTGACCGCGAGCACCACGGTGAACTGCGGCGTCGTAGTCTCGGACACGTCGGTCACCCCGATGCTCGCGACGTGTGCGGCCACGACGGCGTCGCTCCCGCCCACGCTCCCGCTCGCGGTCTGGCCCACGGCGAGCTGCTTGACGTCGGACAGGTCCAACGTCGACGTCACGACGTAGCCGCCGTCGCCGAGCACCGTGACGACCGCAGTCGTCGAGGACGCCGTCACCTCGTCGCCCACGGCGAGCGCGACCTGCGCGACCGTGCCGTCGATCGGGCTCGTGAGCGTGCCCGACGCCGCGGCGGCCTCGGCGATCGCGAGGTCGGCCTGGGCGACGTCGACCGCGGCCTGGTCGGCGAGGATCCGCTGGGCCGTGACCTCGACGCCGGACGAGCCGGTGCTGCCCGTGGCACCGGCCGTGCCACTGCCCGTCCCGCCCGTGGTGGCGGCGCCACCCGTGCCTCCGGTCGCACCGGAGGCGCCCGTGCCGCCCGTCGACGGAGCGCTCCCGGTGGTCGAACCGCCGGACATGCCGCCCGACGTCGAGCCACCCGTGCCGCCCGTGCCCCCGGTCTGGCCGCCGGTCCCGTTCGTCGGCTGGTCGGTCGGCTGAGAGGGCTGGCCGGTGGGCTGAGTCGTGGGCTCGGTGGTCGGCTCAGCGGTGGGCTCGTCTGTCGGCTCAGAGGTCGGCTCGGTGGTCGGGTCGTCCGTGCCGGCCGCCTCGTCGGCCGCCTTTGCGGCGTCGACCGCGTCGTTCAGCGTGGCCACGGCGGTGTCGAGCTCGCTCGCGCGATCCAGCAGCGCCTGCTGCTCGGTCGCGACCGTCGCCTGGTCCGCGAGCGACAGCGTCACGGCGCCCTGGCACGCGACCAGCGCGGCCTGCAGTGCGGCGAGGTCGGCGCCCGGGTCCTCGCCCGAGCCGTCGTAGGTGGCCGCGAGGAAGGGCGCGCACGTGTCGGTCGACGTCTTCCCCGAGCCCGTCGCCGCGGCCAGCGCCGCGTTCACGGTGTCGTACTGCGCGAGCAGCGCGTCCTGCGCGACGGTCACGTCGGCGCGCGCGGCGTCGACCGCCGCCCACGCCGCCTCGACGTCACTGGATGTGCCGCTCGAGCTGTCGTCGTCGCCCGAGGTGTCGGCAACCGCCTCGGCCACCGTGAGCACGGTCACCACGAGCGGCCGGAGCAGCCCGGTCACCACGAGTGCGCCGCCGGACCCGCCGGACGTCCCGCTCGAACCACCCGATCCGCCCGAGGACGTGATCGAGCTGACGGTGTCGCCTGCGGTCTGCGCCTCGAGGTCGGAGGACAGCGTCTCCTGCGCGGTGGCGAGCGCGTCCTGCGCGTCGGCCACGGCGTCGGCCAGCTCGTCCGCGTCCAGCGTCGCGAGCTGCTGTCCGGCTGTGACCGTGTCGCCTAGGGCGACGTCGACGCTCGCGACGGTGCCCGCCGTCGAGAACGCCGCGTCCGCGCGGTCGACCGACGTGAGCGTGCCGGTGGCCGCGATGCTCTGGCTCACGTCGGCGGTGCTCGCCTCGGCCGTGCGGTAGTGCTCGGCCGGCCGTACGGTCAGCGCGACGGCGCCGCCCGCCACCGCGAGCGCCACGGCCGTGCCGGCGGCGATCGTCACGACGCGCCTGCGGCGCCGGGCCCGACGGCGAGCGGTCGCCGTGGTCGTCGGCCTCGCCGTGGGCGCGGCCACCGTCCCCGTGGTGCCCGTCCCTGTGGCGGCTGCCGCCTCCGGGCCCGTCGTCTCGGAGGTGAGCCCGGACGTCCCCGACGTCCCCGACGTCCCCGACGTCCCCGACGTCCCCGCCTCCTCCGCTGGACCCGTGCCCTTCACCGCGCGCTGGTCAGGCATTCCCGCTCCCGCTCGTGCTCTCCTCGCCGGCGCCGCTCTGACCGTTCTGGCCGCGCTGCCCGCCCGGGCCACCGCCGAAGCCACCGCCGCCGAAGCCGCCGCCCCCGAAACCGGTCGAGCAGCCCTCGTCGCCGGGCTGGGACAGCGCGATCGAGCTCGCCGTGACGGCTCCGGAGGAGTCGGCGTCGCCGAAGGCCGTCGCGCACAGCCCGGTGGCGATGTCGCTCGTCGCGGCCGTCGCGGTCACGGTGTAGGTGGTCGCGTCGTCGGTCGCGATCGTGGCGGTCTCGCCGTCGGAGGTGGTGACGGTGATCGTCGTCCCGTCGACGGCGGTGACGGTGCCGCTGGTCGGCATGCCGCCGGCGAACCCGCCGCCCGCACCGCCGCCCTGCGGCATATCGGTCGGCATCTCGCCGCCGTTCGGCATGTCGGTGGGCATCTCGCCGCCGTTCGGCATGTCGGTCGGGAGGTCGGTCGGCGTCTCGCCGCCCTCGGGCAGCTGCCCTCCGCCCGGCATCCCGCCGCCCATCCCGCCGCCGAACCCGGCGGCGCACGTGCCGTCGTCGCCCGGCTGGGTGAGCGCGACCGAGACGGCGACGTCGTCGGTGAGCTGCGCCGTCGCGCACAGACCGGCGACCACGTCGGCGATCGTGCCGTCGGCGGCGAGCGTGACGCTCGTGTCGTCGGTCCAGGTCACGGCCGTCTGCTCGTCGTCGCCCTGCACCTGCGCGGTGCTGCCGGTGACGAGCACGATCTCGCCGGACACGCCGCCGCGATCGGCGTCGCCGCCCGCACCGCCGCCGAGCGCGCCCTGCCCGCCGTCGGGCGCCGCGGAGGCGTCCACGGACGGCGCCGCGGAGGCGTCGGAGTTGCCCGCGGCCTCGGACGTGCCGGTCGAGCAGGACGCGACGAGCGCGGTGGCTGCCGCGAGCGCGGTGAGGGCGACGAGGCGGGAGGGCCGCAGGGATGCCCGCCGCGATGCCCGTGGCGAGCGGGAGGGAGTGAGTGCACGCATGAAGAGCCTTTCGGGTGGGTCACTCGCTGCGGAGTGCGTCGATGGGGGCGAGCCGTGCGGCCCGCGCTGCCGGGTAGGTGCCGAAGAGGAGGCCGATGCCGAGGGCCACCGCGATCGATCCGGCGATCGCCACGCCGGAGACGACGATCGAGGAGCCGAGCACGCTCGGGAGCGTGAGCGCCGCGACCACGCCGAGCCCGACGCCGAGCACGCCGCCCGCCAGCCCGAGGATCGAGGCCTCGGTGAGGAACTGTCGCCGGATCACGCGGGGCGGTGCGCCGAGCGCCTTGCGCAGGCCGATCTCCCGGGTCCGCTCGGTGACCGACACGAGCATGATGTTCATGACGCCGATCCCACCGACCAGCAAGGAAAGGGCAGCGATTCCGGTCAGCAGCACCGTCAGGGTGCGGTAGACCGACGTCGCCGTCTCCACGAGGGCGTCCTGGCTGGAGATCGAGAAGTCCGCCGAGTCGGCGTTGGTGATGCCGTGCAGGTTGAGCAGCAGCGTCTCGGCCTCCTGGTACGCCGCCGAGATGACGGTCGTGTCCACAGCCTTGAGGTAGATCGTCGACACCGTGGTCGGGTTCGTCCCGATGAGGTCGGAGCCCACGACGGCGAGAGGCAGCACCGCGAGGTCGTCCAGGTTCGTCTCGCTCGAGGACCCGGCCGAGTCCAGCACGCCGACCACCGTGAACGGCAGGTCGGATATGGTCACGCTGCGTCCGACGACGTCGGTGCTGCCGAACAGCTCGGTCGCGGCCTCGGACCCGAGCACCACCTGCGAGGTGGAGTCGGGGTCGACGAACTCGCCCGAGGACAGCGTCCGTGAGCGCACCTCGAGCCAGTCGGCGGTCACGCCGGTGACCGTGGTGGTCCAGTTCGTGTCGCCCGCCTCGACCGACAGCGACGTGGAGCGCTCGGCGGCCACGGCGTCGACGTCCGGCGTCGCGACCGAGGAGTCCAGCGCCTCGACGTCGGACGTGGTGAGCGTGGCGGCCGAGCCGAACCCGCCGCGCATGCCGGAGGAGTCGATGCTCGAGCCAGGCGTGACGATGAGGAGGTTGGAGCCGAGCGAGCTGATCTGCGCGCTGACGTCCTTCTGGGTGCCCAGGCCGAGCCCGACCGTGAGGATCACCGCGGCGATGCCGATGAGGATCCCGAGCGTGGTCAGGAGCGAGCGCATCGAGTGCGCGCGGATCGAG
The DNA here is from genome assembly GCF_006351005.1 of Miniimonas arenae. GTDB lineage: Bacteria > Actinomycetota > Actinomycetes > Actinomycetales > Beutenbergiaceae > Miniimonas > Miniimonas arenae. The sequence continues at coordinate 15,791 of NZ_VENP01000016.1, read as the reverse complement.
CTCCAGCCGGTGAGGAGGGTCTCGCGCCAGCTCATGCCGTGGCCCCCTGCTCGGTGACCGCGGTCGGGAACGAACGAGCCCCGGTGTCCTCGGCGATGAGCCCGTCCCGCACCCGCACCACGCGCGCGGCCCGCGAGGCCACCTCGTCCTCGTGCGTGATGAGCACGACGGTGCGCCCGGAGGCGTGCAGCTCGTCGAACAGCGCGAGCACGTCGTCGGTCGAGGACGAGTCGAGGTTGCCCGTGGGCTCGTCCGCCAGGATCAGCGCGGGCTCGCCCACCAGGGCACGCGCGACGGCCACGCGCTGCTGCTGACCGCCGGACATCTGGCCCGGCCGGTTGGGCGCCTTGTCGGCGAGCCCGACCCGGTCCAGCGCCCTGACCGCCGCCTCCTCGCGGGCCCGGCGGGCCGCGCGAGCACTCTGCCCGGGGTTCTGGCGGTAGGTCAGCGGCAGCATGACGTTGCCCTTGGCCGAGAGCGACGGCAGCAGGTGGAACTGCTGGAAGACGAACCCCACCTCGCGGTTGCGGATGTCGGCGAGGTCCTCCTCGTCCAGGTCCGCGACGTCGTGCCCGGCGAGCGCGTACGACCCGCTGGTCAGCACGTCGAGGCACCCGAGGATGTTCATGAGCGTCGACTTGCCCGACCCCGAGGGGCCCATGATCGCGACGTACTCGCCCCGGTCGATCCGCAGCGTGACGCCGCGCAGCGCCTCGAACGTGATGGCGCCCGTGGTGTAGGTCTTCCGCGCGTCGACGAGGTCGATGACCGGACCAGGGACGTCCTCCTCGGCGAGCGCCGGCTCGTCGTCGTGGCCGAGCAGCAGCGCGCTCATCCCTGACCGCCGGGGAACCCGCCGGAGAAGTCCGGCATCTGGCCGTCTCCGCCGGGGAGCTCGCCGCCGCCGGGGAGCTGGCCCTGCTGGTCCTGCGTTCCGGTGCCGGACGTGTCCTGCGACGCGATCGCGACCGTGTACTGCACGGTGTCGCCCTCGGACAGGCCCGACGTGATCTCGACCGTGGAGCCCGACGTCTCGCCGAGCTCCACGGTGGTCGTCATGGTCTCGACCGCGTTCGCCGAGTCGGCGTCGGCGGACCCGGCCGTGCTGTCACCGCCGGGCGTCGCGCCGTCGCTCGCTGCGCCGTCGGACGTCCCGCTCGAGGTGACGAGCTCGACGGTCGCCGTGCCGTCGGCGTTCTGCGTCACTGCGGCCGACGGGATCGCCAGGACGTCCGTGCGGCGGGAGTAGATGATGCTCACGTCGACCGCGACGCCGTCGTAGAGGCCCTCGCCGTCGCCCGTGACCTCGATCGTGACCGGGTAGGTCACCGATCCGGAGGAGGAGCTCGGCAGCTTCCCGATCTCGGTGACGACGCCGAAGATCGTGCCGCTCACGTCGTCGGAGGTCATCTCGACCTGGTTGCCGACGGCCAGGTTCGCCACGTCCGACTCGCCCACCGAGACCGACACGGTCCACGCGTCGGTGCCGACGATCGTGAAGGCGCCGCTCGCCGTCGTCGTGGTGCTCGAGCCCGTCGAACCGCCGGCGCCGGTCGCGCCGGTCGTCCCGCCGCCGGCGCTCGCCGAGGACGAGCCGGACACCGCGTCCCCGACGGCGACGCCCACGCTGGTCACCAGGCCCGCCACGGGCGCGACGAGCGTCGCGTCGGCCATTGCGGCCTCGGCGTCGTCGTAGGCGCTCTGCGCGACGGCGAGCGCGGCGGTGCGCGACTCGACGAGGGCGTTCGCGCTGTCGCTGTCGTCGTCGGCGTCCTGCGCCTCCTCGAGCGCCGCCTTCGCGACCTCGAGGTCGTAGAGCGCCTCGGTGCGGGTGGCGTCGAGCTGCAGGGTGTCGATGGTCGCGAGCGTCTGACCGGCCGTGACGGTGTCGCCCTCGGCGACGTCGACGGTCTGCACGGTGCCCGCGGCGGCGAACGAGATCGTCTCGTTCGCGGCCGGCGTCAGCGTGCCCGAGGTCGTGACGGACTGCTCGAAGGTGGTCAGCGTGGCCTGGGCGGTGAGCATCTGGCTCGTCGCGCTCGTCGTGGCCGCCTGTGCGGGCCGCATCACGGCGAACCAGAGCACGGCGGCGACGGCGAGCACGAGCACAGCGCCCGCGGCGACCAGGACGCGGGGTCGGGGGAGGTGGAGTCTCACGGGCCGGGACGCTAGGGGCGTGCTCTGGCGCGGTTCTCAGCGGAACCTGTCAGGACACTGTGAGTGGGGGTGTGGTCCACCGCGCTGCCGGCCGTGCCGCCCGGCGCGGTGCTCGGAACGCCGGTTCCCACGCCCGGCGGAGCGCCGCTCCCGACCCCGGATGGGCCCTCCCGGGCTCCGTCGGGGCGCTTTGACTGGTGGTCCCGCCGCATTGACTGGTCAGATCGTCTCGGGGCCCTGTTGTGGGTGCATTCACGCAGGTCGCCGTGCGCTCCGCCGATCTGACCAGTCAATGCGGCGGGGCGACCAGTCAATCCGTCGGGATCTGGCGGCAGACCTCCGCGTTCGGCTTCACGGCCGCGCCGTCGGCTGCGCTGGCCGCTGTGGCGCTCGCCGCGGTGGGTCACCTGCTCGCGACGCCGGTGCTCGCCGTCGGGCTCCTGCTCCCCGTGCTGTGGGAGGTCTCGTGCGGAAGACGCGTGCGCGGGCGCCGCTGACGGGGTAGGTTTTCGCTAATCAACTTAGCGAGGTGGACTGCGTGCCCACACTGCCCCTGCCGGTGTCGACGGAGAGCGCGCTCGCCCAGGTGCGCGCTCGGCTGGAGGAGTACGTCGCGCGCTGCGTCGCGGGTGCGAGCGGTCCGGAGTCGGAGCGGCTCTGGCGCGTGGCCGGGGACAGCCTGCGCGGCGGGAAGCTCGTCCGCCCCGCGATCCTCCTCGTCGCCGCCGAGGCGCTCGACGGCGAGGAGCACCGCGCGGTCGACTCCGGCGCCAGGCTCGACCTCGCCGTCGCCGTCGAGCTGCTGCACTCCGCCTTCCTGCTGCACGACGACGTGATCGACCACGACGTGCTGCGCCGCGGCGAGCCGAACCTCATCGGCCGCGCGCACGAGGTGGCCGGGCAGGAGTTGGGCCGCGCGTCGCACCGGCGGCTCGGCGAGGCCGCCGGCATCCTCGCCGCGGACGTGCTGCTCGCGGACGCGCACCAGCTCGTCGCCCGGCTCGACGTGCCGCACGACGTACGGCTGCGGATGCTCGACGTGCTCGGCGAGACGCTCGCGCAGTCGGTGGCCGGCGAGCTCGCGGACGTCCTGTACTCGCTGCCCGAGACCTCGCCCGACGTCGAGGCCGTGCTCGCGATGTCGGCGCGCAAGACGGGCGTCTACACGGTCCGGCTACCGCTCCTGCTGGCGCTCGCCGTCGCGGGCGCGCGGGTGCCGACCGGCCTGGAGGAGTACTGCACGTCCCTCGGCCTGGCCTTCCAGCTGCAGGACGACGTCCTCGGGGTGTTCGGCGACCCCGAGGAGGTGGGCAAGGACCCCTACTCCGACATCCGCGAGGGCAAGGTCACCGCGCTAGTGGCGTGGGTGCGCGCCGGCGCGGACTGGCCGCGGCTGGCGTCGCTGCTCGGCCGGGGTGACCTCACGGCGCGTGAGGCCCAGGAGGCGGTCGACCTCATCGAGTCCTCCGGGGCACGCGCCGCCGTCGAGCAGGACGCGGCGATGCACCTGGCCGACGCGCTCGCGCAGGCCGCCCGGATCGGCGAGCAGCCCGGCTACGCAGCGTTCGGCGCGGTGCTCGAGGGCGTCGCGCGCGCCATCGCGGAGCGGAGGTCGTGACGGCCCCCGACGCCGCCCGCCTCGCGCTCTACACGCGTGCCGCACGGGTGGCCGCCGACGGCGTGATCCGCAGCTACTCGACCTCGTTCGGCCTCGCGACCGCGCTGCTGCCCGACCGTTGCCGCGACCACGTGCGGGCCGTCTACGCGATGGTCCGCGTCGCGGACGAGATCGTCGACGGCGTGGCCGCCGAGGCCGGCCTCGACGCTGACGCCCAGCGCGCCGCCCTCGACGCCTACGAGGCCGCGACCTACGAGGCGATGGCCACGGGGTTCGCGGCCGACCTGGTGCTGCACGCGTTCGCCGCCACGGCCCGCGCGTGCGGCATCACGCGCGACGTGGTCGAGCCGTTCTTCGCGTCCATGCGGATGGACCTCGACCCGCGCTCCCTCACGCCCGCCGAGCAGGCGCGGTACGTGTACGGCTCGGCCGAGGTGGTCGGCCTCATGTGCCTGCCGATCTACCTCGACGGGCATCGCGTGTCCGACGGCGAGCACGCGGTTCTCGTGCGGGGTGCCCGGGCGCTGGGGGCGGCCTTTCAGAACGTCAACTTCCTTCGTGACCTCGCCGACGACGCAGGGCGGCTGGGGCGGGGGTATCTGCCGGCGGTGGGTGAGGGGAACGGTGCTGGTGCTGGTGCTGGTGCTGGTGCTGGTGCTGGTGCTGGTGCTGCGCACGGCGGCGCGCCGAGCGCGGGTGGCGCCCGCGCCGGCCGGCCGGACGAGCCGCCGGACGGGCCGCTCGACGCGCCGCTGGACGAGGCGGGCAAGCGCGCGTGGGTGCGGCGGATCCGCGCCGACCTGCGCACCGCCGACGAGGGCCTCGCGCTCCTGCCGGCCGACGTGCGCCCCGCCGTGCGCGCGGCGCGCCTGCTGTTCGGCGAGCTCACCGCGCGGATCGCGGCCACCCCGGTGCACGAGCTGTACCGCGAACGGGTGAGCGTCCCCACGCCGGTCAAGCTGCGTCTCGTGGCGCGCGCGGTCCTCGCCGACCCGGCGCCGCTGCTGGACGGGGGGTGGCACCCGTGGCGCGCGTGATCGTGATCGGCGCGGGTGTCGCCGGCCTCGCGACCGCCGCCCTGCTCGCGCGCGACGGGCACGACGTGCACGTGCTCGAGCGAGGCTCCCGCGTGGGCGGACGCGCGGGCCGGATCGACGACGCGGGCTTCGTGTTCGACACCGGTCCGTCCTGGTACCTCATGCCCGCGCAGTACGACCACTTCTTCCGGATGCTCGGCACGAGCGCCGAGGCCGAGCTCGACCTGCGCACGCTCGACCCGGGCTACCGCGTGCTGCACGGGCCCGGCGCACAGGGCGGGCCGCTCTCGCGCGTCGGCCCCGACGACGTCGAGTCCTTCGACGTGCCCTGGGGCGAACCGGCCGCTCGCGCCGCGTTCGAGGCGCGCGAGCCCGGCGCCGGCGCGGCGCTCGCGGAGTACCTCGCCACCGCGCGGCAGGCCCTCGACCTGTCGCTGGCCGCGTTCCTCTACAACCCGTTCACCTCGGTGCAGCCGTTCCTCGACCCCGAGGTCCGGCGCGCGGCGCCGGCCCTCGCGCGGTGGCTCGTGACCTCGCTCGCGGGGCACGCCGGACGGCGGTTCGCCGATCCCGTGCTGCGCGAGGTGCTGAGCTACCCCGCCGTGTTCCTCGGCGTGGACCCGCGGCGCGCCCCGGCCATCTACCACCTCATGAGCCAGGTCGACCTGTCCGACGGCGTGCGCTACCCGGTCGGCGGGTTCACCGGGGTCGTGGCGGCGCTGGAGCGGCTCGCCCGCACGGCCGGGGTCCGGATCACGCTCGACGCGACCGTCGACGCCCTCGCGGTCACCGGACGCGGCCGCCGCGGTCACGTGCGCGGCGTGGAGTGGACCGACGTCCGCGGGCGCGCGCACCGCACGCCGGCCGACGTCGTCGTCTCGACCGCCGACCTGCACCACACCGAGACCCGGCTCGTGCCGCCCACCTACCGCACCTACCCCGAGCGCTCCTGGCGGCGGGTCACGCCCGGGCCCTCCGCCGTCCTCGTGATGCTCGGCGTGCGCGGTGCGCTGCCCGAGCTGCCGCACCACACCCTGGCGTTCACGCAGGACTGGGAGCGCAGCCTCGACGCCGTGTTCGGCGGGGGCGAGCTGCCCTCGCCGACGTCGCTGTACGTCTGCCGGCCGTCCGCGACCGACGACGGCGTCGCACCCCCCGGGCACGAGAACCTCTTCGTGCTCATCCCGGTCTCGGGCGACGTCGGGCTGGGGCACGGGACCGGGTACCCGGCGCCGTTCGTGCGCGACGGCGCGCCTTCCGAGAGCGAGTCGCCCGACGGCGAGCGCACGGACGCCACCATCGCACCGAGCGCGTCGGTCGGGTCGGACGAGTCGACCGCGTCGGCCGGGTCGGCCGGATCTGCCGGGTCTGCCGGGTCTACCGGCGCTCGCCGCGCGGACCCGCGCGTCGAGCGGATCGCCGACCTCGCCGTCGAGCAGATCGCGCGCTGGACGGGCGTGACCGACCTCGCCGAACGCGTCGTGGTGCGGCACACGATCGGGCCCGCCGACTTCGCCGACGACTACCACTCCTGGCGCGGCGGCATGCTCGGGCCCGCGCACACGCTCGCGCAGTCCGCGATGTTCCGGCGTGGCCCGCGCTCGCGGCGCGTGCGCGGGCTGTACTACGCGGGCGGCACGGCCTCGCCCGGGGTCGGCGTGCCGATGTGCCTCATCTCGGCCGAGCTCGTGCTCAAGCTGGTGCGCGGGGACGCCTCGGGCGGGCCGCTGCCCGAGCCGGCGCCCGCGCAGTCCAGCGAGCCGGGGGCCGGGTCGAGCGATCGTCCGGCGCCGGGCCTCGCGAGCGAGCCGACGCGCGAGGCGGGCGTCGAGCCGGACGCGGGTCCGCCGTCGTGAGCCGCGCATGCTGAGGTCGACCGCGGTCCGGCCGCCCGCCGCGCACCGCGTGCCGATGGGGCGCGTGGTCGCGGGCCAGGTGGCGTGGATCGCGCTGCTGGCCGCGCTCGCGGTGCAGGCGAGCTTCGCGATCACGTGGGGCGGCACGCTGCGCCAGACCGTGGCGAGCGTGTGCCTCATGGCGCTCACCGCGGTGCTGCACGCCGCTTCGGTGGGCGGCTGGCGGTTCGCGCTCGGCGTCGGCGGCGGCGTGGCGGCGCTCGGCCTGGTCGCGGAGGCGGTCGGGGTCGCGACCGGCTTCCCGTTCGGCGAGTATGCCTACACGGGCGGGCTCGGGCCCTCGGTGCTCGGGGTCTCGGCGCTGGTGCTGCTCGCCTGGACGACGCTCGCGTACCCCGCCTGGGTGGTGGCGCGCCGGCTCGTGCCGGTCCGACGAGTGCCGGGCACGGGACGCGAAGCGTGGTGGCGCTGGGTCGCGCGGCACCTGGTGGCGGCGTGGGCGCTCACGGCGTGGGACGTGTTCCTCGACCCGCAGATGGTCGACGCCGGCAACTGGGGCTGGGCCAACCCGGAACCGTCGCTGCCCGGCACACCCGGCATCCCGCTCACCAACTACGCGGGCTGGCTCGGGGTGTCGTTCGCGATGGCGGTGCTCATCTCGGCGTCCTACACCTGGGCGCGGCGCGCGGCGACCCCGGGGGCGGGCGACGTCGGCACCCGCGCTACGCAGTGGCCGGACGCCATCCCCTACGCGGTCTACGTGTGGACGTGGCTCACGTGCGTCGCGGGCAACCTCACGTTCTGGCCGCGACCCTCGGTGGCGCTCGCGGGCGGCCTCGCGATGGGGGTGATCGCCGTGCCGCTGCTCGTCACGTTGTGGCGCGGGCGGCTGCGGTTCGGGCCGCGTGCCCCGGACACCCCGCGCAACCAGCGCACTCCAGACACCCCGGGCACTCCAGACACCCGGGGCACTCCGGGCGGCGGAGATCCCCGATGAGCCGCGTCGTCGTGGTCGGGGCCGGCCTCGGAGGCCTCGCCGCCGCTGCGCGTCTCGCCGCGGGCGGCCACGAGGTGACCGTGCTGGAGCAGGCGCCCGACGTGGGTGGCAAGCTCGCCGTCGAGCGCTGGCGGGGCTACTCCTTCGACACGGGACCGTCGCTGCTCACGATGCCCGACGTGCTCAGCGAGCTGTTCGAGGCGACCGGCGGGCCGCCGGCCGGGCTGCGCCTGGAGCGGCTCGAGACCGCCTGCCGCTACACGTTCGGCGACGGCACCGTGCTCGACCTGCCCGGCCGGCGCGAGGAGATCCCCGCCGCGCTGGACGCCGCGCTCGGGCCGGGTCGCGGCGCGCAGTGGGCGGACCTGCTCGCCCGCGCCGAGCGGATGTGGCACGTGGTGCGCGAGCCGTTCCTCTCCTCGCCGATCACGGCCGCGACGCTGCCGGCGATGGTGAGCTCCGGCGTCGGGCTCGCGGAGGTGGCGCCGTGGCTGTCGCTGCGCGCGTACGGCGCGCAGAGCCTGCGCGACCCGCGCCTGGTGATGCTGCTCGACCGCTACGCGACCTACACGGGCAGCGATCCGCGGCGGGCGCCGTCGCCGCTGGTCACGGTGCCGTTCGCCGAGCAGGAGTACGGCTCCTGGTACGTGCCGGGCGGACTCGGCGAGATCGCGCGCGCGGTGCGCGAGCGTGCCGAGTCGCTCGGTGCGCGGGTGCACACGGGGGTGCGGGTCGCGCGGATCGAGCAGGCGGACGGGCGGGTGAGCGGCGTGGTGACGTCCGACGGCGAGCGGATGCCCGCCGACGTCGTCGTCGCCAACGCGGACGCCGCCTCGGTCTACGGGATGCTCGACGGCGAGGCCCCCCTGCGCACGCGGCTCGCCACGGCCGCGGCGCGCGTCCGCGTGGGGCTCGCGACGCCGTCGCTCGGCGGGTTCGTGCTGCTGCTCGCGTTCGAGGGGCTGCCGGAGGAGCTGCGGGGGGTGCACCACCGCGTGCTGTTCGCGGAGGACTACGACGGCGAGTTCGACGCGATCTTCCCGTCGCTCGGGGCGCGGGCGGTGGGCGCGCGGCCGCGGCCGGTGCGGCGCCCGACCGTCTACGTGACGGCCCCCGACGATCCCGCGGTGCTTCCCGACGGCGTGGCCGGTGCGGGTGCCTGGTTCGTGCTCGTGAACGCGCCGCGACACGATCCGGCCCGCGGGTGCGACTGGCGCGCGCCCGGCCTCGCCGACGCCTACGCCGACCACGTGCTGGCAGTCCTCGCCTCGCGCGGGCTCGACGTGCGGCCGTACCTGGTGCAGCGGCTCGTCCGCACGCCCGCCGACCTCGAGCGCGCGACCCTCACGCCCGGCGGCTCGATCTACGGGACGTCCTCGAACGGGCCGCTCGCCGCGTTCCTGCGGCCGGCCAACCGCGGCCCGGTGGAGGGGCTGCACCTCGTGGGCGGGTCCGCACACCCGGGCGGCGGGCTGCCGCTCGTGATGCTGTCGGCGCGGATCGTGGCCGAGATGGTCGGGAGCGCGGCTTAGGGCTGGGTCGCGGTCCGGACAGACCGGTGGCCCAGCGGGTCGGGTCCGCGTAGCCTGCGAGACGTCCGGCCGGGTCGCCGAGGTGGTGACCTGCGATCTGGGGTGCGCCTCGGGTCAGCCGGCCGTCCAGGACGTGGAGGCGCCCTTGCCCCTGCCCGAGCGCCCGCAGCCGCCCGCGATGGACCTCACACTGCTCTGGCTCGACGGGCGCGGTCAGCGCCCCGGATGACGTCTCGGGAACGGTGTGACCCCCGGGAGTCCCAGCCCCTGGCGCCTTGGGCCTTGCGCGGCCAACGCGGTGCCGCCACTGGACAGCCACAGCGCTGTTGCCCCACTGGCGCGGCCGGCGACCCGGATGGCGTCTCGGAAACGGCGTGATCCCGCGGATTCACAGCCTCTGGCGCCTTGCACGGACACGGTGGTTCCGACGCTGCACAGCCACAGCGCTGTGGCTGTGCAGCGTCCGCGCCTTCCGGCTTGTGGTCGCCCGTCGCACCGCGACCCGCGTCGTGACCCGCGGATTCGTGCGGCTCCCGCGCTCCGCACCCCCGACAGCCCAGGCCTCGTCGCGGCCACAGCGCTGACGATCGGGATGGCGACGTCATGCGGAACCCCTTGATCGAGGCGAGGCTTCTATGGTTACCTACTCAGGTAACTAACCGGCGAACCGCGGAGGACTCGTGATCGAGGAGGGTCGGGCGCTGTTCCTGCAGATCGCCGAAGGGATCGAGGACTCGATCCTGGACGGCAGCCTGCCGGAGGAGACGCGCGCACCCTCGACCAACGAGCTCGCCGCGTTCTACCGGATCAACCCCGCAACGGCCGCGAAGGGAGTGGGTCTGCTCGTGGACAAGGGCGTGATCTACAAGCAGCGCGGCATCGGCATGTTCGTCGCGACCGGAGCACGCGCCGCCGTGCTGGCCGAGCGTCGCGCGGCGTTCGCCGACCGGTTCGTCGATCCCCTGCTCGCCGAGGCGCGGTCGCTCGGGCTCGGCCCAGACGAGCTCGCCGTGCTGGTCCGGGACCGGGCCGCATCGGTGAGTGGCGCGGCGGCCGCCCCGCCATCCGGTGTCCCGACGTCGGCGGTCGGCGTGACGACGGCCAACGCCGCACCCCTCATCCCCGCGGCCACGGCCGCGCCCACCTCGCCCGCCACCCCGTTCCCCACCCCCACCCCCTCCCAGACCACCCCCGACTCCTTCGGAGGAGCGCGATGACCAGCGTGATCGAGGTCGAGCACCTCACCAAGCGGTACGGCGACACCCTCGCCGTCGACGACGTCTCCCTCGCCCTCGAGAAGGATGCGATCTACGGCCTTCTCGGCCGCAACGGCGCGGGCAAGACCACCCTGATGTCCATCCTCACGGCCCAGGGCTTCGCGACCTCGGGCAGCGTGCGCATCTTCGGGCAGCGGCCGTACGAGAACGCCGCCGTGCTGCAGCGCATGTGCTTCGTCCGCGAGGGCCAGAAGTACCCCGACGACGCCAAGCCCTGGCACGCGTTCCGGATGGCCCGCCTCTTCTTCCCGAACTGGGACCAGGACGTGTGCGACTCCCTCGTCGCGCAGTTCCAGCTCCCGATGAACCGCACGATCAAGAAGCTCTCGCGCGGTCAGCTGTCCGCCGTCGGCGTCGTGATCGGCCTCGCCTCCCGCGCGGAGATCACGTTCTTCGACGAGCCCTACCTGGGCCTCGACGCCGTCGCGCGCCAGATCTTCTACGACCGCCTCCTCGAGGACTACGCCGAGCACCCGCGCACGGTGCTGCTGTCGAGCCACCTCATCGACGAGGTCGCCAACCTCCTCGAGCGCGTCGTCGTGATCGACGCCGGCCGGATCGTGATGGACGCCGAGACCGACGCCGTGCGCGACCTCGCGAGCACGGTGGTCGGCGACGCCGACGCTGTCGAGCGCTTCGTCGTCGGGCGCGAGGTCCTGCACCGCGAGTCGCTCGGCCGGGTCGCCTCGGTCACCGTGCTGGGGACGCTCACCGACGCCGACCGCCGCGCGCTCGCCGAGGCGAGGCTCGACGTCGCCCCGGTGTCGTTGCAGCAGCTCGTGGTGCGCACGACCCAGGCGGCGGCCCGACGGCGAGCCGCCGGGGACACCGAGGCCGGCGCCTGGGGGATGGAGAGCGCACGCGACGCCGCCGCGGTGGGCGCCGCCGACGGCGGCGCCACACCCGACACCACCCGCACCGCCGAGAAGGGAGTACTCCGATGAGTCGGACCGTGAACGTCGTGCGCATGCAGCTCGTCAACAAGCAGACGTTCGGCTGGGTGCCCCTGGCCATCCTCGTGGGCGCCCTCGCGGTCACGCTCGCGATCTGGGCGATGGTCCCGGACGGGGGAGCGCTGTACAGCGGCGGCGCGCAGGCGCCGTTCTGGTACTTCGCCGTCATCGGGGTGCAGGCCCTCACGCTGACGTTCCCGTTCTCCCAGGCGATGAGCGTGACGCGGCGTGAGTTCTACCTGGGCACGCTCCTGACGGCGGCGCTGGCCGCGGCCGTGCTCACGGTCGTGTTCCTCGTCGGCGGGTTCGTCGAGCAGGCCACGGACGGCTGGGGGATGAACGGGTACTTCTTCACGTTCCCGTGGATCTGGGACGCCGGCGCGCCGGTCGCGGCGGCGTTCTACTTCGTCCTCTCGATGCTGTCCTTCGTCGCGGGGTTCACGGGCGCGACGCTCTACAAGCGCTTCGGCGCCTTCTGGCTCGTCGTCGTGTCCGTGGGGCTCGTGCTCGTCCTCATCGCGGCCGCGTGGCTCGTCACGCGCGCCGGGGCGTGGTCGGACGTCATGGGCTGGCTGCTCACGAGCGGCGTGGGCGGGCTGACCGCGGTGCTCGCCGGGATCACGGTGGTGGTCGCGCTCGTCGCGTTCCCGTTGCTGCGGCGCGCCGTGCCCTGAGCGCGCTCGCGGGGCTCGCCCCGGTCCGCGCGCTCAGGGACGCCGGGACTCACGACCAGGGGATCGCGTCCGCCCCGTCCGCCGGCGGCGCGGTGTGGTTCCAGTGCTCCGCGGTCTGCAGCACCCAGAACGCGACAAACGCGAGCAGCAGCACGATCTCGAGCCAGAACGTCACGGGGAACGTCTCGGGGACCGCGCCGTCGCCGCGCACGAGGAACACCACGATCGCGACGATCACCGCGGCCGCCATCGTCACCGCGATCCCGTAGTACCACCGGCGGTAGCCCCGCTCGGACATCCGCAGCAGGTCGGCCCCCGGCTGGGTGTTGCGGCCGTTGAGCCACACCACGGCGGTCAGCAGGGCGAAGAACCCGACGGCGCACACGTAGTGCGCGTGCATGAGGAAGCTCGTCCGGCCGAACAGGAACCATGCGCCGAGCGCCGCCCAGGCCAGCGTCGCGGTCGCGACGCCCCGCGTCGTGCGCGAGCGCCACGCCTGTCCGGCGCGCGCCGCCGCGAGCAGGCGCAGCCACACGTACCCGAGCGCTACGACGCCGAGCAGCCCGTACGCCGCCGCGTTGTTCTCCACGCCCGGCACGACGTCCGCCGGCACGCAGGCCACGCCGGGGTCGGGGCAGACGAAGTCGGCCGCGTCGACCGCCGGCAGGGTCGCGAGCACGATCGGCGTGGGCACGAACCCGACGAGCGGCACCAGCAGCCCCGCGAGGTCGAGCAGTCCGTTCTCGAGCCCCGGCCGGCCCTTGATCGCCACGAGCGCGAGCCCGACGGCGAGCAGCACCGACACGAGGACGCCTCGCACGGGCGAGTAGAAGGTCGCGGAGATCGAGGACGGGACGGCGCCGACCCGCACGGACTGCAGCACGACGGAGAAGATGAGCAGCAGCCCCGCGCCGACGAGCGCGACGCGCAGCGCGCGGTAGGTGTCCAGCGTCGCCTCGCTGGTCTCGGAGTGCCGCGGCGCGTGCGCGTCCGTCGAGCCGACCATCGCCTGCCTCCCTCGTCCACCCCGATCGTGCCCTGTGGGGCCGACATCCGCGAGGAGTCGCGGCGGTGCCGCTGGACGCACGCCCACCCGACCGTGTCCGCGCCCGCTCCGACCGCGGCCCAACCCGCCCCGCTTCCCGCGCACGCGCCGCACCCGCTATCGTGGCAGCGCTTCCACGGTGTCGACGTCCGGCCCCACCCCGTGAACGAAGGAGTTCGCAGATGACCACGTTCGGCCCCGACTTCGTCTTCGGCTCGGCGACGGCGAGCTACCAGATCGAGGGGGCGGTGGCCGAGGACGGCCGCGGCCCGTCGATCTGGGACACCTACTCCCACACCCCCGGTGCCACCGAGTACGGCGACACCGGCGACGTCGCGTGCGACCACTACCACCGCTGGCGCGAGGACGTGGGCCACATCGCCGCGCTCGGCCTGGACGCGTACCGCCTCTCGATCGCGTGGCCGCGCGTGCAGCCCACCGGTCGCGGCCCGCTCAACCCGGCCGGCGTCCGGTTCTACCGTGACCTGCTCGACGCGCTCACGGCCGCCGGCGTCCAACCGCTCGTCACGCTCTACCACTGGGACCTGCCGCAGGAGCTGGAGGACGCGGGTGGCTGGGCCAACCGCGACACGGCGTTCGCCTTCGCCGACTACGCGCGTGCGATGGCCCAGGAGCTCGGCGATCGCGTGCACACCTGGACCACGCTCAACGAGCCGTGGTGCACGGCCTACCTCGGCTACGCCTCGGGCGTGCACGCCCCCGGCCGCACCGAGCCGGCCACCGCGCTGGCCGCCGTGCACCACCTCAACCTCGCGCACGGCCTCGCGGTCCAGGCGATCCGCGAGGTCCTGCCGGACGCACGTTGCTCGGTCACCCTGAACTTCCACGTGCTCCGCGCCGCCGACCCGGCCGACCCCGAGGACGCCGACGCCGTGCGCCAGATCGACGCCGTCGCGAACCGCGCGTTCACGGGTCCGATGCTCGAGGGCGCGTACCCCGAGGACCTGATCGCCGACACCGCCGCGATCACCGACTGGTCCTTCGTGCGCGACGGCGACCTCGCCGTCGTGCACCAGCCGCTCACCGCGCTGGGGGTGAACTACTACTCCACGACTATGGTGCGCCGCGCTCCCGAGGGGGACGCGACGTCGGACAACTCCGGCCACCGCGAGTCCGCCGCCTCCCCGTGGGTGGGCGCCGACCGCGTCGCGTTCGTCCGCGAGCCCGGCCCCTACACTGCGATGGGCTGGAACATCGCGCCCGAGGCGCTCACCGAGCTGCTGCTCGACCTGCACCGGCGCTACCCGACGCTGCCGACCGTCGTGACGGAGAACGGGGCCGCGTTCGAGGACGAGGTCTCGCCCGACGGTCGCGTGCACGACCCGCGGCGGGTGTCCTACCTGCACGACCACATCGCCGCCGTCGCGGCGGCGCGGGAGCGCGGCGCCGACGTGCGCGGGTACTTCGCCTGGTCGCTCCTGGACAACTTCGAGTGGGCCTGGGGCTACGCGCGCCGGTTCGGGATCATCCGGGTCGACTACGACACGCTGGAGCGGACGTGGAAGGGCTCCGCGCACTGGTACGCGCGCCTCACCCGCACCCGGGAGCTCCCCGCGGTCGACGACGTCGAGCCGTCCGTCCGCGAGGTCGGCGCGCCGCTGCGCGCCACCAGTCCCGCGGGGGCAGGCGCCGGCTCGCTCAGCGACCCAGGAGCGCGCGCAGCACGCGCGTGACGCCGTGGTCGGCGTTCGTCGGCGCACGGTAGCGCGCCGCGGCCGCCACGTCGGGGTGCGCGTCCGCCATCGCGTAGGACCACGTGGCGCGCGCCAGCATGCCGAGGTCGTTGGGGAAGTCGCCGAACGCCATGGTCTGGTCGGGCGACACCCCGAGCTCCGCCTGGAGCGTGGCGAGCGCGCGACCCTTGTCCGCCGTCGGGCTCATGACGTCGACCCAGACGCCAGCTGACGCGACGACGCGCGCGCCGGGGACCTCGCCGATGCTCCGCCCCACGCCTCGCTCGGCGCCGGCCGGGTCCCACACGGCGACCTTGAGGACGTCGTCCTCGACGGCCGCGAGGTCCGCGACCTCCTCGAGCAGCGGGTAGTACGGCCGCGACGCGGCGAGGAACTGCTCGGCCATCGCCTCGTCGTCGTGCACCGCGTCGAGCGCGACGTAGGCGCTGCGCAGGCCGCACACCACGATCCCGGGGTGCCCGCCCGCGCGGGCGTAGTCGCGCGCCGCCGCCAGCACGTGCCCGACGGCGTGGCGCGGCACGGGGTCGACGGCGATCGGCTGGGTGCCGCGCGCCACGAGGGCGCCGTTCTCGGCGATGATCGTGCGCTGCTCGCCGGTCGGGCTGTCGTCGACCCCACCCGCACCGTCCGGCCAGACCGTGCGCCGGATGCTCTCGAGCTGACGCCCGCTGGCGGGGACGAGGGTGATGCCCCGCTCCGCGAGGGCGTGCTCGACGGCGGGGAAGTCGGGGTCCAGGCGCTTGTGCGGGTCGAGCAGCGTCCCGTCGAGGTCGACGGCGACGAGTCGGATGTCGGCGGGATCGGGGGTGGGGGTCACCCGGCCATTCTCCCCGGCTCCGTGCTCGCCGCCCCCGTGCCCTCCGGCCTCAAGCCCGCGGCCCGCGTCACCCGCCCCCGTGCCCTCCGGCCTCAAGCCCGCGGCCCGCGTCA
>NZ_VENP01000015.1 GCF_006351005.1 Miniimonas arenae | reverse complement strand
GTCTTGCGACGGACAGATCAGACCAGAACGAGGAGCACCTTCGTGGTGAACGCTACCCGCCCGTATCCGAGTGTTCGAGTCGATGTGTCGCGCGTCAGACTTAGTGGCAGGACCCGCTTCTTGCGGGTCTGACCTGCGAAGGAGTCTGATCGATCATGGCGAGGCCGCCGGCGTTCCCGGCTGAGGAGAAGGTCCGGATCGTGTTGTCGATCCTGGCCGGTGAATTGAGCGTGGCTGAGGCCGCCCGCCGGGCGAAGGTCTCCGAGCAGTCGGTGGGGAACTGGAAGCGGCAGTTCCTGGAGTCCGGGCGCGCGGGGCTGGTCGCGGGCAAGTCCGGGCCCTCGACCCGTGAGCAGCGGCTGGAGGCCGAGGTCACCGAGCTGACCCAGGCGCTGGGTGAGGCCGCGGTGGAGATCCGGGTGTGGAAGAAGAGCGCAGAGGGCCGCCTGGGCCCTTCGAGGACCTCGAGGTGATCCGCACCGACGCGGGCATGCCGACCACGAGGTTCTGCGCGCTGATCGGCGTGCCCGAACGGACCTGGCGCCGCCACCAGGCCCGCGCCCGCGACGGCGCACCGGTCAAGGGCCCCTGGCCGCGCCCGGCCCGCGAAGGCGTCCGGGACGCGGCCCGCCGGCATGCGCTGGAGCACCCGGCATGGGGGCACCGCAAGGTCTGGGCGATGTGCCGCTACGACGGGCACCGGGTCGGTGAGTCCACCGTGCTGCGCCTGCTGCGGGACGAGGGCCTGCTGCTGGAGGCGAACTACCAGCGCGAACGGCGCCAGCACGCCGCCCGGCGCAAGGCCGCGTTCGCGACCGAACCGACCGGCCCGAACCAGGTCTGGCAGCTGGACTTCTCCGAGTTCGAGACCACCACCGGCGGGACGTGGCGCCTGGCCGGGTGCCGGGACTACTACTCCAAGTACGAGCACCCCTGGCACACGTCCCCGACTGCGAACCAGCATGACGCGATCGCCGCGGTCGAGCTCGCCCTGGCCGACTACGAGGCCACGTTCGGCCGCCCGCTGATCGAAGCCTGCGACGTCGACGACGACGGCAACGCCATCCCCGCCCTCACGCTCGTCACCGACAACGGCGGACCGTTCCGGTCCTTCCGGTTCGAGGCGTTCATCGCCACCCACCCCGAGATCCGCCACGTCCGCACCGCCGTCAAGAGCCCGGGCCAGAACGGCTCACGCGAACGCGGCTTCGGCTGCCTGAAGTACGAACGCCTCTATCTCGAAGAGATCAACGACGCCCTGGACCTGGTCGCCCACGCCGAGGACTACCGCGTCGAGTACAACACCGTCCGCCCGCACGAGGCCATCGCCTGGAACCGCCCCCTGGACGTCCACCTCGGCCTCGCCGACCCCCTCACCCCCAACTTTCCCGAACCCGAAACCCTGCCATCTGCTTGACGCGGGACACCCGAACACGCCGCCGAAGCCGGCCTCCGCCTGCTCGCCCAGAGCGGCCTCGACGAGATCCCCCACCACGCCAGCGCCTGACGCGAGCGTGGGTGCCCGTGTCGACCGGCCCGTACCAGGGACGGAATCGCCTCGCGGGCGCCCCCGCTCGGGACGAAGGACCCATGAGGTTTGGCTGTCCTGACTTCTAGCGTGACGAGCGTGAACCTCGACGAGTGGCCAGTGGGCAGGGACGCGCTGATCCGGAACGTCGAGGGGCCGCCACGGCTGGCCGAGCTCGGCGTCCGCCCGGGCGGCGCCATCCGCGTGGTCCAGGCCGCCGCGCACGGGGCGAAGGTCGTGGCGCTCGGCGCCGACCGGTTCGCCCTCGACGGCGCCACGTGCCGCGGCATCGAAGTCGCCGCCGCCGGCCAGGTGACGCCGTGACCCCGCGCGTCGGGGTCTCGCGATGAGCTGCCACGGCGACCCCTCGGCTGCCTCCACCGCACCGGCCGCCACCGCGACGCTGACCCGGACGCCGCACGTCGCGCTGCTGGGCAGCCCGAACGTCGGCAAGTCCACGCTGTTCAACGCCCTCACGGGCGCGCGCCAGCGGGTCATGAACGCGCCGGGCACCACCGTGGAGCTGCAGACCGGCACGTGGCGCCCGGCGTACGGCCACCACCACAGCCACCCTCGTCGACCTTCCGGGCACGTACAGCCTCCTTGCTCGCTCCGCCGACGAGCAGGTCGCCACCGACGTCGTCACCGGCGCCAGCACCCTGCCCGCCCCCGACGTCGTCATCGTCGTGCTCGAGGCGGGCGCGCTCCCCCGCTCGCTCTACCTCCTCGGGCAGCTGCTGGCCGCCGAGACCGCGCCAGGCGAGTCAGCACACCCAACCCGGGCGCGCGTCGTCGTCGCGCTCACGATGGTCGACGTCGCCGACGCCCGCGGCATCCGGCCCAAGGCCGCGCAGCTCGCCGCGACCCTGCGGGTCCCGGTCGTGGCGACCGACCCGCGAACGGGCGCCGGCCTCGAGGAGCTGGCGCTCGCCGTCGTGCACGCTCTCGACGGCGAGCAGCACCCCCACGCCCCGGCCGACGCCGAGGCGGAGGCCGTCTTCGCCTGGGTCGAGGACGTGCTCGCCTCGCTCGGCGCGCTGCGCGCCGACCACGCGGCGGCGGCGACCCGGGTGACGCGGTCGGACCGGATCGACCGTGTGCTGCTCAACCCGTGGGTGGGCATCCCCGTGTTCCTTGCGGTCATGTGGGGCCTGTTCCAGCTGGCGACGGCGGTCGCCGCGCCCGTCATGGACGCGGCGGACTCGCTGGTCTCCGGTGGCCTCGCCCCCTGGGTGGCGAGTGCGCTGGAGTCGGTGGGCTCGCCGTCGTGGCTGGTCTCGTTCGTGGTGGACGGCGTGCTCGCCGGGTTCGCGACGGTCCTGTCGTTCGTGCCGCTGCTCGCGATCGTGTTCGGCGCGATCGCGCTGCTGGAGGACTCCGGCTACCTGGCGCGCGCCGCCGTCGTCGCCGACCGCGCGATGGCCGCGCTCGGCCTGGACGGCCGGGCGATGCTGCCGCTGGTCATCGGCTTCGGCTGCAACGTCCCCGCGCTCACGGCGACGCGCACGTTGACCCGCGCGCGCTCGCGGCTGCTGGTGGGACTGCTCATCCCGTTCACCTCGTGCCCCGCGCGGCTGACGGTGTACCTGCTCATCGCCTCGGCGGTGTTCCCCGACCAGGCCGGCACCGCGGTGTTCCTCATGTACGTCCTCAGCATCGCGCTCGTGGTGCTCGGCGGGCTCGTGCTGCGGCACACGCTGTTCCGCGACGTGCGACGCGAGGGCCTCGTGCTCGCGCTGCCGGCCTACCAACGGCCGCGGGTCGGGATGCTCGCGCGCTCGGTGTGGAGCCGGTGCGCGTCGTTCGTGCGCAAGGCGGGCGTCATCATCGTCGGGACGCTGTCGGTGGTCTGGGTGCTCATGGCCGTGCCGGTGACGCCGGGCCACGCGGTGGCCGACGTGCCGGTGGCGGACTCGCTGTACGGGGCGGCCGCGCACGCCGTCGCGCCCGTCTTCGAGCCGGCGGGCTTCGCGGAGTGGCACTTTTCCGCGGCGCTCGCGACCGGGTTCGTGGCCAAGGAGGTGGTGGTCGGCTCGTTCGCGCAGACGTACGCGGTCGCCGAGCCGGAGGACCCGAGCGCACCCGGTGACCTCGGGGCGCAGATCGTGGCGACGCTGGAGCGCACGTCGGACGGCTTCCCGGCGTTGGCGGGCGCGGCGTTCATGGTCTTCGTGCTCGCGTACACGCCCTGCCTGGCGACGCTCGGCGAGCAGCGCCGGCTGTTCGGCTGGCGGTGGACGCTCGGGGCGACGGCGGCGCAGCTCGCGCTCGCGTGGGTGCTCGCCGTCGCGGTGTTCCGCGTGGGTGTGCTGGTGGCCGGGCTGCTCGGGGGCGGGTCGTGAGCCTGCTCGGGGCGGTGCTGGACTCGACGCGGTCCGGGCTCACGCCGGCGCGGACGGCCGACGCGCTCGGCGTGCCGGTGGGGCTGGTGGAGGCGGCGCTCGATCACTGGGTCCGGCTCGGCGTCGTCACTCCCGCGGGGACGCTCGTGGGGCTGTGCGCAGGGTGCGGCGTGGTTGCCGTCGGTGGCTCGGGGGGCAGCACTGGTGCGGCGGGCGCGGGCGGCGCTGACGCGGCATCCGGCGCGGTCTGCGCCACCTGCCCCTTCGCGAGGTGATGTCCGTCCTTTCGCGAGAGGAAGTCCGTCCTTTCGCGAGAGGAAGTCCGTCCTTTCGCGAGAGGAAGTCGGTCGTCGCGAGACGACCGACATCACCTCATCAAAGGACGAAGATCACCTCGCGAAAGGACGAAGATCACCTCGCGAACGGGGGGCGGAGCGGGCGCAGTCCCTAGAACGTCGCGAGCGCGTCGATCCCCGTCGTGATCGCCTCGGGCGACGCCGCCACGCACAGCCGCGCCCAGCCCTCGCCCGACGCACCGAACGCGCTTCCGGGCGCGACCGAGACCCGTCGCTGCACGAGCAGCTCCCGGGCCCACGCGGCCACGGAGCCCAGCCCCGACGCCGCGACCCGCTCGCGCACGTCGACCCACACGTAGAACCCGCCCTTCGGCGGCAGCCACTCGAACCCGCGCTCGGCGAGCAGCCCCGTCGCCAGGCGCAGGTTCTCGGCGTAGTGCGCCCGAGCCCGCGCGACGCCCTCCTGCGGCCCGGTCAGCGCCGCGAGCGCCGCGTGCTGGTCGGGCGGCGCGACGCAGCTGACCATCGCCTCCTGCACGGCGTTCAGCACGTCCGACCATCCCGGCGGCGTCACGAGGCACCCCACCCGCGCCCCGGTGAGCGCGTACGTCTTGGACACCGAGTGCACGGACAGGACCCGACCCTCGGCCCCCGGGAGCGACGCGATCGACACGTGCTCGCCGTCGTGCACGAGACCCGAGTAGACCTCGTCGCTGATGATCCACAGGTCGGACGCGGAGGCGATGTCGACGATCTGCTGCAGCCGCCCGCGCGAGAGCACCGTGCCCAGCGGGTTCGACGGCGAGTTGACCACGATCGCGCGGGTGCGACGCGTCAGGAGGGGCGCGATATCGGCCAGGCTCGGCGCGAACCCGCGCTCGGGTCGCAGCGGGTAGGGCACCGGCCGCGCGCCGAGCGCCGCGGGCGCCATCGTGAACGTCGTGTAGCCCGGGTCGGGCACGAGCACCTTGTCGCGGCGGCCGAGCACGAGCGTGAACGCGAGGTACAGCGCCTGCGTCCCGCCGATCGTGACCCAGATCTGGTCGGGCGTGACCTCGGTGCCGCGCTGCGCCGTCGTGACCCGCGCGAGGTGCTCGCGCAGCGCCGGCAGCCCACCGTTCGGCGCGTACCGCACCTCCCCGCGCGCCCAGGCGGCGCGCGCCGCCTCGACCACGTGCGGCTCGGGCGCGAGGTCCGGCTCGCCGACGGCGAGGTGCGTCACCCGCTCGCCCGCCGCGCTCATCGCGAGGGCGGTGTTGAAGATCGCGCGGACGCCCGACGGCGGAACTTCCGTGATGTGGTCGGCGAGCGAAGGCACGGGGGCAGGTTAGTGCGCCGGGTGGCCCGCGGAGCGCCGCCGGCGGATCGTCTCGACCACGGCGACGGCCACAGCGCCGACGACGAGACCGACGAGCGCGGACCCGAGCGTGTTGACGAGCCAGCCGAGCACGCCGCCGACGGCGCCGGTGGCGTCGTGCACCGCGACCTCGAGGTGGTGCACGAGTCCGTACGGCCCGTGCCAGCCGAGCTCGTCGGCGCCGACCAGCAGGATGTGCCCGCCGACCCAGAGCATCGCGATCATCCCGATCAGCGAGAGCGCCGCGAGCACCTTCGGCATCGCCCGCACGAGGGCGTGCCCGATGCGCTGGACGCGTGGCGAGTCGCGCTGGGTGAGGTGCAGCCCGATGTCGTCCATCTTCACGATGAGCGCCACGACGCCGTAGACGAGCGCCGTCACGAGCACCGCGACGACGACGAGCACGAGCGCGCGGGTCAGCAGCCCCTCGTCGGCGACGTCGTTGAGCGCGATGACCATGATCTCGGCCGACAGGATGAGGTCGGTCCGGATCGCTCCCGAGACCACCTTCTTCTCCGCCTCCGGTCCCTCGATCGCCGCGGGCTCGGCGTTGGCCATCTCGTGGTGGGCGACCTTCTCCCACAGCTTCTCGGCGCCCTCGAAGCACAGGTAGAACCCGCCGAGCATGAGGATCGGGGTGAGCAGCCACGGCAGGAACTCGCTGAGCACGAGCGCCACCGGCAGGATGATGAGGAGCTTGTTGCGCAGCGATCCGATCGCGATCCGCCGCACGATCGGGATCTCCCGCTTCGCGAGCACGCCGTTGAGGTAGCGCGGGGTGACAGCGGTGTCGTCCACCACCACGCCGGCCGCCTTCGCGCTGGCGCGAGCTGCGGCGGCACCGACGTCGTCGACGGAGGCTGCGGCGAGCTTCGCGAGTGCCGCGACGTCGTCGAGCAGGGCGGCGAGGCCGGACGGCATCGGGGATCCTCCAGGGGCTGGTGTGGAAGGGCTCGCTCAGGCTAACCGTTCGGGCAAGGACGGACGTGGACGGGTGTCGCGCGGCTGGAGGTGCGCGAGCAGCTCCGGCAGGAGCCGCCCGGACCACGCGTGCCCGCCGTCGAACACGTCCTCGAGCAGCAGGTCGGTGGCGTCGAGCGCCGCGTACGCGCGCCGCACGACGTCGAGCGCCGCCCGCGTGCCCTGGATCGGGAAGATCGGGTCGCGCAGCCCCGCCTCGACCAGCAGGGGTCGCGGCGCGACGAGCGCGGCGAGGTCGGGCATGTCGAGCTCGACGGCGAGCCCCGGCGCCGCGTTGCACGCACAGTGCTCCATCGCCAGGACGCTCGTGGCGAAGGTGTTGAGGTAGCAGCTCACGCCGACGACGGCGATCCGGGGGTCGAGCGCGCCCGTCCAGAGCGCGAGCTGGCCGCCGCCGGAGATGCCGACGAGCCCGATCCGGTCCGGATCGGCGCCGAGGGCGGGCAGCAGGTCGACGGCGCGACGCAGGTCGTTGACCCGCAGCGCGGGCAGGCTCGTGCCGAGCATGCTCGCCAGCAGCGAGCCGGCCGCGCACTCGCTCGCGTCGTCGTCGGGCGTCCCGGCCGCGTGGTCGCGGCGCACGCCGAACCCGAGCGGCTCCACCACGAGCGTCGGCACGCCGAGGCGCACCGCGCGCAGCGCGTAGTCCTGCTGGTAGCCCTCGCCCTCGGGGCGCGGATGCCCGACGGCGTCCATCGCCAGCAGGTCGCGCGCACCGATGCCGTGGCCGGGTGTGGCGATCAGGGCGGGCGTGCCACCGGGCTGCTCGGCCGGATCCACGCCGTCGGGCACGACCCACCAGGCGATCGCCGACGTCCCGGGCGCCGTGTCGAACGCGAGCATCGTGCGGCGGTAGCCGTCGAGCTGGACGGTCTCGAGCGCGCGCGGGTCGAGCGGCACGGGGTCGAACGGGACGGCGAGCAGCGCGGCGAGGCGGGCGCGGGCGCGGTGCTGCCACGCGAGGGCCTCGGCCCGATTCACCTCACCCGAAGTGAGGGCGTGCCGCGGCGTGCTCAGCCAGGAGAGCAGCGTCGGGCGCAGGCCCGCCTGGGGAACGGGGGGTGTCGGCACCGGTGTCACCACGGTCCGCACGCTAGTCGCGTCTGATCGCGATGCGGCGGGCGACGCCCATCGTTGGCGACGGTTTCGGAGCCCTGCGCTCCGCAACCGTCGCCAGTGACGGGGAGGGCGACGGTTCACATCGACGCACGGCCGTCGGCGGCGACGCATGACGGCGAGGGTCCGAGCTCTCGAGCCCCGCAAGCCGGGTAGGCACGGTGCGCGACGCAGGCTGTCCACAGATCCAGTCCGCCGCACCTTTCGCTCCTCCGTGGCTGGCCCGTACGCTGCCGGGATTCCACGAGGGCGGAGACGAAGTGAGCGGAAGCGACGACGGTGCGCGGCGGCTCGAGTCCGAGGTGCGCGAGCTCGTCCGGCTGCGCGGCGTCGACCCCGTCGGGCAGCCCGAGGAGTTTCGGCGCCTGGTCGCCGAGGCCGTGGTCGACTACGAGGAGCGAGCGCTCGCCGGCCGCCTGCTCCCGCTGCCGGACCCGGAGTTGGCCGCCAAGGCCGTCACGGACGCCGTCGCCGGCCTCGGCCCGCTGCAGCCCTACCTCGAGGACCCGCAGGTCGAGGAGATCTGGATCAACGGCCCGGGCCGCGTCTTCGTGGCCCGGCGTGGCGTGCCCGAGCTGACCACGCTGCTGCTCGGCGAGGAGGCGGTGCGCGACCTGGTCGAGCGGATGCTCCGTCCCAGCGGACGGCGGCTGGACCTGAGCCAGCCGTTCGTCGACGCGACGCTGCCGTCGGGTGAGCGCGTGCACGTCGTGATCCCCGACGTCACCCGGCGGCACATGGCCGTCAACATCCGCAAGTACGTGACGCGGGCGAAGCATCTGGACGATCTCGTCGCCGTCGGGTCGCTCCCCCAGAACGTGGCGACGTTCCTCGACGCCTCCGTCGCCGTCGGGCTGAACATCCTCGTGAGCGGGGGAACGCAGGCGGGGAAAACCACGACGTTGGGAGCGCTGACGGGCTCCATCCCGCCCACGCAAAGGTTGGTCACCTGCGAGGAGGTGTTCGAGCTCCAACCCGCGACCCGCGACCACGTGGGCCTGCAGTGCCGCCAGCCCAACCTCGAGGGCACCGGCGAGATCACGCTGCGGCGGCTCGTCAAGGAGGCGCTGCGGATGCGGCCGGACCGGCTCGTCGTCGGCGAGGTGAGGGAGGCCGAGAGCCTCGACCTGCTCATCGCACTGAACGCCGGGGTTCCGGGCATGGGCACCGTCCACGCGAACTCCGCACGCGACGCCATCGCGAAGCTGTGCATCCTGCCGCTCCTCGCGGGCGAGAACGTCACGCCGGCGTTCGTGGTCCCCACCGTCGCGACGGCGCTGCACCTCGTGGTCCACGTCGACCTCGACCGCAGCGGGCGACGGTCCGTGCGGGAGGTCGTCGCCGTCACGGGTCGCAGCGAGGGCGGCGTCGTCGAGACCGCGGACCTCTTCCACCGGCCCGACGGCGCGCCGCCCGGCACCCTCGTGCGCGGCAACGGCTACCCGCCCCAGCCGGAACGCTTCGAGGCGATGGGCTACGACCTGCCCCGGCTGCTGCACGCCGGCTGGGCTGCCTGAGGCACGCGGGACACGGAAGCGACGACGCGATGGGAACCGTGGCGGGGCTGCTGCTGGGCGCGGGGCTGCTGCTCGTGTGGTCCTCGACCTGGGCACCGGCGCCCCCGCGGCCCACCTCCCGGCTGGTCCGCGGATGGCAGGACCTCACGGCGCAGGCCGGGCTCCACCGCCTCGGACTCGGGCCGTTCGCCGCGGCGTCGGCCGGGCTCGCGCTCGTCGTCGGGCTGGTCGCGCTCGGGCTCGGCACCGCCGTGTCGGTCGCCGTCGCCTTCGCCCTCCTCGCCTCCGCCGTGCCGCTGCTCTACCTGCGCAGCCGCGCCCAGCGCAGGCGGGTGGAGCTGCGCACGCTGTGGCCCGACGTCGTGGACGACCTCACCTCCGCCGTCCGCGCCGGTCTCACGCTTCCCGAGGCGCTCATCGCGCAGGCAGAGCGCGGCCCGGTCGAGCTGCGGGCCGACATGGCCGCCTTCGCCGCCGAGTACCGCGCGACCGGCCGCTTCGTGGGCGCGCTCGAGGTGTGGCAGACCCGCCTGGCCGACCCCGTCGCGGACCGGCTCGCCGTCACGCTCCGCCTGGCCACCGAGGTCGGCGGCACCGACCTGGGCCGCACGCTGCGGACGCTGTCCGAGTTCCTCCGGGCCGACCTGCGCACGCGCGGGGAGCTCGAGGCTCGGCAGAGCTGGACCGTCAACGGCGCGCGCCTCGCCGTCGCCGCCCCCTGGGTCGTGCTCCTGCTGATGAGCGGACGCGGGTCGACCTCCGCCGCGTTCGACACCCCCGCGGGGGTCGCGGTCCTCGTGCTCGGGGCCGTGCTGTCCGCGATCGCGTACGCCGCGATGCTGCGCATCGGCCGGCTGCCCGAGGAGCCCCGCGTGCTGAGGGCCGGACCATGAGGACGACACGATGAACGCCGTCGGCGCTCTCACCGGTCTCGTCGCGGCGAGCGGGCTGCTCGTCATCGCGTCGGCGTGGCGAGCTGCCCGGCCCTCCCTCGTCGACCGCGTCGCGCCCTACGTCACCGCGCGCGCCTCGACGTCGACCCTGCTCGGCGCCCCCGACAACCGGACCGCCACGGGCCTGCACCGCCTCCTCGTCCCGCTCGTTCAGGACGCCTCGCGCGCGCTCGAGCATCTCGGCAGCTCCGCCAGCACCGTGCGCCGACGCCTCCAGCGTCTGGGCGGCACCACGACCCTCGAGCAGTTCCGGCTCGAGCAGCTGGGCTGGGCGGCGATCGGGCTCGGCGTCGGCGTCGCCGTCGGGACACTGCTCGCCACGACACGCGGGGTCGCGATCGGACCGCTCGCCGTGCTCGTCGCCGTCGCGGCGGTGGGCGGCGCGCTGGCGCGGGACCGCGCCCTCACGCACGCCGTCGAGAGCCGCGAACGGCGCATCGCCGCGGAGCTGCCGACCGTCGCAGAGCTCCTGGCCCTCGCCGTCGGCGCCGGGGAGTCGCCGGCAGCCGCGCTCGACCGCATCGCCCGCAGCACCGACGGCGACCTCTCGCGCGAGATCGCGCGCACCCTCGCCGACGTCCGCGCCGGGGCCACGGTGACGGCCGCGTTCGACGCGCTGGCGCGTCGCGTCGACCTGCCCGCCCTCACGCGGTTCGCCGACGGCGTGGCCGTGGCCGTGGAGCGCGGCTCGCCCCTCGGTGAGGTGCTGCGCGCCCAGGCCGCCGACGCCCGCGAGAGCGCGAAGCGCGAGCTCATGGAGTCCGGTGGGCGGCGCGAGATCGGGATGCTCGTGCCCGTCGTGTTCGTTCTTCTTCCCCTGACCGTCCTGTTCGCCCTCTTCCCCGGGATCGCGATGCTGCAGCTCGGACCCTGACCTCGCGACCACCGCCCGGGATGGCGCCGCGCCCTGACCAGCCCGCCCGCCCCCGTCCGCTCGACACCGACCCCCACGAGCCCCACCGCTCGACCGAGAGGAACCCCATGTGGCAGGACACCCTGACCCCCCTGCTCGCGTTCGCCGTCCGCGTCCTGGCCTGGACGCAGCGCCGACTGCTGACGATCACCGCCCAGCCCCAGCGCGGCGACGTGCCCGGCTGGGTGATGGTGACGCTGATGTCGGCCGGACTGGTCGCCGTCGTCTGGGTGCTCGCCGACGACTGGTTGCGCCAGCTCTTCCAGCAGGCCGTCGACCGGGTGAGCGGGCCGTAGCCGCGACCGTCCTGGGCGCGTCGCACCCGCCGCGGGCGGCGATCGACCGCCCACCTGCCGGCCGCGACGGCGATGTTCGAGACGGCGAGCGAGGCTCCGCCGTGGCCGAGGTCGTCATGGTGGGGGCGCTCGTCGTCGTGCTCGTGCTCGGCCTCGTCCAGCTCGCGCTCGCGCTGTGGGTACGCACGGCGCTGATCGACGCCGCGGCGGAGGGCGCACGGACGGCCGCGATGTACGACGGCGACCTCGCCGCCGGCACGGACCGCGCCCTCGAGGTGGTCGGGATGAGCCTGACGCCGGGCTACGCCGAGTCGGCGACGGCGCGGGTCGAGTCGGGCGCCGGGTACGACGTCGTGGTCGTCGAGGTCCGGGCACCCCTCCCGGTGATCGGGCTGCTCGGGCCGTCCGGCTCGCTCACCGCGACCGGTCGTGCGGTGGCGGAGCGATGACCCACCTGGCGAAGTCCCGGAGCGGTGGGCTTGCGCGGCTGCTGCGGGACGGTCCGCACGCCCTTCGAACCCGCCGTCCGCGCGCCACACCGCACTCCCCCGGCGGCATCGACGCCCGTACCGACGACGCCGCCGACCGCGAGCGTGGCTCCGCCGTGGTGGAGTTCCTCGGCGGCGCGGTCGTGCTCCTGGTGCCGCTCGTCTACCTCGTCCTCACGCTGGCGCAGCTGCAGGCCGGCACTTTCGCCGCGCAGGCCGCCGCGCGCGACGCCGGCCGTCTCGTCGCGACGGCGGACCCCGAGCAGGCGGGCGACCTCGCCGCGAGCGCCGTGACGCTCGCGTTCGCCGACCACGGACTCCAGGTCGACGGCGCCGCGGCGCTCGCCGTCGCGTGCGAGACCACGTGCGAGCCCGGGGAGCGAGTGCACGTCAGCGTGGACGTGGACGTGCCCCTGCCGTACGTGCCCGGCGGCGGGATCACCGTGCCGGTCCACGCCGAGACGTGGACGACGATCGACCCCTTCCGGGACCGGCCGTGAGCGCGCCTGTTCGGTCCCGCGGCCACGCGTCCGACCACCACGCGGACGACCAGCACGCGCCCGACGAGCAGCACACGCCCGACGGCGAGCGCGGCGGCATCCTCGTCCTCACCCTCGGCGCGCTCGCCGTCGCCGCCGCGCTCATCGTGACGATCGCCGTCGCGAGCGCGGTCTATCTCGACCGCCGCGACCTCCTGGCCCTCGCCGACGCGACCGCGGCCGACGCCGCCGCGGCCATCGACACCGACTCCTACTACGGCGGCGAGATCACCCTCACCGACGACGCCGTCCGCGCCGCCGCACGCGACTTCCTCGCGTCCGCCCCGGCGGGCGTCACGGACGCGCCGGGCCTCGCCGTCGCCGATCCCACCGGCGCGATCGACGCCACGACGGCGGAGGTCACCCTCGTCGCCTTCTCCCGTCCCGCGTGGCTGCCCTGGGCGCTGGCACCGTGGTCCGACGGCATCGCGCTGCGCGTCACCGTCACCGCACGCGGCGGCGGGGGCTGACCGGCGAGGCGCGAGCGCGGGCGGGCCGCCCCACCCGGCCCGCTCGCGCTCACCTCTCGCTGAGCGCGTCACCTCTCGCTGAGCGCGTCACCTACTGCGCGGTGTACCCGCCGTCCACGACGTAGTAGCCGCCGGTGACGAAGCTCGCCGCGTCCGAGGCGAGGAACGCCACGAGCGCGGCGACCTCCTCGGGCTCGCCGAGCCGGCCGAGCGCGTGCTTGCCCTCGAGGAACGTGAGCGTGGCCTCGTCGAGCGAGGCGGACACCATCGGCGTGCGGATGAAGCCCGGTCCGACGGCGTTCACGCGCACCCTCTGCGGGGCGTACTCGAGCGCCGCGGTCCGGGTCAGGCCGACGACGCCGTGCTTGGCGGCCACGTAGGCGACCGAGCCCGCGAACCCCACCGAACCGAGGATCGAGGACGTCGAGACGATCGACCCGCCGCCGGCCTTCGCCATCGCGGGCGCCTGCGCGCGGATCCCGTACATCACCGCGGACAGGTTGATGCCGAGCACCTTCTGCCACCCCTCGACCGGGTACTCCCCCGTGGGCGCGATCGGTCCGCCGATCCCCGCGTTGTTCACCGCGACGCGCAGCGGCGCGAGCGCCGAGGCCGCCTCGACGCACGCCTGGGCGTCCGCCGGGTCGGTCACGTCGCCGACGTGCGCGACGGCGGAGCCGCCCGCCGCCTCGATCTCACCGACGACCGCCTCGGCGGCCTCGCCGTTCACGTCGGCGACCACCACTGCGGCACCGTTCGCCGCGAGCAGCAGCGCCACCGCCTTCCCGATCCCGGACCCGGCACCCGTGACGATCGCGGACCGGTCGGAGACGTCGTACGTGGCCATGCCAGGCTCCTCTCTCGTGCGGAACCGCGTCCGCGCGGCATCGATGCCGCGGGCGGAACGCCGTCGTTCCTGCGCCTTGGCCGACTCGTGTCGGCTGTTCTCGAGGCTGCGCCGGGACCGGCGCTGCGGCAGCGAAACGGACCGCTGCTCGCGTCAGATCTCGACGCGCTCGCGAGCATCCCTCTCAGCAGTGCTTGTCCAGACATTTGATACTCTGCACGAGTCCCCGGCGCTCGTCTCCTGCTGACGCGCGCCTGCTCAGAGCTGAGGAGAGACACGACTGCAGGACTGCCGACGGCACGCCACCGGATCCCCCACCATCACGTGCGGCGCGGCGTCGCGCTCGCCCTGACCACCGTCCTCGCGACGGGCGGCGCCGCCGTTGCCGCCGCTGCCGCACCCTCGGACGCGTCGCCGATCGCCCCTCGCGAGGCGGCGTACGGCCTCTTCGTCGACGCCTACTCGGGCAACACCGCCGCCATGCGCTCGTTTCCCACGAGGGCCTGGAGCCGCTGGACAGCGGCGACGTCGGGTGCGCGCGGAGCCAGCAGCGCCGTGGCACCTATCGCCCGCTCCGGCGGGCCACTGGAGCGGACCCGCGCGCCACTCGCGTGCTCCTCGACGTGCTCGCTGTCCCCGGCGCGCGCATGTGGCATGCGCCCATCGTTCTCGCCGCGGGTCGAGGGCATGTTGCCCGACATGTCTGCCCGAGTGGGCAGCGCCGCGAGCCGAGACGGAGCGCCCTCCTGACGTATCACCGCCCACCCTCACGGGTCATCTCTGGTGGACCCACCACCGTCGAGAGGCCACGCGATGTCCAGCACCCGTACGCCGCCCCCCGTCTCCCGCCCCGCGCCGCGAGCATCCGACGCCGCGCGAACGGCCCGCCCCTTGTCCGACGAGCACGCCGGCGTGTCCGACGGCGAGCACCACCTCGGCGGCACCCACCACGACGCCGTCGTCGTCGGCGGTGGGATCGCGGGCCTCACCTCGGCGGCGACGCTCGCCCGGGCGGGACTCGACGTCGTGCTGCTGGAGAAGCAGCCCGTCGCGGGCGGCTACTCCGACGGCCACGACGCGCACGGGTTCCACTGGGACCACGGCGGCCACATCTTCCTGGCCTACCGCCTCGGCGGGCAGGCGCGCGAGGTGTTCAAGCGGCTGGGCCTGGACGAGAAGGTCGTCATGGAGCCGCACACCCACGACTACCGGTGCGTGCTGCCCGAGGACTCCGTCGCCGTGCCGGCCGACCTGAGCGCCGCCGCCGAGGAGTTCACCCGCCGGTTCCCCCGCGAACGCGAGGGCATCGAGGCGGTCTTCCTCGCGATGGAGCAGATGGTCGCCGACCTCGACGTGTTCGTGCCGTCCTTCCGTGTGCAGGCCCACCCCGGCGAGCGCCGCCTCCTCGACCCCGTCTTCGAGCAGTTCCAGCGCCCGTGGGTGAGCCGCGCGCTCGCGCCGGCGATGAACGCGCTGCACCTGCCGGGCGCGACGCTCGCGAGGTACCAGGGCCGCACGCTGCAGGACCTCCTCGACGAGCACCTCGTCGACCCGACCCTCAAGGCGTACTTCTCCATGCTGTGCGTCGGCATCGCGTCGGCGCCCTCGGAGCTGTCCGCGGTGATCGCCGGGGTCTTCTTCACGCACGCGCTGCGCACGCAGTGGATGCCCCGCGGTGGCTTCTCCGCGCTGCGCGACGCGCTGCTGAGCACGATCGCGGAGGCGGGCGGCGCCGTCGTGCGCGACGCTGAGGTGACCCGCATCCTCACCACCGACGGCCGCGCGACCGGCGTGCGCACCGCGGACGGGCGGACGTTCACGGCCGACGCCGTGGTCTCGGCGGGCGACGCCCGCCGCACGTTCACCGAGCTGCTGCCGCCCCTGCGCAGCACGGCGGCGCTGCGTCGCAGGCTCCCGACGATGGCGACGACGCCGTCGTTCTTCCAGGTGCAGCTCGGGGTGGACATGGACCTCGAGCCCTACCGCGACGCCGTCAAGCGCCTCACGTTCGTCTACCCCGAGGTCGACATCGACGCGTCGATGGCGCGCTTCCCGGCCGGCGACGTGGAGCACGCCGCCTTCTACGTCTACGTCGCCACGTTCCACCAGCCGGAGATGGCGCCGCCCGGCATGCACTCGATCAAGCTCGAGTGCCCCACCCGCCTCGCCTCGGCGGGCATCGACTGGGAGCGCGACGCCGAGCACATCGCCGACGTGTTCGTCCGCCGCGCGGAGGCGCTCATCCCGGGCCTGTCGGAGCACGTGGTGGTGCGGCAGGTGCGCACGCCGGCCGACCTCGCACGCGACACCGGCAACGCCGAGGGCGCGTTCGCCGGCTGGGCGTTCAGCCCAGAGCTGCTCTCCCGCGAACGGCCCGCGCAGCGCACGCCCGTGCCGAGCCTCTACCTCGCGGGGCACTGGTCGCAGCCGACCGCCGGCGTGCCGTGGGTGATGCTCTCGGGGTACAACACCGCCGGCACGGTCATCGCCGACCGGGCGCGCAGCCGGCGAGGCGCGGGGCGCACGACGGCGTGACTCACCGCCGCAGACCGGCCTGACTCACGCGGCGGCCGCGTCCTCGGCGTCGGCGACCAGCAGCTCGCCGAGCAGGCTCACCGCGAGCGCCCGCGAGCGCAGGATCGCGGTGTGCCCGACCCCGGGCACGCGCACCCGCGTGACGCGCAGCCCGGGGACCTCCAGCCGCGCCGACGCCGGCTCGACCACGCGGTCGAGGTCGGACCAGTACGCGAGCCAGCGCACGCCGTCGGGCGCCTGCGTGCTCGCGAGCAGCGCGAGCTCCGGCGAGCCGGGCCGGATCGCCGCGACCGCGGCGCCGAGGCCGAGCCGCGCCACCCGGGTGCCGCGGTGCGGCGCCGCCACGGTCGCGGCGACGCCGACCGTCTCGGCCAGGCCGAGGCGCTGCACGGCGTAGCGCACCGCGACCCCGCCGAGGCTGTGCCCCACGACGTGCACCCGAGGTGACCCGGCGCCCTCCCGCGCGCGCTCGCAGCGCTCGACCAGGGCAGCGGCGATGCTCGGCACGTCGTGCCGCACCCAGTCGTAGGCCATCGCGTCGCGGTGCACGTAGCCGCCGGCCGCGAGCACCCGCGCGAGCGGCGCCCAGTCCCGGGGGTCGCCCCCGTAGCCGTGCAGGAGCACGACCGGGGTGAGCGACACCGACCTGGCACGAGTGCCCGAGGTGGCGCAGCAGGCCGCGGCGCGGCTCGGCTCCCGCAGCGGCGCGGCGAGCAGCCGGACCGATCCGCGCACCACCGAGCCCGCCACGGCACCGAGCTCGCGGGCGCGGGCGAGACGATCGACGGCGGCGCTCGGCTCGGTCACCTATCGCCTCCGGCGGTCGTGGGCTCGCCGCGCACCAGCGGGGTGCGCACGCGGCCTCAGCACGTGCCGCGCAGACGTGCGCGGCTGTTGCCGGTGAACGAGCGCGCGCCGTACCGGCTGATACCGCGTGCGCCGGACGTATCAGCAGCGCCGGCTCGTGCTCACGAGGGGTACGCGCTCGGTGCGACCGAGCGAGAACGAGCGTGACCCAGCAGGACACAGCCAGACCGACGCGGCGCTGAGCAGCCCTCAGCGGCCCCGACCCGGGAGACGAGATGACCACGACGGCCACCACCGCCGCGCAGCCCGACCGAGGCCGCACCAGCGGTCCCGGTCCCGTTGCCCGCACCGTCGGCTCCGTCGCCTCCGTCGCCCCCGATCAGACGCCCGACGGCGCAGCCGCCTGGGGTCCCTCGGCGCACCTCCTCGAGGGCGAGCGCGCCAACATGGCCGCGTTCGCGCTGGTCGTGCCGCGCTGGAACGCGCACGACGTGCCCGGGATCCTCGCGCACTACGACGACGAGATCGTGTGGCACGACGTCGCGGCCGGGCGTCGCTACCGCGGCAAGGCCGAGGTCGGGGCGTACCTGGAGCGGCTCATGGCCGGCCTGCCGGACCTCACGCTCGAGGTCACGCAGCGCCTGCCCCGCGGGCGGTTCGTCGCCGAGGAGTACGTCATCCGCGGCACCCACGCCGGCACCCTCTTCGGGCTCCCGCCGACCGGCCGGCGCCTGGAGATCCGCTGCCTCAGCGTCGTGGAGTTCCGCGACGGGAAGCTGCTCGAGGACCACTTCTCCTTCGACGTCGCCTCCGTCCTGCACCAGGCCGGCCTCCTGCCGCCCCTCACCGTCGCGGACACCGCGCTCGGCGGTGCGGCGCTGCGCCTCGCCGTCGGGGTCACGCGACGCGCCGACACCGCGCGCGCCGCGATCGGCGCACTGCTCGCCCTGCTCGGGACGGCGCACCTGCGCCGCACCACTCACCACGCACGACCGATCACGCCCAAGGAGCACCGATGAGCACGTACACCACCCGGGAGCAGGCCGTCGCCGTGTTCTCCCACCTGTTCGAGATCATGCTGCGGGACGAGACCTTCACCTCGACGATGCGCCGCGACGGGCTGTCCGTCCGGTTCGTGCACACGGCGCCCGAGTTCGAGATGTACGTGGACCCGGACGGCGTCCGGATCGACGACTCCCCGGCCACCGCCGCGCTCGCGATCAAGATGTCGTGCGACACCGCGCACGCCCTCTGGTCCGGCCACCTGCTCATGCCGGTCGCCGTCGCGATGGGCCGCATCCGCATCAAGGGCAGCGTGGCCAAGGTCATCGAGTTCGCGCCGCTGCTGCAGCCGGCGTTCGACCGCTACCCGGCCATCGCCCGTGAGGCCGGCGTCGCGGCCTGAGCCGCGCCGCCACTGCCGCTGTTCACCATCCGCCCGCACCTCGATCCCGCATCTCGATCCGCCAGAGCCAGGAGAGCGCCATGACCGCCGTCGACGTCCACGCCTTCGCCGACACCTCACTCACCGAGCCGACGCTCACCGAGCCGACCTTCACCTCGCTGCCCGCGCACGCCGAGGAGCTGCGCCGGCTGGTCCGCGAGTTCGCCCAGACCCGGCTGCGCCCGGCCGTGCGACGCCTCGACGAGGCCGACGCCGCCGACTTCGACTGGGAGCTCGTCACCGAGGCCCACCAGCTCGGCCTCACCCGGCTCGTCATCCCCCGCCACCTGGGCGGCCTCGGCTACGGGGAGCTCGGCGTCGCCGTGGCGCTCGAGGAGCTGGCCGCCGTCGACGCGGGCTTCGCACTCATCTTCGGCGCCACGATGCTCGGCCAGGCGCCGCTGCTGCTCTCGGGCGACGCCGGTGTGCAGGCGCGATTCCTGCCCCTCTTCGCGGGCGACGACCCCGTGCTCGCGTGCAACGCGATCACCGAGGAGCGCGCCGGCTGCGACCTGCTCATCCCCGAGGCCGCCGAGCACGCGATCGGGGTCACCCGGGCGCGCCGCGAGGGCGACCACTACGTGGTCGACGGCGCGAAGATGTTCATCACCAACGGCAAGGTCGCCCACTACGGCACCGTCTTCGCCAACCTCGAGGGCCACCCCGGCGCGAGCGGACTGACCTGTTTCGTCATCCCGCTGGACGCCCCGGGCGTCACCCGCGGCGCCGTTGCCGACAAGATGGGTTACCGCGCCTGCCTCGGCACCGAGCTGCAGTTCGACGGTGTGCGCGTGCCCGCCGAGAACATGATCGGCGGCGAGGGCGGCGGCGTCTTCATCAACATCGCGCAGATGAACATGGCACGCGCCGCCGTCGCGGCCATCGCGACCGGCGTCGCACGCGGCGCCCTCGACCTCGCGATCGCGTGGTGCGACGAGCGCGTCCAGGGTGGCAAGCGCCTGCGCGAGCACCAGTTCACCGCGCGCAAGCTCGCCGAGATGGCCGCGAAGGTCGAGGCCTCGCGCCTGATGTACCTGCGCGCCGCGCACCTCGCGGACACCCGGGTGCCCGCACCCGTCTTCGAGACCGCGACCGCGAAGCTCTTCGCCGACCGCATCGCGATCGAGGTCGCCGAGGAGGGCATGTCCCTCATGGGCGCTCGCGGCTACGTGCGCGACTGGGGCATGGAGAAGTACCTGCGCGAGGCACTCGGGTCCCGCATCTACGAGGGCACCCCCGAGGTGCTCGCGCTCGCCGTCACCGACGCGATCTACACCGAGGACGACGGCGACTTCTGAGTCGGGCGCGCGGCTCACCTCCGCGTCGCCCGCCTCGAGCCCGCCACTGCCGCCGCAGCGCACCACCGCAGCCGCACCGTCGACGCCGCCAGCGCCACCTCCGCCACCGCCACCACCGCCGGCCGACCAGACACCACGCCCAGTCCGACCACCACCCGGAGACCGCCATGTGCCACCCGACTCTCGCCGCGACCGACCCGTCCGCCGCTGCCGACGTGCCCCGCGGCGGGCTCGGCGTCGACCGCGCGGACGCGATGCTCGCCGTCGGCGCCACCGAGCGCTTCACGCGCGACATCATCGGGCTGCACGGCTCGCTCAGCTGCCGGCGGCTGCTGGACCACGTGCCGCCCGGCGCGCTGGACCACCTCGCGGTGCGCGGCGACGGGCTGACCACGCTGGCGATCCGCACGCGGGACCTCCCGCACCGCTACGCGCTCGCGATGCAGGGCTTCCGGCTCGCGCAGTACCTCCAGCTCGGCTGGGCGTGCGGCGACGTGGTGCGCTCGTCGGGCTGGTTCTGCGAGCCGGTCTCCGCGCTCGGCCCGAACGACGTGCACGTGCTCACACTCGACGGCGCCACGGGCCGGATCCTCGGCTACGTCTGCCTGGCCTCCTCACGGGACGAGGCCCCGCGCCCGCTCCTCGACCCCGCACGGGCGCCCTTCCCGGTGGAGACCGCGCACGGGCTCAACGTGTTCGAGAAGGTGGCGCCGCTGCCCGGCACGACGAGCCACGAGGTCCGCGAGCTCAAGCGGTTCGTCCGCGCCCGCACCGTGACCGACAAGGCGCAGCGCCTGCGGATCACCCTCGAGCTGCTCCTCGGGGTGGCGCAGGCCGTGCTCGCGAGCGACCCGCCCGTCCGCACGCTCGTGGGCGACGTCGAGGAGAAGGTCGCGCTGCGCCACCTGCTGCTCGCCGGGCTCGAGGTGCAGCTCGTGGAGCACACCACGCCCGTCCTGCCCGGCACCGACCTCATGCACCTGGTCTACACCGCGCGCGGTGAGGTGAAGCCGTTCGTCTCGCACCTGCCCTCCCGCGCCGACCTGCAGCTGCGCGCGGACCTGCTCACGCAGACCCTCGCCTCGCCCGACCTGTTCGCCGCCACCACCGGGCTCGGCGAGCACCTGCACGGCGCGACCAACCGCGTCGCCGCCTGACCCGCCCCTGATCCGCCCCTGACCAGCACCGGAGCAGAACCCATGACCACCGCGCCCCCCACCGCACGGCCCTCGGCCGAGAGCCGCCGCCCGTCCCCCGCCCCCCGTCGCGGGCACGACGGCGAGCACCGCCTCTCCCCCAGCGCCGACTACGTGGAGCTCACCCGCCGCAACCGCGGCTTCGTCCCGGCGCGCACC
Source organism: Miniimonas arenae (assembly GCF_006351005.1). Lineage (GTDB taxonomy): Bacteria > Actinomycetota > Actinomycetes > Actinomycetales > Beutenbergiaceae > Miniimonas > Miniimonas arenae. The sequence continues at coordinate 39,887 of NZ_VENP01000015.1, read as the reverse complement.
CAGCGGCGGCTGGCCGAGGCGGTCGTCCTGGTCGCGGGCTGCGGCTCGACCGGCGGCGCCGTGATCGAGCCGCTCGCCCGGCTCGGCGTGCAGCACCTCGTGCTCGCCGACAACGGCAGCTACGAGCTGAACAACCTCAACCGCCAGCACGCCGTCCGCGGCGACCTCGGCCGGAACAAGGCCGTGGTCGGGGCCGAGCGGGTCCTCGCGATCAACCCGGCGGCCGCCGTCGCCGTCCACGAGCGCGGCATCACCCGCACCGGCGTGACCGCGCTGGTGGAGGGCTGCGACGTCGTGATCGACGGCGTCGACGTCACCGAGCGCGCGGGCTGGCTCGCCAAGTACGCGCTGCACGAGGCGGCCGCGCGCCTGGGTCGTCCGGTCGTCTCGGGCTACGACATGGCCGGCACGCAGTACGTCCGCGTCTACGACTACGCGCCCGGCGACGCCCCGTTCGACGGCCGGCTCACCCGCGCCCAGGTGCAGCACGAGCACACCTGGACGCTGCTGCGCCGGATCGTCCCGCTGCGCACCGTGCCCGTCGAGATGTTCGTGAGCGCGCGCGCCTCGCTCGCCGACCCCGACGCGCCGCTGTCCCAGCTCGTCTACACCTCGCTGCTGTTCGGGGCGCTCGCCTCGCGCATCGTCGTCGACCTGCTCGCCGGCGAGCGCGTGCGGCGGCATACCGTCATCGACGCGCACCAGGCGGTCCGCACCGCGGGTCGACGGATGTCGGCCCAGTGGGGCCGGCCGGTGCAGGCGCTGCTCGCGCTGCGCGACCTCGCGCGGTCGCAGCGGTCGGTGCCGCCACCCGCCCCGGCGTCGCCACCCGCCCCGGCGTCGCCACCCGCCTCGCTGGCCCGCGCAGCGCAGGCCGCGCCGTCGACCACGGGAGCCGCGCGATGAGGCTGCACGCGATCGCGGTGGCCGCCCGCCGGTGGCGCTGGGTGGGGGTGGTCGCCTGGGTGGCGCTGCTCGCCGTCGCCGGCCTGCTCGCCTCCGGACTGCCGGCGCGCCTGAGCGGCGGCGGCTGGGCGGTGCCGGACTCGGCGTCGCAGCGCGTGGAGGAGGCCGTGGCGCAGGGGTTCCTGGGACGAGGACCCACGTCGCTCACGCTGGTCGTGCACGACACCGCGCACACCGCCGCCGACGCCGCGTTCGAGACGCGCGTCGCCGAGGCGTTCGACGCCGTCATGACCGACCCGGTGCTGCAGGCCACGAGCGCCTACGGCTGGTCCACGCTGTCGCCCGAGGCGCGGGGCGCGTTCCTCGGCGAGGACGGCCGGACGGTGGTGAACGCCGTCGCGCTTGCGCTGCCGGACGGCGAGGCTCGCCAGCTGCTGACGGGCGTCCAGCACGACCTCACCGAACGCTTCGCACCGGACGGCCTCGAGGTCTCCCTCGTCGGCGCCGCGCCGTTCTGGGGCGAGGTCAACCACCTCAGCGAGACGAGCCTGTTCCGCGCCGAGCTCATCGCGCTGCCGCTCATCGTGCTCGTCGTGGTGCTGCTCTTCGGCGGCGCGCTCGCGGCCCTGGCCGCACTCGCCGTCGGGGTCACGGCGATCCTGCTCACGTTCGCGGTGCTCTCGCTGATCGCGGGACAGGTGGAGCTGTCGGTCTTCGTGCAGAACGCCGCGACGATGCTGGGGCTCGGCGTCGGCGTCGACTACTCCCTCTTCCTCATCACCCGGTTCCGCGAGGAGCTGGCGGCCGGGCGCGACCAGGACGAGGCGCTCGCGACCACGCTGCGCACCTCCGGGGAGACGGTGCTGTTCTCCGGGATCACGGTGGTCGCGGCGATGTGCACGCTCGTGCTCGTGCCGCTCGGCGTCATCCGGTCGATCGCGCTCGGGGCCGTCCTCGTGGTCGCGTCCGCGGTGCTCGTGAGCCTCCTGCTGCTGCCGATGCTGCTCGCGCTGCTCGGTCCGCGGCTGCAGCGCAGCATGCGTGCCGGGCGCTCGAGCCACCCGCGGGCCGGGTCGCGGCGGTGGGACGCCTTCGCGCGCACGGTGATGCGCCGCCCGGTGGCGTTCCTCGCCGGGGCGGTGGCGCTGCTGCTCGCGCTTGCCGTCCCCGCCGCCGGGATGAGCACCTTCACCCCGGACGCGCGGATCATCCCGACGTCCTCGCCGGTGCGCGCCGGGTTCGACCTCGTGGCGCAGGAGTTCGGCCCGGGCGCGACGGCGCCGATCCGGGTGGTCGTCACGGCCACGACGCCGCTGTCCGACGGCGCCGCCACGCCCGCCGTGCTCGCCCTCGCCGAGGACCTGCGTGCGCTCGACGGCGTGGCCGGCCTGGACTCCGCGCTCGACGTGCTCACGCTCGTCTCGCCGGGCGACCCGCTCGCGGCGACCGCACCCGACGTGCGCGAGGCACTGCCGGGCGACGTGCGCCAGACCGTGGACCACTTCGTGGCCGCGGACGACCTGCGGCTCGTGCTCGACGTCGTGCCGGAGGCCACCGCCGCGGACCCCGCGACGCAGGACCTGCTCGCGCAGGTGCGCGATGCTGCGACGCAGGCCGTCGCGGGGTCGGGGACGGGGGCCGGAGTCGCGACGCTCTCGATCGACGTGGGCGGCGAGACCGCGCAGGGCGTGGACAGCAACGAGGTCATCGCCGACACGCTGCCCACCGTGGTCCTCGCGATGCTCGCCGTGATCTTCGTGCTCCTGCTCGTGACGTTCCGCTCGGTGCTGCTGCCGCTCAAGGCGATCGCGGTGAACCTGCTGTCGGTGGGCGCCACGTACGGCGTGCTCGTGCTCGTCTTCCAGGACGGCATCGGGGCGTCGCTCTTCGGGTTCGAGTCCTCCGACTACGTCCAGAACTTCGTGCCCGTGCTGCTGCTCACGCTGCTGTTCAGTCTCAGCACCGACTACGAGGTGTTCCTGCTCAACCGGGTCCGGGAGGACTACGTGCGCACGGGCGACGACGTGGGTTCCGTGGCACGCGGGCTCGCCCGGACCGCGCCGCTCATCTCGGGCGCCGCGCTGCTCATGGTGGTGGTGTTCGGGGCGTTCGCGTTCGCGGGCATCCTGCCGATCCAGCAGCTCGGGTTCGGGCTCGCGATCGGGATCGCGCTGGACGCGACGGTGGTGCGGCTCGTGGTGGTGCCGGCATCGATGCGGCTCCTCGGGCGGTGGAACTGGTGGCTGCCCGGGCGCGGGGTGCCGGGGCGGACGTCGGCGGCCGGTGCCGCTGCGGGCACCGGTGAGGAGTCGCGCGCACTCAGCTGAGGCCGATCGCGACCCCGAGCGCGCCGAGCACCACGCCGACGAGCGCGACGTCGCGCACCCCGAGCGACGTCGGCCGCCAGATCGTGCGCGGCCCGTCGGCGAGCCCGCGGGACTCCAGCGCGAACGCGACCCGCTCACCGGCCCGGATCGACGTCACGAGCAGCGCGAACGCGCACCGGGCGTACTCGCGCGGGCCGAACCGCGCGCGACCGTCGCGGCGCAGCGGCGCCCGGACCGCGTGGGCCCGCCGGATCGTCGTCCACTGCTCCGGCAGCGTCTGCAGCATCCGGTGCCCGGCGAGCAGCGCGAACGCCACCCGCGGCGGCACCCGCGCGTGCTCGACGAGGCTCGTGAGCAGCCGCTGCGGCGGCGTGGTGGCGGCGAACACCACCGCCGTCGTGCCGATCACGAGTGTGCGCAGCGCGAGCATCGCGCCGATCCGGACGCCCTCGGCCGTCACCCGCACCGGCAGGTCGGGCCAGAGCAGCGTGCCGGGGCGCGCGAGCGCGTTGACGAGCAGCGTGCCGACGCCGAACGCGAGGAACGGGACCATCGCCCGCGCCAGGTCGCGCGGCGGGACACGGCCCGCGAGCACGACGGCGAGCAGCAGCGCCGCACAGAGCGCCGCCAGCACCGCGGGGTCGGTGAGGAACAGGACCCCAGCCGAGCACAGCGTGAGCACCGCGAGCTTGACCGCCGGGTTGCAGGCGCCGAGGAAGGACGCGCTCACGAGACGCACCTCCCGGGGGCCCGGGCGCCCTGGGGAGCGGGCTCACGCCGGCGGGGCGACCAGGCAGTGCGCACGGGCGACCAGCCACCGTGCACGGCGCGGGTCATCGCGCGGCCTCCGGGAGCGGCGCGGGCACCGCGGCGTCGAGCGAGCGCAGCGCATGCCGCACCACCGCGTCGCCGTGCCTCGCCAGGTGCCCGAGCCACGGCGTGGCCCGCATGCCGACGGCGGCGAGCAGATCGGGTCGCTGCAGAAGCGCCGCGGGCGTGGTCTCGGCCAGCACGCCGCCGTCGGCGATCAGCACCACCCGATCGGCCCACGCGGCGACCTGGCGCAGGTCGTGCGACGTGAACGCGACGGCGCGACGCTCGCCGTCGGCCGCCTCCCGCAGCGCCCGCAGCGCTCGGTGCGCGCCGTCCCGGTCCAGGCCGAAGGTCGGCTCGTCGGCGAGCAGCACGGGGCGATCGTGAGCGCGCATGGCCGCGAGCGAGAGCCGACGCTGCTGCCCGCCCGACAGCGTCCACGGCGAGCGGTCCGCCCACGGCTCGAGGTCGAGCTCGCGCAGCCGCGCCCGAACGACCGCCTCGCGCCGCGCCGCGGGCAGCCCGAACCCGATCTCGGCCGTGACCGTGTGCGCGGCGAACTGGTGCTCGGGGTGCTGGAACACCAGCCCCGCACGCGGCCCCGCGACCCGCCCCGCCGCCGGCGGCACGAGCCCGGCGAGCACGGCCAGCAGCGTCGACTTTCCGGCGCCGTTCGCGCCCAGCAGCGCGACGACCTCGCCGGCCCGCAGGTCCAGGTCGACGTCCCGCAGCAGGGCGCGGCCGCCGACGTCGACGCCGAGCCCGCGCGCGGTGAGCACCGCGGCGGGCGATGCGTCCGCGCACGGGGCGAGCGACGCCGTCGGGCACGGTGGGGCGGGTTCGGCGTCGGTCGCACGCAGCGCGTCGAGGGTGCGGCGCGCCAGCGTGGCGACGTCGAGACCGAGCACGTCGAGCTCCACCTCGACCGGAAGCCAGCAGCCCTGCGCGAGGAGCGCCGCGCCGTGCCGGGCGAGGACCTGCGCCGTGGGGCCGTCGCCGAGCACCCGGCCGCCGCGGTCGAGAGCGATCGTGCGCGGCGGGAGCGCCGCCAGGCCGTCCTCGCCCGCGTACTCCGCGAGACGGTGCTCGACGAGCAGCACCGTCGCGCGACCCGCCACGCGCCCGACGGCGGCGCGCACCGCCGCGACGCCCGGCGCGTCCAGCATCGCGGTGGGCTCGTCCAGGAGCAGCACGTCGGGCCGGGCGACGGTCGCGGCCGCGAGCGCGAGCCGCTGCAGCTCCCCGCCGGACAGGCCCTGCGTGCCGCGCCCGGCGTACGCCCCGAGCTCGACGCCCGCGAGTGCCGCCGCCACGCGCGGGCCGATGTCCGCGCGCGGCACGGCCCTGTTCTCCAGGGGCAGCGCGACCTCGTCGAGGACGTCGGGCAAGCAGACCCCGCTCGTCGGGTCCTGCGCCACGACCCCGACGTGCGCGGCGGTGACGACCACGCCCGCCACGACCGGGTCGAGGCCGCAGACCCGCGCCTCGCCGGCGACCCGCGCGCCGACCGTCTGCGGGATCGCGCCCGCGAGCGTGCGCAGCAGCGTGGACTTGCCGGAGCCGGACGGCCCGAGCAGCAGCACCGCCTCCCCGGGGGCGAGCGACGCGGTCAGCGGACCGACGCCGTCGCCCCCGGGGAGCACGATCTCGAGGTCGCGAGCCTCGATCGCCGGCTCAGCGCTCACGCCGTACCAGGTCGGGGTCACCGGCGCCGCCGCCCGGCGCCGTCGAGCCTGCTGACGCGGCAGACCGCGACGCGGCCGCGATCGGGAAGCTCGCGAGCACCCCGGTGCGCAGCAGTGCGTCCACGATGACCTTGGCGACCAGGCCGCCGAGCAGCACGCCGGACAGCGCCTGGATCCCGAACCGCAGGAGCAGCAGGTCCTGGCCGTACCAGCCGAACCGGAACGCCGACCAGAAGAACACGAGACTCGCGCCCAGCAGCCCCGAGACCGCGAACCGCACCCAGCCGAACGAGCGGTACCGCCCGAGCGCGAACGGCAGCTCGCTGCCCAGGCCCTGGAGGAAGCCGGCGATCAGGAGCAGCGGGCCGACCGGACTGCCGAGGAACACGACCTCGATCACCGCGGCCAGCAGCTCGGCGAGGATCCCCACGCCCGGGCGGCGCAGGATCGCGACGGCGAGCGGGGCCACCAGCAGCCAGCCGCCGAACAGGACGTGCTGCGCGAGGTCTCCGGCCGGCCCCATCGCGATCGACAGCGCGGTCCACGCCTGCACGAGCACCCAGTAGAGGAACCCGAACACCACGCCGAGCACCACGAGGAGCACGAGGTCGCGCATCGCCAGCGGGCGACGGCGAGCGGCGCCTCGAGCCGTCGGCGCACCATCCGGGCGGGTCGGGCGGGGCGATCCGCCGGCCGCGCTCATGCTGCGTCCCCGGCGCGCGCCGACGTGGGCGCGATCGAGGGCTCGCCGTCGCGCGCGGCGTGGCTCGGGCTGTTGATCGACACCGTGAGGTGGCTCGTCACGTGCTGCACGGTGCGGCCCGCGAGCAGCCAGCCGGCGAACGCCGTGGCGAGGACGTCGGCGAGGTCGCCCTCGAGGCGGGTGACGAAGTGCTCGCTGCCGCGGAACGTGCCGAGGTCGCGGGCGTGGGCGATGGCGGCCTCGATGTCGCGCATGTGGTCCGGCTGCTGATCCGACGCAGCGGCCGCGCCGGCGGCTGGGCCGACGCCGCCACCGGCACCGACGCCGTCGGCGAGCGGGTAGAGCGCCCACTCCGCGGCGGCCCAGGCGCCGGTGCGGTCGGTCGTCGGGGGCGCCACGACGCGCGGGCCGGCGCCGCCCGGCAGCGCGCAGACGACCTCGCCCGGGCAGCCGCGGGACAGGTGGACGACGAGCGTGACGTGATGACCGGTCGCCGCCAGCGTGGCACCCAGGTCGGTGACGTAGCGCAGCAGGTCGTCCTCGGCGCCGCCGACGTAGGTGGAGACGTCGCCCGTGACGACGACGAGGTCACCGGTCGGGGTCGCCGCGAGCGCGCGGGTGAGGACGTCGACGTAGTCCCCGGCCATGACGGCCGCCGTGATCCGGGCGCCGACGCCGAACGTGAGGGGGCCGGCCGTCGGGCTTGGGGCGGCGTCGGAATGCCGCACGGCGGCGGGATCGTCGAGCTGCGAGGCGGTGGCGAGCGAGGTCTGGCTCATGCGTACCCTCTCGGGACCAGCACGGGCTCAGACGACGTTCGCCTGGCGGAGCTCCCTGCGCCGGCATGATCCGGATCAGGTTCAACGGTCGGAGTTGGAGTACTCCCTCTCAGCCCGGCCCACCGGACTCCCGTGCTGGCTCGAGGCTAGCGGGTGGCGGCGGCCGATGTGCGGCCCGCCCTACGCTCGTCCGCATGACGAGCACCCCGCGCTGGCTCGCCGTCGCGCGCGCGTCCGGTCTCCTGGCGCCCGACGGCGCCGTCCGCCCCACGATCTTCGCCGAGATGTCCGCCCTGGCCACGGCCACCGGCTCGGCCAACCTCGGCCAGGGCTTCCCGGACACCGACGGCCCCGAGTGGGTGCGCGAGGCCGCGGTCGAGGCGCTGCGCACCGGCGCGAACCAGTACCCGCCCGGTCCCGGTATCCCGGCGCTGCGCCGTGCGGTCGCCGCCCACCAGCACCGGCACTACGGAATACAGCTCGATCCCGACTCCGAGATCCTCGTGACCGCGGGCGCCACCGAGGCGATCGCCGCCGCCGTGCTCGCCCTCGCCGGACCGGGCCACGAGGTGCTCACGCTCGAGCCGTACTACGACTCCTACGCCGCGACGATCGCGATGGCCGGCGCGACGCACACCACCGCTCCCCTGGGCCCGACCCGTGAGGGCTGGCGCCTCGACGTCGAGGCGTTCGCGTCGGCCGTGACGCCGCGCACGCGCGTCGTCCTCCTCAACACCCCGCACAACCCGACCGGAACAGTCCTCACCCCGGCCGAGCTCGCCGTCGTCGCCGCGCACGCCGCGCGGGTGGACGCGATCGTGGTCACCGACGAGGTGTACGAGCACCTCACGTTCGACGGTGCGACGCACGTCCCGTTCGCGACGCTGCCCGGGATGCGCGAGCGCACCCTGACGATCTCCTCGGTCGGCAAGTCGTTCTCGCTGACGGGCTGGAAGGTCGGCTGGATCAGCGGGCCGGCGGAGCTGGTCACGGCCGTGCGCACCGTCAAGCAGTTCCTCACCTACGTGAGCGCCGCGCCGCTGCAGCCGGCGGTCGCCCGCGCGCTCGAGGAGGGCGACGCCGACGTCGCCACGCTCGCGGCCTCGCTCGCCGAGCGCCGCGACGCCCTGGTGCGCGGGCTGCGCGAGGCGGGGTTCGCCGTCGTGGTCCCGCAGGGGACGTACTTCGTCTGCGCGGACGCCGCGCCCTTCCTCTCGCCCACCGTGCCCGACGGCGACGCCCTCGCCCGCGCGCTGCCGCACCTTGTGGGCGTGGCGTGCGTGCCGCTCACCGCCTTCTGCCGCGCGGGATCCGCGACGGCGCAGGCCCTGTCCTCGTGGCTGCGGTTCACGTTCGTGAAGGACGAGGCGACGCTCGACGTCGCGCTGACGCGGCTCGCGGGGCTGCGGGCGGCGCTCGCAGCACTCGCGTCGGCCGATCCGGTCGATCGGGTCGGCGGCGGCGATGGGGGTGGCGCGACGTAGGGTCGGCGGCATGTGCGGGAGGTACGCGGCCGTCCGGGCGGCCGACGAGCTGGCGGCGGAGTTCGACGTCGACGTGGTGAGCGAGGACGCCGCGGACCGCGCGGCGTCCTGGAACGTCGCGCCCACCGATGGCGCGCGCGTCGTGCTCGACCGCCCACGCCTCGTGGGCAGCGAGGACGCACGCGAGTCCGCTGCGGACGGTGCCGGCACGGGGGTGCTCCGCGAGCTGCACCTGGCGCGCTGGGGACTGCTGCCCGCGTGGTCGTCGGGACCGGGCGCCAAGGGCGCCCCGATGTTCAACGCCCGCCTGGAGACCGTGGCGGACAAGCCCGCGTTCGCCAAGTCGCTCGTCACGCGACGCTGCCTCGTGCCGGCGGACGGGTACTACGAGTGGCGCAAGAACCCCGAGGGCTCGGGACTGCCCGCGAAGACCCCGTTCTACATCCACCCGGCCGACGGCTCCTCGCTCGCCTTCGCGGGTCTGTACGCGTGGTGGCGCGACCCCACGCGCGAGGAGGACGACCCCGCGCGCTGGCTGCTGTCGACGACGATCGTCACCCAGGCGGCGCGAGACGGCCTCGAGGCGATCCACGACCGCGAACCCGTCGCGCTCCCGCACGCGCGCGTCGACGAGTGGCTCGACCCCGCGATGACCGACGCCGACGCCGCGCTGGCGATCCTCGCAGGTCCTCCGCCCGAGCTCGTCTGGCACGAGGTCTCCGCGCGCGTGGGCTCCGTGCGCAACGACGACGCCGGTCTGATCGAGCCCGTCTAGGTCAGACCCTCGGCGGACCGCGCCGCCGACGGCCGCGGCCTACCCTCGGACGGTGACCTCTCCTGCCTCCCCCGCCAGCGGTGCGCCTCTCGGCGCTCCCGTGGCCGGAGGCGGCGTCGGGTCCCGCGACGTCGCGGCCGGCGGGCCGGTCCTCCAGCTCGACGCCTGGCTCAGCCGCAACGGAGCCTGGCTGGACGGCGTGCTCGCCGCCGCCGCGTTCCTCCTGCTCGGCAGCCTCTCGATCCTCACGGGCACGGGGTCGACCGCGTCGCCGGTCGCGGTGCTGACCATGTGGACCGCGTCGATCGGGATGCCGGTCGCGATCGCCTGCCGTCGCCGCTGGCCGATCGGGTCGGCCGTGGCGGTCAACGCTCTCGCGCTCGGGCACTTCCTCGCCGGCACGGGTCTGCTCCCGATCGACCTGCTCATCTACGTCTCCGTCTACTCCACGACCGTGCACGCCCCGATCTGGGCGCGCCGGGTCAGCCTGGGCTCGGCCGTACTCGGCAGCGCGCTCATCGCCGTCTCCATGTCGCTCGACATGGGCCGCGACGGCTTGCTGACTGCCACGTTCCTGTTCGTCGCGGCCGCCGTCCCCGCCCTGCTCGCGTGGGTCGCCGGACTCCTGCGCCGCTCCAGCTCGCAGCGCTGGGAGTCGCTGCGCGAGCGCGCGGCCCGCCTGGAGTACGAGCGCGACCAGCAGGCGCGGCTCGCCGTCGCCGCGGAGCGCACCCGGATCGCGCGCGAGATGCACGACGTCGTGGCGCACTCCCTCGCCGTCGTCGTCGCTCAGGCCGACGGCGGGCGGTATGCCGCGCGGACCGACCCGGCGCTCGCCGCACAGGCCCTCGACACGATCGCGACGACGGCGCGCGCGGCGCTGGCAGACACCCGGCGGATCCTCGGGGTGCTCCGGGAGGACGGCTCGGTGCCGCACCGCCCGCAGGAAGGCCTCGCCGACCTGCCGGACCTCGTGGCCCGCGTGCGCGCGTCCGGGCCCGCCGTCGAGCTGGTCACCTGGGGCGAGCCGCGCGACCTGCCCGCGGCCACCGACCTCGCGGCGTTCCGGATCTGCCAGGAGGCGCTCACCAACGTCCTCAAGCACGCCGGCGAGCCCGGCACCGTGCACGCCCGCGTGGACGTCGCGTGGCACCCGACCGCCCTCGTGCTCCAGGTGGACGACGACGGTCGCGGCGCCGCCGCGGCACCCGACGGCGCCGGGAACGGCCTGACCGGCATGCGCGAGCGCGCCGCGCTCTTCGGGGGCGCGCTGCACGCGGGGCCTCGGCCCGGTGGTGGTTTCCGTGTGCACGCCACGTTCCCGCTGCCACCCTCCCCGATCCTCCAGGAGTCCGCACGATGACCCAGCCCGCCACCGCGAGCCACCAGATCCGCGTCGCCCTCGTCGACGACCAGCAGCTGGTCCGCGCCGGCTTCTCCATGGTGATCTCGAGCCAGCCGGACATGGCCGTCGTCGCCGAGGCGGGCGACGGCGCGCAGGCGCTGCGCCTGCTGCCGGGGTTCGACGTCGACGTCGTGCTCATGGACGTGCGCATGCCGGGCCTGGACGGCATCGAGGCGACCCGCCGGCTGCTCGCCGCGCCGCGCCCGCCGGGCCGCCCCGTCCCCCGGATCATCATCCTCACGACGTTCGACCTCGACGAGTACGTGTTCGCCGCGATCCGCGCCGGCGCGAGCGGGTTCCTGCTCAAGGACGCCCAGCCGGAGGAGATGCTCGCCGCGATCCGCACGGTCCACGCGGGCGACGCCGTGATCGCGCCGTCCTCCACGCGGCGCCTCATCGAGCACGTCGCGACGCGCATGCCGCTGGAGAACCGCACGCCGCCCGACGCGCTCGCGGACCTCACCGAGCGCGAGCGCGAGGTGCTCGAGCTCATCGCCCGGGGCCGGACGAACACCGAGATCGCCTCGGACCTGTTCGTGGCCGAGGCGACCGTGAAGACGCACGTCGGCCGCGTCCTCGCCAAGCTCGGGGCCCGGGACCGGGTGCAGCTCGTGGTGCTCGCGTACGAGACGGGGCTGGTCTCGCCGGGGACCTGAGCCGCGCGGCACCTCGGGGCACTCGGGGCACTCGAGGCGCGGTGGACGCGGCACTCGGCGCGCGATCGGCCGCTCGCGGCCCGGACGGTCGGGGTCGGCCTGGTGCGCACGTTGTCCCCAGATCCGTGCGGCGACACCCGCCCGTGCGGCATCCACAGGTCCGCTCGCCGCTGTCGGTGCCCGGGCGCAGGCTCGGCGGCGTGGACACCGACCCGGCCGCCGTCGTCGCACGCTGGCGCGCCTGCTGGCACGCGCCGGCGCACCTCGCCGTCGTGCACGGTCCGGATGCGGGCTGGGCCGTGCCGCTCACGTCCGCGCGGGTGAGCGTGGGCCGCGCGCCGTCGGCCGACCTCACGCTCGCGGACCCGTCGGTCTCCCGGCTGCACGCCTGCGTCGCACCGATGCCCGACGGCGAGCGCTACCTCGTGCGCGTCGCCGCGCCTTCCGCCGTGGTGCGGCCGAGGCGCCGCGGCCGTCGCCGACCCGGCGGCCCTGGTGACACCGGAGGCACTGGCAGCACCGGCAGCCGGGAGCGCGTGCGACGGGTCCGCCGCCGCGCCCTGCTGCGCGTGGGTGACGCGCTGCTCCTGGGGTCCACCCGGCTCGAGGTGCGCGGCACGCCGGAGCCCGACGACGCCGGTGCGCCGCGGTTCACGGCGCCGCGCCGACCGCCGCGGCGGTCACGTCCCTCACCTCCCCCGGCGCCCACCGCAGCCGGGGAGCCCGCCGGCCGCGCGACGTCGTCGGGCGCTGGTCGGTGGCGCTCCCTCCTCGCCCTGCTGCCGATGCTCGGCATGCTCCCGCTGCTGCTCGCGGGCCACGCGTCGCGCTGGTGGCTGGTGGGCGCGATCGGGGTCGGCGCCGTGGGGGCCGTCGTCGTCGCACTGGTCGGGCGCCGTCGCCGGCCGCCCTCCCCGCCGGGCACGGACCCGCCGGATCCCGCGGCAGCAGCGGTCTGGGCGGCAGGGGTCGGCGCCCTTCCTGCGCTTGCGCACGCCGTGGCGGCGGTCGCCCGACCCGGCGGCTCCGTGCCGCCGGGAGCTGCCGAGGGCGCGGGCGTCCTGGTGCACGGCGGCGCGGCGGGTGCACCGCTGCGGATCGGGACCGAGGGCGTCGCGGTGGTCGGGCCGGACGAGCAGGGGCTGGCGCGCTGGCTCGAGGTGCAACAGCCGGGGGTCGTGCGGCGCGCAGCGCCCACTCGCGGCGCGCTGGAGCCGGGGCCGTGGCCGGTCATCGGCGCGCGGGGGCGCCTCGGCGTCTCACCCGCCTGGGTGGCCGCCGTGTGCCACGCCGTCGGGGACGCCCTCCCCGACGGCGCGCTCGTGCGTGTCCTCGACCCAGACCCGGCGCGGGTCGCGCGCGCGTGGCTGGACCCCGCGGCCGGACTGCCGGTGCACCTCGGCCCCGGTCCGGCGAGCGGACTCGACCTGGCCGAGCACGGTCCGCACGCCCTGGTCGCGGGCACCACCGGGTCCGGCAAGTCGGAGCTGCTGCAGTCCTGGGTGCTCGCGCTGGCGCTCGGGCACGCCCCACGTGACCTCACGATGCTGCTCGTCGACTACAAGGGCGGCGCCACGTTCGGCGTGGCCGCCGGCCTGCCGCACTGCGTGGGCCTGCTCACCGACCTCGACGCCGCCGCGAGCGCCCGGGCCCTCACCGCGCTGCGGCACGAGCTGCGCCGCCGCGAGCGGCTGCTCGCCGCGGCGGGCGCGCGCGACCGCGCCGACCTGCTCGCCCGCGGCGGCCACCTGGGCCGGCTCGTGGTCGTGGTCGACGAGGTCCGCGCGCTCGTGGAGGATGACGCCGCCCGGCTCGCCGACCTCACGGCGGTCGCGACGCTCGGCCGCTCGCTCGGGCTGCACCTCGTGCTCGCGACCCAGCGTCCGGCGGGCGTGCTGGAGCCGCAGCTGCGCGCCAACCTGCCGCTGCGGGTGTGCCTGCGGGTGCTGGACGCGACGGACTCGCTCGACGTCGTCGGCCGCGGCGACGCGAGCACGTTCACGCGACCGGGCCAGGCGGTGGTGACCGGAACGGCGCACGACGGCGTCACACAGCTCGGCAGACTGACGGCGCCCGACGCGGCCCGCGTGGTGGCCGCCGTGCGGGAGGCCGCCGAGCGCGTGCGACGTGCGCGACGCGGTGACCTGCTCACCGTGCACCGGCCGTGGACGCCCGCGCTGCCCGCGCAGGTCGGGCGCAGCGCGGTCCGGGCCCCGCTGCTGCTCGACGTCCCCGAGGAGACGAGGCACGCTCCGTGGCGCTGGGCGGGCGGACGCCTGCTCGTCAGCGGGCCGCCCCGCAGCGGGCGCAGCACCGCGTTGCGCGCCCTCGTCGGCGACGCGCTGCGCGCCGGACGCCCGTGCCACGTGATCTCCCGCGAGCCGTGGCCCCGCTGGACCGCCACCGGCCGCGACTCCGGACATGTGATCCACCCGGGCCTCGGCACCACGGTGACGACGGCCGAACCCGATCGGCTGGTCCGACTGCTCATGCTGCTGGCGCAGGGCAGCGACCCGGGAGCCAAGCTCGTGCTCGACGACACTGAGGCGGTGCTCGACGCCGTCGACGGCGCGACGCGCCTCGGCACCGGGCAGGACCTGATCGCCACGCTGCTGCAGGTGCGAGACGACATGGCCTTCGTCGTCGGGACCGCGCACCGCTGGGCGCCATCGGTCGCCACGCACCTCACCCTGCACGTCCGCGACGCCGGAACCGCGGCCATGCTCGGGATCCCCCGCGCCCTCGTCGACCCGCAGGCCCCACCCGGGCGCGGCGTGCTGCTCGATCGCGGCGTCGCACGGCTCGCCCAGGTGGTCGTCGACGACCTCCCGCTGGGGACGGCGGCGGAGTCGGCCGGCACCGAGCCGTTGCTTCGGCTGGCTCCCGTTCCCGCCCACGTCCGTGGGCCGGTGACCGGAGCACCCGCCGGTGTGCTCGCCGTCGGACGCGGCGGTGACGACGCCGGTCCGGTGGGCGCCGTGCTCGAGCCGGGTCGGCCGTGGCTCGTGGTGGGTCCGCCCGGGTCGGGCCGCACCACGGCGCTCGGCGCCGTCGCGGACGCGGCACGGGCGGCGGGGCTGCGGGTGGTCCGTGTCGACGGCGACGGGAGCCACCACCCCGACCGCTCCGGCCCGCACGACCGCCCCGGGCCGACCGGGGACCCCCGCCCGACCGAAGACGCCCGCCCGACCGACGACGCCGAGGAGGTCCTGCTCGTCGACGACGCCGACCAGCTCGATACCGCGGAGTCGGTGGCACTCGTCCCGCGGCTGCGGGGCCGGGTCGTCGTCGCGACGACCCCCGCCGCGCTGCTCACGGCCTTCCAGGGCGTCCTCGGTGGGGTACGCGAGGCGCGCACGGTGCTCGCGCTCGGCGGTCACGTTCCCTCGCACGCGCACCCCGGCACGCCTCGGCTCCCTCTGCCCGTGCCGCCGGGCCGCGCCCTGCTGGTCACGCCGCGCGGCACGCTCGCGCTCCAGGTCGCGCAGCCGCCGTGACGCGAGGGTCGGGTCAGCCGTGGGGCTGGTCGTCCTCGCCGGACCCGAGGGCGAGGCGCGTCGCCGGGGCGACCGCGGCCGCCGCCGTCGCGAGTCCCAGGACGGCGAGGCCGACCGCGACGGGGGCGTTCACGCTCAGCTGGGACAGGCCCGTGAGCACGAGCAGGAGCGACCACGCGACGGCGGCCCCGCGCGCCCATCGGCGCCGGCGCCACAGGGACCTGCCCACCGCCGCGACCGCGACCGCGGCGAGCAGCGCGAAGGCGAGCACCGGGAGGCTGGCGACGCGCTCGTCACCGGCGGTGGTGACGAGGACGCCGACCGCGAGCGCCGCGAACCCGATCGCCTGGAGCAGGAGCAGCACGACGGCCAGGACCAACGTGCGTGGCCGGGCTGTCCTCGTCCGGATCCCCCCGACGCGGCCAGGGTCCGGCTCCTCCGGCGTGGGGACAGCAGGCATCCCGCCACTGTAGAGGTGCCACGCAGTCCGCTGGCGGCGCTTCCGAGCGGGCGGACGCGCACCGGTGCGGGCTTCCCGGCGGCGCTGGTGCTCCTCGGTTCCGCTCGGTGTCCCTCGGTGCCCCTTGGTGCCCGTCGGTGTTTCGAGACGGTCCTTCGTGTCGCGGGAGCCGGCGAGCCGACCGCGCGCCGAGCCGGAAGCGCCCACGCCGTGAACGCTCACACGCGTGACCTGCCCGTTTGCCGCACCGTCACCCTCTGGTCACCGCCCGCGTGGCGACACGCGAGGATTTGCGTGGAACCGCTCCTGTGTGCTGCTGTGACGTTCACCTCACGGCGAAGCGGATGCAACGTCTCCGTAACCCTTGTGCGCGCGCGCATCCCGTGTGACAGTTGTCCACAGGAACTGTTCGACATGCGGTCCCTCCCCCACTACGGACGGGGACCCTCTGCGCCCAAGGAGCCGCCACCATGGACTGGCGTCACGATGCTGCCTGCCTCACCGAGGACCCGGAGCTGTTCTTCCCGATCGGGAACACCGGCCCCGCCCTCGCTCAGATCGAGGAGGCGAAGGCCGTGTGCAACCGGTGCGACGTCGTGAGCTCCTGCCTCAAGTGGGCCATCGAGACCGGTCAGGACTCGGGCGTCTGGGGCGGCCTGTCGGAGGACGAGCGCCGCGCGCTCAAGCGCCGCACCGCCCGCGCTCGCCGGGCCGGCTGAGTCCCGCACCACGCTGACGACGGCCGTCGCACCCTCGGGTGCGGCGGCCGTCTCGCGTCCGCGCCCGGCTCGCCGCGCTCTCACCGACCCCTCGCGCACCCGCGCCCGCGCACCGCGGCGCGTCGCACCGCACGCCGCACACGCACGCACGCCGCGCCCACGGCCGGCCCACGCCTGGCGCACGCCCCGCCCCGCGCGGGACTCAGAACGTGTCGACCTCGCCGTCGGACGGCGGGCCGAAGCCGAGCCGCGCCTGGATCCGCACCTCGGTGCCACCCTCGGCGCGCGGGCGCCACTCCATGCTCCCGTGCAGCTCCCCCGCCACGAGCGTGCGGACGATCTGCATCCCCAGCCCCGTCCCGGTGGGCGGCGCCGAGGGGTCGATGCCCACGCCGTCGTCCTCCACCACGACCACGAGGTCACGACCCCGACGCTCCGACCGGATCGCCACCGTGCCGCCCATCTTGGCGAGCCCGTGCTCGACGGCGTTGGAGACCAGCTCGGTGAGCACCACCGCGAGCGCCGTCGCCTCCGTGGCGGCGACGCGGCCGAACGAGCCCTCGCGGACCATCCGGACCGGCTGCTCGGCGGCCGCGACGTCCACCGCGAGCCGGAGCGTCCGGCCGAACACGGCGTCGAAGTCGACGATCTCGTCGATGGTCTGCGAGAGCGCCTCGTGCACCGACGCGATCGTCGCCACCCGCCGCATCGCCTCGTCCAGCGCCGAACGCGCGTCGCTCGAGGTGGTCCGCCGCGCCTGCAGCCGCAGCAGCGCGGCCACGGTCTGCAGGTTGTTCTTCACGCGGTGGTGGATCTCGCGGATCGTGGCGTCCTTGGTGATGAGCTCCTGCTCGCGCCGGCGCAGCTCCGACACGTCGCGGCAGAGCACCACCGCCCCGATGCGCTCGCCCTCGTTCGTCATGGGAATCGCGCGCAACGACACGCACACGCCGCGGCTCTCCACGTCGGTGCGCCACGCCGCGCGCCCCATCGCCACCAGCGGTAGCGCCTCGTCGACGGCCTCGCCGTCCTCGACGTGGTCGGCGATCACCTGCGCGAGGGACCGGCCCACCATGTCCCCGAGGACACCGAGGCGGTGGAAGCAGGACATCGCGTTGGGGCTGGAGTACAGGACCTCGCCCTCCGCGTTGAGCCGCACCAGGCCGTCGCCCACGCGCGGGGCGCCGCGCAACCGCCCCGTCGCGGCGTTCGGCGACGGGTACTCCCCGCGCGCGATCATGCCGCAGAGCTCGTCCGCAGCCTCGATGTAGTTGATCTCGAGCCGCCCGGGTGTGCGCGCCTCGCCGAGGTTGGTCTCCCGGCCGAGCACCGCCAGCGCCTTGCCGTCGCGAACCACGGGAACGGCCTCCTCGCGGATCGCGTACGACCCGTTCCACCGCGGCACGCGCGAGCGGCGGATCTCCTTGCGCGCGAGCGCGGCGGCGAGGGCAGGGACCTGCCCCTCCGGCGCCGGCTTGCCGACGATGTCGTCGTAGTGGACGGTGCCGCCCGTCGAGGGGCGGCAGTGCGCGACGGCGACGAAGCGCCCCTCCTCGTCCGGCAGCCACAGCACGAGGTCGGCGAACGCGAGGTCGGAGAGCACCTGCCAGTCCCCCACCAGCAGGTGCAGCCAGTCGACCTCCGCAGCGCTGAGGCGGCCGTGGGACGCGACGAGGTCGCTCATCGTGGACACCACAGCAGGGTAGTCGCGCCGCCGGTCGCGTCGGCGGTTGCGTCGGCACGACCGGACCCGCCCGCGCCCGACGGCGAACCGGTCGACCCCGCGCACGCTCCCCTCTAGCGTGGGTCGGGTGAGCACCCCCCTCGTCGTCGGTCACCGGGGCGCACCCGCCGTCGCCCCCGAGAACACTCTCGCCTCCTTCCGCGCCGCATTCGACGCCGGCGCGCGCTGGGTGGAGACCGACGTCCACCTCAGCGCCGACGGCGTGCCGTTCCTCCTGCACGACGACTCCCTCGCCCGCACCACGGACGCCGCGGACGCCGGGGTGGACGCCGAGGCGGACGTCGAGTCGCTGCCCTGGTCGCAGATCCGTCGCGTGGACGCCGGGGCCCGCCGGGGTGCGGCCTTCGCTGGCGAGCGGGTGCCGCACCTGGACGAGCTCGGCGCCCTGCTCCAGGCGACCGGGGGCAGCCTCGACCTCGAGGTGAAGGCGCCCAGCCGGCCGGCTGCCGAGGTGGTGGCCGCGCTCGGGGAGACGCTGTCGTCGCAGGTGTGGCACGACGTCGTCGCGCAGGGACGTCTCGTCGTCACCTCGTTCGACCCGTTCGTGGTCGCCGAGTCGCTCGAGGTCCTCGCGCCGATGGGCGTGCCGATCGGTCTGCTCGTCGAGGACGTGCCGGACGCCGACGACCTCGCCGAGCTCGCGGCGTCGGGCGTCGCGGTGCTCGCCACGAACCACGTGACGCTGACGGAGGAGGGAGCGCTCGCCGTCGGGCGCGCCGGACTGCGTCTGTGGGTGTACACCGCGAACCGGCCCGAGGACTGGGCGCGGCTGACGCGCCTCGGCGTCGAGGCCGTGTGCACCGACGACCCGGCCGCGATGCTCGCGTTCCTGCGGGCCTGAGGCGAACGCGGAGCACGAGCGCCCGAAGGTCTGCGCCGCGGACACCTCGGCGGCGCGCGACGGGCAGCGGACGGGCGGTCGTCAGGCGTGCACGTGGCCGAACCGGTGCCTGGTCCGCGAGATCGCCTGCTCGCGCAGCATCGTGAGCAGCTCGCGGCGGCCGTCGGCGAGCACGGGGTCGTCGAGCACCGTGACGCCGGCCTCGATCGCGGCCCGCCACACCTCCTCGGGCGCCCCGGCGGGACCGACCCAGCGCACGCGGTCGGCCGTGCGCCCGGCGGCGATGTCGGCGGCGAGCGCGGCGCCGTCGCCGTGCGTGACGACGACCGTCGGCACGCCCGCGGCGTCCGCCGCGTCGCGAGCGCGGTCGGCCGAGCCGGCGGGTGCGTCGGGCGCCACGTGCACCGTGACGGCCGGGACCGGGACGAGGCGCAGCGTGTTCTCCTCGCACGCCAGCGCCGAGGGATCCGCGCCCGTGCGCCACTGCGCGGCGAGCGCGCGGTCCGCCTCCTGGCGTGCGGCCCGTGCGGCCTCCGGCTCGACGGGCCCCTCCTCGACCCACCGCCCCAGCTGCGCCACGTAGTGCGGACCGCCGGCCTTGGCGCCGGGCCCCATGACGGAGCCCTTCCAGCCGCCGAACGGCTGCCGCTGCACGACCGCACCGGTGATGTGCCGGTTGACGTACGCGTTGCCGACCTCGACCCGCTCGCGCCAGAGCGCGATCTCGTCGGGGTCGAGCGAGTGCAGGCCGCCGGTGAGCCCGTACGCCGTGGCGTTCTGCCAGTCGATCGCCTCCTCGAGCGTGTCGGCCCGCATGATCCCGAGCACGGGTCCGAAGCACTCGGTGCGGTGGAACCACGAGCCCGGCACGACCCCCGCGCGGACGCCCGGGCTCCACAGCCGCCCGGCCCAGCGCTCCCCGCCCGGCGGCGGGGTGAGCTCGCGCGGCGCGAGGACCCAGCGCTCGCCGGGTTCCAGGGTGGTGAGCCCGCGCAGCAGCTTGCCGCTCGGCACCTCCACGACCGGACCCATGCCGGTGCCGAGGTCGTCGGGCACGCCGACGCGCAGCGAGCGCACGGCGTCGACGAGCTGGTCGTGGAACCGCCGCGAGCGCCCGATCGACCCCACGAGGATGACGAGCGAGGCGGCCGAGCACTTCTGGCCGGCGTGCCCGAAGGCCGAGCGCACCACGTCGGCGACGGCGAGGTCGAGGTCGGCGCTCGGCGTCACGACGATCGCGTTCTTTCCGGACGTCTCGGCGAAGACCCGCGGTCCGCCGGGGTGCCCGGCGCGCCAGGACGCGAACAGGCGCGCGGTCTCGAGCGAGCCGGTGAGCACGACCTGGTCCACGCCGTCGTGCGCCACGAGGTGTGCCCCGACCTCGTCCTCGTCGACCGCGACGACCTGCACGAGGTCGGCGTCGAACCCGGCCGCGGTGAGCGCCTCGCGGACCAGGCCCGCGACGACCTCGCCGCACCGCGTGGCGCTCGGCGAGGGCTTCATCACGACGGCGGATCCCGCGGCGAGCGCCGCGAGCACGCCACCGACGGCGATGGCCACCGGGAAGTTCCACGGCGGGGTGACGAGCGTGACGGGGACGGGGACGAACCGGGCGCCCGCCCCGTCGTGCTCCGTCGCCGCCGTGTCTTCGGGATCCGCGGCCAGCGCGAGCGCCGACCCCGCGTACCAGCGCGCGAAGTCGACCGCCTCGCTCACCTCCGGGTCGGCCTCGCCGGCGGTCTTGCCCGCCTCGTGCGCCATCACCGCGATCAGCTCGAACCGGGCCGCCTCGATGCGCTCGGCGACGTCCGCGAGCACCGCGGCCCGGCGCGCGACGTCGGTCGCCCCCCACGCCGGTGCGAGCGCGCGCGCCCGGGCCACGACGTCGTCGACCTCGCCCGTGCTGCCCAGGTGCGGCGCGCGCGGGGTGAGGTCGGGCGCGACGGCGAGCGCCGCCGTCGTGCGCTCGCGCACCCAGGCGACAGCCGGGTCGGCGTCCGCGGCGTTCTCGAACGTCGCGTGCGTCGGGACGCCCGCGACCTCGATCGGCGCTGAGGTGCGGCGTGGCTGCGTGGTCACCGTGGCGGCGTCACGCACCGAGGCGAGGAAACGCGTCCGGGCCTCGGCCTGGCCGCCGTCGGCGACGCTCTGGTGCAGGTAGTTCTCCGGCGCGGCGTTCTCCTCGAGGCGCCGCACGAGGTAGGAGACGGCGACGTCGAAGTCGGCGCGCGCGATGACCGGGGTGTACAGGAGCACCGAGCCGACGGTGTCGCGCACCGCGCGGGCCTGCGCCGGCGCCATGCCCTGCAGCATCTCGACGTCCATCGCCGCGGCGACGCCGCGCTCGGTGGCGAGCAGGTGCGCGAGCGCCAGGTGGTAGAGGTTGTGGCCTGCGACGCCGAGCCGCAGCACGCCCGCGACCTCCGGGGTGAGCGCGCGGTCCAGGATCCGCACGTAGGTCGCGTCGGTCTCCGCCTTGGACGTGTGCGGGGCCTGAGGCCAGCCGTGCAGCTGCGACTCCACGCGCTCCATCGCGAGGTTCGCGCCCTTGACCAGGCGCACCTTGATCCGCGTGCCGCCCGCGGCGACCCGCCGGGTCGCGAGGGCGACGAGCCGCTCGAACGCCGCGGGGGCGTCCGGCAGGTAGGCCTGGAGCACGATGCCGGCCTCGAGCCGCTCGAACGCCGGCTCGGCCAGGATCGCCTCGAACACCTCGAGGGTGAGGTCGAGGTCGCGGTACTCCTCCATGTCGAGGTTGACGAAGGAGCCGGTCTCCAGCGCGGCGCGGTACAGCGGGCGCAGCCGCTCGAGCACGCGCGCCACGGTGCCGGGGGTGTCCCACGTCGAGATCTGCGAGACGAGCGAGGACACCTTGATCGAGACGTAGTCGACGTCCGGCCGCCGCACGAGCGCGATCGTGCGCTCCACCCGCGAGGCGGCCTCGGCCTCGCCGAGCACGGCCTCGCCGAGGAGGTTGACGTTGAGCCGGTAGCCCGCGGCGCGTGCCCGCGCCATGTGCCCGGCGAGGCCGCGGTCGGCGTCGACGACGAGGTGGCCCACCAGCTGGCGCAGCCGCGCCCGCGCGAGCGGCACCACGAGCGAGGGGGCGAGAGGCGCGACGCGCTGCCCGACGGCGAACATCGCCCGGTCCACCGGCGTGAGGAACGCCGACGCTGCCGCGGCGTCGAGGTCGGCCAGGGCCCGCGCGGCGACCGTCGTGTCCTCGGGCCGCGCGACCTCGTCCACGAAGGCGACGGCGAGGTCGAGCCCGGCGCGGTTCGCCACGAGCTGGCCGAGGCGGTCCGACGCCGCCTGCTCGGCCCGCGAGGCGCCGTCGCCGGAGGCGCGCTGCCACTCCTCGGCGAGCGCCAGGGCGGAGGTCACGAGGGAGTCCGGGGCGAGCAGGCTGGGTGTGGCCGTCATACCGAGCAGTGTGCGCGCGGGTCGCGGCGCGCGTCTTGTCACCCAGCGCCTCCGGTCGCGTCCGTTCGCGACACGACGGCGCCATCGCGCGGCGTCCGTGCGGCCGGCGCCCGCGCCGTGCGCGACGATGGCCAGGTGGCCACGCCCGAGCATCCCGACGCGCAGTGCCTCGAGGTGCGCCTCGACCCGGCCCACCTCGCACCCGTCCTCCTCACGCTGCTCGACGAGCTGCGCACCACCATGTTCTGCGTCAAGGACGCGCAGGGCCGCTACGTCACGGTCAACCCCACGTTCGTGCGCCGGGCCGGTCGCACGTCGCGCCGCGACGTCCTGGGTCGGCGCGCCGAGGACCTCTTCGTGCCCGACCTCGCGGAGCGCTACGCCGAGCAGGACGCGCGCGTGCTCGCAGGCACCGAGCTGCGCCACGAGCTCGAGCTGATCCGAGCGCTCGGGCCGGGCGAGGCCGCCGCGGCCACGTGGCACCTCACCACCAAGCTGCCGGTGCGCGACGGCGAGGGCCGGGTCGTCGGCGTCGTCTCCGTCTCGCAGGACCTCGGCGAGCAGCGCGACGCGGCGACGTTCCCCGCCGTCGCGCGCGTGATCGACCACATCGCGGCGCACGTCGCGGACCCGCCCTCGGCCGCCGACCTCGCCGCGATCGCAGGCACGAGCACGACGGCGCTGTCCCGGCGGCTGCGCCGCGTCACCGGGCTCAGCACCACGCAGCTCGTGCTGCGCACGCGCATCGACGCCGCGGCGCGACTGCTCGCGACGACCGCGACGCCGATCGCCGACATCGCCCACGCGACCGGGTTCTACGACCAGGCCGCGTTCTCCCGGCAGTTCGCCCGGCTCGCGGGCGAGACGCCGGCCCAGTTCCGCCGTCGGGAGCGGCGCACGGCGCCCACGGACTGACCGCCCCGGACATCCGGGAGGACGCGACGCGGCCCCGCGAACCTGCCCGACACCGGCGCGACACAGCAGCGGGCCTCCGGCCGCGCGCCAGGACCAACGGTGGGCGTTGCCCGTGTCACAGGAACGTAACGATCCGGGAGCGAGCACGACACGCCACCCCGGCACCCTCGTGCTCATGTCCGCCACGACGGCCGGTGTCCGCCTCGCTCCGCTCAACGCCACGCACTGGGACCAGGTGCACGCGATCTACGCGGCGGGCATCGCCACCGGCCACGCGACGTTCTCCGACACCCCGCCGACCTGGCAGAAGTTCGACACCGACAAGCTCCCGCTGCTGCGCACCGTCGCCCTGGACGACGCGGAGCGAGTGATCGGCTGGCTCGCCTGCACGCCGCACTCGCGCCGACTGGTGTTCGTCGGCGTGCTCGAGGTGTCGGTGTACGTCCACCCGGACCACCGCCGCCAGGGTGTCGGCCGTGCGCTGCTGCAGAACCTCGTCGTGGAGAGTGAGCAGGCGGGGTTCTGGACGCTGCAGTCCTCGGTGTTCCCGGAGAACACCGCGAGCATCCGGCTGCACGAGGAGGCCGGGTTCCGGACCGTCGGGGTGCGCGAGCGCGTGGGCAAGATGACGCACGGCCCGATGGCAGGCGTCTGGCGCGACCTCGTGCTGCTGGAGCGCCGCTCGGACGTCGTCGACTGACGGCCGCCCGCGGCGCGACCACGGCCTTCCACCGCAGCGACTCCCTGTTCCGTCACAGCGACTCTCCCTCACGCCACAGCGACTGCCCGTAACGCCACGGCGACTCAGCTCGGACGCTGCCCTCGGCTCGGCGCTCTGACCAGCACCGTCGCTCGACCGGCGGCCGGCGAGCCCCCGGCGAGTCGCTCTCCCGTCACGCGCAGTCGCTCTCCCGTCACGCGCAGTCGCTCTCCCGTCACAGACAGTCGCTCTCCCGTCACGCGCAGTCGCTCCTGTCACGAGGCTCCCGCGCGGGCGTTCACCACGAACTGGTGTCCTCCGCATCGCAGGTAGGTCAAGATGTCCCCATGGGCGACGACGGCGACGACGACACGCCCCGCGACGACGAGCAGACCGCGGCCTCGACCGACAGCACAGCCGACGCCCCGGCCCCGTTCCTCGTCGCCGAGCGCGTCGGCAAGGCCACCTACGTGGGCCGCAACGAGCGCGGCGCCACCGTCCGGATCGGCCCCGAGGGTGACGACGGCGTGTTCTCCCCCGGCGAGCTGCTCGCCGTCGCCGTCGCCGCGTGCACCGGCATGAGCGCGGACTCGCGCGTGTCCTGGGAGCTCGGCGACGACGTGCCGATCTCCGTCGGCGTGAGCCGGGTCAAGGCGGAGGGCGAGAACCGGTACGAGCGCTTCGCCGTCGAGCTGGTGGTCACCGCCCCGCACCAGGACGTCGCGCGTCAGCAGCGCATGCTCGCCACGGCGCGCAAGGCGATCGAGCAGTACTGCACGGTGAGCCGCACGCTCGAGGCGAGCGCCGCCGTCGCGCTCTCGCTCACCGCCGAGGGCGGAACCGCCGCACCGTCCGCCCCACCCGCCTGACCAGCACCATCACCCGCACCACCACCAGGAGGTTCGCGATGCAGTTCACCAACGAGATGGGCCCGGTGGCCCTTCCGATGCAGACCGTCCCGTTCGACCTCGACCAGGATGCCGTCGCGGACGACCTCGAGTCCGGCGACCGGATCGTGAGCCACCTCGACGACCCCGAGGTCGCCCAGGCGATCGAGGCGCTCAAGCCGCGCAAGGCCTGAGGCGCCTCGCCACCCACCCGGCCGGCGTCCACGGAGCACCGGCAGGCCCCGTCCCGCCACCTACGATGGCTGCCATGCCCGTCGACACCCAGTACGAGGCGCTGCTCACCGACGTGCTCGCCACCGGCGCCCGCAAGGGCGACCGCACCGGCACCGGGACCCGCAGCGTCTTCGGCCGTCAGCTGCGCTACGACCTGAGCCAGGGCTTCCCGCTCGTCACCACCAAGCGGGTGCACGTGAGGTCGGTCGTGCACGAGCTGCTGTGGTTCCTGCGCGGCGAGAGCAACGTGCGCTACCTCCAGGAGCACGGCGTGCGGATCTGGAACGAGTGGGCCGACGCCGACGGCGAGCTCGGCCCGGTCTACGGCGTCCAGTGGCGCTCGTGGCCGACGCCCGACGGCGGGCACATCGACCAGATCAGCAAGCTCCTCGCGGACCTGCGCAGCAACCCTGACAGCCGCCGGCACCTCGTCTCCGCCTGGAACGTCGCCGCGCTGGACGACATGGCGCTCGCGCCCTGCCACGCGCTCTTCCAGTTCTACGTGGCCGAGGGCCGGCTGTCCTGCCAGCTCTACCAGCGCAGCGCCGACCTCTTCCTCGGCGTCCCCTTCAACATCGCGAGCTACTCGCTGCTCACCCACATGGTCGCGCAGCAGGTCGGGCTCGAGGTCGGCGACTTCGTCTGGACCGGCGGCGACTGCCACATCTACGACAACCACGTCGACCAGGTGCGCGAGCAGCTCACGCGCGAGCCGTACCCGTTCCCGACGCTCGAGCTCACTCCGGCCCCCTCGATCTTCGACTACACCGGCGAGAGTGTGCAGATCGTGGACTACCGCCACCACCCGGCCATCGCGGCCCCGATCGCGGTCTGAGGCGCGGCGCGTGATCGGGATGGTGTGGGCGCAGACGCCCGGCGGGGTCATCGCGGCCGACGGCGAGCTGCCCTGGGACGTGCCCGAGGACCTCCAGCACTTCCGCGAGATCGTGAGCGGGCGCCCCGTCATCGTGGGCCGCCCGACGTGGGAGTCGATGCCGCCCGCGTGGCGCCGCAAGCGCGCCGCCCGGTCCGTGGTCCTCACCCGGTCCGCGGACTGGCGCCCCGAGGCCGACGAGGACGCCGAGCGCGCCTCCTCCATGGCCGACGCCCTCGCGCTTCTCGCCGAGGAGGAGGCCACCGGCGACGTCTGGATCATGGGCGGCGGCGAGGTCTACGTGCTCGGCGCCGAGGTCGCCGACCTCCTCGTCATCAGCGAGATCGACGTGCCCGAGCCCGACGGCGAGCTCACCCTCGGCCCCGACGTCACCACCGGGTGGGTCGAGGAGGGCTCGGAGTCGGGCTGGCGCTGGTCGAGCACCGGGACGCGCTGGCGCGTGCGGCGTCTGCGGCGGCGCTGAGCGGTGGTGTCCGACAGAGCGACCTGCGGGTCGGCCGGCCCCGCGGACGTGGCGCCGCCGGCGCCACGGCCCGCACGGACGGGCCGCGCTCTGCCGTGGGTGACGGCGGGACTGCTCGCGCTCGCCATCGTGGGTGCCGCCGTCCGCGGGCCGCTGGAGGCCGAGCCGCGCTGGACGGGAAGCGACGGCGAAGAGAACCCGACGAGCCTGAGCACCGTGCAGCTCACGTTCCCGCCCCAGGACCCGAGCGACCAGCCCACGCTGCCGCCGTTCGAGCCGTTCGAGGTGCCCGCCGTGGTGGGCCAGGTGCTGATGTGGGTCGCGATCGCCGCCGCCGCGCTCGTGCTGGCTCTGGTGCTGCGCAGGCTGCTCAGCCAGCTCCAGCGCGAGCCGGCGATCGAGGGCCCGGACGTGGCCGGCGGGGTCAGCGTGGTGCAGGACGCCGTGCCCGACCTCACCGACGCGTTCGCCGAGGCACAGGCGCGGCTGCGCGAGCGCTCGGCGCCGCGCGACGCCGTGATCGCGGCCTGGGTCGCGCTGGAGGAGGCCGCCGCCGACCACGGCATCGTCCGCGCGGCCAGCCAGACGCCCACCGAGTTCGCCGTCGGTGTGCTGCGCCGAGGCGCCGACGCCGAGGCGGTGACGCACCTGCGTGACGTGTACCTCGCCGCGCGGTTCTCCGAGCACCCCGTCACCCACGACGACGTGGCGCGTGCCCAGGTCGCGCTGGATGCGATCGCGCGCGCCTGGCAGGACGCCCGATGACCCGCCGACTGCTCGGCGAGGCGGCGGCCGTCGTCGCCGCCGGCGCGCTCGCGTTCGCGCTGGGCGCCCCCGCGCCCGGGGTCGTGGTCACGGTTCTCGCCGTCGCCGCGCTCGCCGCGCTCGGGCACCTGATCCCCGACTCCGACGAGACCGCCTGGCCGCGGCTGCCCGCGCCCGAGCGCGGCGGCCGCCGCGCCGAGGTGTACCGCCTGTCCTGGCAGACGGGCCGAGACGGCGCGGCCGCGAGCGGCGCGGTGCTCCGGCTGCGGCAGGCGATCGCGCTGCGGCGCCGGTCGGCGGCCCCGGAGCAGGCCGAGGAACTGGACCGGCTCGCCGGACAGCTGGACCGGCGCGAGGGCGCCGCCGTCCAGCGGGTCCTCGAGGACCTCGAAGCCATGGCGCGCCGCGACGGCGCGTCCCCCCGACCCGACGGCCCGAGAGGGAGCGCACGATGACCGAGCACGACGCCGGACACCCACCCACGCACCACCACGATGACGTCGAGGCGGACGGACCCGGCGAGCACGCCGCGCCCACCAGGCCCACCTCGCCCACCGCGCCCCCCTCGTCCGCCGCCCCGCGGCCGGCCGCCTCGCAGCCCGCCACCGCGGACGAGATCGCCCGCGCGAGCGAGGCCGTCCTCGCGGAGGTGCGCACCGCCGTCGTCGGCATGCCCGCCCTGAGCACGGCGCTCGCGTGCGTGCTCGCGGGCGGGCACCTCCTGCTCGAGGACGTGCCGGGCACCGGCAAGACGCTCGCCGCGCGCAGCCTCGCCACCGCGCTCGGGCTCGACTTCGCGCGCGTGCAGTGCACGCCCGACCTGCTGCCCTCCGACGTCACCGGCTCGATGGTCTTCGACCCGGCCCGCACGGCGTTCGAGTTCCGCCCCGGCCCGGTGTTCACGGGCATGCTGCTCGCCGACGAGATCAACCGGACGCCCCCGAAGACGCAGTCGGCCCTGCTCGAGGCGATGGCCGAGCGCCAGGTCACGGTCGAGGGCGTGACCCGTCCGCTGCCGCACCCGTTCCACGTCATCGCGACGTCGAACCCGGTCGAGCACGAGGGCACCTACCCCCTGCCCGAGGCGCAGCTGGACCGCTTCATGGCGCGCCTCGCCGTCGGGTACCTCGACGGCGAGGGCGAGACCGCGCTGCTCGAGCGGCGTCTCGCGCGGCGGCAGGAGGCGGCGCCCGTGCGCACGGTCCTGCGTCCGGGCGAGCTCGCCGCGCTGCAGGCGGGGGTCGAGCAGGTCGCCGTGGAGCGCGACGTGCTGCGCTACTGCGTCGACCTCACGGCCGCGACCCGGTCGGCGCGCTCGGTCGAGGTCGGCGCGTCGCCGCGCGGCACGCAGGCCCTCGTGCTGCTCGCCCGGGCGCGCGCCGTGATGGCGGGGCGCGACTACACCACGCCCGAGGACGTGAAGTCGGTCGCCGTGCCCGCCCTCGCGCACCGGCTCGTGCTCACGCCGCAGGCGTGGGCCGCGGGGACGTCGCCGGTCGCCGTCGTCGCCGACCTGCTCGACCACGTGCCCACCCCGGGCGCGACCGCCTCGCTGCGGTGACGACGTGATCGGGCCGACCGGGCCGACCTGGCCGACCTCGCCCCGCGACCCGCTCGGGCGTCCGCCCGAGCGGGTCGCCCCGCGTGGGCGACCCGTCGGCCTCCTGCCGGAGGACGGCCGCGCACGACGGCGAGCGGTCACCACGCGCAGCGGCGTCGCCGTCGCCGTGGTCGCCCTGGTCCTCGTCCTCGCGGGGGTCGCACTCGCGCGGCCCGACCTCGTCGTCGTGGCGGCGCCGCTCGTGCTGGCGGCGGCGATGCGAGCACGCGGCTGGCGACCGGACCCGACGCCGCCGCGCACCGAGGCGGTCGGCCAGCCCGAGCCCGGGCGGCACGTCACGGCGGTCACCCTCGCCGCGGGCGAGCGAGGTGCGGTGCGGGTGCGCGCCGTCGTGCCCGGCTACCAGGAGGCGCGCGCCCTCGCCGTGCCGGGCGAGGTCGAGGTCGCGATCGAGTCCGCCCGCACCGGCGTGCTGCCGCCCCTGCGGGTGGACTGGGCCGAGGTCACCCCCGACGGCGCCCAGGAGAGCGAGCCGGGCACCGTCACCGCACCGGCCCTCGTCGTCGAGCCGGTCGCGGCACCGACCGCGGCGCTACCCGTGCCCGCGCACCTCGTCGGCCTCACGGGCACCCACCGGTCCCGGCGCCGCGGCGAGGGTGAGGACCTGCACGACATCGCGCCGTTCGCACCCGGGGACCGGCTGCGCTCGGTGGACTGGCGCGTCACCGCCCGCCGCGGCACCACCGATCCTCGGCTCGGCACGCGCCTGTGGGTGCGCCGGAGGTACGCGGACGCCGAGGCCGTCGCCGTCGTGGTGCTCGACTCGCGCGACGACGTCGGGCCCGACGTGCGCACCTGGGCCGGCGGGACGGCGGTGCTGCCGACGCAGGCGACCTCGCTCGACGTGGCACGCCAGGCGGCCGCGTCCTACGCCCGCGCCTACGTGGAGGCGGGCGACCGCGTGGCGTTCACCGACCTCGCGGCCCGCGGCCTGCCGGTGCCGCCCGGCGCCGGACGGCGGCACCTGCGCCGGGTCGTGCAGGCGATCAGCACGTCGGCGCCGCTCGGCGAGCCCGCCCCGCTGGTCCGGGCACCGCGGGTCACCTCGGGCGCGCTCGTGGTGGTGGTCTCGACCTTCCTCGACGACGACGCGGCCGCCGCGGCGCGCGGCTGGGCCCAGCAGGGGCATCCCGTCGTGGCCGTGGACGTGCTGCCCGACCTCGCGCTGCACCGCCTCTCGCCCGAGGAGCTGCTGGCCGCCCGCGTCGTGCTCGTCCAGCGCGACGCGCGACTGGCGGACCTGCGCGGGTCCGGTGTGGAGCTGCGGAGGTGGCTGCCATGAGCGCGGGGGCCGCCCGGACCCGCTCCAGGTCCAGCGCCGGCGGGCACCTCGGCCGCCGGATCCGGTCGTGGTGGCCGGCGCGCTGGCGGGCCGAGCCCGGTACGCCGCGAGCGCGCGGCGGCGTGATCGCGCCGCGCGTCGCGCTCGAGGTGGGTCCCGCGGTGCCGGCCTGGCTGCTGTGGGGCGTGGCCGCCGTCGCCGGCGTGCTCGTCCTGGTCTGCGCCCCGACGGGCATCCTCGGCCGGGTCGTGCTGGGCGCCGCGCTCGTCGCCCTCCTCGTGCGGCCGCGGGGCGTCGCCGCCGGCTTCTGGGTCGGGGTGGTCGGGCTCATCACGCTGGCCGGTGTCCCGCTCAGCGGGGTCACGGAGGCGACCGCCGGATCGTCGGGAACGGCGGTGCTGACGTCCTCGACCGGCACGGGCGACGCGCTCGCCCTGGCCGGCCTCGTGCTCGGCGTGCATCTGAGCGTCGTCGCCGCCCGGCTCGTGGAGCTGCTGCGGCCGCGCTCCCCGATCGCGCTCGGCGTGCTCCGGGGTCGACTCGCGGCGTTCTGGCCACCCCAGCTGCTCGGCCAGCTCCTCGCGCTCGTGGTCTGGCGCCCGTGGGGCGGGTCGGCGCCGTGGGTGACGGTCGCGGCCCTCGTGGGCGCGGCGGTGCTCGTGTGGCTCGTGCTGCGACCCCGGCCGGGGGCGGTGCGGCCCGAGGCGTAGATGCCGAGCTCCAGAGCCGAGCCGTCGATGTCGGCGCGGGGTGGCAGGCTGGGCGCATGCCGGAGCTGCCGGAGGTCGAGGCGTTAGGCGCGTTCCTGCGCGAGCGCGCCGTGGGGCACGTCGTGGTCGCCACCCACGTGGCGCAGATCGGCGCGCTCAAGACCTACGCGCCGCCGCTCGAGGACGCGGTGGGCCGCGCCGTCGTCGGCGTCGCCCGGTACGGCAAGTGGCTCGCCCTGGGGCTCGGCCCGCGCGGCGAGCTCGACGCCCGCCCCGAGGGCGCGCAGCTGTACCTCGTGTTCCACCTGTCGAAGGCGGGCTGGCTGCGCTGGCGCGAGGACATGCCCCCGTCCGCCAGTCCCAAGGGCAGGCCGATGGGCCGCAGCGCCGGACCGGTCGCGCTGCGGGTGTGGCTCGACGACGGCGGCTTCGACCTCACCGAGGCCGGCACCCGCAAACGCCTCGCGGTCCACCTGGTCGCGGACCCCGCCGAGGTGCCGCTCGTCGCCTCGCTCGGCTTCGACCCGATCCGCGCCGCGGCCGACGGCGAGCTGACCGACCTCCTCGGCGCGGCGCTGCGCACGCGCAACCAGCAGGTCAAGGGCGCGCTGCGGGACCAGCACCTCGTCGCTGGCATCGGCAACGCCTACAGCGACGAGATCCTGCACGCCGCGCGCATGTCGCCCTTCGCGCTGACCCGCTCGTTCACCGACGACGACGTGGCCCGCCTGGCCGACGCCGTCACCTCGGTGCTGGCCGCCGGCCTCGCGCAGGCGAGCGGCCGACCCGCCGCCGAGCTCAAGGACGCCAAGCGCCGCGGCATGGCGGTGCACGGGCGGACCGGCCAGGCCTGCCCGGTCTGCGGCGACGTGGTGCGCGAGGTGTCGTTCGCCGACTCCTCGCTGCAGTACTGCGCCACCTGCCAGACCGGCGGCACGCCGCTCGCCGACCGGCGGATGTCCCGCCTGCTGAAGTAGGCCGGCGGCTGTCGAGAAGTCGTCGTGACGCCCTTCGCGGGGCGCGATCGTGGCTTGCGCGAACGCCGCGACGACGCCGCACACCGACTCGGTTGCACAGTCGACCCGCGACCGGGATCCGCAGCGACGTCGTTCCACAGGACCGTTGACTCCCGAGTTCTGGCTGAGTACTCTCGCCGATCTGGATATATGACGAAGGAGTCATGATGAGTTGCTTCCAGACATTCCGAGCCCTTGCGACGTGCATCGCCGCCGGGAGTCTGGTGCTTCTGGGTTCCATCGCTCACGCCGAGGGCGCTGCGAGACCCGTCGTCGGAGCTCAGCCTGCGGATGTCCCGAATGTTCCCGCGCTACGGATCGACGACTCGATCAGCGCGGCCGAGATGCAGGACTTGAGGTTGGTGGCGGAGCAGAACGGCATCTCGCTGGACGAGGCGATCACCCGCTACGCCTGGAACGACAACTTCGCGTTGGTGGTCGACACGATGAGGAGAGCGCATCCCGAGTCGTTCACAAGCGCGGAGATCGTCGATGCGTTCCACGCCTGGATCTCGTTCAAGGGCCCCGCACCAGACGTAGGCGTCGTGCTGGACGCGTTCGAGAGGACGGCGCCCGCCGTCGAGGTCGAGCTCCGCGCTGACGAGGGCTACTCGGAGCGTGAGCTGGAGAGGTCGATCGAGAATGTCCACTACGCGATCTACGGTTCTCCCGGCGTCCTCCAAGCTGCCACGTCGTTTGATGCCGACACGCGCACGATCGTGAGCACCGTCGTCCTGGCCGATCCGCAGAAGGTGTCGCTGGCCCTCGATCTGGAGGAGGCGGCCCAGGGTGCCCTCGCTGCGGTGTCGACAGGCGACTCCGACATCGCCGCTGCGGTGACCATCACGCAGGGCGCAACCCTCGGCGGCGACGACAGCGCGGGCTATCACTACGGAGGTGAGGTGCTCTCGGGCTGCACCTCCGGCTTCGGGACCAGGGCATCGAGCGCTACGAGCGGGACGCGAGGCGTCGCAACTGCTGGTCACTGCGGCAACTCCCAGAGTGACGACGGGTACGCACTCACCTATCAGGGCGGGCACCAGGGCACCTATGGTGACTTCCAGTGGCACACTGGAGGGGTTGCCCACGCGGACGACTTCTACGCAGGCTCTGCGACCGTGACCGAGACGACCCTTCGAGACGTTTCCGGCATTGGAGCACCGACGGTCGGTCAGACCCTGTGCAAGAACGGGGCGACCAACCACGCGAGCTGCCAGGAGGTGCGCCTGCTCGGTGACTGCCGGGACAGCATGTGCAACCTGGTGCAGATGGGCGCGCGCCTTGCGGGGCCAGGTGACAGTGGCGGCCCGATCTACTGGGGCAACACCGCTTACGGTCTGCACTCGGGTTGGAGGTACGACCCGTTCGCGCCGTTCGACCGAGATCAGTTCGCGCGTGCCGATCGGATCGATGACGCCCTTGGCATCTACATCGCCACCAACTGATGTCCTCGAAGGTCCCACGCAGCAAGGCTGGCTCGACTCGCCGGCGACGCCTGCTGAGGTGGGGTGTTGCCATCCTGATGGTCTTGGCCGTGGTGGCCACCGCGGTGCTCTTCCTGACCCGGGGGGTCTCCTGGCGCGACCGGGTACCCGTTAGCCAGGCAGTACTTCTCCAGTCGGACGTGTTGGCCCTGGCGGTCGGTTCATGCGGCGATGAGCCCGAGGTCGATCTCCTTGACGAGCAGGAGGACGCGGTGGAGGTAGCGGTTGTCTCCACCCGCACCATCGGCGGTCCGGGCAGCGGAGATTGTATGGACATGGTCGAGGTTCGACTGCAGGCCCCCTTGGGTGAGCGGACCCTGCTCGACGTGACGTCGGGAGACGAGATTACCGTTGACTCGGATTGGTGACGGCGTTCGAGTCACGTGTGGGCGCCGCGGCCGCGTCGTTCCCGTGGACGACGCC
The DNA here is from genome assembly GCF_006351005.1 of Miniimonas arenae. Classification (GTDB taxonomy): domain Bacteria; phylum Actinomycetota; class Actinomycetes; order Actinomycetales; family Beutenbergiaceae; genus Miniimonas; species Miniimonas arenae. Next base: position 6,275 of record NZ_VENP01000015.1, on the reverse strand, counting down.
CGCGGCGGGCGTCGCAGCTGGGCAATCTCCTGAAGCGCCCCGGGCTCGGTGCTAGTTGTCGCGCGAGTCAACGTGGCTGCACGTCGACAAGAACGTCAGCCCCGTCTGCTTCGTGATCATCGCCTCGCGCAGTTCCTCGCGAAGGTCGCGCTCAGCGCGGTCCCAGGTGATCTCACGGGTCGTGAGCCAGGATGCAGTCCAACCGGCGCGGGATCGTCATCGGCACGATCACGTCGCCGTACTCGTTCGGCTCGAACGGGCCGCGAGGCTGATCGACGGTCGCCCAGACGTCGTTGGCGAGCTTGCTCGTGCGGGAGTACTGCCTGGCCGTGTGGACCGCGCGTGAGAGCGTCGAGGGTCCGAGGAGATGGTTGCCCGTCCATTCTCCCCAGCCGCCGGCTCGGTACCGCCCGGCGCGCAGAGGTGCTGACTACTGCCGCCGCGATCGGACGACCGGAGGCGGATCAACTTGTTGCACGGTCATGTCATGTGAACGGGACTCCACGAGGCGCTCAAGTCAGGAGCACGGAGGGCCAGTTCGAACTGTGTTCGAACACCCACGTGACTCAACCAGGTCAACTACCTGTCCCACGAGTCAACGCGGGTGCATGTCGACGGCGGCGCGCGCAGGGCGCGCGCTCGCGCAAGGCCGGCGGCACGCGCAGGGCGCCCGCTCGCGCAAGGCCGGCGCCACGCGTACCCTCCCGCACCACGCCTGTCTCGCACCACGCCCCCACTCCTCACGCCTCCGCCCACCCACGCCGCCACACCCCGTGGCAGGCTGACCGGCGTGACCCACGACCCCGCCGCCCTCGTGCCCGACTCGCTCGCCCCCGCCGCCGAGCCGCCCGCGCCCGGCGACCACGGCCGGGTGACCGGGCCCACGGCGGCGGACGAGGTCGACGTCCTGCCCGTCCCGCGCGCCTGGGCGGGGCACCGCACCTACGGGGGCCGCGCGCTGCTCGCGCCGCGCACGCTCGAGGCGCTCGCGCGCCTGGTCACCAGCGGCGAGCCGGTCCGCGCGGTGGGCAGCCGGCACTCCTTCAACGACCTGGTCGACTCCGACGGCGCCCTCGTCACGCTGACCCACCTCGAGCGCGAGCCGGTGCTCGCCGTCGCGCCCGACGGCGCGGCCACCGTCACCGTGTCCGCCGGCACCACCTACGGTCGCCTCGGGCCGTGGCTGCACGAGCGCGGCTACGCCCTCGCGGCGCTCGCCTCGCTCCCCCACATCAGCGTCGTCGGCGCCGTCACGACGGCGACCCACGGCTCGGGCGACGCGATCCGCACGCTCGCGGGCGCCGTCGTCGGCCTCGAGCTGCTCACCGCCCAGGGCGACGTGCGCGCCCTGCACCGCGGCGATCCCGACTTCGCCGGCGCGGTGGTCGCCCTCGGCGGGCTCGGCCTCGTGCTCACGGTGACGCTCGCCGTCGAGCCCACGTACGAGGTCGCCCAGACCGTGCGCGACGACGTGGCGCTCGACGGCGTGCTCGCCCACCTCGACGCGGTGTTCGCCGGCGCGACGAGCGTGAGCGTGTTCACCCGGTGGGACGGCCGCGCCGCGGTGTGGCGCAAGCAGCGGACCGATGCCGATCCGGGCGCGGCGGCCCGCGACCTCGGCGACCGCACCTCGCTGGACGACCTCAGCGGCCTCGGCGGCCGGGACGCGGACGGACCGCGCCACCCGCTGCCCGACGGCGACCCGGTGGCGTGCACGCCCCAGCTCGGTGAGCCCGGACCCTGGTTCGCCCGCCTGCCGCACTTCCGGCTCGAGTTCACCCCGTCGGCGGGCGCCGAGCTGCAGAGCGAGTACCTGCTGCCCCGCGAGGCCGCAGCCGACGCGATCCGCGCCGCGGCGCCGGTCCTCGCCGAGGCCCGCGACCTCGTGCTGGTGAGCGAGCTGCGCAGCATGGCGGCGGACGACCTGTGGCTCTCGGGCGCCTACGGGCGCGACACCGTCGGGCTGCACACCACGTGGCGTCAGGACTCCCGCGTCCCCGGCGTCCTGCCGCGCCTGGAGGAGGCGCTCGCCCCGTACGCGCCACGTCCGCACTGGGGCAAGCTCTTCGCCGACCCCGACCCTGCCGGCCTCGCCGCGCACTACCCGCGGTGGGCCGACCAGGTGGACCTGTTCCTGAGGTACGACCCCGACGGCGTGTTCGCCGGACCCCTCCTGCGCCGGGTCGGCCTTCGGGCATGATGGCCGCATGAGCGGCGCGGACGGCGACGGCACGAACGACCGGGTCGAGCGCGCCGTCGCCGAGGACCTCGAGGCCCGCCGCCACCTGTGGCCGGCGCGGACGCGACGGGCGGGCAGGGCCGAGCGCGACACGGCCGCCACCGAGAAGGGCACGCGCGCGCTGCCACCCCACGAGCTGCCCGCGGAGGAGCCCGCGCGGCACGCCGACCCCACCGCGAACCGCCCGCCCCGCTGGCTGCCGCGCGCGCTGGCGATGGCGGCCCTGACGGTCTTCGTCGCGATCGGCGTCTGGAACGCCATGTCCTCGCTGAGCGGGCTCCTGGTGAACCTGCTCATCGCCTTCTTCGTCGCCCTCGCGCTCGAGCCGATGGTGCTCGGCCTGGTGCGGCACGGCTGGCGCCGGGGTGCCGCGGCCGCGGTCGCGCTGCTCGGCACGATCGTCGTGGTGATCGTCGTCATGGCGCTCTTCGGCAACCTGTTCGTGCAACAGCTCATTGAGCTCTTCGGTGCGATCCCCGAGGCCTACGCGAGCGTCACGGCCTGGATCGAGGGTCACTTCGACGTCGTCGTGCCGGGCTCGGACGAGGTGCTCGACGAGATCGTGTCGCAGTGGGGCCAGGACGTCGCCTCCGGCGCCCTGCTCGTCGGGGTCACGCTCGTCAGCGGTGTCTTCGCCGCCCTGACGATCGGCCTCGTGACCTACTACCTGCTCGCCGCCGGGCCGCGGTTCCGCGCCGCGATCTGCCGCTACCTCACACCGAACCGGCAGACCGAGGTGCTGCGGCTGTGGGAGATCACCCAGGCGAAGGTGTCCGACTTCATCAGCTCCCGCGTCGTGCTCGCGGCGTTCTGCACGGTCGCGACCGGGATCTTCCTGCTCATCGCCCGCGTGCCCTACGCACTGCCGCTCGCCCTCTTCACCGGCCTGGTCTCCCAGTTCGTCCCGACCATCGGGACCTACCTCGGCGGGGCGCTGCCCGCCGTCGTCGCCCTGACCTCGAACGGCCTGACGACGGCGCTCGTCGTCGTCGCGTTCGTCATCGCCTACCAGCAGGTGGAGAACCTCTACCTCTCCCCCAAGGTGTCCGCCCAGGCGCTCGAGATGAACCCCGCGGTGAGCTTCGTGGCCGTGCTCGCGTTCGGGGCCGTTTTCGGAGCGCTCGGCGCGTTCCTCGCCCTGCCGGTCGCCGCCACGATCCAGGCGGTCGGCAACACCTACCTGCGGCGCCACGAGCTGGTCGCCTCCCCCATGCTCGCGGACCCCGGACACGGCGGTCGTGCCGACCACGGCGGTGAGGGCACCCCCGCGGGCTGAGCGGACGTGTTGTGACGCGCGCCACCGCAGCCCGATCTCGAAGCACCGCGCGAGTCGACGTAGACTGAATACGGATACTGTTAATCCGCTTCTGTCCGGCGCGTGAGTCCCCCGCGCCGCGGCCCCCCGACGCGAGGAGCACACATATGGCCGAGCTGTTGTACCGCCTGGGCAAGGGTTCGTCCCTGCACCCGTGGCGCGCGATCGTCGCGTGGCTGCTGGCGCTCCTCGTCGCGGGAGGGTCCTATCTCGCGTTCGGCGGCACGCTCAGCTCCTCCGTCACCATCCCGGGGACGGCGACGGCGGAGGTCACCGACCGCCTGCAGGCGGAGTTCCCCGACGCCTCCGGCGGCACGGGCACGATCCTCTTCCACACCGCCGACGGCAGCGCGCTCACCGACGACCAGCGCGCGGACATCAGCGCCGCGCTCGCCGACGTCGCGGCGCTCGACGGCGTGCAGCGCGTCGTCGACCCGTTCCAGGCCGAGGCCGACCGCGAGGCGCAGGCCGCCGACCTGCAGAGCAAGCAGGCGCAGGCCGACGACGGCCGCACCCAGGCCGAGGCGGGCCAGGCCCAGCTCGACGCCGGGCGGGCCGATGCCGAGGCCGGCCAGGCCGCGCTCGACGCCGCCCGGGCCGCTGCCGAGGCGGACGGCACCATCGTCACGATGCAGGCCGCGTTCGACGCGCAGCAGGCCGTCCTCGACGCCGGTGCGGCGGAGCTGGACAGCCAGCAGCAGGTGCTCGACGCCACGTTCGCCCAGCTCGACGCCGCGCAGCCGGCGCTGACGGCCGGGCAGCAGCTCATCGACGCCGCGAGCGGTCTGCGCACCGTCTCCGAGGACGGCTCCGCCGCGGTCGCGTCGGTCCAGTTCAGCCTCCCGGCGATCGAGGTGGACCCGGACACCAAGGGCGCCGTCGTCGACGCCGTCGAGGCCGCCGACCTGCCCGCGTCCGGCGTCGAGGCCGACTTCTCCAACGAGCTGACCCAGACCCTCCCGGCCCTCGGCGGCGTCTCGGAGGTCATCGGCGTCGCGATCGCCGGCATCGTCCTGTTCGTCATGCTCGGCACGCTGATCGGTGCGGGCCTGCCGCTCGTCACCGCGCTCGTCGGGGTCGGTGTCGGCGCGGCCGGCGCGCTGGCGCTGTCCGGCGTGGTCGACATGATGTCGGTGACGCCGATCCTCGGCGTGATGCTCGGCCTCGCGGTGGGGATCGACTACGCGCTCTTCATCCTCAACAGGCACCGGCGCCAGCTGCGCGAGGGCGCCGACGTGCACGAGTCGATCGGGCTCGCGAACGGCACGTCCGGCAACGCCGTGGTGTTCGCCGGCTCGACCGTGGTCATCGCGCTGCTCGCCCTCAACCTCACGGGGATCCCGTTCCTCGGCCTGATGGGCACCGTCGCGGCGGCGTGCGTCGTCATCGCGGTGCTCGTGGCCGTGACCCTCACGCCCGCGCTGCTGGGCCTGGCGGGCCTGCGCCTGCTGCCCAGGAAGCAGCGCGCCGACCGGCACGCGCACGTGCACGGCGAGGTCGCCCCGATGAGCACTCCCCGCGCGTGGCTGCGCGTCGTCGCGGGCATCGCCGTGCTCGGCATCGTCGCGATCCCGGCCGCGTCCATGCGGCTCGGCCTGCCCGACGGCACGTCCGAGGCGACCGACTCCACGCAGTATCGCTCCTACACGCTCACCGCGCAGGAGTTCGGCGAGGGCGTGAACGGCCCGCTCGTCGTCGTCGCGGACATCCCGACGGGGCTGGACGAGGCCGGGCTGACCGTGCTCCAGGCGGACATCGTCGGCGACCTCATGGCCCAGGACGACGTCGTGGCCGTGGCGCCCGGTGGCGTCTCCGAGGACGGCTCGCTCGCGATCTTCCAGGTGATCCCGCAGGAGGGCCCGAACAGCGAGTCGACCGAGGTCCTCGTGCACACCCTGCGCGACCTCTCGATCGACGGGCACGACGACGTCACGCTCAGCGTCGCGGGCTTCGCGAGCGGCAACATCGACGTCTCGGAGAAGCTCTCCGCGGCGCTCCCGCTCTACCTCGTCGTGGTCGTCGGGCTGTCGGTGCTCATCCTCATGGTGGTGTTCCGGTCCCTCGTGGTGCCGCTCATCGCCACGGGCGGGTTCGTGCTCTCGGTGCTCGCCGCGTTCGGCGGCGTCACGGCGATCTACCAGTGGGGCTGGCTCGGGGACGTGTTCGGCGTCCACGACCCGGCGCCGATCCTCAGCTTCCTGCCGATCCTGCTCGTCGGGATCCTCTTCGGTCTGGCGATGGACTACCAGCTGTTCCTCACGTCGGGCATGCGTGAGGCGTACGTGCACGGCTCCCCCGCGCGGCGCGCCGTCGCCGAGGGCTTCCACGCGGGCCGGCACGTCGTCACCGCCGCCGCGATCATCATGATCTCGGTGTTCGGCGGGTTCATCTTCTCCCACACCGCGATCATCCGGCCGATCGGCTTCGGCCTCGCGTTCGGGGTGCTCGTGGACGCGTTCGTCGTGCGCATGCTCGTGATGCCGGCGATCATGCACCTCGTCGGGGAGAAGGCGTGGTGGCTGCCGCGCTGGCTGGACCGGCTGCTGCCGGACGTCGACGTCGAGGGCGCGTCGCTCGAGCGGCGCCACCACGCGCCCGACCACACGCCCGAGGGCGAGCGGTCGCCGGCCGGCAAGCACGCCGCGGGCGGCGACACCGCAACGGCGGACGACGGCGAGCAGCCGGCCACGTCGCGGGCCTGAGACCCGCTCGGCGCGCCGG
>NZ_VENP01000148.1 GCF_006351005.1 Miniimonas arenae | reverse complement strand
TCGCTACCGATCATCGAGGACCTCGACCCCTACCCCGCCCCGATGAAACCCCGACCCGCACTCCCCACCGGATGTCCGAAGAGCCGTCAATCGGACCCGGGCGCGTAGGCAAACCGGGTGAGCGTCAGCGGCGCGGCTCTTCCCGATGCCCGAGTTCCGATCATCCGGCCGGTGAAGCCCCCGGCGACCTCGGTCGACAGCAGACGGCCGTCTACGCGCGCGACCTCCGTGTCTACCCCGTCCGACGAGCGCAGCCCGAGCACCACCTGGTCGGGCCCGCCCTGGGCGTAGGGCGAGTCCGAGAATGGGACGGCCGCGCACCACAGCTCGATCCCGCGGCCGAGCGCCCCGCCGTCGGCCGCCCCATCCTCGGCCACGCCGACGTCAGCGAGCACGTGCCGCAGACCCGCGACGGCGACCTCCGCGACGGCACGCCCGGCGAGGACGCGGAGCTCGACCCAGTGGTCGGTGTCGAGGTAGACGCCCACCACCCCCGCGGCGCCCGCGAACCGCGCCGTCGCGCGCCACCCGGCGTCTCGTGCGCGCACGCACAGCGCGGGGCGCGTCGGTCGCACCGACGTGCTCGCCGCCGCCGTCGCCCGACCCCTCGGCGCCCCCGGGAGCAGCTCCGTCCGCGTGAGCCGCGATCGTCACCCCACCACCCGGCACCGCCGACACGAGGTCCCGATGAACGCCACCCGGCGAGACCCACCGCAGGTCGAGATCACCCGAGAAGGTGTCCTCGAACGCCGTGTCGACCCGCGGCACCGCGAACCGCCCCTCGTCGACCACCGGCCAGCCGTCCACCCAGTCGATCCCCACGACGAACGTCTCGCGCCCGTTCACGTGGAACTGCGGGGTCCGCCCGCGCGGCCGCACGCCGAGGTGCACCATCGCCCACGACCCGTCGGCGAGCTCCACGAGGTCCGCGTGTCCCGTGTTCTGCACCGGGTGCGCCGTCGAGCGGTGGGTCAGCACGGGGTTGCCGGGTGCGCTCTCCCACG
>NZ_VENP01000147.1 GCF_006351005.1 Miniimonas arenae | reverse complement strand
GCGACCTCGGGGATGGGGCAGGTGTGGAAGGAGTCCAGGATCTTCTCCGCCCGGCGACGGCCCTTGGTCGCGTCCTTGTCGCGGTAGGTGGCGCGCAGGTCCTGGGCGCAGCGCCAGGCGACGTACACCTCTTCGTGGGCGGGGTCGGCCTCGACCGCGGTGGCGAGGCGGTCCAGCTGTTTGTCGGTGAGGTTCTCCGCCCCTGCCCGCAGGATGGTCTGGATGCCGTAGAGGGGGTCACCCTTGCGGCCGCGGTGGCCCAGGGTGGCCTGCTGAACGCGGCGGCGGACCTCGTCCACGACCTGGGTGCCGAGCTTCACGACGTGAAAGGCGTCCAGGACCGCGACGGCGTCGGCGAGCTCCTCATCGATCGCGGCCTTGTAGCCCCCGAACGGATCCAGTGCCGCCACGGCGATGTTCTTGCGGAAGGCGTCTCCGCGGGCGGTGAGCCAGTCGGTGCAGGCCTTCTTTGACCGGCCCGGGACCAGGTCCAGCAGTCGGGCGTGCACCCGTCCCTGCTCGTCGCGGGTGAGGTCGACCATCCCGGTCAGCTCCTTCGGGCCCTTCCTCCTGGGGTCGCCGTGGTGCCAGATGTGCTCATCGACCCCAAGGCTCTTCACGCCCTCGAACCGCTGCTCCTGACCGTCCAGGTGTTCCAGGACGGGCTTGATCCCGCGCCACATCGTCTTCCACGCGATCCNCCGCCAGACCAGCACGACACGTGTGCTCCCGTGGGGGACGTCGTGCAGCTGCCGGACCCGCCGGCCCCGGCTCGGCGCGACCACCCCGCAGTCCGGGCAGCCCATCAGCTGCGACGGCGTGGAGACCTCCACGCGCATGTGGCCGTCGGTGCGCTCGACGCCCTCGACATGGACCACACCCTCCAGCCCCAGGAGGAGATCACAGCGCGGGCAGGGGTCAGCTGTGGAAGGCGCGCGCACGCACGCCGTAGCGTTGGTCAACGTCGAGGTCCTCGAGACGAACGGTTGCTTGGTCGCTACCGATC
>NZ_VENP01000146.1 GCF_006351005.1 Miniimonas arenae | reverse complement strand
CGACGCCGGCCGGGGTACTCGATGACCATGTCCCGTGCGCTCAGCACCAGCGGACGGTCGTCCACGGGTGCGGGCGCGTCCTGGGCGGCCTCGGTCACCTGGGCCACGCCGGGCCCACCGGACTCGCCGGGCGACGCGGGCAGGAGCTCCCCGCGCGCGAGAGCATCGAGGTCGACCCCCGCGTCCACGGCGGCCAGCACGGCATCGCCGTCGGTGTTGCTGCCCAGGTGTGGCACGGCGGCGAGCAGCTTCTGGGTGTACGGGTGCTGAGGGTTGTGGAAGACCTCCTCGGAGGTCCCGCGCTCGACGACGACGCCGTCCTTCATGACGAGCATCGAGTCCGCGAGGTCCGCCACCACGCCCATGTCGTGCGTGATGAGGATGATCCCGGCGTTCACGCGGTGGCGCAGGTCGCGCATCAGCTTGAGGATCTCGGCCTGCACCGTCACGTCGAGCGCTGTGGTCGGCTCGTCGGCGATGAGGAGGCGCGGGTCGCACGCGAGGGACTGCGCGATCATCGCGCGCTGCCGCTGGCCGCCCGAGAGCTGGTGCGGGTAGGAGGAGAACCGGCGCTCGGGCTCGGGGATCTCCACGAGCCGGAGCAGCTCGATGGCGCGCTCCTTGGCACGCGCGGGACCGATGTCGAAGTGCTCGCGCAGCGTCTCGACGATCTGGAAGCCGACCGTGTAGACGGGGTTCAGGGCCGTCATCGGCTCCTGGAAGATGACCGCGATCTCCTTGCCGCGCACTCGGCGCAGCTGACCCGAGGACATCCCGATGAGCTCACGACCGCCCAGCTTGGCACTGCCGTGGGCGCGACCGTTCGCGGGCAGGAGGCCGAGCAGCGCCATCGAGGACTGCGACTTGCCGGAACCGGACTCCCCGACGATCGCGAGCACGTGCCCCGGCGCGACGTCGTAGCTCACGCCTTCGGCGGCCGGGAACCACTGCCCGTCGACGTAGAAGTCCACTCCGAGGTCGCGGACCGAGAGCACGGGCTCGACGTCGCCGTCGACGGGTGCGGTG
>NZ_VENP01000145.1 GCF_006351005.1 Miniimonas arenae | reverse complement strand
TCTTCGGCCGCACCTACGGGACCTACCTGTCGGGGACGATGCTCCTGCACGGCCGGGAGGTCGTGGCTTCCTCGGTGTCGTCCGCGATCGCGCAGGGCCTGGCGTACGTCCCCGAGGACCGCAAGACGCTGGGGCTCAACCTCCTCGACACGATCAAGCGGACGATCGTCTCCGCGAACCTGGCCGGCGTCGTCAAGCGCGGTCTGCTCGACTTCGAGAAGGAGTTCGAGGTCGCCGAGCACTACCGCAAGGCGCTGCGGATCAAGTCCCCGAGCGTCGACGTCGGCGTCGCGACGCTGTCGGGCGGGAACCAGCAGAAGGTCGTGCTCTCGAAGTGGATGTACCCGGATCCGGAGCTGCTCATCCTCGACGAGCCGACCCGCGGGATCGACGTCGGCGCCAAGTACGAGATCTACAAGCTGATCCAGGATCTCGCCGACCAGGGGAAGGCGGTCATCGTGATCTCCTCGGAGCTGCCGGAGCTGCTGGGGATCAGCGACCGCATCTACACGATCTGCGAGGGGCGCATCACCGGCGAGCTCCTCGCCGCCGACGCAGACCAGGAACAGCTCATGCGCCTCATGACAACGACCTCGACGACTGCCGCCTGACGGCGCACCGGACCCAAAGGACCTTCGGACGATGAAGTCACTCAAGCAGATTCTCGGCGGCGACCTCCGCCAGTACACGATGGTGGTCGCGCTCGTCGCGCTGCTCGTCGCGTTCCACATCGCCTCGGGCGGCCGCATGCTCACCTCCTCGAACGTGCAGAACCTGCTCTCGGGGAACGCGTACGTGCTGATCCTGGCGATCGGCATGGTCATGGTCATCGTGATCGGTCAGATCGACCTCTCGGTCGGGTCCGTGGCAGGCGTGGTGGGCATGTCAGCGGCGCTCAGCGCGCGCGACCTGCACTTTCCCTGGTGGCTCGCGATCCTGACCGGCCTCGTGATCGGGATCGCGATCGGTGCGTGGCAGGGCTTCTGGCTCGCGAAGGTCGGCATCCCCGGGTTCATCACCACGCTGGCCGGCATGATGATCTTCCGCGGCGTCGTGATCTGGCTCAGCAAGTCGATCAGCGTTCCCGTGCCGGACGAGTTCCGCTTCCTCGG
>NZ_VENP01000144.1 GCF_006351005.1 Miniimonas arenae | reverse complement strand
CGAGTTCAGCGCCTCGGCCATCGCGTTGATGCTCCTATAGCTCGTCAAGTCGATCAGGCCGCGATTTCGAGCTCTCCATTAACGGGCTTGGCGATGGCGTCCGGGGCCGGCAGCAGGCGGAAGAGCTCGCGAGCGAGGTACCGCTTCAGGCACCGGATGATCTCCCGCTTCGACATGCCCTCGGCGGTGCGACGGGCCACGTAGTCGATCGTCGGCTGATGCCAGCGCATGCGCACGATGACCACGCGATACAGCGCGGCGTTGGCCTGCCGGTTCCCGCCGCGGTATAGACGGTGCCGGCTGTTGGTCTTGCCGGATCCAGCCGGGATCGGGCACGCGCCACACATCTTGGCAAACGCTGCCTCGGACTTGATCCGGTTGGTGTTGTCGCCGGCGGTGATCAGCATCTGTGCCGCAGTGTCGTAGCCGACGCCGACGGCCTCGACGAGCTGGGGCGCAGCGGCCGCAGTGAGTGCCTTCAGTGATGCGGCGTGAGCCTTGGCCTCCTCGTGCAGCGCCAGCCAACGCTTCGCCATCGAGGACAGCACGTGTCGCATCGCCACATCCGGGTCGCCCGGGACAACAACGGCAGGTGCGCCACGGCGCACGGGCGGCAGTGGAGTCGGACCCTCCAGCGCCGCGCACGCGAGGATCAGCTTGTGGTCGGTGAGCGTCTCCAGCTCCGCCCGCAACGCCTCGCTCCCGGTCGCGAGGGTCGCCTTGAGCGTGATCATCGCGGTTGTCCGCGCTTGAACGGCACCGTCGTAGGCGATCTTGACCAGCCTGATCGTTTCGACCGCGCCGTCGGCGGTCTTGGGTGTCGACAGCCCGTGCCCAGCCAGGAGCTGGCGTGCAGCGTGCTCGGCATCGATGGTGTCGTTCTTCCCTGCGAGTCGACGTTCCGCGGCCCGTGCTGGGCGGGCGATCTCGTGGACGTCGTGACCGTGGTTGCGCAGGTAGCGCGCCAAGCCGACCCCGTAGGAGCCGGTGCCCTCGACGCCGAACCCGATCAGCCGACCGGCCGACCCGACGAAGGCCAGACAGAAGGCGAGGAGCTCCTCAAACCCGGCGATGGTGGTGGGCACGACGATGTCGCCGAGCCGGCCGCCAAAGCCGTCGATCGCGACCGCTACGTGGTTGTCCTTGTGGG
>NZ_VENP01000143.1 GCF_006351005.1 Miniimonas arenae | reverse complement strand
CGACCGGGGCTGGTGCGACCGGGGCTGGTGCGACCGGGGCTGGTGCGACCGGGGCTGGTGCGACCGGGGCTGGTGCGACCGGGGCCGGTGCGACCGGGGCCGCGTTCGCAGCGACGGGACTGGCCGCTGAGCCACCTCTGGCACAGCTCCAGGACGGCACGCTCCTCCCGTTCGCCGCGCTCGACGTGCTCGCCTGCGACGCGCTCGTGCAACGAGTGGTGCTCGACTCGGACGGGCAACCCCTGAACGTGGGGCGCACGGAGCGGACGTTCGTCGGAGACCTGCGAAGGGCGATCCTGACCCGCGACCGGCACTGCCAGTGGCCCGGCTGCACGATGCGAGCGTCCTGGTGCGAGGTGCACCACATCCTCTGGTGGTCGCGAGGTGGCGAGACGTCCCTCGAGAACGGGATCACCGTGTGTTCCAGGCACCATCACGACATCCACGACGACGCCGTGCGCGTGACGCCGATCCGGGGTGGGTTCCGGTTCGTGGCTCGCGACGGTCGGGAGATCGGCCGGACCACCCGTCTCGACGACGAGCTTCTCGTGCCCAAGTGCTCCGACGGAGAAGGCCGGGGACGAACCACCGGCGCGGGGAGCCGGCCGCCGAGTGGGGGTGTGCCGCCGGGCGCGGGTGAACGCGCGGGTGCGCCACCAGGCACGAGTGGAGCCGCCCTAGCTGGTGCGGTCGGATGCGCGGGCGCGCCACCGGGCACGAGTGGGGGTGCGACACCATGCACGGGCGGAGTCGCGCGAGCGGGCACGCTCACGGGTCGGGGTGCGTCGCCGGGCGCAGACGGAGGTGCCCGAGCGGGAGCGATCACTGTTGGACGTGCGCCTCGGGGCGCGGGTGGAGTCGCACGAGAGGAAGGTGGGATCGGCGGGGCCGAGCCACCGTCGGCAGCGTCGTCCGCGACGACCGACGCGTTCGTGTTCCCGCCCGGATGCCCCGCCGTCGACTGGTGACCCGCGCCTGGCCGAACGCCGCGACGCGCGACGCGCGGAGGTCGCGGGACTGCACGGCGCGCGGCGCGCGGAGAGCGCGGGTCTGCACGGCGCGCGGCGCGCGGAGAGCACGGGACTGCCTGGTGCGCGACGCACGGAGAGCACGGGACTGCCTGGTGCGCGACGCACGGAGAGCACGGGACTGCC
>NZ_VENP01000142.1 GCF_006351005.1 Miniimonas arenae | reverse complement strand
GCCGCCGCAGGTGTGATCGTGGCGTTGAGTTGCCTGTAGATCTGACGGGCGAGGTAGCGCTTGAGCGAGCGGCGGATCTCGCGCGGGGTGCGCCCCTGCGCGGTGCGCTTGTCGACGTAGGCGCGGGTCTCGGGGTCCATGCGCATGCGGGTGACGACGGCCATGTGCAGGGCGCGGTTGAGGCGTCGGTCGCCGCCGCGGTTGATGCGGTGTCGAACGGTGTTGCCGGATGAGGCCGGGATGGGGTTGACGCCGGCCAGGCTGGCGAAGGCGGCTTCGGAGCGGATCCGGCCGGGGTGCGACCACGCAGCGTAGGCGATCGCGGCGGTGACGGGTCCGATGCCCGGCTGGTCCAGCAGGCCCGCGGCGGGGCTCTCGTTCAACAGGGCGGTCATCTGGCGGGTGAGGTCGCCCAGCTCCCTGTCGGCTGTGCGGACACGCTTGGCGAGGCGGACGGCCTCGGCGCGGGCGACGCCGATGGAGAGCTCCTCGGCGCGGGCGCGCCACGCGGCGATCTCGCTGATCCGGCCGGTGTTGAGGGTGCCTCGGGCATCGATCCCCAGGTCGACGACCCGCAGCAGCGCGATCAGGGCGTTGATCGCGGCGGTGCGCTCGTTGGTGATGTGGTCGCGGGAGGCGATCAGGATCCGCAGGGCGGCCCGGGCTCCCTCGTCGGTGCGCGGCAGACGCAGCTGGGTGTGGTCGAGCGGGAGGGCTGCTTGAGCGATCCGGCGAGCGTCCAGGGGGTCGGACTTGCCCACGCCGCGGTTGGCGCGAGCGTTCATCCGTGGTGCCTCGGCCACGGCGTACCCAGCATCGGCAGCTGCACGCGCCAGGCGGGCGCCGTAGGTGCCGACGCCCTCGATGCCCCAGAGCGCGTCGAGGTCCGCGCCGGTGCGGCGTGCGACCCAGGCGACGGCACGGGCAAGGCCGGCAGTCGTCGCTGGGAACTGTGCCTCATCGAGGACCTCTCCGGTCGGGCAGGCCAGCACGGCGAGTGCATGGGTTCGGGCGTGGGCGTCTACGCCGATGACGAATGGGCGGGTGTGCGCGACGATCGACATGGTGATCGACGTTCCTTCCTCGTGACGGGGATGTGATGTCTCGGTCGCCAAGCGGCCGGCACCGGCCCGGGTAGAGGTCACGTCGGGGCATATCTG
>NZ_VENP01000141.1 GCF_006351005.1 Miniimonas arenae | reverse complement strand
CTTCTCGGCTTGCTTCTTGCCCGCGGCGGTGTCCTTGTCGCGGTAGGCGGCGCGGAGGTCCTGGGCGCAGCGCCACGCGACATACACCTCTTCGTGGGCGGGGTCGGCCTCGACAGCTTCCGCCAGGCGATCCAACTGTTTGTCGGTGAGGTTCTCCGCCCCTGCCCGCAGGATGGTCTGGATGCCGTAGAGGGGGTCCCCCTTGCGGCCGCGGTGGCCCAGGGTGGTCTGCTGGACCCGGCGGCGGACCTCGTCCACGACCTGGGTGCCGAGCTTCACGACGTGGAAGGCGTCCAGGACCGCGACGGCGTCGGCGAGCGCGGCGTCGATCGCGGCTTTGTAGCCACCGAACGGGTCCAGGGCCGCGACCTGGACTCCGGCGCGGAACGCATCGCCGCGGGCGGTGAGCCAGTCGGTGTAGGCCTTCTTGGAGCGGCCCGGGACCAGGTCCAGCAGTCGGGCGCGGACCCGTCCCTGCTCATCGCGGGTGAGGTCGACCATCCCGGTCAACTCCTTCGGACCCTTCCGGCGTGGGTCGCCGTGGTGCCAGATGTGTTCGTCGACCCCAAGGCTGCTCACTCCGGCGAAGCGGGACTCCTGGCTGTCGAGGTGTTCCAGGACGGGCTCGATCGCGCGCCACATCGTCTTCCACGCGACCCCGAGCTGGCGGGCCAGGCCACTGATCGTGGCGTGCTCACGCCGTAGCTGCTCCATGGCCCAGGCCACTGCTCGGGTCGTGACCGATCCCCGCGCCGCAACCAGGTCGGGGACCTGCTCGGTGAACGTCCCCCGCGCGCAGCCCTGATCGGGGCATCGCCACACCCGCTGGCGCCACACCAGCACGACACGCGCGCTCCCGTGCGGCACGTCGTGCAGCCGCCGGACCCGCCGGCCCCGGCTCGGGGAGAGGACACCGCACTCCGGGCAGCCCATCAACTGCCACGGCGTGGAGACCTCCACGCGCATGTGGCCGTCGACGCGCTCGACGCCCTCGACATGGACCACACCCTCCAGCCCCAGCAGGAGGTCACACCGCGGGCAGGGATCACCTGTGGAAGGCGCGCGCACGCACGCCGTAGCGTTGGTCAACGTCGAGGTCCTCGAGACGAACGGTCGCTTGGTCGCTACCGATCATCGAGGACCTCGACCCCTACCCAGCCCCGATCACACCCCGACCCCCACTCCCCACCAGATGTCCGAAGAGCC
>NZ_VENP01000140.1 GCF_006351005.1 Miniimonas arenae | reverse complement strand
GGGGCCGGGGGTCTGGTGGCGCAGGGCGGTGAGGAGGTCGGCGCCGTCGAGGGTGACGATGACCTGGGTGGGTGCTCCACCGGTGGTGGGCAGGACACCGGTGCGCAGGATGCACATCGTGGCGGCGATGAGGGTGTCGAGCATGATCTGGGGGCGGGTGCGCCGCTCCGTCGGCACGAGCACCGGCGCCCCGACCGTCTCGCTCTGCGGTGACGCGTCGCCGGCGCCGGTCCCGCCGTTGACCGTCTCGCCCTGGTCGAAGACCGATTCATCGTCGGCGTCGATGGTCTGACTCTCGCCGTCGATGGTGTTGCTGTTGGGGACTGAGTCGTCGAGCGTGGCGGCGCCGTCTTTCGTGTCGGGGGTCGCTGTGCTCGGGCTCGCGCTGTCGGAGTCGGTGTCGGTGGGGGTGGGGGTGGTGGTGTGGGGGTTGGTGCCGGTGTCGAAGACGGTCTGGAGGATCTCGAGCTGGATGGCGTCGACGACGAGGCGGATGGTGGTCAGGCCTTTGCGGGTGGGTCCGATGTGGACGCCTTGCTGGATGTGCTTGAGGCTCTCACTGGGCGCTGCCCCGTCGGGGTCGGCCACGGCCACGGCGTGGGTGGCGATCCGACGCAGCTGGTCGGGGTCGAACGTGGTGGCATGGGTGGTGAGGACCTGCTCGAGCTCGGTGACGTCCCCCTGGTCCAGGACCGCGGCGACGCGTTCGAGGGCGCGCAGGACCTCGGTGGTGGCGTCCCGGTCCACATGGGGCAGTGCCGACGCGAGGACGGGGTGCTCGGGCGGCAGGACCTGCCCGGTCAGGGTGGTGCGGGGGGTCAGGGCGTGGCCCAGGCGGATGCGCCGGCCGGCTTCGGCGCCACTGATCCGTAGCCGCATCCGCAGCAGGTCCCGCGCCCGCGCGTACGGGGTACGCGGCCCCGACCGACCCGTCGGGGCGCAACCCGCGTCCTGCACTCCGGTGGTGCCGGCGCCGCCGGTGCCGACGTCTTCCGCCCCACCTGTGCCGGCCGGGTCGCCGGTTCCGGCAACGCCGCGGCCACGGGCACCGATGCTGCTGGTGGTGTCGGGCAGGAGGGTGGGGCGGGGCAGGGTGCCGGTGTGGTCGACGAGGACGCCGTGGCCGGGTTCGGGTGGGGTGGTGGCGTGCTCGAGGGTGGCGGCGAGGTGGAGCTGCAGGCGGGTCAGGCGTCGGGTGGTGGTCTCGACGAGCTCGGCGAGGTGGAGGGTGCGTT
>NZ_VENP01000014.1 GCF_006351005.1 Miniimonas arenae | reverse complement strand
GGCTTACGCGAACTGCGGTGGCGAAGTGACTCTCGCGGGGGGAAGAGGATTGGGCCAGGGCGATAGTAGCGGTTCTCGAGCCAGCGCAAAGGAAAAGGCTCCAGTTTGCTTCCACGAGAGCACAATCGTGCCTTGCACGACAGACGCCGGCATCTGGACCGGAGACTGCTACCTCGGACCAATCAACCCGCAGCCGCCGTACTCCGACCCCATCTGGATGGGGCGCAACTACGGGGTGATTCTTCGATGCACATCGATACCCGTGGGGAACAACCTGGGAATTACGCCGGCCACTGCGTACGCGAACTACTGGGCCCCCGCTCCACCCGGGGTCACCTTCGACCCCGTCGCCCTCGCACGTCGCGCTGTCGCCGAGATGGAACTAACCACTCCGCCGATCGGGATGGCGCCTGCGCCCGACCTTGACGACCCGAACGTCCTCATCACGATGCCCGCGCACTTCTGGTTGGACGGCGACGCCCCAAACGAGCTCGGCCCAGCGACGGTGAGCGCGTCCGATGCCGGCCTCACGGTCACGGTCACGGCCACGCTCACGGGCGTCACCTTCAGTACCGGCGACGGCAGCGAGTTCACGTGCACCCGCGCCGAGATCGCCGCAGCGCCCGCCGACCCGACCGCGCCACCCGTGTGCGGCCACACCTGGGAACACCCCAGCGACGACCAACCCGGCGGCGTCTACACCGTCACCGCCACCTCGCACTGGGCCATCACGTGGACCGGCGGCGGTCAGACCGGAACGCTCGACATGGACACCGACGCCTCACTCGACGTCGCCGTCACCGACCTGCCCGTCCACCTCGTCACGGGTCGCGGCTGAGCGGATGGCCCTGAGCGCACAGCCCCGTCAGCGCACAGCCTCCCGCAGCGCCTCGGCCCGGTCCGTCCGCTCCCACGTGAACTCCGGCAGCTCGCGCCCGAAGTGCCCGTAGTTGGACGTCCGCGCGTAGATCGGCCGCAGCAGGTCGAGGTCGTGGATGATCGCCGCCGGCCGCAGGTCGAAGACCTCGTCGATGGCGACGGCGATCGCGTCCGGGGACACGCCGTCGGCCTCGGTCCCGAACGTCTCGATGTACACGCCCACGGGACGCGCGCGCCCGATCGCGTAGGCGACCTGCACCTCGCACCGGCCGGCAAGGCCGGCGGCCACCACGTTCTTCGCCACCCACCGCATCGCGTACGCCGCCGAGCGGTCCACCTTCGAAGGGTCCTTACCGGAGAACGCTCCCCCGCCGTGCCGCGCCATCCCGCCGTAGGTGTCGACGATGATCTTGCGACCCGTGAGGCCGGCGTCCCCCATCGGTCCACCGAGCGTGAACGCGCCCGTGGGGTTCACGAGCAGGTCCACGCCGTCGCGGTCCAGGCCGTCGGGCGTGTGCTCGGCGAGCACGGGCGCGAGCACGTGCTCCTCGAGCAGCTCCCGCAGGTCGAACTCGCTCAACCGGGGGTCGTGCTGCGCCGAGATGACGACCGTCTCGAGCCGAGCCGGCCGGTCGCCGTCGTAGCCGATCGTGACCTGCGTCTTGCCGTCGGGCCGCAGCAGGTCGACCACGCCGTCGTGCCGCACCTGCGCGAGGCGCTCGGATAGCCGGTGGGCGAGGTGGATGGGCAGCGGCATGAGCGTCGGCGTCTCGGCCGTCGCGTAGCCGAACATCAGCCCCTGGTCGCCCGCGCCCTGTGCGTCGTAGGGGTCGACGGCCTCCCCGCCCTGGACCTCCCAGGACTTGACGAGGCCCTGCTCGATCTCGGGCGACTGCTGCCCGATCGAGAGGGAGACCCCGCACGAGCCGCCGTCGAACCCGACCTCGGAGGAGGTGTACCCGATGCTCCGCACCACGTCGCGCACCAGGGCCGGCATCTCCACGTACCCGGTGGTGTTGATCTCCCCAGCGACATGCACGAGGCCCGTGGTCACGAGGGTCTCGACGGCGACGTGCGCCCCGGGGTCGGCCGTGAGGAGGGCGTCGAGGATCGAGTCGGAGATGAGGTCGCTGACCTTGTCGGGGTGCCCCTCCGTGACCGACTCGGACGTGAAGCTGCGCAGCGTGGTCACGAGCGTCGAGCCTAGTGCAGCGAGGACCGGTCCAGACGGTCGCTGACCAGGTCGACCAGGATGCGGGCGACCTCACGCTTGGTGCCCCCGCCGCGACCGACCTCGGTGCCCTCGCCGTCGAGCACGACGACGGAGTTGGGCACGTCGCCGAACCCCAGGTCGACACCCACGGGGTTGACGGCGAGCAGGTCCGCGCCCTTGCGACGCGCCTTGGTGCGGCCGTGCTGCAGGACGGTGCCGACGACGTCGTCGCCCTCACCCGTCTCGGCGGCGAAGCCGACGACGACCTGGCCGGGCCGGCGGTCGGCGACCAGCCCGGCGAGGATGTCGGGGTTCTGCACGAGCTCGAGCGTGAGTCCGGCGTCGCCCGACTTCTTGATCTTGGCGTCGGCAGCGTGCGCGGGCCGGTAGTCGGCGACCGCGGCGGCCATCACGACGACGTCGGCGGTCTTCGCCTCGTGGCGCACCGCAACCTCGAGCTCGGCGGCCGTCCCGACGGGCACCACCCGGTGCGCGCCGAGGGGCACCTCGACGTGCGCCGCGACGATCGTCACGTCCGCCCCGCGGGCGGCGAGCTCGTCGGCGACGGCGAGCCCCTGCCGCCCCGAGGAGCGGTTGCCCAGGAAGCGCACGGGGTCCAGCGGCTCGCGGGTGCCTCCCGCGCTCACGACGGCGCACACACCGGTGAGGTCCTGCGGCGCCAGCAGGGCGAGGGCCGCGGCCGCGATGGCGGCGGGCTCGGGCAGTCGCCCGGGGCCGGAGTCGGCGCCGGCGAGGCGTCCGGTGTCGGGGTCGAGGACGTGGACCCCGCGCGAGCGCAGGAGCGCGACGTTCGCCTGAGTGGCGGGGTGCAGCCACATCTCGGTGTGCATCGCGGGCGCGACGAGGACGGGAGCGGTCACCGTCAGCAGCGTCGCGGTGAGGAGGTCGTCGGCGTGGCCGCCGGCCATCCGGGCAAGCAGGTCCGCCGTCGCGGGGGCGACAACCGCGAGGTCCACGCTCCGGCCCAGGTGGACGTGCTCCACCTCGGGCGCGCCCGTGAAGACGTCGGTGCGGACCGCGTGGCCCGCGAGGGACTCCCACGTCGGCTTGCCGACGAACCGGAGCGCACCCTCGGTGGGCACGACGTGCACGTCGTGCCCGGCCTCGGCCAGGATCCGCAGGAGGCCGACCGCCTTGTAGGCGGCGATGCCTCCGCTGACCCCGAGCAGGACGCGCAGGGCCTACTCCTCGGTGGGGGTGTAGTCCAGGAGGCCCTTGTTGATCTCGCGCATGGCGATCGAGAGCGGCTTCTCCTGCGGACGGGTCTCGACGAGGGGGCCTACGTACTCCAGCAGGCCCTCGTGCAGCTGCGCGTAGTACGCGTTGATCTGGCGCGCGCGCTTGGCGGCGTACAGGACGAGGGCGTACTTCGAGTCGGCGACCTCGAGGAGCTCGTCGATGGGCGGGTCGGTGATGCCCTCGGGGGCGGCGACTGTTCCGGCCATGGTGGATCCTCCAGGGTGCGGGAGCGGGTGGCGGGCTGTCCGGCGCTGCGTCAGCGATCTGACGGCAGGCGGCAACAGCCTCTCAGTCTAGCGCCTCGCGTCGGCGGCGCGGACGGAGGGCTCAGCGCTCGCGGGTCCGCATCAGCGAGACCAGCTCGTCGGCCGCGCGGTGCACGTCGTCGTTCACGATGACGTGGTCGAACTCGCGCACCGCGGCGAGCTCGACGCGGGCGGTGGCGAGCCGGCGCTCGCGCTCCTCCGGCCCCTCGGTGCCGCGCCCGACGAGCCGGTGCACCAGCTCCTCCCAGCTCGGCGGGGCGAGGAACACGAACCGCGCCTGAGGCATCGTGGCACGCACCTGCCGGGCGCCTTGCAGGTCGATCTCTAGCAGGACCGGCACACCGGCCTCGAGGCGTTCCTCCACGGCCGCGCGCGGCGTGCCGTACCGGTTGCGGCCGTGCACCACGGCCCACTCCAGCAGCTCGCCGCGCTTGACCATGCGGTCGAACTGCTGCTCGTCGACGAACGCATAGTGCACGCCGTCGATCTCGCCGGGCCGCGGGGGCCGCGTGGTGGCGGAGACGGACAGCCAGATGTCGGGATGGCGCTCGCGCACGTCTGCCGAGACCGTGCCCTTGCCGACCGCGGTCGGGCCGGCGAGCACCGTGAGCCGCGGGAGCCGCTCAGCCAAAACGGGTCACGAGCGCGCCGCGCTGGTGCGGACCGAGGCCTCGCACCCGACGGGTCTCGGCAATGCCGATCTCGGCCATGATCTGCTTCGCGCGCACCGGCCCGACGCCGGGCAGCGCCTCGAGCAGCGCGCTCACCTTGAGCTTGCCGATCGCCTCGTCGGCCTCGGCTGCCTCGAGAACGCTCGAGAGCGAGGCGCCCGAGTACTTCAGCCGGTTCTTCACCTCGGCGCGGGTCGCCCGGGCCTGGGCTGCCTTCTCCAGCGCGTCGGCGCGCTGCTGCGGCGTGAGTTCGGGAAGGGCCACCTGCGTCTCCTCCATGGTGTACGGACGGCTAGTGCAACCTATCGGCCACGTGCGCCTCCGGCAATCGCGCCGCGGGCCGGGCCCGCGGTCCGGACCGGCCAGAACAGCGTGCCCGACGGCGTACGTCACCGTCGCGCGACCGGCCCGGACGCCCCGCAGACAGCGCCCGACGGCGTGCGTCACCGTCGCGCGACCGGCCCGGACGCCCCGGGGGCGAGTGCCCGACGGCGCAGGTCACGTTCGCCCCACGGGCGCGGACGGTCGTGGTCGAACGCCGGCGGCCGCGTGCCGCGCTCGTCAGCCGAGCAGCCGCCCGCGCAGCCGCTCGACGTCGTTGCCGCCGACGCCGACGGCCGCGAGGAACGGGTCCATGCCCCCGTAGGTGTCCGTCACCGCCTGCTCGGCGGCCCGCAGCCCGTCGATCGACACGCCGAGGAACGGTTCGAGCAGAGCCGGGTCGAGACCCGGCAGCTCCGGGATCACGGCTGCCTGCGCCGCGCTGGCCCGGTTGGACCAGAGGAAGTCCTGCTCGATCCGCTCGGCGGGCACGTCGGCCACGGTGCACGTGAGAGCCACGAGCACCCCGGTGCGGTCCTTCCCCGCCGAGCAGTGCACCACCGTGGCCCCCTCGGCGCGGGCGATGACCCGCAGGCCGGCGCCGAGCTGGGCCGCGGAGGCCGCGTCGGCGACGATCTCGCGGTAGATGCCCACCATGAACTCCTGGGCCCAGCCGGGCTGGCGCAGCAGCTCGAGGAACTGCGCCATCACGGCCGGGTCGGGACCGGCACCGCCGATCTGGCCGGCGAGCGCGGCACCGGGCGAGATCGCCAGGCGGTGGACCGCGACGCCGTCGGGCACCGCGTCACCGCCCTGGTTGGCCACCTCGGGGTCCGAGCGCAGGTCGACCACGTCGGTGACGCCGAGCTCGAGCAGGGTCGAGCGGCCCGCGTCCGTCAGCCCCTGGAGTGCCGCGGTGCGCAGCAGCACCCGTGGAGCCACGCCCGTGAGGCTGGCCGCGTCCCGCGCGTTCCAGGTGCCCTCGATCGTGAGGTCGACCGTGGCCGGGTCTGGCTCGGGACGGGTGGTCGGAGAGGTCGGCGACGTCATGGCGCCATCCTGGCATCCTGAGCCGGCGCCCCGGGGACGCCGCTGGCACGACGGGTCCCCGAAGCCGGCTCCGGACCGGACGAGGCTCAGGTGAGCGCGTCGATCGCGGCGCGAGCCGCGGCCCGCAGCGCGTCGGCATCCGGTCCGGCGCCCAGCACCTCGCGCGAGGACGAGGCGAGCACCTGGCCCCAGGCGGTCCCGACGACGGCACGCACCGACTCCGCGGAGCCGCCCTGCGCGCCCAGTCCCGGCATGAGCAGCGGGCCACGGACCCCGGCCAGGTCGACGCCCCCGCGCCGGGCGGCGTCCCCCACCGTCGCGCCGACGACGAGCCCGACGCTGCCCAGGGCGTGCTGGTCCGCGCCGGGGTTGCCGCCGGCGGCGAGCTCGAGCGCGTTGGCCTCGCCCGCCGCGTTCGCGATCCGCGCGGCGACGGTCACGCCGTGCGTGGCGCCGTCGTCGTCGCTGCGCGCGAGCTGGACGGCCGCACCCTCCGGGTTGGAGGTGAGGCACAGGACGAACACCCCGCGCCCCGACGCCAGCGCGGTGTCGATCGCGGGCGTGAGCGAGTCGAAGCCGAGGTACGGCGAGAGCGTGACGGCGTCGCCCGCGAGCGGCGAGCCCTCCCGCACGAACGCGTCGGCGTAGCCCTGCATCGTGGAGCCGATGTCGCCGCGCTTGGCGTCCACGATCGTCAGCACGCCCGCCTCGCGCGCGGCCGCGATCGTCTCCTCGAGCACCGCGACGCCGCCGGAGCCGTGCCGCTCGAAGAACGCGGCCTGCGGCTTGAGCACCGCGACGATGCCGGCCAGGGCGTCCACCACGCGGAGGGAGAACTCGCGCAGGCCGGCGACGTCGTCGCCCAGGCCCCACGCGCGCAGCAGCGGCGGGTGCGGGTCGATGCCCACGCACAGCCGGCCGCGCTCGTCCATCGCGTCCGCGAGGCGCGCCCCGAAGGCCTGCGACGCACGGGACGCACCGGACGCCCCGGACCCGGCGAACGTGCCGGACCCGGCGCTCACGCGATCACCTCGGCAAGGGCCGCGGGGTCCCCCCCGGTCACGACGGCGTGCCGCGCCGCGTCGAACTCCTGCAGCGAGCGCACCCCGAACGGCCCGCGCCGCACGGCCTCGATCGCGAGGACGGCGACGGCGAACTGCTGGATCGTCGTGACGATCGGCTTGTCGACGGCGGTCGTCGCCGTGCGGATGTCGTACCCGTCCGCGCGCGCTCCCTGGCCGTTGGGGGTGTTCACCACCATGTCGACCTCTCCGGAGGTGATGAGGTCGAGGATGGTGGGCTCGCCGTCGGGCCCCGCACCGTCGGACGCCTTGCGCACCACGCGCGAGTCGATCCCGTAGCGGCGCAGCACGTCGGCCGTGCCGGTGGTCGCGAGGATCTCGAAGCCGAGCTCCTGCAGCCGCGCGACGGGGAACACGATCGAGCGCTTGTCGCGATCGGCGACCGAGACGAACACCGTGCCGGACGTGGGCAGGCCGCCGTAGGCGGCGGACTGGGACTTCGCGAACGCGAGCGGCACGTCGGCGTCGAAGCCCATGACCTCACCCGTCGAGCGCATCTCCGGGCCGAGGACGGTGTCCACCACGGTCCCCTCGGCGGTGCGGAACCGCTTGAAGGGCAGCACGGCCTCCTTGACCGCGATGGGCGAGTCGGGGGGCAGCTGCGCGCCGTCGACGGCGGGCAGGACACCGCGCTCGCGCAGCGACGCGATCGACTCCCCCGCCATGACGAGCGCCGCGGCACGCGCGAGCGGCACGCCCGTCGCCTTGGCGACGAACGGCACCGTGCGCGAGGCCCGCGGGTTCGCCTCGAGGACGTAGAGGATGTCGCTGGACAGCGCGTACTGCACGTTGAGCAGGCCGCGCACCCCGACCCCGCGCGCGATCGCCTCGGTGGAGGCCTTGATCCGCTCGATCTCGCGCCGCGAGATCGTCACCGACGGCAGGACGCAGGCGGAGTCGCCGGAGTGGATACCGGCCTCCTCGATGTGCTCCATGATCCCGCCGAGGAACATCTCCTCGCCGTCGAACAGGGCGTCAACGTCGATCTCGATCGCCTCGTCGAGGAACCGGTCGATGAGCACCGGGGAGGCGAACACCTCGGCGCCCTCGCCCGAGACCGGGGTGGAGCGGCGCACGTAGTCCGCGAGCTGGTCGGCGTCGTAGACGATCTCCATGCCACGCCCACCCAGCACGTAGCTGGGCCGCACGAGCACGGGGTAGCCCACGCCCTCGGCCACCTCGAGCGCCTGCGCGAGCGTGGTGGCCGTGCCGAACGCGGGCGCCGGCAGGCCGGCCGAGACGAGCACCCCGCCGAACACCCCGCGGTCCTCGGCGGCGTCGATCGCCTCGGGCGGCGTGCCCCAGATGGGCAGGCCGGCCGCGGCGAGGTCGGCGGCCAGCGCGAGCGGCGTCTGGCCGCCGAGCTGCACGATCACGCCCGCGACGGGTCCGACGGCGAGCTCGGCGTGGTAGACCTCGAGCACATCCTCGAGCGTGAGCGGCTCGAAGTAGAGCCGGTCGGCGGTGTCGTAGTCGGTCGAGACCGTCTCGGGGTTGCAGTTGACCATGACGGTCTCGTACTCGCCCTTGAGCGCGAGGGCGGCGTGCACGCACGAGTAGTCGAACTCGATGCCCTGGCCGATCCGGTTCGGACCCGAGCCGAGGATGAGCACCGCGGGCCGCTCGCGCGGCTGCACCTCGGTCTCGACGTCGTACGCGGAGTAGTGGTACGGCGTGCGGGCCGCGAACTCCGCCGCGCACGTGTCGACCGTCTTGTAGACCGGGCGCAGCCCGTAGGCGTGCCGCACCTCGCGGACGGTGGCCTCGGACAGGCCGCGGATCTGCGCGATCTGCGCGTCGGAGAACCCGTGCCGCTTGGCGTGCCGCAGGATCTCCGGGTCGAGCGCCTCGGCGGCCTGCAGCGCCTCGGCGACCTCCTGCAGGAGCACGAGCTGGTCGAGGAACCACGGGTCGATCGCCGTCGCCTCGAAGAGCTGCTCGATGCTCGCACCGCCCCGGATCGCCTGCTGCACCTGGAGCAGGCGGCCCTCGGTGGGCACCCGCGCGGCCTCGAGCAGCGCGAGGGTCTCGGCGCTCGTGGGCCGCGGACCGTTCCAGTGCAGCGCGACGCCCTTCTTGTCGATCGAGCGCAGCGCCTTCTGCAGGGCCTCGGTGAAGTTGCGGCCCATCGCCATCGCCTCGCCGACCGACTTCATCGTGGTGGTCAGCGTGGGGTCGGCGGCCGGGAACTTCTCGAACGCGAACCGCGGCACCTTGACGACGACGTAGTCCAGCGTCGGCTCGAACGAGGCCGGCGTGGAGCCCGTGATGTCGTTGGGGATCTCGTCGAGCGTGTACCCGGTGGCCAGGCGCGCGGCGATCTTGGCGATCGGGAAGCCGGTGGCCTTGGACGCCAGCGCGGAGGAGCGCGAGACGCGGGGGTTCATCTCGATGACGATGATGCGGCCGGTCTCGGGGTGGACGGCGAACTGCACGTTGCAGCCGCCGGTGTCCACGCCGACCTCGCGGATGATCGCGATGCCGACGTTGCGCATCCGCTGGTACTCGCGGTCCGTGAGCGTGAGCGCGGGCGCCACGGTGATCGAGTCACCCGTGTGCACGCCGACCGGGTCGACGTTCTCGATCGAGCAGACCACCACGACGTTGTCCGCGCGGTCGCGCATGAGCTCGAGCTCGTACTCCTTCCAGCCGAGGATCGACTCCTCCAGGAGCACCTCGGTGGTCGGGGAGTAGTGCAGGCCGGCGCCGGCGATGCGCCGCAGCTCCGCCTCGTCGTAGGCGATGCCCGAGCCGAGCCCGCCCATCGTGAAGGACGGGCGCACCACGAGCGGGTAGCCGAGATCCTCGGCGGCCGCGAGGCACTCCTCCATCGTGTGGCAGATCGAGCTGCGTGCGGACTCCGCGCCGCAGCGCTCGACCACGCCCTTGAACTGCTCGCGGTCCTCGGCGAGGTGGATCGCCTCGATGTTCGCGCCGATCAGCTCGACGCCGTGCTCGGCGAGCACGCCGTTCTCGTGCAGCGCGATCGCCGTGTTGAGCGCCGTCTGCCCGCCCAGCGTCGGCAGCAGAGCGTCGGGCTTCTCCTTGGCGATGATCGCGGCGACCACCTCGGGCGTGATCGGCTCGACGTAGGTCGCGTCCGCGAACTCCGGGTCGGTCATGATCGTGGCCGGGTTGGAGTTGACGAGGATGACCCGCAGGCCCTCCTCGCGCAGCACGCGGCACGCCTGGGTCCCGGAGTAGTCGAACTCGGCGGCCTGCCCGATGACGATGGGGCCCGACCCGATCACGAGGACCGAGTGCAGGTCGGAGCGGCGGGGCATCAGGAGTTCTCCTCGGGGGCGGTGGAGCCGTCGGGGGCGGCGGAGTCGTCGGTGGCGTTGGTGGCGATCGCGCCGTGGCTGGTCACCAGCTCGACGAGCCGGTCGAACAGGTAGGCGGCGTCGTGCGGTCCGGCCGCGGCCTCGGGGTGGTACTGCACGGAGAACGCCGGGATGTCCAGGCACTCCAGGCCCTCCACGACGTCGTCGTTGAGGCCCACGTGCGACACGATGACGCGGCCGTAGCGACCGCCGTCGTGCGGGGCGACGGACTCCCGCCCGATCGGCGCGTCGACGGCGAAGCCGTGGTTGTGCGCGGTGATCTCGACCTTGCCGGTGCGCACGTCCTTCACCGGCTGGTTGATGCCCCGGTGGCCGAACGTGAGCTTGTACGTCCCGAACCCGAGTGCGCGCCCGAGGATCTGGTTGCCGAAGCAGATCCCGAAGTACGGGATCCCGGCGTCGAGGACGCCGCGCAGGAGCTCGACGGCGTCGTCCGCGGCCGCCGGGTCGCCGGGGCCGTTGGAGAAGAAGACCGCGTCCGGCTCGTGCGCCTGGATGTCGGCCAGGGTGCTCGTGCTCGGCACGACGACCACACGCAGCCCGCGCTCGGCCATCCGGTGCGGCGTCATGTCCTTGATGCCGAGGTCGACGGCGACGACGGTGCCGACCGGGTCGGTGCCGGCCTCCGGCTCCACGACGTACGAACTCGCCGTGGTCACCTCGTCGGCCAGGTCCGCGCCGACCATCTGCGAGCTCGACCGCACCCGCTCGAGCAGCTCGGCCACGCGGGAGGGGCCGGTGGCCGCGGGCACCGCGTCGCCGGAGAACACGCCCGCGCGCATCGCGCCGGCCGTCCGCAGGTGGCGGGTGAGCGCGCGGGTGTCGAGCTCGCGGATGCCGACGATGCCCTGCGCCTCGAGCTCGGCGTCGAGGGAGCGCTCGCTGCGCCAGCTCGACGCACGGCGCGCGGGGTCGCGCACGACGAAGCCGGACACCCAGATCCGGCCCGACTCCGGGTCCTCGCCGTTGACGCCGGTGTTCCCGACGTGCGGCGCCGTCATCACGACGATCTGCTTGTGATAGCTCGGGTCGGTGAGCGTCTCCTGGTAGCCGGTCATGCCGGTGGAGAACACGATCTCGCCCAGGGTCTCCCCGCGCGCGCCCCACGCACGACCGACGTGCACGGTGCCGTCCTCGAGGACGAGGTAGGCCTCCTCGCTCGTGGCACCGGGCGGGGTCTGGCTCGTGGTGGTGGTCATGCGACGTCCTCCTGGGATCGTGCGGACGAGGGGTCGGGGGCGCCGAGCGAGCCGGGTGAGTCGGGGGCGCCCGGCGCGGTGGCTGCGGTTGGCTCGCCGACCGGCGGCGGCGTGATCGCGTTGATCGCGTCCACGAGCCGTGCGCGGTCGGCCGCGTGCCGCGGGTGGACGCCGGTGTCGAGCACGACGTCGCCGGTGCGCCAGCGCAGCACGACGATCCCGCCGGGCTGGGCGACCTTCCCGGCGATGCCGCGCTCGGTGCGGGCGCCGAGCAGCGCCGCGCGCGGCACGACGACGTCGGGCGCTCCGGTCCGGCGCAGCGTCACGCCGTCGTCGCCCACCTCGGCCACGACCGGGGAACGCACGCCGAGGCCGTCGGCGGCGATCCGCTCGAGCCACTCCCCCGCCGTCGTGCTCGAGACGTAGACGCCTTCGACGGCGAGCGTCACCGGCGCGGTCAGGGCGGCGGCGGGTGCACCGAGCCCCACGGCGGTGCGCCGCACGCGGCGGCGCCAGCCCCACCACATGAGGGCCAGCAGCGCGAGCCCGACGAGGACGAGGAGCGCGACGGCGAGCGGCCGGGTCACCGGTCGGCCTCCGTCAGCACGCCGTCGGCGAGCGTCGCGTGACCGCGCAGGAAGGTCCAGCGCACGGCACCGGGGAGCTCGCGGCCGGCGAACGGGGAGTTGCGGCTCGCCGTCGCCTGCGCGGCCGGGTCGACGACGGTGCGCGCGGCCGGGTCCACGAGCACCAGCGACGCGGGCTCGCCCGCCTCGAGCGGGCGGCCGTGGTCGGTCACGCCGCCGATCGCGGCCGGCGTCACCGAGAGCACGCGGGCGACGTCCGCCCAGCCGAAGGGTCCGTCGTCGACCATCACGTGCTGCACCACCGAGAGCGCCGTCTCCAGGCCGGTCATCCCGAACGCGGCGGCGGACCACTCGCAGTCCTTGTCCTGCGCGGCGTGCGGCGCGTGGTCGGTGGCGACGACGTCTATCGTGCCGTCCGCGAGACCGGCGCGGACCGCCTCGACGTCCTCGGCGGTGCGCAGCGGCGGGTTCACCTTGAACACCGGGTCGTAGGTGCGCGCGAGCTCGTCGGTGAGGAGCAGGTGGTGCGGGGTGGCCTCGGCGGTGACGCGGATGCCGCGCGCCTTGGCCCACCGCACGATCTCGACGCTGCCCGCGGTGGACAGGTGCTGCACGTGCAGCCGGCCGCCGACGTGCTCGGCGAGCAGCACGTCGCGCGCGATGATCGCCTCCTCGGCGACGGCGGGCCAGCCGGCCAGGCCGATCTCGGCCGAGACGGCACCCTCGTGCATCTGCGACCCCTGCGTGAGGCGCGGCTCCTGCGCGTGCTGGGCCACCACGCCGTCGAACGCGCGGGTGTACTCCAGCGCGCGGCGCATGAGCACCGGGTCCCACACGCACTTCCCGTCGTCGGAGAAGACGCGCACGCGCGCGGCGGAGGTCGCCATCGCACCGAGCTCGGCGAGGCGCTCGCCCGCGAGGCCGATCGTCACGGCGCCGACGGGCCGCACGTCGGCGTACCCGGCGTCGCGCCCGAGCCGCCAGACCTGCTCCACGACGCCCGCGGTGTCGGCCACCGGGTCGGTGTTCGCCATGGCGTGCACCGCGGTGAACCCGCCGGCCGCGGCGGCGCGCGTGCCGGAGCGGACGGTCTCGGTGTCCTCGCGGCCGGGCTCGCGCAGGTGGGTGTGCAGGTCGACGAGGCCGGGCAGCGCGACGAGCCCGTCGCCGTCGACCACCACGGCGTCGCGGCCGGCCGCCTCGCGCGCGTCGGCGCCGACGGCGAGGATCACCCCGTCGCCGAGCAGCAGGTCCGTCCGCTCGGCGCCCAGGGGCGCCACGGAGCGCAGGAGGTAGCGGGTCATCGGGTCTCCGTCCGGGTGATGTCGGCGGCGGCCTGGGCGGGGTCCTGCCCGGCGAGCAGCGTGTAGAGCACGGCCATCCGCACCGAGACGCCGTTGGCGACCTGCTCCACGACGGTGGAGCGCGGTGAGTCGGCGGCCTCCGCGGAGATCTCCAGGCCGCGGTTCATCGGGCCGGGGTGCATGACGATCGCGTGCTCGGGCAGCCGGTCCACGCGCGCGCGGTCCAGGCCGTAGCGCCGGGCGTACTCGCGCTCGGAGGGGAAGTAGCCGCTCGTCATCCGCTCGCGCTGGACGCGCAGCATCATGACGGCGTCCGGCGCGCCCGCGGGCGCGCCGCCGTCCACGGCGGTGTCCAGGTCGAACGAGACGTCGCACGTCCAGTCCTCGACGCCCACCGGCAGCAGCGTGGGCGGGGCGACGAGCGTGACCCGGGCCCCGAGGGTGTGCAGGAGCTGCACGTTGGACCGCGCGACGCGCGAGTGCAGCACGTCCCCGACGAGCACCACGTGGCGGCCCTGCAGGTCCCCCGTGCCGTCGGCGAGGTGCCGGCGCAGCGTGAACGCGTCGAGCAGCGCCTGGGTCGGGTGCTGGTGCGTGCCGTCACCGGCGTTGACGACGGGCGTGTCGATCCAGCCGGCGTGCGCGAGGCGGTGCGGCGCGCCGGAGGCCGAGTGTCGCACCACGACGGCGTCGGCCCCGATCGCGCGCAGCGTCTGCGCGGTGTCCTTGAGCGACTCGCCCTTGGACACGCTCGAGCCCTTGGCGGAGAAGTTGATGACGTCCGCCGACAGCCGCTTGGCGGCGGCCTCGAACGAGATCCGGGTGCGGGTGGAGTCCTCGAAGAACAGGTTCACCACGGTGAGGCCGCGCAGCGCGGGCAGCTTCTTGATCTGGCGCGACTGGGTGCGCGCCATCGCCTCGGCGACGTCGAGCAGCCCGACCGCCTCGTCCCGGCTCAGGTCGCCGGCGTCCAGCAGGTGCCTCATCGCGTTCCTCCGATCGCGACGGCGTCGACGCCGTCGATCTCCTCCAGGCGCACCTGCACCCGCTCGGTCACCGCCGTCGGCAGGTTCTTGCCGACGTAGTCCGCGCGCACCGGCAGCTGGCGGTGGCCGCGGTCCACGAGGGCCACGAGCTGGACCGCGCGCGGGCGGCCGAGGTCGGTGAGGGCGTCGAGCGCGGCACGCACGGTCCGCCCGGAGAAGAGCACGTCGTCGACGAGGACGACGACGCGCCCGTCGATGCCGCCGGGCGGCAGCACCGTGGGCGTCAGGGAACGGGTCGGGTGGTGGCGCAGGTCGTCGCGGTAGAGCGTGATGTCCAGCTCGCCGACCGGCACGCGGACCGGTGGCTCGCCGTCGGGCGCCTGGGACCGCTCCTCGGCGAGCCGGATCCGGTCGGCGAGACGTGCGGCGAGGGGGACGCCGCGGCTCGGGATGCCGAGCAGGACGAGCTCGGCGGCGCCGTGGTTGCGCTCGAGGATCTCGTGGGCGATCCGGGTCAGCGCCCGGCCGATCTCGTCGGCCGAGAGCACCACCCGCTCGCCCCGGTCCTCACTGTGGTGGGACTGGGTCATGCTGGCTCGCTCCTTCTCCGCCTCACAGGACGGGGTTAAAGGTGGAGGTTCTCGTGCACCCTACTCCGCGGCGACGGCCTGCCCGGGGGCGTCCCGCAGGGCGGGCGCGAGGCGCTGCAGCTGGCCGAGCAGGCCGTTGACGAAGCCCGGCGACTCGTCGGTGGACAGCTCGGCCGCGAGGTTCGTGGCCTGCTCCACGGCGACGGCGTCGGGCACGTCGTCGTTCCACAGCAGCTCCCACGCGCCGACCCGCAGGATCGCGAGGTCGACGGCGGGCATCCGGTCCAGCGTCCAGGAGTGGGAGTAGGACGCGAGGAGCTCGTCGATCCGCGCGCGGTGCGCCGCGACGCCCTCGACGATCTCCGCCGCGTACGTGCGCATCGGCTTGAGCCCCGAGGGGTCGGCGATGCGCTGCGCGAGCAGCTCGACGACGTCGACGCGGTCACCGGCGCGGCCGCGCTGGTCGGCCTCGAAGAGCAGGTCGACGGCGCGGCGGCGGTCCTTGGAGCGGTCCGGCATGCGCGTCAGGCGCGGCCGAGGTAGTCACCCGTGCGGGTGTCCACCTTGACCTTGGTGCCCTGCTCGATGAAGAGCGGGACCTGGATCTCGTAGCCGGTCTCGATCGTGGCGGGCTTGGTGCCCGCGTTCGAGCGGTCGCCCTGCAGGCCGGGCTCGGTGTAGGTGACCTCGAGCACGACGCTCGCCGGGAGCTCGACGTAGAGCGGGTTGCCCTCGTGCAGCGCCATGATCACGGCCTGGTTCTCCAGGAGGAAGTTCGCGGCGTCGCCCACGGTGGCCTCGGGCACGAAGATCTGCTCGTAGTCGGAGGCGTCCATGAAGACGAAGGAGTCGCCGTCCTTGTACAGGTACTGCATGTCGCGGCGGTCGACGTTCGCCGTCTCGACCTTGAGGCCGGCGTTGAAGGTCTTGTCCACGGTCTTGCCCGACAGCACGTTCTTGAGCTTGGTGCGGACGAACGCCGGGCCCTTGCCGGGCTTGACGTGCTGGAACTCGACGACGCTCCAGAGCTGACCCTCGAGGTTGAGGACCGTGCCGTTCTTCAGGTCGTTGGTCGTTGCCACTTCTCGTCCGTCCTCACGTCGCGGTCGACGCGTGTGCGCGCCGTCTCGATCTCCTGTGGGCGCCCTGCATCAGCGACGACCTGCCGGTCCTCAGCTGGTCACCGGCTGCTCTCCAGCCGGTGACGGGCGCGTGGCCCCGGCCTCGCGGGCCCGGACACAAACCACCTCATCCTACCGGGCGGGCCGCCGCGGCGGCGACGCACGGGCCTCAGGCCAGCTGTGCGAGCCACCACAGCCCGCCCGCGCCGCACGCCACGGCCCAGACGAGCGAGGCGAGCGTGCCGATGATGAACCGCTCCGAGACCGCAGCGCTCAGCTCGGCGGCCTGCTCCTGTGCGGCGCGCTCCTTCGCGGCCTGCTCCTGCGCGGCCTGCTCCTGCGCGGCGCGCGCCTGGGGGTCGGTCGGTGGGTCGCCCTGGACGGCGACCGGCCCCGCCGCGCCCGTGCGTGCCGTCGCGGCGCCGCGCAGCTCCGGGTAGCGCCCCAGCCCCTTGACGGCGACGACGATCGCGACGCCCTCCGGGTGGCCGAGCAGGACCGACCCGGCGACGGCGAGCCGCTCGAGCACCCCGATCACGAGGCCACCGCGCAGCAGCGACGCCGCCTGTGCGCGCATCCGCCCGCGCTCCGGGGTGAGCCCGAGGACGGCGGGGACGACGATCGCCCCGCCCGCGGACGCGAGCAGGAGCGCGAGGACGACGACGAGCACCACCATGCGCCCATCGAACCAGGCACCTCCGACGCGTGCGCTCGCGCCGGGCCGGGCTGCGCCGGGCCGGGCTGCGCCGGGCCGGGCTGCGCTGGGCCGGGCTGCGCCGGGCCGGGCTGCGCTGAGCCGGGCTGGGCCACACCGGCGCGTGACTGACGGGAGGCGGACGAGAGCATGCGGCGGGCTGCGCGGCCGCGATCGCGACCCGGAAGCCCCGCGCGGGGCCTAGCGGCCGTCGAGTGCGGCCAGCAGGCGCGCCACCACGGGGCGCGCCGCCTGCTCGGTGTCCCACAGCGCCGCGCGGCGATGCTTGCTCACCGCCTGCGGCGAGATCCTCAGCTCGCGCGCCACCTCGACACCCGTCGTCCCCGTGGCGAGGAGGTCGAGCACGCGCCAGGCCGTGTCGCTCCGCGCGGCGACCACGGCGGCGAGCAGGTGGACGAGCGGTTCGACGGCGGCGGCCCCCGCCGGACCCGTGGGCACCTCGCGACCGGCGAGACCCTCGGCGCTCCCGCGCTCCGCGCGCCCCCGGGCGCCCGCAGTCCCCGCGACGCCCGCAGTCCCCGCGACGTCCGCGTCCGGGCCGACACCGCCGCCCGACGGGGCCGCCTCGATCGCGAGCGGGAGCGGCACGGTGCGGCCCTTGGCGCGCTCGACCGCGGCGCGCGCACGCACGAACGCCTCCCCCGCGCTCTCGGGCGCGGTCGACGCCAGTCGTCCTGGCCCGACGCCCACGCCGATGCTCCAGCCGCCGAGGCGGACGAGGCGCAGACACGCCTCGAGCGCCGCAGCCGCATCCTCCGGCACGCCCTGGAGCTCGTCACCCACCGTCCGCACGAACGGCAGGAGCACGGGCACGCCCTCGAGCACGTCGAGCGCCTCCGGCACCCGATCCACGCCGTGGCGACTGCCCTCCTGATCCGCCGTGATGACCAGCATGGCATCAACCCTAGCGGGTTGATGTAATACGATCAACCACGAAGGGTTGATCATGCCTGATCAACCGGATCCCGCGTGCAGCACCGTTACAGGTCGACCGCACCCCCGGCCGCGGTCTCGCTCACCTCGGCGTAGGCGGCGGTCAGCAGCGTGGGGTCCGGGCCCTCGATCCGGATCGGACGGCCCACCCCCTCAAGGCCGACGAAGCGGAGCATGTCGCCGCGAGTCTTCTTGTCCCGCCGCATGGCCTCGAGCAGGCGGGGCCACCGGTCGCCCCGGTAGGTGACGGGCAGCCCGAGCGAGGTGAGGATCGCCCGGTGCCGGTCGACCACGTCCTCCGCCAGGCGCCCGGAGAGACGCGCGAGCTCGGCCTCGTAGACCATCCCCACGCTCACCGCCGCGCCGTGCCGCCACTGGTAGCGCTCGACCTGCTCGATCGCGTGCGCGAACGTGTGCCCGTAGTTGAGGATCTCCCGCAGGTCGGCCTCCCGCAGGTCCTGCGACACCACGCGGGCCTTGACCGCCACGGCGCGCTCGACGAGCTCGCGCAGCACCGGCGAGCCCGGCGTCGCGGCCTCGTCCGGTGAGGCCTCCACGAGGTCGAGGATCACCGGGTCCGCGATGAACCCGCACTTCACCACCTCGGCCAGCCCCGCGACGAGGTCGTGCCTCGGCAGCGTCTCGAGCGTCCCGAGATCGGCCAGCACGCCGACCGGCGAGTGGAACGCGCCGACGAGATTCTTGCCCTCGGCCGTGTTGATCCCCGTCTTGCCGCCGACGGCCGCGTCGACCATCGCGAGCAGCGTCGTCGGGACCTGCACTACCCGCACGCCGCGCAGCCAGGTCGCCGCCACGAACCCGGCAAGGTCCGTCGTGGCACCCCCGCCGATGCCGACCACCGCGTCGCTGCGGGTGAACCCGGCCTGCCCGAGGACGCCCCAGCAGAAGGCGGCGACCTGCGCGGTCTTGGCCTCCTCGGCGTCGGGCACCTCGGCGATGTACGCCTCGTAACCGAGCGCGACGAGGTCCTCGCGCACCGCCTCGGCGGTCGCGGCGAGCGCGTGCGGCGCGAGCAGCAGGACGCGCTGCACGCCCTCGCCGAGCAGCGGCGCGAGCTCGCCGAGCAGCCCGTGCCCGATCACGACGTCGTACGTGCGCTCGGCCGTGACCGTGATCCTCGTGGCCGGTCCTGTCATCGCGGGTCCCTCTCCTCCAGCACGCGGACGACGTCCGCGGCGACCTGGGCAGGCGTGCGGTCGTCGGTGTCGACGGCGGCCACCGCCACGGTGTCGTACAGCGCGCGGCGCTCCTGGGCGAGCCGTGCCCACTGTGCGCGCGGGTTGCCGAGGAAGACCGGTCGCGCCGTCGAGAGCCCGAGCCGGGGCGCGGCGTGCGCGAGCGACACCGTCAGCTGGACCAGCGGCAGGCCGACGACGGCGTCGCGCACCTCGGGCGCGGTGAGCGCACCCGAGCCGAGGGCCACGACGACGGGGCTGCTGTCGGGCCCTGCGGTCACCGCCGCGTCCGACTCCTCGGGCGCCACGCCGGAGCCCTCCGGCACCGCACTCTCGCCGTCGCCGTCGCCGCCATCGCCGTCGCCCGGTACCGCACGGCCACCGAGCAGCGCGAGCACGACCTGCGTCTCCGCCGCGCGGAACGCGTCCTCGCCGCGGACCACGAACGCCGTCGCGACGTCGGTGTGGCCGAGCTGCTCGGCCGTCACCCGCTCGGTGTCGACCACGGCGAGCCCGCGGGCCGCGGCCAGCTCGCGCGCGACCGTCGAGGTGCCCGCCCCCGGCGGCCCGACGAGCAGCACGAACGGCGTCATCGCATCGTCGCGGGCACCGCGTCGAGATAGGCGCGCAGGTTGCGCGCGGACTCCTCGACGCTGTCCCCACCGACCTTCTCCAGCAGCGCCTGCGCGAGCACGAGCGCGACCATCGCCTCCGCGACCACGGCCGCGGGCGGCACCGCGCACACGTCGGAGCGCTGGTGGATCGCCTTGGCGGCCTCCCCCGTCGCGACGTCCACGGTGTCCAGCGCGCGAGGCACCGTCGAGATCGGCTTCATCGCGGCGCGCACACGCAGGACCTCGCCGTTCGTCATGCCACCCTCGAGCCCGCCCGCGCGATTGCTGCGCCGGTGCAGCACGCCGCTGGGGTCCCGCTCGATCTCGTCGTGTGCGGCCGAGCCGCGCCGCCGCGCCGTCGTGAAGCCGTCGCCGACCTCGACGCCCTTCATCGCCTGGATGCCCATGAGCGCGGCGGCGAGCCGGGCATCGAGCCGGCGGTCGGACTGCACGTAGGAGCCGAGGCCCGGCGGCAGGCCGTAGGCCAGTACCTCGACGACGCCGCCGAGGGTGTCGCCGGCCTTCTTGCACTCGTCGATCTCCGCGACCATCGCCGCGGACGTGTTCGCGTCGTGGCAGCGCACGGGGTCGGCGTCCAACGCCGCGACGTCGTCGGGACCCGGCAGGGGTGCGTCGTCGGGGACGGCGACCTCGCCGATCGAGACGACGTGCGAGACGAGCCGGACGCCGGCGACCTGCTCGAGGTAGTGCGCGGCCAGCACGCCGAGCGCCACGCGGGCCGCGGTCTCTCGCGCGCTGGCGCGCTCGAGCACGGGACGCGCCTCGTCGAAGCCGTACTTCGTCATGCCGATGAGGTCGGCGTGCCCGGGTCGCGGTCGCGTGAGCGGGGCGCCGCGGGCGCCGCTGAGGATCGCCGGGTCGACGGGATCGGCGCTCATCACCTGCTCCCACTTGGGCCACTCGGTGTTACCGATCTCGATCGCGACGGGGCCGCCCTGCGAACGCCCGTGCCGCACGCCGCCGAGCAGGGTCACCTCGTCCTGCTCGAAGCTCATCCGTGCGCCGCGGCCGTAGCCGAGGCGCCGACGCGCGAGCGCCTCCTGGATCTCCTGGGTCGTCACGGCGACCCCGGCCGGAAGTCCTTCGAGCATCGCGACGAGCGCCGGACCGTGCGACTCGCCGGCGGTCAACCACCTGAGCATGATCGGCATCCTCCCACGCCGCACCGCGACCCGCCGCGCGTGGCCGGGTGGCGAGACCCGCCGTCGTGCGGGCTCGCACCGATCACGCGAGTCTCAGGGGAACGCTGGGGGGCGTCAGGCGAACCCCGCGGCCACCACCGCGGCGGCGAGCACGAGCACCGGTCCGAACGGCACGGCCGTGCGCGCCGTCACCCGGCGTGCGGCGAGCAGGACGAGCGAGCCCACGCCGCCGACGACGAACGCGAGCAGGAGCATCGCCACCGCCACGATCGCCCCGCCCCACCAGGGCGCGGGTCCGAACCCGGACGCGAGGCCCAGCAGGGCTCCCAGCAGGGCGGCGAGCTTGACGTCGCCGTAGCCCATCCCCGGCGGGTAGGCGAACGCGACGAGGCCGAGCACGAGGTACCCGACCACGGCACCCGCGAGCGCGCCCAGCACGAGCGCGGGGCGCCCGGCGATGAGGGCGCCCACGACAGCGAGCGCGACCCCGACTCCCCCGACCCGCAGGACGAGGACGTCGGGCAGGCGGTGCGCCGCGGCGTCCACCAGCGCCGCCGCACCGGCCGCGACCCAGCCGACGGCGAGCCCCGACCAGGTCGCCGGCGGCAGCTCCTGGGCGTGCGCGGTGAGCACGCTCAGCGCGGCCAGGCCCGCGCACGTGCACGCCACCACGGCGGGCCGCAGGGTCCACGGCCGGCGCTGGTCGTGGGCCGACAGCCGGGCGAGCGTGCGCAGCCACGGCGCGGCGCGCCACCCCGCCGCCCCGGCGAGGAGTGCGACGAGCGCCGCCACCGCCGCAGCGGGCAGGCTCACGGCAGCGCTGCGACCAGCGCCGCGCGCATCGCGTCCACCGGCGCGGGCACGCCCGTCATCAGCCGGACCTGCTCGACCGCCTGGTGCAGCAGCATGAGCCAGCCCGGCGCGACGCAGCCGCCGCAGTCCTCCCACGCCCGCGCGAGCGCCGTGGGCCACGGGTCGTAGATCGCGTCGAGGAGCACCTGGTCCGGCCGCAGCCGAGCCCCGGAGCGGGCCAGCTCGGCGGTCAGCCCGGCCGCGACGGGATCGGCGGCGCCCGCGACCGCGGTCTGCAGCACGATGTCCGCCCCGAGGATGAACCGCGCCGCCTGGTCGAACCGCCGCAGCGTCACGTCGACCCCCATCCGGTGCGCGGCCTGGAGCAGGTCCGCGGCGCGTGCGCTCGAGCGCACGCACACGACCGGCGAGTTGACCCCGAGCTCGGCGAGCGCCGCGAGGCCCGCCGCGGCGGTGCCGCCGGCACCGAGCACGACGGCGGAGGTCGCCGGGTCCGCACCGCGCACCTCGCGCACGGCCTGGGCCACGCCGTGGACGTCCGTGTTCGCGGCCACGACGAGGCGACCGGCACCGGCGCCCTGCAGGACGAGCGTGTTGGCCGCACCGACGGTCGCGGCCAGGGGGTCGGTGACGTCGGCGAGCGCGAGCGCGGCCTTCTTGTGAGGCATCGTCACGGACAACCCGGCCCACTCCGGACCGCAACCCGAGAGCCATGCGGCGAGCTCGCCGTCGGGCACGTCGATCGCGTCGTAGGACCAGCCGTCGAGGCCGAGCGTGCGGTAGGCGGCGCCGTGCAGCACGGGTGACAGGCTGTGCGCCACGGGGTGTCCGACGACGCCGGCCCGCCGCACGGGCGGCGTGTGCGGGCCGGAGCGTCCGGACGTGCCAGGCGCGGCAGGTGCGCCGCGAGTCACCGACTCAGCCCTCGGGGACGGGGCACGTGCTGCCGTTCGCGACGTACTTCTCGTTCCAGGCCCGGAACTGCTCCTGCAGCTGGAGGAACTCGTTGTAGTCGTCGGTGAACGTCGTGACGCCGGAGCACAGGTCGGTGGACACGAAGAACACCCAGTCGCCCTCCTCCGGGTACACCGCGGCCTCCATGAGACGCGAGTCGATCGAGCCGATCGGCGACGGCGGCAGGCCGGAGTTCTTGCGGGTGTTGTACGGGCTCGTGTCGCTGTTGTGCAGCGAGGGGTCCATCGTCTGACCCGGGTTCTGCACCGACCACGCGTAGTCGAGCGTCGAGTCCATGCCCAGCGTGGTGGCTCCCGTCGCGTTGCCCGGGACGAGGCGGTTCTCGATGACGCGGGTGACCTTGGGCCAGTCCTCCTCGAAGAACGCCTCCTTGATCGCGATCGAGCCGATCGTGAGGACCCGCAGGCGGTCCTCGGGGGCAACGCCGAGCTTGTCGAGCTCGCTGATGGTGCGGTCGTACATCTGCTTGAGCACGTCGGCGGCGGTGGAGCCCGGCGGGACCGAGTACGTCGAGGGGTAGAACCACCCCTCCATCGGGTCCAGCACGCCGTCGTTGGTGTTGGGCGGACCGTCGAGCCCGAAGCTCGCGTAGTCGTGCGCGGCCGTGGTGACGTCCTCGACGGGGATGCCGAGGTTGTCCGCGATCCGCGCGTAGATCTGGTCGGCGCGCCAGCCCTCCGGGATGGTGATGCGGCTGTCCACCCGGCGGTTCGGGTCCAGCAGCGCCGAGACGGCGTCGGATGCCTTCATCTCCAGGGCGAGGGAGTACGACCCGGGCTGGATCGACGTGGCGGCCGAGTTCGCGGCGAACGCCGCGGAGAACGCGTCGGTCGTCGCGACCACGCCGGCCGTGGTGAGGATGTCGCCGATCTGAGCGCCGTTGGCCCCCTCGGGGATGTCCACCGTGACCTCGTCGTGGCCGGGACCCGGATAGTCGGTGACCATCGGGGTCGCCTGCGGGTCGGGCGTGACCGACGGCACGATGATCTTCACCGCGAAGAACCCGATCCCCCCCAGGATCGCGATCATCACGACGAAGCTGAAGATCGAGCGCCGACGGCGGCGCGCGACCTCGCGCGCGGACCTGCTGTCGCCGCGTCCGTTGCCCCCCTGGCCGGACGTGCGCCGCTGGCGCCGGCTGGCCCGCTCCTCCTCGTACTCGAGCTCGTCGTGCTCGGGCGAGTCCCCGAAGAGATCCGTCACGGTATCGATTCCTCCACGTCAGCCCCCTGACGTCAGTTCAGTCCCCGGCGGCGTCCCCGTGGAGCGCTCGAGGTCGAGAGCAGCCTGCAGGAT
This sequence comes from Miniimonas arenae, assembly GCF_006351005.1. Classification (GTDB taxonomy): domain Bacteria; phylum Actinomycetota; class Actinomycetes; order Actinomycetales; family Beutenbergiaceae; genus Miniimonas; species Miniimonas arenae. The sequence continues at coordinate 39,089 of NZ_VENP01000014.1, read as the reverse complement.
CACCACCGCTGCCACCTGGTCGACGACGGACCGCTGGTCTCGGGCCCTGCGGCCCGAGGCGGTCATCGCCCGTTGCGCCGTCGACGTCGAGAATCGCTCGTCCACGAGACGGACGGGGACCGGTGCGACGGCGCGCGCAATCGTCCGAGCGTAACCCCGTGCGAGGCCGGCGGCCGCACGTTCGCGCCCGTCCAGGGATCGCGGGAGCCCGACCACCACCTCGACGGCGTCGAACTCGCGCACGATCTCCACAACCCGGGCGGACCCATCCTGGCCGGGCGTGCGCCGCACCGTCTCGACCGGGGTCGCGATGAGGCCGTCGGGGTCGCTGCGGGCGACGCCGACGCGCACGCTGCCGACGTCGACACCCACCCGGACCCCGCGACGCACGCTCAGGCCAGCCTCGAGCGCACCGACTCGGCCGCGCCGGCCAGCGCCGCGGGCAGCGCCGAGGCGTCGGCCCCGCCGCCCTGCGCGACGTCGTCGCGACCGCCGCCGCGACCGCCGAGGGCGGCCGCGAGGTCGCGCACCAGGTCGCCGGCCTTGAGGCCGCGCCCGCGCGCCGCCTCAGAGGTCGCGACCACGACGGCGGGCCGCCCCTTGGCGACGGCGCCCACCACCACGACGGCCGCGCCGCCGAGCCGCTCACGCAGGTCGAGGGCGAGCGTGCGTGCGTCGTCCCCGCCTGCGACCTCGCCCGCGTCGTGCGCGAGGACGCGCACGCCGTCGACGTCCTGCGCCTGCGCGACGAGCGCCCCCGCCTTCGCGAGGAGCTGGGACTGGCGCAGCGCGGCGAGCTCGCGCTCGGCGTCCTTGAGCCGGCCGAGCAGGCCGGAGATCCGCTCGGGCAGTTCCTCGCTGCGCACGCCGACGAGCTGGGAGAGCTGGGAGACCAGGACCTGCTCGCGCGCGTGGAAGCGCTGGGCCGCGTCACCGACGAGGGCCTCGACCCGGCGCACGCCGGAGCCGATCGAGGACTCCCCGAGCAGGGTGACGGGGCCGAGGTGCCCGGTGGAGCGCACGTGGGTCCCGGCGCACAGCTCGCGTGACCAGTCGCCGCCGATCTCCACGACCCGCACCCGGTTGCCGTACTTCTCCCCGAAGAGCGCCATCGCGCCGAGTGCACGCGCGTCGTCCAGCGCCATCGTGCGGTCGGTGACCTCGAGGTCCTCCGCCGCGCGTGAGTTCACGCGCTCGGCGATCTCGGGCAGCGCGGAGGCGGGCGGCTGGCTGCCGGCCCGAAAATCGAACCGCAGCCGGTGCGGCGCGTTCTCGGAGCCGGCCTGGGTGGCCGACTCCCCCAGCGTCTCCCGCAGCGCCTTGTGCACGAGGTGCGTGGCGGTGTGGGCACGCGCGATCGCGTGCCGGCGCTCGGTGTCGATGCTCGCCACGCCGCCGTCGCCGAGCGTCGCCTGACCCTCGACGAGGCGTCCGCGGTGCACGGAGAAGCCCTTGATCGGGGCCTGCACGTCGTCGACCTCGATCACGCCACCGCCGTCGAGCACGATCTGGCCCTGGTCGGCGAGCTGGCCGCCGGCCTCGGCGTAGAAGGGCGTGCGGTCCAGCACGACCTCGACGTCCGCGGGCGCGGACACGGTGGGCACCGGGGCACCGCCGCTGAGCAGACCCACCACGGACACCCGTGCGGTCGCGTCGGTGTAGCCGAGGAACTGCACGGGCTGAGCGAGGTCGCCCGCCATCGCGGTGTAGATCGACGTGTCGACGTGGCCGGTCTTCTTCGCGAGCGCGTCCGCGCGGGCGCGCTGGCGCTGCTCGGTCATGAGCCGGCGGAAGGTCTCGGTGTCGATCGAGAGGCCCTGCTCGGACGCCATCTCGACCGTGAGGTCGATCGGGAAGCCGTAGGTGTCGTGCAGCTTGAACGCGTCCTCGCCGGTGATCGCCGTGCCGCCGGACTGCCGCACGCGGCGCACCGCGGTGTCGAGGATCGTCGTGCCGGACTCCAGGGTGCGTCGGAACGCGTCCTCCTCGTCGTAGACGATGCCCGAGATGCGCGCGAAGTCGGCCTCGAGCTCGGGGTAGGAGGCTTTCATCGCGTCCTTGGACACCGGCAGGAGCTCCGGCAGCGCCGGGTCGGTCACGCCGAGCAGACGCATGGCCCGCACGGACCGGCGCAGGAGACGGCGCAGCACGTAGCCGCGGCCCTCGTTGGCGGGCCGGACGCCGTCGCCCACGAGCATCAGCGCCGAGCGGACGTGGTCGGCCACGACGCGCATCCGCACGTCGTCCTCGGGCTCGCTCACGCCGTCGCCGCCCCCGTAGGTGCGGCCCGAGAGCTCCTGGACGCGCTGGATGACGGGGAATACCTCGTCGATCTCGTACATGTTCGCCTTGCCCTGCTTGAGGAAGGCGATGCGCTCCAGGCCCGCGCCGGTGTCGATGGCCTTGGAGTCCAGCTCCTTGAGCAGCGGGTAGCTCTTGCCGGTGCCCTCTCCGCGCAGGAACTGGTCGAAGACGAGGTTCCAGATCTCGAGGTAGCGGTCACCGCCCGGGTCGACCGTCCCGCCGACCGCCTCGGGGCCGAACTCGGGCCCGCGGTCGTAGTGGAACTCCGCGCACGGGCCCGCCGGGCCGGGCTGGCCCGTGTCCCAGAAGTTCTCCTCGCGCGGCAGGCGCACGATCTGGTCGGGGTTGACGCCCACGTTCGTGAGGGCCGAGAGCGCGACGTCGTCCTGGTCCCAGATGGTCACCCACAGCCGTGAGCCGTCGAAGCCGAACCGGCCCCTCTCCGGGTCACCGGTGAGGAGCTCCCACGCGTAGGCGATTGCCCCGTCCTTGAAGTAGTCGCCGAACGAGAAGTTGCCGAGCATCTGGAAGAACGTGCCGTGCCGCGTGGTGCGCCCGACGTTCTCGATGTCGTTGGTCCGGATGCACTTCTGGGCGCTCGCCACCCGCGGCCACGGTGCGGGCTCGGTCCCCACGATGTAAGGGATGAACGGGACCATGCCGGCGATCGTGAAGAGGATCGAGGGGTCCGGGGAGATGAGGGACGTGCTCGGGACGATCGTGTGGTCCTGCTCCTCGAAGAAGTCGAGGTAGCGGCGGCGGATCTGAGCGGTGCGCATCGTGGGTCCTCGTGGGTCCTCGTGGAGCCGCAGGCGGCGGCGGTGGGTGCGGGGTGAGCAGCCGGGTGGGTGCTGGGGCGAGCGGGTCGGCCAGCGAGCCGGCCGGAGGTGGATGCTACGGGTGGGCTCCGGTCGCCGGCGGGCACGAGCTCCCGGTCCTGCGGGCCGGTGCGTTCGGCGACGACCGTCGGCTAGAAGTCCTCGTCGTCGACGTCCCACGCGTCCGCGGCGCGGGGCCGCGTCCGGGCGGCGCGGTGCGTGCGTGACTCGGCGACCGCGTCGGGCGGCGGCAGGAGGTCGGCGGCCAGGCGCGCCTCCTGCTCGCGCATCGCCTCGGCGACCTCGCCCGCGGCGACGCGCAGCTCGGTGACACCGCGCGTGACGGCGTCGGCGAGGCCGCGCGGCGTGAGGGTGCGGGCGACCGAGTCGGCCGCCGAGCGGGCGCGGCCCACCTGGTACACGACGGCGACGGCGACCGCGGCCCCGAGGCCGGCCCAGACCAGGCGGCGCATCAGGACCGCCCCCGACGGCGCGCGACGACGCTGCGCACCGCGAAGGAGAACGCCGCGACCCGGATCATCGGGCGGGCGAGGGTGGCCGACACGAGCGTGGTGAGGGCCGAGACGTTGGTGCCGATCTCGGCGGCCGACGTGGTCACGGTGTCGACCTTGCCGAGCTGGGCGTTGGCGCCCCGCACGGTCTCGGCGGCCTCGTCGATCACGGGCAGCGTGTGCTCTGTGAACCGGGTGACGCTGGTCCGGGTCTCGTCGAGCACGGCGCCGAGCCGCAGCAGCGGGACGGCAAGCACCACCACGAGCGCGACGAACGCGAGCGCGGCGAGCAGGCCGGCGATGTCACCGAGCGATACGGACACGAGTGCACCCTTCCGTGGAGTCGGAGCCGGGAGGTGGCGGATCCTCGGACGAGACTACCCAGACGCGCGTGTGCCCCGGCACGAGCCGGGGCACACGCGGTGGGTCGAGTCGACGCGACGGACTCGGACGGTCGCGGATCAGCGGGCGTAGAGCTCGACGATCAGTTGGACGTCGGCCTGCACGGGGACCTCGGCGCGCTTCGGCTCGCGCACCAGGGAGGCGCGGAGCTTCTCGAGCTGGACGTCGAGGTAGCCCGGCACCTGGGGCAGCACGTCGCGGTGCGCACCGGCGGCGGCGATCTGGAACGGGGTGGTGGCCTGGCTCTTGGGCTTGACCTGGATGGTTTGGCCCGGCTTCACGCGGAAGGACGGGCGGTCCACGATCGCGCCGTCCACGAGGATGTGGCGGTGCACCACGACCTGGCGGGCCTGGGCGATCGTGCGGGCGAAGCCGGAGCGCAGCACGAGCGCGTCGAGACGCATCTCGAGCAGCTCGACGAAGCGGTCACCGGTCAGACCCGGGTGACGACGCGCCTCGTCGAACGTGCGGCGGAACTGGGCCTCGCGGATGCCGTACTGCGCGCGCAGACGCTGCTTCTCCTTGAGACGCACCGCGTAGTCGGACTCCTGCCGCTTGCGCGCACGACCGTGCTCACCGGGTGGGTAGGGACGCTTCTCGAAGGCGCGAGCGGCCTTCGGCGTGAGGGCGATGCCCAGGGCGCGCGAGAGGCGCACCTGGTTGCGGGCGCGGCTGGAAGCCATGCTGTTCTCGTTCCTGTCTCGATGTCACTCCCGGCGCGGCGTGTCCGTCCGGGGGTGGGGCCGACCTTCGGTGCTCCGGCGAGCCGGTGCGGTGGCTAGGACCCCAGGGCCGTGCTGTCCGATCGCGACCGGGTGGTCGTGGGCGGGCGCAAGGCAACTGAAGGATCCTACCGCATCGCCTCGTGCTGCTGCGCGTCGGAGATCCCGCGTGTGACGCTCGGCGCGGCAGAGCGAGCCCGTCCGCGCCCAGCGTCACACCGGCGAGCCCTGCCGCGCCCAGCGTCACACCGGCGAGCCCTGCCGCGCCCAGCGTCACACCGGCCGGCCCTGCCGCGCCCAGCGTCACACCGGCGAGCACTGCCGCGCCCAGCGTCACACCGGCCGGCCCTGCCGCGCCCAGCGTCACACCGGCCGGTCCGGCCGCGCCCAGCGTCACACCGGCCGGTCCGGCCGCGCCCAGCGTCACACCGGGGGCGAAACAGGCCCGACGGAGTCGAGGATCTCCCGGATCCGCTCGAGCCGCTTGGCCACCTGCGCCTCGTTGCCGCGCCCGGTCGGCGCGTAGTACCGAGCACCCTCGAGCCCCTCGGGCAGGTAGCGCTGGGCGGCGACGGCGTGCGGTGCGTCGTGCGCGTAGGCATAGCCCTGGCCGTAGCCCAGCCGCTCGGCGCCCGCGTAGTGCGCGTCCCGCAGGTGGCTGGGCACGGACCCGGCACGACCCGCGCGCACGTCGGCCAGCGCCGCGTCGATCGCGGCGTAGGACGCGTTCGACTTCGGCGCGGTCGCGATGTGCACCACGGCCTGCGCGAGCACGATCCGCGCCTCGGGCATGCCGATGAAGCTCACGGCCTGGAACGCGGCGACGGCGGTGGACAGCGCGGTGGGGTCGGCCATCCCGACCTCCTCGCTCGCCGCGATGACGATGCGCCGCGCCACGAACCGGGGGTCCTCCCCCGCCGCGAGCATCCGGGCGAGGTAGTGCAGCGCCGCGTCGACGTCGCTGCCGCGCATCGACTTGATGAACGCGCTCGCGACGTCGTAGTGCTGGTCCCCGTCGCGGTCGTAGCGCACGGCCGCCACGTCGACGGCGCGCTCCACGGTGGCGAGGTCGATCGCGACCGGGGGCTCGCCGTCGGGCGCCCCCGCCGCGTCCTCGCCGGCTGCCGCGTCGCCGGCTGCGGCCTCGTCGCCCGCCGTCGCCGCGGCCGCCTCGAGCACGGTGAGCGCCTTGCGCGCGTCGCCGCCGACGAGGCGTACGAGGTGCGCGACGGCGTCGTCGTCGATCGTGAACCGGCCGGCCAGGCCGCGCGGGTCGGCGACGGCGCGACGCACGAGGCCGGCGACGTCGTCGGGCTCGAGCGGGCGAAGCGTGAGCAGCAGCGAGCGGGACAGCAGCGGCGAGATGACCGAGAACGACGGGTTCTCGGTGGTCGCCGCGACGAGCGTGACGTACCGGTTCTCCACGCTGGGCAGGAGCGCGTCCTGCTGCGTCTTGGAGAAGCGGTGCACCTCGTCCACGAACAGCACGGTCTCCTCGCCGCCGCCCGCGAGCCGGCGCCGGGCGTCCTCGATGACGGCACGCACGTCGCGCACCCCGGCGGTGACCGCGGACAGCTCGACGAACCGACGTCCCTGCGCGGAGGCCACGAGGTAGCCGATGGTCGTCTTCCCGGTGCCCGGCGGGCCCCACAGCACGACGGACGACGGCGGCACCGCACCCGGGCGGGCGGGCTCGACCAGGCGGCGCAACGGAGAGCCGGGCTGGAGCAGGTGGTCCTGGCCGACGACCTCCTCGAGCCGGGCCGGGCGCATCCGCACCGCGAGGGGCGCGTCGGCGCGCACGGCCGGCGTGCCGTCGTCGGCGCGCGAGGCCGCCTCGAACAGATCCACCCCGGAAGCCTACGGCGAGGCGCTGACGCCCCCGTTGCGCGCGCGGCCCGTGGGAGAGTTGACCCCGTGTTCGTCCGCCTCGGCCACCTCGTCACGCGCCGCCCGCTGTGGGTCCTGGTCGTCTGGGTGCTCGTCGCGGGCATCGCCGCAGGCGCCGCCATGACCGGGCTCGGCGGCACGCCGCTGTTCAAGAAGCTCGAGACGGGCGAGCCGACCGTCCCCGGCAGCCAGTCCGAGCAGGTCTCGCAGCTGCTGCAGGAGTCCGCCTCGGGCGCGACGACGACGCTCATGGTCGACGGCGTGGACCTCACCGACGCCGACGCGGTCGCCGCCACCGACGCGATCCTCGACGACGCCCGCGCGGACCTCACCGCGATCGACGGCGTCGCCGAGGAGGCCGACCCCTACCAGCACCCACTCGGTCCCACGGCGCCCGAGGTCGCGGCCCTCGTGTCCGAGGACGGCGAGGCCTTCCTCGTCACCGTGACGCTCGAGAGCGACCTGTCCGACGCGCGGGAGAAGGCGGTCGGCCTCGAGGTGGAGGACCGGCTCGTCGCGCTCGGCCAGGAGCTCGTCGACGCGGACCTGGCCACGGACGCCGACGTGACGTCAGGCGCAATCCTCATCCGCGAGTTCAACCACCAGATGGAACGGGACCTCGTCCGCGGCGAGCTCGTCGCGCTGCCCATCTCGCTGCTCGTCATGATCATCGTGTTCGGCGGGGCGCTGGCCGCGGGGATGCCGATCGTGGGCGCCCTCGCGTCGATCGCGAGCGGCCTCGGGAGCATCTGGGCGCTGTCGTACGTGATGGACCTGGACTCGGTCGTCATCAACGTCGTCACGCTGCTCGGGCTTGGCCTTTCGATCGACTACGGCCTGCTGATGGTGTCGCGGTTCCGCGAGGAGCTGAAGCACCTCGTCGACGAGATGGAGCTCGCGATCACGGCGGGGATCGCCCTCGGGAAGCGCCGCCGCGGCGGCCGCCGGCGCGACCCGCTGGTGGTGCGCGCCGTCGAGCGGACCGTGGCGACCGCCGGCCGCACGGTGCTCTACTCGGCGCTGACCATCGCGATCTGCGTCGGCGCGCTCACCGCGATGTCGCCGTCGCTGCTCAAGGGCCTCGGCGTGGCGGGCGGCATCGTCGTGGTCATCGCGCTGCTCACGGCGATCACGCTGGTGCCGGCGCTGCTCACGCTGAGCGGACGGCGCTTCCTGCGCCCCTCGGTGCTGGCCCGGGTGCCGCTGGTGCGGCGCGTGGTCGGGCGCCTGGGCGACGTCGCCCCCGAGCACGGCGTGTTCTCCCGGCTCACCACGTGGGTGCAGCGCCGGCCGTGGCTCGTGCTGCTCACGTGCCTCGCGCTGCTGCTGGTCGCGGCGTCGCCGCTGGCGCACCTGCACCTGCGCAACTCCGGCATCGACGCGCTGCCGGAGTCCTCGGCCGCGCGAGGCGCGTACGACGCGGTCGCCGAGCGCTTCCCCGCCACGTCCGCGGCGGACATCTGGGTGGTGCCCGACGCCGTGTCCCCCGCCGAGGACGACGTCGCCGCGATCGCCGCCGACCTTGCGGACGTGCCGGGCGTCGCCTCGGTCGACGCGGCCGCACCCGTGGGGGCCGACGGCGAGCACGTGCTCCTCGGCGTGCGCCTGGGCGACTCGATCGAGCCGGACAGCGCCGACGCGGTCACGGTGGTCCACGACATTCGCGCCCTCGACACCCCCGAGCCGCTGCTGGTCGGTGGCCAGGCCGCGGGCCAGGCCGACTTCACCGCGGCCCTGCTCGAGGGCCTGCCCCTCGCGGGCGGCATGGTGGTGCTCGCGACCTTCGTGCTGCTGTTCCTCATGACCGGGTCGGTCCTCGTGCCGATCAAGGCGCTGCTCACGAACGCCGTGTCGATCTGCGCCTCGCTCGGGATCACGACGTGGGTGTTCCAGGACGGCCACGGCGCAGGGCTGCTGGGGTTCGAGCCGTCGGGCGGGCTCGAGAGCTACGTCGTGGCGATCGTCATCGCCTTCGGGTTCGGCCTCGCGATGGACTACGAGGTCTTCCTCATCTCGCGGATCAAGGAGCTGTACGACCACGGCGCGACGAACGACGACGCAGTGCGGCTCGGTCTGCAGCGCTCGGGTCGGATCATCACGTCCGCCGCGCTCGTCATCATCGTCGTGTTCGCCGGCTTCGCCTCGGGCGATCTGCTGCCGATCAAGGAGGCCGGGTTCGCGCTGGCCGTGGCGGTCGCGCTCGACGCCACCCTCGTCCGGATGCTGCTCGTGCCCGCGACCATGACCGTGCTCGGCGACCTCAACTGGTGGGCGCCGCGGTGGATGCGCCCGATCGCCGCCCGGTTCGCGATCGAGCACTGAGCCGCCGCGTCCGCGCCCCGATGCTGCCCGCGCCCGCCGTCAGCGCAGCGGCCGCGTCACGCCCTGGGGCCCGTAGGAGGCCATGCGCGCCTGCGTGACGAAGCCGAGCCGCTCGTACAGACGCCGGGCGCCCGCGTTGTCCGCGTACATCCCGAGCGAGACCCAGTCGGCGCCGGCATCCAGGCCGGCGGCGGTGGCCGCCGCGGTGAGCGCCGCGCCCAGGCCACGCCGGCGTGTCTGCGGCAGCACCGCGAGCCCGTGCAGGTGCCAGGAGAACGGCTCGCCGTCCGTGGGCTCGACGGTCGGCTCCTCGGCGGACGCCTCGTGCGACACCGAATCCGGCGCCGTGCCCGAGGCCGTGCCCCACGCCGAGCCCACCCGGTCCGCTCCACGACCCCCGCGCTCGTCCTCGCCGAGCCCACCCTGGGCGATCCGGGCGCCGATCACGCCGACGAGCGCCTCGCCGTCGTACGCGCCGAACCACGCGACCTCGCCGGCGGCGGACGGATCCGCCGTCGAGATGGGGTTCGCGGCTGTCAGCACCGCGCGGATCGCATCCTGGTCCGCCAGGCGATCGAGGAGCCGCACGGTGCCGGCGTCGTGGCCACGTTCCCCGGGCCGCTCCGTCGTGGCGAGCCAGTCCCAGCGCGAGAACGCCGCGAGCCCGAGCGCGTCCAGCACCCAGGCGGGCACGGCGACGGAGGCCGGGGCCGACAGCCACATCGCCCCCCGTGCCTCGGACCGGTAGCGCAGCCGCGCCTCGGCGTCGAGCAGATCCAGCACGCCCGCGTCCGGGCCGAGCGCGAACAGCACGTCGCCCTGCGCGCCGGGTCGCACGAGCAGGACCGCGTCAGCGGTGCGCTCGACGCGCGCGGCCGACCACTCCCCGCGCTCGGCGAGCAGCAGGGGGTGGTCGACGAGCGGGTCGGGCAGCGCGAGCCTCACGCCCGCGCCGAGGTGACGGAGGGCGCGGCCGGTGCCTCGCCGTCGGGCGTCGCGGCGGCGTCCCCAGCGGCCGTCTCGGCCTGACCGGCCTTCGGCTTCGGCGGCGCCGCGTCGACGCCGGCCTCCTTGCGCTGCTGCGCCGTGATCGGCGCGGGCGCGCCGGTCAGCGGGTCGTAACCGCCGCCGGACTTCGGGAAGGCGATGACGTCGCGGATCGAGTCGGTGCCCGCGAGGAGGCCGACGATGCGGTCCCAGCCGAACGCGATCCCGCCGTGCGGGGGCGCTCCGAACGAGAACGCCTCGAGCAGGAAGCCGAACTTCTCCTGCGCCTGCTCGGGGTCGATGCCCATGACGGCGAACACGCGCTCCTGCACGTCCCGCTGGTGGATACGGATCGAGCCGCCGCCGATCTCGTTGCCGTTGCAGACGATGTCGTAGGCGTAGGCGAGGGCGGCGCCCGGGTCGTTCTCGAACGTGTCGATCCAGTCCGGGGTCGGCGACGTGAACGCGTGGTGCACCGCGGTCCAGGCACCGGCCCCGACCGCGACGTCGTCGTCCTCGCCCACGGGCTTGAACAGCGGCGCGTCGACCACCCACACGAACGACCAGGCGTCCTCGTCGATGAGGCCGCCGCGGCGGCCGATCTCCAGGCGCGCGGCGCCCAACAGCGCGCGCGACGCGGTCGCGGCGCCGGCCGCGAAGAAGATCGCGTCGCCCGGGCCCGCGCCCGTGGCCTGCGCCAGGCCGGCACGCTCGTCGTCGGTGAGGTTCTTGGCGACGGGCCCGCCGAGCGTGCCGTCCTCGCCGACCGTCACATAGGCCAGGCCCTTGGCGCCGCGCTGCTTGGCCCACTCCTGCCACGCGTCGAAGCCGCGGCGCGGCGTCGCGGCGCCGCCGGGCTGCACCACGGCTCCGACGTACGGCGCCTGGAACACGCGGAACGGGGTCTGCGCGAAGTACGCCGTGAGGTCGACGAGCTCGAGCCCGAACCGCAGGTCGGGCTTGTCGGTGCCGTAGTGCGCCATCGCGTCCGCGTAGGTAATCCGCCGGATCGGGGTGGGCACCTCGACGTCGACGAGGCGCCAGATCTCCACCAGCAGCTTCTCGGTGAGCGCGATGACGTCGTCCTGGTCCACGAACGACGCCTCGACGTCGAGCTGGGTGAACTCCGGCTGGCGGTCGGCCCGGAAGTCCTCGTCCCGGTAGCACCGGGCGATCTGGTAGTAGCGCTCCATGCCCGCGACCATGAGCAGCTGCTTGAACAGCTGCGGGCTCTGCGGCAGCGCGTACCAGGACCCCGGGGACAGGCGCGCGGGCACCACGAAGTCGCGCGCGCCCTCGGGCGTGGACCGCGTGAGGGTGGGCGTCTCGATCTCCACGAAGCCCTCGCCGTCGAGCACGCGACGCGCGACCTGCGAGACCCTCGCGCGCAGGCGGAGCGCGCGGGCGGGCGCCGGGCGGCGCAGGTCGAGGTAGCGGTACTTCAGACGCGCCTCCTCACCGATCGCGGCGTGCTCGGTCGCGTCCAGCGCGGTGGAGACCTGGAAGGGCAGCGGCGCGGCCTGGTTGAGCACGACGACGTCGCTCGCCACCACCTCGATCTCACCGGTGGGGAGGTTCGGGTTCTCGTTGCCCGCGGGTCGGCGCGTCACCTCACCGGTGACCTGGAGGACCCACTCGGCGCGCAGCGGGTGCGCGACCTCCTCGTCCCGCACGACGACCTGGGCGATGCCGGAGGCGTCGCGCAGGTCCAGGAACGCCACGCCGCCGTGATCCCGACGGCGATCCACCCAGCCCGTGAGGGTGACGGTGGTCCCGATGTCGGTGGCGCGCAGGTCGCCTGCGGTGTGGGTGCGGAGCACGAGGAGGTTCCTTCCGGGTGTCTCGGCCCGCAGCGCGCGAGCCGACGTTCGATGGTAGTCGCGCTCAGGCGCTCCAGTCCGCGATCCGGTCGCACGCCCGCGCGACCACCTCGGCGCCGGGCGAGAACGACAGCCGCACGTGCGAGCTCCCGGCGACCGGGTCGAAGTCCGTCCCGGGCGCCAGCGCCACCCCCGTGGCCTCGAGCAGGCGGGCGCAGTACGTGCGCGAGTCCAGCCCGCTGCCCGACACGTCCGCCCACAGGTAGAACGCGCCGTCCGGCGGGGCGACGTCACGCCAGCCCAGCGCCGGTGCGCGCGCCACGACGGCGTCCCGTGCGGCGTGCAGCGCGTCCCGCCGCGCGTCGCACTCGGCATAGCTGCCGGGCGTGAACGCGCGCAGCGCCGCGACCTGCGCGAGCGACGGCGCGCACAGCTGCAGGTTGCCCGCCAGCGCCTCCCCCGCGGCGCGCAGGGCACGCGGCAGCACGATCCAGCCCAGCCGCCACGCGGTCATGCCCCAGTACTTGGAGAACGACCCCACCGTCAACGCCTCACGGGTGTGCGCGAGCGCGCTCTCGCCGCGCGAGCCCGTGTAGGTGAGCCCGTGGTAGATCTCGTCGCTCACGAGGACGACGCCGTTCTCGGCGCACCAGCGCGTCAGCGCCGCCATGGCGACCGCGTCGACCATGGTGCCGGTGGGGTTGGCGGGGCTCGCGAGCACGACCCCGGCGAGGGGCCGGCGGGCGTGCTGCTCCGCGAGGGCCGCCACGGTGAGCCGGTAGTCGCAGGCGGCGCCCGCGTCGACGTCGACCACCTCGCAGCCGAGCGCGGCCAGGAGGTTGCGATAGGCGGGGTAGCCCGGCGCCGGGACGGCGACCCGGTCGCCGTGGTCGAACGCGGCGAGCGCCGCGACCTGGAAGGCGGAGGACGCGCCCGTTGTCACGACGACGTCGGCGGGGTCGACCGCGACGCCGTGCCACCGGTCGTAGTGACCCGCGATCTCCTCGCGCAGCGCGGGCAGGCCCGAGGGCTGCGTGTAGGCGTGCGCGATCCCGGCGGGGTCGGCCAGCGCGCGCTCGGCCGCGGCGCGCACGTCGGCGGGCGCTCCCCCGCTCGGCTCCCCCACGCACAGCAGGTACGACTCGAGCCCCTCCGCGCGGCGCCGCATGGCCTCGGCGACGACGTCCATCACCTCGAACGGCGCGACGGCGGAGCGACGGGACGGCGACACCCCGGCATTCTGGCACTGGCACTGGCACCGGCACTGACACCGGCACTGGCACCGGCGCTGGCTTGGGCACGGACACGGCGGTCGCAGCGGCTGCGGGCGCGGGTGAGCCAGGTCACCGGGGGCGTCCCCGCCCGCGCGGACCCCGTCCGGTAGGCTATGGGAGTTCCTGGAGTGCGAATCCGCCACAGGGCCCCATCACAAGCTCCCGCAGAGCGCTGCAGCACGACCAGGCAGCGGACGGGACCACGCGCGTCGCAGAGTGCGACGGCAGGACGACGGGCCGGGCGCGGACGTGCGGCACGCGACCCGTCGCGCGTCGACCTCTCCCCCCGCTCGACACGTTGGGATATCCCTGCCATGCCAGACCTTGCTGACAGCCCTGCCCGCACGCCCGCCGACACCTCGTCCGAGGCCGAGACGTCCGTCGAGACGTCCGTCGAGACCGGCCCCACCTTCGCTGGCCTCGGCCTGCCCGCCGACATCATGGCGGCGGTCGACGCCCTCGGTTTCACCACCCCGACCCCGATCCAGTCCCGCGCGATCCCGGCGCTGCTCGCCGGCCGCGACATCGTCGGCGTCGCCCAGACCGGGACCGGCAAGACCGCCGCGTTCGGCCTGCCGATGCTCGCCGCCGTCGACGGCTCCTCGCGCGAGACGCAGGCGCTCGTGCTCACCCCGACCCGCGAGCTCGCGATCCAGGTGGCCGACGCGATCTCGTCGTTCCTGCCGTCCGGCTCGCGCGCCACGGTGCTGCCGATCTACGGCGGCGCCAGCTTCGTGCCCCAGCTGCGGGGCCTCGAGCGCGGCGCCCAGGTCGTCGTCGGGACGCCCGGCCGCGTCATGGACATGATCGAGCGCCGCGCGCTCAACCTGTCCACGCTGCGCTTCGTGGTCCTCGACGAGGCCGACGAGATGCTCCGGATGGGCTTCGCCGAGGACGTCGAGACGATCCTCGCGGGCACGCCCAAGAGCAAGCAGGTCGCCCTGTTCTCCGCGACGATGCCCGCCGCGATCCGCGCGGTGGCCAACACGCACCTGAGCAACCCGGTCGAGATCTCGATCGCGCGTCAGTCCACGCCGATCGGCTCGGTCGAGCAGCGCTACGCCGTCGTGCCCTTCCGCAACAAGACCGAGGCCGTCGCGCGCGTGCTCGCCACGAGCGACGCCGAGGCCGCGATTGTCTTCGTCCGCACCCGGGAGACGGCCGAGGAGGTCGGGGCCGCGCTGAGCGCCATGGGCGTCAACGCCGCGTCGATCTCGGGCGACGTCGCCCAGCGCGACCGCGAGAAGATCGTGGACCGCCTGCGCGCCGGCACGCTCGACGTGCTCGTCGCCACCGACGTCGCGGCCCGCGGGCTCGACGTCGAGCGCATCGGCCTCGTCGTCAACTTCGACGTCCCGCGCGAGGTCGAGACGTACGTGCACCGCATCGGGCGGACCGGCCGCGCCGGCCGCACGGGCGTGGCACTCACGTTCCTCACGCCGAAGGAGAAGCCCCGCCTGCGCACGATCGAGCGCGTGACGGGCTCCACCCTCGTCGAGACCCGGCTGCCCTCGCGCGCCGACGTCTTCACCCACCGCCTCGGCGCGGCGCTCGGCTCCGCGCAGGCCCGGATCGGCGCGAGCCCGCTCGCGACCACCCGCGCCCAGCTCGTGGCGCACTGCGAGGAGACGGGGACCGACATCCTCGACGTCGCCGCCGCGCTCCTCGCGCTCGCCGTGGGCGACGACGGCGTGACGCGCGAGGTTCCCGAGGAGTTCGCGCTCCGCGACGACCGCCGCTCCTACGGCGAGCGCGAGGAGCGGGGCGACCGTGACGGTCGCGGCCGTGAGCGCTCGGGCCGTCGCGACTCGCGTGAGTCGGGTGGCAACCGCTACCGCATCTCGGTCGGCCACCGCGACGGCGTGACGCCCCAGGGCATCGTCGGCGCGATCACCGGCGAGGGCGGCCTGCGCGGCGCCGAGATCGGCAAGATCGACATCTTCGGGTCCTTCTCCATCGTCGAGATCCCGCTCGGGATCGACGCCGAGGCGGAGCGCCGGATCAGCGCGGCCAAGGTGGCTGGGCGTCAGCTGCGGATCAAGGCGGACTCCGGTCCGCCCTCGCGCGGCGGCCGTGAGGCCGGCCCGCGCGACCGCGACGACCGTCCGCGCCGCCCGCGCACCTTCGCGCACTGATCAGCACGCACTGATCGGCGCACACCGACCACGCGGCGCGGGTGGACGCTCGTCCACCCGCCGCCGTCGGGTCACCCGTGCGCACGCTTCACCTGCACGACGGCGAGAGGCCGGTCCCGTTCGGGACCGGCCTCTCGCGCGTGGTGCGCCGGGCGGCGGGGTCCCCGGCTACTGCGGAACGACCGCGACCACGCGCGGCCAGAGGTCCTCGGCCGGCGGGCTCCACATCGCGGGGTCGGCGGCCACCTGCTCGCCCGAGCGGATGTCCTTGACCTCGCCGTGCGCCGCCTGATCGCTGCCTGGCTCGTCCGAGCCCGGGAACCACACGAACGGGATGCCGCGGCGGTCGGCGTACCGGATCTGCTTGCCGAACTTGGCCGCCGTCGGGGCGACGTCGGTCGGGATGCCGCGCGAGCGCAGCGTCGCCGCGATCGCGTCCGACGCCGCACGACGGTCCTCGTCCACGACGGCGACGAGCACCGCCGTCGGCACGCTGCGGGTCGCACGGACCAGGTCGGCGGAGAACAGCCGCGAGAGCAGCCGGGACACGCCGATCGAGATCCCGACGCCGGGGAAGGTGCGCTTCCCGTCCGTCGCAAGGGAGTCGTAGCGCCCGCCGGAGCAGATCGAGCCGAGATTCTCGTGCCCGAGCAGGACGGTCTCGTAGACCGACCCCGTGTAGTAGTCGAGGCCGCGGGCCACCGAGAGGTCGGCGGCCACGACCCCGGGGGCACGCTGCTCGGCGGCCTCGAGCAGCGCGGACAGCTCGCCCAGCCCGGTCGCGAGCAGCGCACGCGCCGGGTCGTCGGCGGTGACGACGGCGTACCGGTCGGCCAGGTCGCGCACCTGATCCACTACCGTGACGTCGCCGCCGAGGCGGGACAGGGCCAGGCACGCCTCGACCTGCGCCTCGCTCGCCCCGACCTCCTCGCGCAGGAGGCGAGCGACGTCGTCGGGCCCGATCTTGGCGAGCTTGTCGACGACGCGCAGCACCTCCTCCGTGCGGTCGAGGCCGATCCCGGCGTAGAACCCCTCGACCACCTTGCGGTTGTTGACGAGCATGCGCACCGGCGGCAGGCCGAGCGCCCCGAGAGCGGTGAGCGCCTCGGCGGCGACGAGCGCGACGTCGACCTCGAGGTGGAAGGGGAGCTCGCCGTCGCCGACGACGTCGATGTCGGCCTGCCAGAACTCGCGGAACCGGCCGTCCTGGGGCCGCTCGCCGCGCCAGACCGGCTGGATCTGGTAGCGCTTGAAGGGGAACGTGAGGCGACCGGCGTGCTCCACGACGTAGCGCGCGAACGGGACGGTGAGGTCGAAGTGCAGGCCGAGGCGGTCGACTTCGTCCGCGGGGGCCTCGCCCTCGTCGGCCTGCAGGCGCGAGAGCACGTAGACCTCCTTCGACGTCTCGCCCTTGCGCAGGAGCTCGCCGAGCGGCTCGACGGCGCGGGTCTGGACCGAGGCGAACCCGTGCAGCTCGAAGGTCCGCGCGATGACGTCGAGCACGCGCTGCTCGACGATGCGCTGGTCGGGGAGCCACTCGGGGAAGCCGGACAGGGATGCACGTGCCATGCCTCGATCCTTCCAGGTCCCTCGGATCGACCGAGCCAGTCGCCGAGCGGGCGCCGAGCCGGTCGTCGAGCGGGGCGGCGCGCCAGTCGCCGAGCGGGGCGCCGCGCCGGTCGTCGAGCGGGGCGGCGCGCGGTCCGGCAGAGGGCGGCGCCGACCTAGACTTGCCGACGGCCGCGGCACGGGTAGCGGCGGCGACGCACAGAGCATCGGCGGGGACGGCGGGAGGCCGCAGTGGTCAGCAGGCAGCAGCGCGACGCGGAGCGGCGACGCGCAGCGAAGGCGCAGGCGCGCTACGAGCGGGCCGCGAAGCTGCGTCGGGAGCGACGGATCGTGGCGATCTGCCTCGTGGCGGGTCTCCTCGTGCTCGCGGGCGTGGTCGCGGCGGTCACGCTGGGCGACGTCGGCGACGACCCGGCCGTCGACCCCACGGCCACGGTCGGCGCGACCGCGACCGCGACCGCGACCGCCGAGGCGACGGCGGGCGCGACCGAGGCGGGCGCGTCAGCGTCGATCGACCCGAACGCCCTGCCGACCACGGTGCCGCGCACCTACGACGCACCCCCGCCCGCCACCGACTCGCTCGGCACCACGTGGACGGCCACGGTCACGACGAACCTCGGCGACATCGTGCTCGAGCTCGACGGCGCGGCCGCCCCGCAGGCGGTGGCGTCCTTCCTCATGCTCGCGAGCGACGGCTTCTACGACGGCACGGCGTGCCACCGCCTCCTCCCGGACGCGCTGCTGCAGTGCGGGGACCCGACGGCGAGCGGCACCGGCGGTCCCGGCTACAGCTTCGGGCCGATCGAGAACTCGCCGAGCGACCAGGCCTACCCGGCCGGCACGGTCGCCATGGCGCGGCAGCCCGGCATCGCCGACAGCCAGGGCAGCCAGTTCTTCCTCGTGTTCGAGGACACCACGCTCCCGGACGACGCTGCCGGGGGGTACACGGTGTTCGGTACCGTGACCCAGGGACTGGACATCCTTCAGTCCGTAGGCGCAGCAGGCACCACCACCGGTGCCTCGGACGGACCGCCGGCGACGGCGGTCATCATCGAGAAGGTGACCATCTCGTGACCACCACCCCAGACCCGCTCGAGACGACCCCCGAGCCGCAGGACGCCCTCCAGGAGGGGCCTGTCGGCGAGCTCGACCCGGCCGTCGACCAGTCTGCCGAGCCGGCAGGCGGCCAGCCGGTCGACCAGATGGTCGACGACGCACCCGCGCTGGAGCAGGAGCCCGACGCCGCGGCCGAGACCGCCGCCGACCCCGAGCCCGCGGTCGCCGCCGCCCCCGAGCCCGCGGTGGCGGTCGAGCCGGACGTCCCGGTCGAGGCCGAGATCTCGGTCCAGGCTCCTGAGGCGAACGAGCCCGACGTCGCGTCGGACCCGGACGCGGCTGCGGAGCCGGAGCCCGCGGTCGAGGCCGACGTGGCCACGGACCCCGACGCCTCCGACGAGCCCGCCGAGCAGGAGGCCGTGAGCGAGGCCGAGCCCGAGGCCGCCAGCGAGCCCGTTGCCGAGCCCGAGGCCGCCACCGAGTCGGTCGCCGCGCCGGAGCCCGAGACGCCGGCAGCCGAGACGGCTTCCGAGCCCCCTCCGACGCCGCGTCCGCGCCCCACGCCGGGCCCCCGGCCGGGCCCGCGCCCCGGTCCTCGACCCGGTGGCGGCGGGGCCCGCCCCGCACCGCGCCCGGGAGCCGCCCCCGCCACACCGGCCGCGGCGCCCGCCCCGATCCCCGCACCCCTGGACGAGGCGGCGACCGCCGCGGCCGAGTTCGGCGTCGTGGCCGAGGACGGCACGGTGTCGGTGCGCGACGGCGACACGGTCCGCGTCGTCGGCCAAGTCCCGGGTGGCGCGCCCGAGGAGGCCCTCAGCCTCTACGTCCGCCGGTACCTCGACCTCGCCGCTCAGGTCCAGCTGCTCGAGACCCGTCTGCCGGGCCTGCCCGCCAAGGACGCGACCTCGACCATCGCCTCGCTCCAGGAGCAGCTCACCGAGCCCGCTGCGGTCGGCGACCTGCCCGCGCTGCGCACCCGGTTGTCGGCCGCGGCCGTCCGCGCGCAGGAGATCGCCGCGGCGGCGCAGGCCGAGCGCGAGCAGAGCCGGGCGCGCGCCGTCGAGGAGCGCACCGCCATCGTCGAGCAGGTCGAGGCGCTCGCCGCGACCGACCCGGAGCGCGTGCAGTGGCGCGACGCGACGGCGAAGGTCGCCGCCCTCCTGGAGGAGTGGAAGACGGCGCAGCGCAGCGGCGTGCGCATCGACCGCCCCACCGAGGACGCCCTCTGGAAGCGGTTCTCGCACGCGCGCACCGTCTTCGACAAGGCACGCCGCTCGCACTTCGCGACGCTGGACAAGCGCAACGCCGAGGCCCGCAGCGTCAAGGAGGCGCTCGTCGCGCGGGCGGAGGCGCTGCAGGACTCCACCGACTGGGGCGCCACCGGCGGGGAGTTCCGCGACCTCATGGACTCCTGGCGGGCCGCCCCCCGCGGCTCCCGGAAGGACGACGACGCGCTGTGGGCGCGCTTCAAGGCCGCGCAGGACCACTTCTTCGGCGCCCGCACGGCGGCGAACGAGGCCGTGGACGCGGAGTTCGAGGCGAACCTCCAGGTCAAGCTCGAGCTGCTCACGCGTGCGGAGGCCCTGCTCCCGGTCAAGGACCTCGCCTCGACCAAGCGTGAGCTGCGCGCGATCCAGGACGCCTGGGACGAGGCCGGCAAGGTGCCCCGCAAGGACATCAGCCGGGTCGAGGCGCGGCTGCGCGCCGTCGAGCAGGCGGTGCGCGACGCCGAGCAGGCCGACCTGCGGCGCAGCGACCCCGAGCTCAAGGCCCGCGTCGAGGGCGCGACCGCCCAGCTGGTCGACGCGATCAACGCCCTCGAGGCCGACCTCGCGGCCGCCGAGGCCAAGGGCGACGCCCGCGCGGTGGAGACCGCGCGGACCGCGCTGGCCGCTCGGCGGCAGTGGCTCGACGCCGTGCAGCGTTCGCAGCGCTGACGCCCGACGGCGAACGGGCGCTCGGTCCGCCCGCTCGCCGCGTCCGATGGTCACCTCGACGGGGCGCCTGGATCACTCCAGGCGCCCCGTCGGCGGTCCCGGGTGGGTTGCAGAGCCGCCACGTCCACCCCACACGCGGCAGACCTCACCCCTCGCCCGCCACCGGCGCCGCCACGTCAACCCCACACGCGGCAGACCTCACCCCTCGCCCGCCACCGGCACGTGGATCCACAGGCGCGCCGTCGTCGTTCCCCAGCGCGGCCAGCAGCGCGAGACTGACGGCGTGACCCTCCCCGCCTGGCGCCCGCTCCCCCTTGCGCCCCTCGTCGTTCTCCCGACCGACGGGCTGTGCCCGCCGCCGCTCGCGATCGACCCGGCCACCGCGCTCTGGGCCGGCGCGACCGCCCCCGACGTCCCACCCGGACCCGCCGAGCGCGCCACCTCGCTGCGCTCGCTCGTGCCGACCGGCGCCATCGTGGTTCTCGGTGCCGCGGCGTGGGTGCACACGGGCCGCGTCCGCCCTGACGCGCTCGACGTCGCCTACCGGACACCCCGCAGCACCCGCACCTACCGCGTGCGACCGCGCACCCTCGTGCTGCCGCCCGACGAGATCCTCGTCCTGGGTGGGGTCGCCGTCACCACACCCGCCCAGACGGCGGCCGACCTGCTGCGCTTCGGCGCGCTCCCGGGAGCGACGCCGGGGCAGGGCGAGCTCGACGCCCGCGAGGTCGTCGCCGCGGTCCGAGCCCTGCTCGACGCCGGCACGCGCGTGGCACAGGTGCAACGGCTGCTCACGAGCCAGCCCGAGCGCGCCCACGCCCGACGCGCGAAGGCGCTGCTCGCCGTCGTGCTCGCGGACGAGTGACCGGCGCGGCGCCGCCAACGCCGGCGACGCGACGCGGCGCGGCGCCGACGATCAGCTGCGCGCCGACGGCACCGGGGCGGCGTCCGGGCGGACGCCGGTGACGCGGTAGACGTCGAAGACGCCGTCGATGTCCCGCACGGCGCGCAGCACGTGGCCGAGGTGGGAGGTGTCGCCCATCTCGAACACGAACTTGCTCAGCGCGACCCGGTCCTTCGAGGTCGACACCGTGGCGGACAGGATGTTGACGTGGTTGTCCGACAGCACGCGGGTGACGTCGGACAGGAGACGCGCCCGGTCGAGCGCCTCGACCTGGATCTGGACGAGGAAGACGCTCTGCGCGTCCGGCGCCCAGGCCACGTCGACGAACCGCTCGGGCTCGCTACGCATCACCGCCACGTTCGGACAGTCCGCGCGGTGCACCGAGACGCCCTGCCCGCGCGTCACGAACCCGACGATCGGGTCGCCCGGCACCGGTGTGCAGCACTTGGCGAGCTTGGTCCAGACGTCGTCCATGCCGGCGACGATGACCCCGACGATGCCGCCCCGCGGCCGCGCGATGTGGCCCGACCCCGGCGTGGTGACCTCGGCGAGGTCCTCCGTGGTGCCGTCCTCGCCGCCGAGGCTCGCGACCAGCCGTTGCACGACGTTGGCCGCGGAGACGTGGTTCTCCCCCACGGCGGCGTAGAGCGCGGAGACGTCGGGGTAGCGCATGTCGGCGGCGAGCGCGACGAGTGAGTCGTGCGTGAGCAGCCGCTGGATCGGCAGGTTCTGCTTGCGCATCACCTTGGCGATCGCGGCCTTGCCCTCCTCGATCGCCTCCTCGCGGCGCTCCTTGGTGAACCACGCGCGGATCTTGTTCCGGGCGCGGGGGGACTTCACGAAGCCGAGCCAGTCCCGGCTCGGGCCAGACCCCTCCGCCTTGGAGGTGAAGATCTCGACCGTGTCGCCGTTCTCCAGCGCGGACTCCAGCGGCACGAGGCGGCCGTTCACCTTCGCCCCGACGGTGCGGTGACCCACCTCGGTGTGCACGGCGTACGCGAAGTCGACCGGAGTGGACCCGTCCGGCAGCGAGACGACGTCGCCCTTCGGCGTGAACACGTAGACCTCGGTGCCGGCCATCTCGTAGCGCAGGGAGTCGAGGAACTCCCCCGGGTCGCTCGTCTCGCGCTGCCAGTCCACGAGCTGGCGCAGCCACGGCATCTCGCCGGCCTCGCCGCCCCGCTCGCCGCGCGCGGCCGCCCCGGGCGCGGGACGCTCCTTGTACTTCCAGTGCGCGGCGACGCCGTACTCGGCGCGCCGGTGCATCTCGTGGCTGCGGATCTGGATCTCGACCGGCTTGCCGCCGGGCCCGATCACCGTGGTGTGCAGCGACTGGTACATGTTGAACTTCGGCATCGCGATGTAGTCCTTGAACCGGCCCGGGACCGGGTTCCACCGCGCGTGCAGCGCGCCGAGCGCCGCGTAGCAGTCGCGCACCGAGTCCACGAGGACCCGCACGCCGACGAGGTCGTAGATGTCGGCGAAGTCGCGGCCGCGCACGATCATCTTCTGGTAGATCGAGTAGTAGTGCTTCGGCCGGCCGGTCACCGTGGCTCGGATCTTTGCGGCCTTGAGGTCCTCGCCGACCTGCTCGCGCACCACGCCGAGGTACTCCTCGCGCGCCGGCGCCCGCTCCCCCACGAGCCGCACGATCTCGTCGTACACCTTGGGGTACAGCGTGGCGAACGAGAGGTCCTCGAGCTCCCACTTGATGGTGTTCATGCCCAGCCGGTGCGCCAGCGGGGCGTAGATCTCCAGGGTCTCGCGCGCCTTCTTCGCGGCCGAGGCGGAGGAGACGTACCGCCACGTCCGCGCGTTGTGCAGGCGGTCGGCGAGCTTGATGACGAGGACCCGGATGTCGCGCGCCATCGCCACGACCATCTTGCGGACCGTCTCGGACTGCGCCGCCTCGCCGAACGTCACCTTGTCGAGCTTCGTCACGCCGTCGACCAAGGCCGCGATCTCCGGCCCGAACTCCGTGCGCAGCTGGTCGAGCGTGTACGGCGTGTCCTCCACGGTGTCGTGCAGCAGCGCCGCCGCGAGCGTCGAGGACGTGAGGCCGAGCTCGGCGAGGATCGTCGCGACCGCCACCGGGTGCGTGATGTAGGGGTCGCCGCTCTTGC
Source organism: Miniimonas arenae (assembly GCF_006351005.1). Lineage (GTDB taxonomy): Bacteria > Actinomycetota > Actinomycetes > Actinomycetales > Beutenbergiaceae > Miniimonas > Miniimonas arenae. The sequence goes on along the minus strand of NZ_VENP01000014.1, from coordinate 16,314 downwards.
GCAGCTGCCCCTCGTGCGCCCGCTCCGCGGCCAGGTACGCGCGCTCGATGACGGCGAGGTCCTCACGCGGGTGGTTCGCGCGAACCACCTGCAGCAGCGGCTCGATCGCTGGCGGGCTCGAGTGACCGCGCGAGCCGAACCGCACCAGCGTGGAGCGCATGCGCGACCGCGGGATGACAGGTTCGCTGCCTCCGGGAAGGTTGTGACGCCCCTCGTCCGCCATCTCGTCATCCTAGGTCCGCGAACGGGCCCACCCGTCCACGGGTCCCGCGGGCGGGCACGACGGCGAGCGAGCGTCCGCGGGGCGGCGCGGTCCACAGGGCGCCGGGTCGGTGCCTGTGCCCGACGGCGGAACGCACGAGCGCCCGCCGGGTGACCCCGGCGGGCGCTCGTGCGGGCGGACCTCAGCGCTTCTTGCGCTTCGGCTGGGCCGCCTGGCCCTGGTGTCCGCCGGGCAGCAGCGCGGTGACGCGATCGGCCTCGGAGCGCACGTCGTCGGAGGTGATCGTGACGTCGGCGTCCGCGCTCGCCGCACGACGCGCCAGCACCTTCGCGGTGTGCTCGCGGTACGCGGGCCGCCGCAGGCGGAACGTCGTCTCGAGCGGCGAGGCGAGGAAGATCGACGAGAGCGTCGAGACGATCATGCCGATGAAGAGCGAGAGCGCGATGTCCCGCAGGGTGCCGGCGCCGAGCAGGAAGGCGCCGACGAACAGGATCGACGCGACCGGGAGGATGCCCACGACCGAGGTGTTGATCGAGCGGACGATCGTCTGGTTCACGGCCAGGTTCGAGGCCTCGGCGTACGTGACGCGACTCTGGTCCAGGACGTGTGCGGTGTTCTCGCGCACCTTGTCGAAGACGACCACCGTGTCGTAGAGCGAGTACCCGAGGATCGTCAGGAACCCGATGACGCTCGCCGGCGTCACCTCGAACCCGACCCCCGCGTACAGCCCGACGGTGACGACGAGGTCGTGCAGCAGCGCGACGAGCGCGGCGATGGCCATGCTCCAGGTTCTGAAGTACAACGCCATCACGACCGTGACGATCACGAGGAAGATGACGAGACCCTGCAGCGCCTTCGCCGTGACGTCCTGACCCCAGCTGGGCCCGACGAACGACGAGGTCACCTGCGTCGCATCCACCCCGTACGCCACGGCGAGCGCGTCCCGCATCGCCTCGGTGTCGTCGGCCCCCAGCGCCTCGGTCTGGACGCGGACCGAGTTGCCGCCGACCACCGAGACCCGCGCCACCTGGTTCGCGTCGACCGAGTTGAGCGCCTCCTGCGCCGGCTCGGAGGCCGTGGTCGACGCGCCCGACACGGTGAACTCCGAGCCGCCGCGGAACTCGATGCCGAGGTTGAGGCCACGCGCGAGGAGCAGCGCGAGCGAGAACACGACCAGGCCGCACGCGATGAGGTACCAGCGACGGCGGTGGCCGATGATGTCGAACGAGCGCTTGCCCGAGTACAGGTCGTTCCCGAACTGGGAGAATTTGCCGGCCATCAGCGGGAGCCTCCTTCCGGCTCGTCGGTCGCCGAGGGCACGGGAACCACGCCCGGGGCCTTCGTCGAGGGCTCGGTGGGCGGTGCGGTCGCGGGCTCGGTGCCCGCCGACGTCGCGCCCTGGTCCGCCGCCGTCGCGTCCGGGTCGCTCGCCGTCGTGCCCGCGACCGTGCTCGTCGCGTCGGCTGCGGCCGCCTCGCGGGCGGCGCGCTCGGCGTCGGCCTTGCGCTGCGCGATGGTGCGGGTGTCCGCGTTCGCGACGGCGGCCTTGCGCTCCACGGGCGTCCGTACGCGGCCTCGGCCCGCGTAGGCGGCCACCGAGGCGCCGAGCGATACGGGGTCGAGGCCGGACCACTTGTGTCCGCCGCCGAAGAAGCGCGTCTTGATGAGGAGGCGCATGAGCGGGTGCGTGAAGAGCATGACGACGACGAGGTCGATGATCGTCGTGAGGCCGAGCGTGAAGGCGAAGCCACGCACGCCGCCGACGGCGAGCAGGTACAGCACGATCGCGGCGATGAAGTTCACGGCGTCGGAGGCGAGGATCGTGCGGCGCGCGCGCGTCCAGCCGTGCTCGACGGCCGCGGACAGGGACCTGCCCTCGCGCACCTCGTCACGGATACGTTCGAAGTACACGATGAACGAGTCCGCGGTGATGCCGATCGCGACGATCAACCCGGTGACGCCGGGCAGCGAGAGCCGGTAACCCTGCGTCCAGGAGAGCACGAGGATCACGCCGTACGTGAGCGCCGCCGCGATGACGAGGCTGGCCACGGTTACGATGCCCAGGCCGCGGTACTGCAGGAAGCTGTACGCGACGACGAGGATGAGGCCGATCGCGCCGGCCAGCATGCCGCGCTGGAGCTGCTCGGTGCCGAGCGTCGCGGAGATCTGCTCCTGGGACTGCACCTCGAACGTGAGCGGGAGCGCACCGAAGTTGAGCTGGTTGGCGAGCGAGGTCGCCTCCGCCCGGGTGAACGGGTTGGTGGTGGGGCCGGAGATCTCGGCCATGCCGTTCGGGATCGGCTCGTTCACGGTCGGCGCCGAGATCACGAGACCGTCGAGGACGATCGCGAACTGGTTCGCCGGCGGCGTCGTCTGCGCGGACAGGCGCGTGGTGACGGTCGCGAACTTCGTGGCGCCCTCGTCGGTGAACGTGAGCTGGACGATCGGCTGGTTGGTCTGCATGCCGGTCGAGGACTGCTTGTAGCCCATCTGTGCCGAGGAGAGGTCCTGGCCGGTGAGCTCGGCCGGACCCAGCACGTACTTCGAGGTGCCGTCCTGCGAGCAGGTGACGAGCGGGGCGTCCACGTCGTCGTCGATGCCGCCGATGCGGTTCTCCGGGAGCGTGCAGTCCAGCCGCAGGTAGTCGTACGTGACCTGCTCGGTCACCCAGGCCTGGTCGGAGGCGTCGGTCGGCGTCGTGGCCGGCGTGTTCGAGAGCACGCCGTCGCCGTCCGCGTCGGCCGCGGTGAACGCAGCCTCGTCAATCTGGTCCTGCGTGTACGTCGGGGTCGCGGTGGGCTCCTCCGTAGCGTCCGCCGTTGCATCGGTGCCGGCCTCCGCCGTCGCGTCCGTGCCGGCCTCCGCCGTCGCGTCAGCGCTGGGGTCTGCGGTCGGGTCCTCGCTCGCCTCGAGCGCGGCGGGGTCGATCGTGCCCGGGCCGGACTCGATGAGCACCGCGCGCATCCGCATCTGTGCGGACTGCGTGATGAGGTCGACCGTGGTGTCGTCCACCTCGCCCGGGATGGCCACGACGATGTTCTGGCCGCCCTGGCTGGTGATCTCGGCCTCGGCCACGCCGGAGCCGTCCACGCGCTGGCGGATGATCGCGATCGCCTGGTTGACGTCGTCGCTGGTGATGTCCTCCCCCGTGGTGGTGCGCGGGGTGAGGATGAGCTGCGTTCCGCCCTCGAGGTCCAGCGCGAGCGCCGGGGTGAACGAGGCCTTGCCCACGCCGGAGCTGCCGGTCGCGACCCCGATGCCGACGGCACCGTAGATCGCGACCAGCAGCAGTGCGAGAACGTAGAGCGGGCGCGCGATCGTGCTGCGTCGGGCCACCGGGGTCTTCCTTCTACTCGCGCCGCGGCGAGGCCGCGGCTCTCATCTCGGAGAGATCAGGCCCGAGCGGGGCCCGAGGTCCCCTCGTCGTCGCGGTCCTGCGCCGTCCCGTAGCTCGGACGCTCCGCACCCGGGTCGGTGAGGACGTCGTCCACGTAGGTCGCCTCGCCCGTCTCGAGCGCGTTGAGGGCCTCGGTGGACTCGACCGGCTCCAGCACGCTCGCGAACTGCGGCGGCACGGCCTGGATCGCCGCCTTGACCCAGCGGGTCTGGACGCCGGGGGTGGTCTCGATCGTCACCGCGTCGCCGACGACCTCGACCACGGCGCCGAGCTGGCCCGAGGAGGTCATCACCTGCTGGCCCGGCTCGAGCGTGTTGCGGAAGTCGCTCTGCTTGGCCTGCTGCTTCTTGCCGCGCTGACTCATGAACAGCATGCCGATCACGGCGACGCCGAGCAGCAGGATCAGCGGGAGGGACTCACCCATGAGTGTGCAGACCTTCGTGTCGGGGGGCGCGCGCAGGCGGAGCGGGCGCGGTGCTCGGTCGAGTGTAGTTCAGTCGAAGAGCGTGCCGGCGGCCGGCGGCGTGAGGCCCAGGTGTCGCCAGGCCAGCTCCGTGGCGATCCGTCCCCGCGGCGTGCGGGCGAGGAAGCCCTCGCGCAGGAGGAACGGCTCGGCGACCGTCTCGACCGTCTCCGGCTCCTCCCCCACGGCCATCGCGACCGAGGTGAGGCCCACCGGTCCGCCGCCGAAACGCTCACAGAGGGCCCGCAGGACGGCGCGGTCGAGCCGGTCCAGCCCCCGCGGGTCCACCTCGAAGACGCGCAGCGCAGCCTCGGCGGCGGCGAGGTCGGCGACGCCCTCGCCACGCACCTGCGCCCAGTCCTGCACGCGGCGCAGCAGGCGGTTGGCGATCCGCGGTGTGCCGCGCGACCGGCTGGCGATCTCGTGCGCGGCGTCACCCGACAGCTCGATGCCCAGCAGGCGTGAGGAGCGCGCGAGCACCTTCTCGAGGTCGGCCGTCTCGTAGAAGTCCATGTGGCCGGTGAACCCGAAGCGGTCGCGCAGCGGCGCCGGCAGCAGTCCGGCGCGCGTGGTGGCACCGACCACGGTGAAGGGCGGCAGGCTCAGCGGGATCGCGGTGGCACCCGCGCCCTTGCCCACCACGATGTCGACCCGGAAGTCCTCCATCGCGAGGTAGAGCATCTCCTCCGCGGGACGCGCGAGGCGGTGGATCTCGTCGATGAAGAGCACGTCGTGCTCCTGCAGGCCGGACAGGATCGCCGCGAGGTCACCGGGGTGGGCGATCGCCGGACCCGAGGTGAGCCGGAGCGCGGCGCCCACCTCGCTCGCGACGATCATCGCGAGCGTCGTCTTCCCCAGTCCGGGCGGGCCCGCGAGCAGCACGTGGTCGGGCGGCCGGCGCCGTGCGATCGCCGCCTCGAGCACGAGCGAGAGCTGGTCGCGCACCACCCGCTGACCCACGAACTCGCTGAGCCGGCGCGGCCGGAGCGCGGCCTCCGCCGCCCGCTCGAGCTCGTCGGCCTCCGCGGCGAGCAGCCCCTCCTCGTTCACGTCAGCGACCCTGAGCCGCGAGTGCCCGCAGGGCGGCGCGCAGCACACCGGCGGCGTCGCTCGCCGTCGCCTCGCCGCGCTCGATCACGCCGGCCACCGCGTCCTGGGCCGCCTTCGCGTTCCAACCCAGGCCCACAAGGGCCGCCACCACGTCGTCCTCGATCCCGGCCGACGTCAGGGCGGGGGCGGCGGCTCCCCCGGCTCCGGCCGCCGTGCCGGCGCCCAGCGGCGCCCCCAGCCGGTCCCCGAGCTCGAGCACGAGGCGGCTCGCGCCCTTGCGCCCGATGCCCGGCACGCGGCACAGCGCGGCCAGGTCCTCGGTCGCGACAGCGCGGCGCAGGTCGTCCGGCGTGTGCACCGCGAGCATGGCCAGCGCGAGGCGTGGCCCGACGCCCGTGACCGTCTGCAGGATCTCGAACGTGTCGCGCCCGTCGACGTCGGCGAAGCCGAACAGGGTGAGGGAGTCCTCGCGCACCACGAGGGTGGTGTGCAGCGTGCACTCCGTGCCGTGCCGTAGCTCGGCCAGCGTGTTCGGAGCGGCGTGCACGCGCATCCCGACGCCGTTCACCACCACGACGGCGTGGTCCAGGCCGATGGCGGCGACCTCGCCGCGAACCAGGGCGATCACGGAACCTCCGGGACGTCGGGTCGCGTCCCGAGAGGGCACGACGGCGAACACGTGTACGAATCGAAGACTAGCGTCCCACGGTGGGCCGGGCAGGCGCGACGCGCCGTCCGGACCGGCGGGCGCTGGCCTCCGCGCCGCGCCACGCCTCCTGGGCCGCCGTCAGCGACGAGCCGCCAGGAGATCCCGCGCCCGTACCTGCGTCGGACGCTGCACGGACTCCCCCGGCGGCCGCGGCGGCGGCCGCGGCGCCCGAGATCGGCCCGGTCCGCCAGGCGTGACAGATGGCCAGCGCGAGGGCGTCCGCGGCGTCCGCAGGTCGCGGAGCCTCGGCGAGGGCCAGCACGCGGGTCACCATGGTGGTGACCTGCTCCTTGCCTGCGCGGCCGTTGCCGGTCACCGCGGCCTTCACCTCGCTCGGGGTGTGCAGCCCCACCGGGATGCCGCGCCGGGTCGCCGCGACCATCGCGAGCCCGGCGACCTGCGCGGTGCCGGTGACGGTGCTGACGTTGGACTGCGCGAACACGCGCTCGACGGCGACCGCGTCCGGGCGCAGCCTGTCCAGCCAGGCCTCGATCGCGTCGGCGATCGCGAGCAGCCGCCGCTCGACAGGCTCGTCGGGGCTGGAGGTGGCGACACCGACGTCGACGATACGGACGACCCGCCCGCCCGTGACCGTCACGGCGCCGAGCCCGCACCGGGTCAGGCCGGGGTCGACGCCGAGCACGGTGCGCCCGCGGACCTGGGAACCGGGATCACCCGGTCGGGGCACGGCGGTCGCGGTCACCGCTCCACTGTGCGGTACGGGCAGCGCCGAGGGGGCGCTGCGACACGCGCGGACCGCAACCCCGGCGGCCGGCGGGGCCGCCGGCTGACCCGATGCTCGCCGTCGGACGAGCGCTCGGTGCGTCGGGCGGTGGCGAGCGTCAGTCCTCGGCCTCGAGCTCCGCCATGACCTCGTCGGAGGCGTCGAAGTTCGCGAAGACGTTCTGCACGTCGTCGGAGTCCTCGAGCGCGTCGATGAGGCGGAGCATCTTGCGCGCACCCTCGACGTCGACTTCGACCTCGACGGACGGGCGGAACTCCGCCTCGGCCGACTCATAGTCGAGGCCGGCCTCCTGGACGGCCTTGCGCACGGCGACGAAGTCGCTCGCGGAGGACAGGACCTCGAACGCCTCGCCCAGGTCGTTGACCTCCTCGGCGCCCGCGTCGAGGACGGCCACGAGGACGTCGTCCTCGGTCAGGCCGTCGGTCTTGGGCACCACGACGACGCCCTGGCGCGAGAACAGGTAGGACACGCTGCCCGGGTCCGCCATCGACCCGCCGTTGCGGCTGAAGGCGACACGCACGTCGGCCGCCGCGCGGTTGCGGTTGTCCGTGAGGCACTCCACGAGCACGGCCACCCCGCCGGGTCCGTAGCCCTCGTACATGATCGTGTCGTACTGCGCGCCGCCGGCCTCCTGGCCGGAGCCGCGCTTGACCGCGCGATCGATGTTGTCGTTCGGAACGGAGGTCTTCTTGGCCTTCTGAATGGCGTCGTAGAGCGTGGGGTTGCCCGCGGGGTCCCCGCCGCCGGTGCGCGCCGCGACCTCGATGTTCTTGATGAGCTTCGCGAACAGCTTGCCGCGCTTGGCATCCTTCGCGGCCTTCTGGTGCTTCGTGGTGGCCCACTTGGAGTGACCCGACATGTTCCTCGCCCTCGTCTCGATTCCCGTCCCGGGCGTCGCGGCGCAGCTCCGAGCAGAGCGTCGGCGTCGCGGCAGCTGGCAGGAACGGCCCGGTCGATCCTACTCGCGCGCCGTGCGCGTCCGCGGGTCGCGGGCCAGGACCCGCCGCGTGTCCCGGCCGCCGATCGCTCGCAGGCCGGGCGGTGGCGGGTCGCGGCGCCGCTCAGGCGGTGCCCTCACCCTCGTGGCCGAGGTCGCGCAGCGTGCCGTCCCAGCCGGGCGCGAGCCAGCGCACGAGGTCGGGAAGGTCGCGCGGGAACACCTCGATCGCGACGTCGGCGAGGTCGTCGGCCGACCACCACGCGAGCTCGTCCATGAAGGCGCGCTCGACATCGGTCCACCCGTGCCGGACGAGCTCCTCCTGCGGCACCTCGCGGTCCAGGTGCGCCACGAAGAAGACCTCGCGCTGGCGCACCGAGCGCGCGAAGAAGTCGAACACCGCGGAGCGCGTGGCCACCGGTCCGGCGAGGTCGGCGACGGCGAGCCTCAGCCCGGTCTCCTCGTGCAGCTCTCGCACGGCGGCCGCCACCGGGTCCTCGCCGGGCTCGATGCCGCCACCCACGGTGAACCACCAGGTGCGTTCGACGTCGTGCGCGTCGTGCCCGCGCACCAGGAGCGCCCGGCCTGCGGCGTCGAGGAGGACGAGGCGCGCCGCCTCGCGGACGGGCATGCCGTCCGGCCCGATCGCCCACTCCCCGCCCGGCAGGGGCGGGTGCTCGCCGTCGGGCGCGCTCGCGCCGTGGTGCTCGCCGTCGGGCGTCGTCTGCGCGGGTGTGCTGCGCACGCGTACCTCCTCGTCGATCGCTCGTCTGCCCGTGACGTGTCTACCGCATCGCAGACGGCCGGGACGCGGGCGCGCCCGCGCCTCGAGCCCGCCCGTGGCAGGAGGCGTGCCACCGGGGCTCAGGCCCGTGGAGCTCCCGCGACGCCGGCCGCGGCGAGGAAGGTCTGCCGGTCCTCCTTGATCCGCCCCAGCAGGTCCGTCTCGGAGGTGGCGTGCGTGCGCAGGTCCGCGCGGCCGGACACGGCGCGCTGGCGGAGGTAGGCGAGCGAAGTCGCGTCCTTGATGAAGGTGCGCATGGCCTGGGCGGCGGTCGGCCCCACCCGGGCGGCCCACGTGCGCGCCTGCGAGCGCTGCCGCAGCGACGACACCATCGCGACCTCGTGCGGCGCGAACCACCCGGCGGCGGCGTACTCGCCGAGGCGGTCCCGGATCACCGCGCTCTCCTGCCGGCGCAGCCAGACGACGAGCATGATCGCCGCGACGAACAGCGGGACCTGGACGGCGGCGTAGAGGAGGAAGAAGCTGACGCCCTGGACGCCGAGCGCCTCGAGCGACGCCGACCCGTTCCACAGCGCGTGCAGCGCCATGGCACTCAGCAGGCCGAGCGGGAAGAACCACCACGCCGACCGTCGGCTCCTGCTCCGGCTCGCGAGGCCGAGCGCGATTCCGGTGCAGGCGGTGAACAGGATGTGCGCGAACGGCGACATCACGCCGCGCTGCACGAACACGGGCACCAGGGAGTCGATGTACCGCCCGAAGTACAGGATGTTCTCGGTGAAGGCGAAACCAGCGGCGACGATGGCGGCGTAGACGATGCCGTCGACCACGCCGTCGAAGTACGAGCGCCGCAGCAGGAAGATGAGGAGCACGCCCGTGCCCTTCGCGAGCTCCTCGAGGACCGGCGCCGAGATGACCGAGCCGAGGACGCTCGCGACGCCGGGGTCGCCAGTCGCGTCGTAGATGGCCTGTGCGACCGCGGTGTTGCCGAAGTAGGCGATGACCACGGAGGGGCCGGCGCCCCACAGGAACGCGAGCAGCAGCATGATCCGCGGCTCCGGCTCCCAGCGGTCCAGCCACATCACGACGGCGACGACGGCGATCAGCGGCACGAGCGCCGCCACGAAGCCGACCGCGGCCGGGGCCGTGCCGACGTTGGACAGCACGATCCACATGCCCCACAGTGCGGATAACCCCAGGATCCCGAGCGCCGCCCAGGTGCCCACGGAGCCGCTGCCACGCGAGCGGGCCCACTGCTGCGGCACGACGGCGCTGCCGGACCACGCCGCGTGGGCTCCCGGCGAGCCCGGCGGGCCGCCCGGAACGCCCCGGTTGCCGGCGGCGACGGGCCCGGCAGCGACGGGGCGGCTCGCCGTGGGGTAGCTCTGCCGTTGCGAGTAGCCCTGCTGCTGCGGGTACCCCTGCTGCGGCTGAGTCTGCTGCGGGTACCCGTGCTGCTGCGGGTAACCCTGCTGCTGCGGCTGTGTCTGCCGGGGGTACCCCTGCGGCGCACCCTGCTGGTCGGCCTGCGCCGGGTCGGCCGCCCGGCGCGGCGGCGGGTACCCGCCGGTGGGCGGAGGCGTGGGGGGATACGTCACGCGAGCACCCTAGCCAACGCTCGCCGTCGAGCCGGGTCAGGGCAGGGTGTCGTCCATCTCGAACATGCGCGGCATCCGCGCGCGACCCGCGAGGCGCAGCAGCCGCGAGATCGGCTGGGATCGGACGCGGACGGCTTGTGCCACCGCCTCGTTGTAGAACCGCCGCGCGAGCGTCACGCGGCGCCAGGTCGCGACGAGGTCGCCGGCGAGCGTGCCCTCGCCTGCGCTGGCCGCCACGCCGTCGTCGCCCACCTCGCCCATCGCCTGGCGCAGCACCCGGGACAGGTCGCTCTCGACGGTCTCTCGGTCCTCGGTGAGCGTCACCCGACCAGGCAGCGCCGGCGGGCGGCGCCGCCCGCCCGATCCGGACCGCAGCGCCAGGTCCGCCTCCACGTCCTCGCGCGCCTCGGCGAGGCACGCGTTCGCGGCGTCCGCCACGAGCAGCCCGGACGCGGGGTCCAGCTCCCCCGACACCGCAAGCTCGGCGGAGAGCGCGGCGCGCCGCAGGAGCTGCGCGTCCAGGGTGGCGGCCGTCCGCGTCACCTTCTGGTGCAGCAGGTCGATCCGGTTGGCGCGGGCGAGCGCGAGCCAGACGAGCAGGACCGCGACGGCGAGCGCGACGAGCCAGGTCTCGGCGGTCATGCGCGCCCACCGGCGAGGCGATCGATCGGCTCGGGGCTCTCCCCCACGGCCAGCGCGTACACGTCGAGCACCTGGCGGGTCACCACGTCCCAGTCGTACTGCTCGCACCAGCGGCGTGCGTGCGTCCGGCAGGCGTCCTGGTGGTCGCCGTCCGCGAGCATCGAGACCACCGCGTCGGCGAGCGCACCTGGGTTGCCGACCTCGAACGTCGCGCCGGCCCGCCCCTCGTCGAGCACGCGCCGGAACGCGGCCAGGTCGCTCGCGACCACGACGGCGTCGGCCGCCATCGCCTCGACCAGCACGATCCCGAAGCTCTCCCCGCCCGTCTGCGGCGCGATGTACACGGCGACCGAGCGCAGCAGGGCGGCCTTGTCGCGGTCGCTCACCTCGCCCAGGAGCTCCAGCACCCCCGGGGTGCGCTCGTCCGCCTCGCGCGCCTCGTCGAGCTCACCGCGCCCCGCGACGAGCACGCGCAGGCCGGGCACCCGTGCGGCGAGGTCGGGCAGCGCCTCGAGAAGCACGCCGAGGCCCTTGCGGGGCTCGTCGGTGCGGCCGAGGAACGCCACGGTCGGCCGCTCCGGCGTGCTCGTCCAGCGCGGATCGGGGTCCGCCCGGCGGAACGTCGCGAGCTCCACACCGTTGGGAATCACCACGGCGTCGCCGCCGATGTGCTCGACGACGGTGCGCCGGGCCTCCTCCGACACCGCGATCCGAGCGGCGATCTTCTCCAGCGCCGGCCGCAGCATCGGGTAGGCGATCTGCATCGCACGGGAGCGGTCGGTCGCCGTGTGGAACGTCGCGACGACGGCGCTCTCGGCCTGGAACAGCGCGATGAGGCTGACGCTCGGGCTCAGCGGCTCGTGGATGTGCACGACGTCGAACGCGCCGTCCTCGAGCCACGTGCGCACGCGCCGCGCCGTCACCGGTCCGAACGCGAGGCGCGCGATCGAGCCGTTGTACCGCACCGGGACGGACCGCCCGGTGCCCTCGACGAAGTCCGGCAGGTCGGTCTCGTCCTCGGCGGGCGCCAGCACGCTCACGTGGTGGCCGAGGGCGATGAGGCGCCCGGCGAGGTCCTTGACGTGCACCTGGACACCGCCGGGTGCGTCCATCGAGTAGGGACAGACGATGCCGATCCTCATCCGCGCTCACGGTCCTGGGCACGGGCGAGCCGCTCGAGGTCGAGGTCGGCGAGGAAGACCCGCTGCAGCATGTGCCAGTCCTGCGGGAACGCTGCGATCGCGTCGAAGTACGCCGTGACCCAGGCCTGGGTGAGGGTCCGGACGTCGAGGCGCGCTCCGCCGTCGTCGGTCGTGGCCACGGGAAGGAAGTTCAGGACGATGCCCCAGGGCGAGCCCGCCGCACGCCGGCGCGCCCCGGTGAGGCGTTCGTAGTGGATCGCGACGGCGAACAGCGGTCGGGAGCGTGCCAGTGCCAGCGCCGCCGGGCCGGCCGCGACGCGCGCGGGGTGGCCGCGCAGGTCGACCTCGATGCCGTGCGCCGTGAGGTCGCGGTCCGCGAGGAGCGGGACGAGGAACGTCTGCGCGCCGGAACGCCGCACGAGCCGGCGGAAGGTGGCGCCGCCCTCGAGCGGCACGATCTCGATCCCGAGGGCGTTGCGGAACGAGACGAACTCCTCGTACAGGCCGTCGGGGAGCTTCTCCGCCACGGTGAGCACCGGCGTGAGGTGCCGCGCCGCCCACGCCCCCGCGAGGTCCCAGTTGCCGGCGTGCCCGAGCGCGAGGACGACGCTGCCGTCCTCGAGCGCGGTGCGCACCTCGTCGAGCCCGGTGGCCCGCACGCGCGCGTCGACGCGTGCCTCGCTCCAGCCGGGCAGCTGGAACACCTCGGCGTAGTAGCGCAGGTAGGAGCGCATCCCGGCGCGCGACGTGCGACGCAGGGCCCGCGCGTCCAGGTCGGGGCGCAGGCGGGCGAGGTTGGCCTCGAGCCGGCGCACGCCGTCGGTGCGGGACAGCCACGTCACGTCGGCGGCGAGCGCCGCGAGGGCGCGCACGAGGCCGTCGGGCAGGTGACGCACGTTCCGCCAGGCGAAGGCGAACAGCTGCGTGGTGCCGGGGGCGCGGAACCGCCGGGCGCGACTCACGCGTGGCCCTCCCCCGCGGCCGGGTCGACGCGCTGCGCCGCGAGCGCCTGGCGCCGGACGTACAGCATGCGGTGCACCGCGGTCACGAGCGAGAGGACCGCGAGCACCACGAGGACGACAGTGAGGAGCACCGGGGGCAGCCCGAGCCCCACCAGGCCGGTGGCGACGAGCGTGAGGAGCAGCCGGTCGCCGCGCTCGGCGATGCCGACCGTGGCGGTGAACCCGATCGACTCGGCCTTGGCGCGGGCGTACGGCACGATCGAGCCGAGCACGAGGCACGCGAGCGCCGCGACGGCCGCCACGTTCTCGTCCTGACCGGCGAGGTAGATCGTGAGGGCGGCGAACAGGGCGCCGTCGGCGAACCGGTCGAGCACCGAGTCGAGGAAGGCACCCCACGGCCCCGTAGTCCCGGCCTGGCGCGCCATGGTGCCGTCGAGCACGTCGAACAGCACGAAGAACGTGATGACCATCGTCCCCGCGAACAGCTCGCCGCGCGCGATGAGGCCGAGCGACCCGGCCATGGCGCCCAGCGTGCCGACGATCGTCACGACGTCGGGCGTGAGGCCGATCCGCAGCAGGAACGCCGCGATCGGGCCGAGGATCCGGCCGACGACGGCGCGCAGGTGCTTGAGCATCAGGCCTCCTCGACCCGGGGTGAGTCGGCAGCGTCGGCAGTGCTCGCGTCGGCAGCGGTCACGTCGGCAGCGGCCACGGGGTCGGCGTGCGTGGCCCAGGCGCCCGCCAGGAGCTCGCGGGTCGCGCCGAGCAGCTGCGGGAGCGGCTTGGTCGAGGCGACGACCGGCATGAAGTTCGCGTCGCCGGTCCACCGCGGCACGACGTGCTGGTGCAGGTGCGCCGCGATCCCGGCCCCTCCGCTGGCGCCCTGGTTCACGCCGAGGTTGAACCCGTCGGGACGTGAGGTGGCGCGCAGGACGCGGATGGCGCGCTGGGTGAGGTCGCCGACCTCGGCGAGCTCCGCCGTCGTGAGCTCGGAGTAACCCGCGACGTGCCGGTAGGGCACGACCATGAGGTGGCCCGGGTTGTACGGGTAGAGGTTGAGCACGACGTAGGCGAGCTCGCCGCGGTGCACGACGAGCCCGGTGGCGTCGTCCAGCGAGGGGACGCGGCAGAACGGGCACTCCCCGGCGCTGGCGTCGGCGGGCTTGTCGGCGCCGTCGATGTAGACCATCCGGTGCGGCGTCCAGAGCCGCTCGAAGCGGTCGGGGTCGCCCGCGAACGACTCGGACCGTTCGAGCGGCACGTCCGGGCCGGGCGCGTCGCGCGTCACGTGTCAGGCCGTCCGCTCGGCGATCGCGGTCCGGACCAGCTCGACCGCCTCGGCCACCGGGACCCCGTTGCGCTGGCTGCCGTCACGGAACCGGAACGACACCGCGCCGTTCTCGGCGTCCTCGCCTCCGGCGATGAGGACGAACGGCACCTTCTGCGTGGTGGCGTTGCGGATCTTCTTGTTGAAGCGGTCGTCGGAGTCGTCGAGCTCCGCGCGCACGCCCGCACGGCGCAGCTGCGCCACGACGTCCGCGAGGTAGTCGTTGAAGGGCTCCGCGACGGGGACGGCGAGCACCTGCACGGGCGCGAGCCACGCCGGGAAGGCGCCCGCGTAGTGCTCGAGCAGGACGGCGAAGAACCGCTCGATCGAGCCGAACAGCGCACGGTGGATCATCACCGGGCGCTGGCGGGAGCCGTCGGCGGCCTGGTAGGTGAGGTCGAACCGCTCGGGCAGGTTGAAGTCGAGCTGGATGGTCGACATCTGCCAGGTGCGGCCGATGGCGTCCTTGGCCTGGACCGAGATCTTGGGTCCGTAGAACGCCGCGCCACCCGGGTCGGGGACGAGCTCGAGCCCCGAGGCCTCGGCGACCTCGCGCAGCGTCTCGGTCGCCTCCTCCCAGGTCGCGTCGTCACCGACGGACTTCTCCGGGTTGCGGGTGGACAGCTCGAGGTAGAAGTCGTCCAGCCCGTAGTCCTTGAGCAGGTCCAGGACGAAGGTCAGCAGGCTGCTCAGCTCGTCCCGCATCTGCTCGCGGGTGCAGTAGATGTGGGCGTCGTCCTGGGTGAACCCGCGCGCCCGGGTGAGGCCGTGCACGACGCCGGACTTCTCGTAGCGGTACACGGTGCCGAACTCGAACAGCCGCAGCGGCAGCTCGCGGTAGGAGCGGCCGCGCGCGTCGAAGATCAGGTTGTGCATCGGGCAGTTCATCGGCTTGAGGTAGTAGTCCTGGCCCTCGCGCTTGATGCTGCCGTCCGCGTGGTGCTCGGCGTCCAGGTGCATGGGCGGGTACATGCCGTCGGCGTACCAGTCCAGGTGCCCGGAGACCTCGAAGAGTCGGCCCTTGGTGGCGTGCGGGGTGTAGACGAACTCGTAGCCCGCCTCGACGTGCCGCTTGCGGGAGTACTCCTCCATCGCCGAGCGGATGATGCCGCCCCGGGGGTGGAACACCGCCAGGCCCGAGCCGATCTCGTCCGGGAAGGAGAAGAGGTCCAGCTCGGCGCCGAGGCGCCGGTGGTCGCGCCGCTCGGCCTCGGCGAGTCGCTCGGTGTAGGCGCGCAGTTCGTCCTTGCTCGGCCACGCGGTGCCGTAGATGCGCTGCAGCTGCGGGTTCTTCTCGCTCCCCCGCCAGTACGCGGCGGCGCTGCGCATGAGCTGGAAGCCGTTCCCGAGCACCCGGGTGCTCGCGACGTGGGGACCGCGGCACAGGTCCTTCCACGCCACGACCTCCTCGCCCTCGCGGGTCCGCGCGACGTTGTCGTAGATCGTCAGTTCGCCGCCGCCGACCTCGACGCTCGCGCCCTCGGCGACCTCACTGACGTCCGCGTCGCCCGTGTCACCCTGGCCGGTGCCGCCCTTGAGCCCGATGAGCTCGAGCTTGTACGGCTCGGCGGCCAGCTCGGCGCGCGCCTCCTCCTCGGTCACCACGCGGCGGCGGAAGGACTGCCCGTCGCGGATGATCCGGGTCATCACCTTCTCGAGCTCGCGCAGCTGCTCTGGCGTGAACGGGGTCTCGACGTCGAAGTCGTAGTAGAAGCCGTCGGTGATCGGCGGGCCGATGCCGAGCTTGGCGTCGGGGTTCACCTGCTGGACGGCCTGTGCGAGCACGTGCGCGGTGGAGTGGCGCAGGATCGCGAGCCCGTCCGGGGTGTCGATGCCGACCCGCTCGACCGCCGCGCCGCCGGGCAGCTCGCGGTGGAGGTCGCGCAGCTCGCCGTCCACCCGCACGGCCACGACCGCCTTCTCCTTGCCCAGGAGCGTCAGTCCCGTCGTCCCGGCCTCGATCTCGTGGTCGATGCCGTCGAGGGTGATGCGCACGCTGGGCACTGCGGACTCCTGGGGTCGGGGGCTGACCGGGCCGAACGGCCCGACGCCCGAGCCTACTCGGGCCGGGGGCGTGCGGCTCGTGGCGCGCGGCGCAGGGTCTCGCCCGTCGGGCGACGTCAGGCGACGGGGATCTGCAGCTCGGTGACCCAGGACTCCTGCGGTCCGTCGGAGACGAGGTACACCTCGGGGCTGGGACCTGTTGCGGAGTGCCCGTCGGCCGAGACCGCCGCCCAGAGGTTCGCCCACGCCTCGCCGATGCCCGCCATCGCGCCGCGGTAGGTGAGCACGGCGGCGCGCTCGACGGCGGGCAACGAGACCACCTGCCACCCCTCACCCTCGACGGGGTCAGGTCCGGCGACCCAGGACACCCACA
>NZ_VENP01000139.1 GCF_006351005.1 Miniimonas arenae | reverse complement strand
GTCTTCTCCGGCGTCGCGTTCCTGACCGGCCTGGTGCTGGAGTGGGCGGGGCTGGAGGTCCCGGCGCTGGTGCTGTTCTGGATCGGTCTGCTGTCGGGCGCGTCGACCTTCACCCCGGGCGCGATCCGGAAGCTGTTCAAGGGCAAGCTCGGCATCGGCCTGCTGATGACGATCAGCGCGGTCGGCGCGGTGATCCTCGGGTATGTCGAGGAGGCCGCCGCCCTGGCGTTCCTGTACTCGATCGCTGAGGCGCTGGAGGACAAGGCGATGGACCGTGCCCGCGGCGGGCTGCGGGCGCTGCTCAAGCTCGTCCCGGAGACCGCGACCATCCGCCGCGACGGAGCATCGGTCGAGGTCCCGGCGAAGGACCTGGCTGTCGGTCAGCTGATGCTGGTGCGGCCGGGTGAGCGGATCGCGACCGACGGCATCGTCCGCACGGGACGCTCCAGCCTGGATACGTCCGCGATCACTGGCGAGTCGATCCCGGTCGAAGTCGAACCCGGCGACACCGTCTCCGCGGGCGCGATCAACACCGCTGGGGCGCTCGAGGTCGAGACGACCGCGGCGGGCACCGACAACTCGCTGACCACGATCGTCGACCTGGTGGAGAAGGCGCAGGCAGAGAAGGGCGACCGCGCCCGCCTCGCCGACCGCATCGCCCGGCCCCTCGTCCCGGGCGTGCTGATCCTCGCCGCCCTCGTCGCGATCATCGGGTCGCTGCTCGGCGACCCGGAGCTGTGGATCACCCGCGCCCTCGTCGTGCTCGTGGCGGCATCTCCCTGCGCGCTGGCGATCTCGGTGCCGCTGACCGTGGTGGCCGCGATCGGGTCGGCGAGCAAGTTCGGCGTGATCATCAAGTCCGGGGCCGTGTTCGAACGGTTCGGCGTGATCCGCCACGTCGCCGTCGACAAGACCGGCACCCTGACCCGCAACGAGCCCGCCGTCACCGCCGTCCTCACCGCCGAGGGCGTGACCGAGAAGCAGGCGCTGGCCTGGGCCGCCGCGCTCGAGCAGCACAGCACCCACCCCCTTGCGGCCGCGATCACCGCCGCGGCCCCCGGGGCCCCCGCGGCTGACGGTGTGACCGAGCAGGCCGGGCACGGCATCGAGGGAACCCTCGACGGTGCGCGGATCACGGTCGGCAGCCCGCGCTGGCTCGACGCCGGGACGCTCGGCGAGCAGGTTGCTGGGCTGGAGGAGCAGGGCATGACGGTCGTGATCGTGCACCGCGACGG
>NZ_VENP01000138.1 GCF_006351005.1 Miniimonas arenae | reverse complement strand
CGAGCACCGCCGGCCAGAGCCGGCGCCGCTGGGGCTGCTCGGTCGAGGTGCTCATCAGGTCGGCCCTTAGCGACTCAGGAGCGCGATGATCGCACCGAAGAGGAGGGGGACGGCGACCACGCAGCCGAAGGCCACGAGGGCACGCTTGAAGTGGGTCGCGCTCTCGTCGACGATCTCGGGCCCGTAGTTCTGCCGTGAGGCGCTGGACCACTTGATCCCGCCGACGAGGGCCTGCCCGCCGGTCCAGAGCAGTGCCAGGCCCCAGATTCCGCCGAGGATCATGACGGCCGTGGAGTTGAGTTCGGTCCCGAACACGGAGAAGTTCGGGGTCACGCCGTCGAACGGGTTCGGGACGGCTCCCGAGGCGAGGATGGTGGCGGTGTTCATCGTGAGCCCTCCCAGGCGTCGTAGGTGTCGAGGTGAGACGTGATCGCGGCCGCGACGGCGAGGAAGGCCCGCTTGGTCGCCGTTGAGAGCTGGCTGTAGTGCAGCTCGCCGCGCTCGGCGATGTGCGGGTCGAACGGGACGTCGACGACCGCGGCGCAGGTCCGGGTGAACCACTCGCGCCACTCCGCGCACTTGTCCGTCGGCGCGCGGCCACGCCCGTCGTTCGTCGCGACCACGACGGCCCTCTGGACGAGGTCGCCGTACCCGCTGCGGCGCAGCTGGTCGATCAGCCGTCCAGCGCTCTCGACACTGTCCTGGGCCCACTGCACCGGGATGACCAGAAGGTCGGCGTGGTGGGTCGCGGCGAGGAAATTCGCCGCCCTGGGGTTGTTGCCTGAGTCGATCAGCACGAGCGGGTAGAACCGGGTCACGACGTCGTGGATGCGCTCGAACTCGGCCTCACCGACCTGAGCCATGCGCGCCGGGTCCTCGTCGCTCGCCAGGACGTCGAAGTGTCCGTCCGGCTGCGGGCGTACGAACGCGTTCAGATCACCGCGGCGACCGCCGTTGGACTCGAAGTGGTCCAACTGGCCCAGAAGATCCAGGACGGTCGTGGGGAACCGGCCCTCGGCGGTGCGGATACCGAGCGTGCCCAGGGTCTCGTTGTTGTCCCACGCCAGGACTCCCCCACCGCGAACCTCACCGAACGTTCCCGCGAGCAGCGCCACCATCGGCGTCTTCCCGACGCCACCCTTGGGCTGTCCGATCAGGATCGTGCGAGGACGGGACCACTGCGACCCCACGATGCTGCGGTGCTCGAGCTCGCGGACCTCCTCCACGGGCGCGCTGAG
>NZ_VENP01000137.1 GCF_006351005.1 Miniimonas arenae | reverse complement strand
CGGCGACGTCGTAGCCGACCTCGAGTGCGAATCGCTCGTGCAGCTGCGCGAGGAGGGGCAGCGGGTCGTGCGGCGCGATGATGACCAGTGCGCTGCCGGGTGGAGTCGCGGCGAGCGCCCCGAACACCGCCCCGTGCCGCACGGCGTGCGGCACGTCCCGCACGTCGAACACGGGCGTGGCGTCGTCGTGCCCGCAGTCGCACTGGTGACCGCCAGCGGCGGCGGGAGCGGAGATGTGGAGCTGGACGTCCTGCTGGGCCATGCGGCCCTCCTTCGGGTTGGCCGCGGGTGCGGCGGGTGGGGGAATGGGGGATGTCACGGCGTGACCTCGACGACCCCGCCGGCGCCCTTCTCGGCGTCGCTCATGACGTGCGAGACCACCGAGTAGTGACCGGCCTGTGGGAACGTCAGCTCCACGAACCCGCCTTGCGCGGGCTGCAGCGCGAGCGCCTGCGAGCCGCCGGTCCCGGTGGATCCGCCGTCGCGCAGGAGGTAGTCGCCCTCGGCGAACACGGTGTCGAACTGGCCGCCGACGATGTGGAACGAGCTCGGGCGGTTCGGCCCGACGTCGAGCACCCAGATCCGCACCCGCTCGCCCACACGCGCCTCGAGAGGCGCGTAGCGATACTGGTTCGCGTACCCGTTGAACACCACGAGGTCGGGGTTCTGGGTGGCGATCCGCGCGGCGTCGGTCTCCCCGCCCTGCGGCCCGAGATAGAGCTCGGACTGCACGAGCAGATACTCCCGGTCCACGGGCGCGAGGCCAGGCGGGTCGATGATCACGGCGCCGACCATGCCGCTCGCGATGTGCATGCTCATCGGCATCGTGGAGCAGTGGTACATCCAGATCCCGCTCCGGTCGGCGGAGAACGTGTACTCCAGCGACTCGCCGGGATCGATGGTGCGCATCGGCCCGTCGGGCGCGAGTGCTCCGGCGTGGAAGTCGATCGAGTGGCCGATCGTGCCGTCGTTGACCAGGGTGATCACGAACGTGTCGCCGACCGCGCCGCGCAGCGCGGGCCCCGGCGCCGTGCCGTTGTACGTCCACCGGGTCTGCGTGACGCCCGGTGCCACCTCCACCTCGGTCTCCCCGACCGTGAGTGTGATCCGGTGCAGCGTGCCCGTGCCGTCCGGGTCCGGTTCGCTCGTCATGCCCTGCGCGTCAGTGCCGCTCGTCGCGGCGGGCGGGAGAGTGGCGTCCCGCGCGGTCCAGTCCGCGTCCGGGCTCGCCATCAGGTCGAGATCCTCGACGGCGGAGGGTGCGTCGGCCTGCGACGTGCCGCTCGCGGTG
>NZ_VENP01000136.1 GCF_006351005.1 Miniimonas arenae | reverse complement strand
GGCGTTGCGCACGCTGTCGCGCTGGCCACCCTCGCTCGAGTCGTCACGCGAGGCGTTGCGCAGGGTGTCGCCCTCGCCACCCTCGTTCGACGTGTTCGGCGCGCTCTCGCCCGCGACGCGCTGCGCGCGGCGGGTGCGACGCGCCGGAGCGGAGTGCTCGCCGTCGGTCGCGGGTGCTGCCGCCGCGGGTGCTGCGGCCGCGGACGCCGGGGCCGGCCGGGAGCCGCCACGCGACTCGATGGCCGTGACGAGGTCGCCCTTGCGCATCTTCGAGATGCCGGAGATTCCGAGCGCGCCGGCCATCTCCTGCAGCTGCACGAGCTTGAGGGCGCTCAGTGACCCGCCACGGGCTGCGGCGGTGTCGGTGCTGTTGGTCACAGGTTCCTCACTGGATCTGCGTCGATGATGGACGCGTTGTTCTGAGGTCCGAACGGTACGGGCGTCTGAGCCGGCACCGGGGGGAAGCACCGCCACGGAAGAATCGGCCGCTGGCACGCGACACGTGCATCTGCACGGGCCTCTGCAGGAGGCGTTGCGGGGTGCTGTACGCCCAGGGTACACCGTCAACGCCGTCGCGACGTGTTGCGTGACGTGCCGCGCGTCACGCGCGTTCTGCGGTCAACGGCTGACCCCTGACTGCGATCGCCGACCGCCGACCGCCGACCGTCACCCGGGTCGCCCCCGCCGCACTCATCGATGCGGTCGATCTCGCACTCACCACAAGGCGGCCGGCCCGCCCGGCGATGCATCGGGAGTTCCTCCACCTCGCTCGCCGTCGCGCAGACTTCCGCCCCGCTCGCCACCGGGCAGGGCTGCGCCGGGAGCCGCGCCTGCGTTGGATCCGTCGTCGCCGGGGCTGTCGCCACCGGACAGTCCTCCGCCAGGAGCCGCGCCACCGCCGGTTCCGCCGCTGGGCGGGGCTCCGCCAGGAGTTGCGCCACCTCGTGCGTCACAACCGCTGGACCCGCTGCCACCGCCTCGCCCGCCGCCGGGTCCGTCGTCGCTCGATCCGTTGGTGGGCAGAGTTCTCCCCACGCCGGTGGGTCGGCGTTTCGGGACGAGGAGCTCGTCGTCCAAACGGGTGGTGGTGCCGATCGTCCGTCCTTGGGCGGTGGTGAAGGTGAACCCACCGCGGGTGGGGGTGATGTGGGTGTGGTCGCGGTGGACGCGGTGGTGATGCTCGCGACACAACGTCACGGCGTTCACCAGGGACGTGTCACCACCCTGGTTCCACTCGATCACGTGGTGCACCTCGCACCACGCCGCCCGCATCACGCATCCGGGCCACTGGCAGTGC
>NZ_VENP01000135.1 GCF_006351005.1 Miniimonas arenae | reverse complement strand
CATGGGTTTCTCCTATGTCAAGCCGCGGCGGCGACGGTGGTCGTGGTGGGCTGGTGGAGGGGTTGGGTGGTGGTCTTGAGGGTGGTGAACACGACTCGGATGAGGTGCCGCTTCAAGCAGCGCAGGGCCTCTCGGTTCGACATGCCTTGGGCCTTCTTCTTGTCGTAGTACGCCCGCCCGAGAGAGCGGGGCAGCCTGATCTGGGTGACGGCAACGCGGTGGACCGCACAGTTGATCTGGCGGTTCCCGCTACGGGTCATGCGGACTCTGCCCTCGGTGCTTCCGGACCAGACCGGGATCGGCGCGATGCCGGCGTGGCGGGCGAGCTGGGCGTCGGTGCTGAAACGTGCGATGCCACCGATCTCCCCGACGAGCTTCGCGGCCGTCAGCTCCGCGCACCCAGGCACCGCGACCAGGGCCGGAGCCCGAACGCTCACCAACGCAGCGATCCGCTTCTCCAGGTCCTTGATCCGCACACTCACGGCGCAGATGTCGCTCAACTCATCCAGGGCGAGCTCGACCACCACACCCTCGCCTCGACCCTCCAACCACGCCTGCAACGCACGCTGATGCTTGATCCGGTCCATCGCCCCGGCCGGGATCTCGTGCTCGGGGTCGAGCTCGTGCACCCGCCACAACAGGCTGTTGATCGTTGCCGTGCGCTGCTTGACCAGCGTGTCGCGCCGATCCACCAGCAGCTTCAGCTCACGAGCCTGCTCATCGTGCACGGCCCGGGGAAGACCGGGCTCCGCCAACGCGGCACGAGCCACCGCCAGGGCGTCGATCGGGTCGGACTTGCCGCGGGTGCGCGCGCTCGCACGGGCGTGCGCCATCATCTTCGGCGGAACCCGCACCACGACCTGACCAGCCGCGAGAAGATCCATCTCCAGCCGGGTCGAGAGGTGACGGCAGTCCTCGATCGCCCACTCCAGCTCATCACCGAACTGGCGCCGCGCCCACCGCAACGCCTCCCGGTGACCAGGAGTGGTCGCCCTGACCGTGAACTGCCCGATCTTGCGGGCCCGCTCATCGACCGCGACGAACGTGTGGCTCTTCTTGTGTACATCGGCTCCAACGACAACCATGAGGGTTGCCTCCTTCCACCCGATCAGTGCAGGGACGGTTGGGCCGGCCGGCGGACACATCTCAGTGGGGGCGATGCCACGCTCCTATCAAGTCACGCCGGCCGGTCCGTCACACCAGACGCCGACAAAACCCATGCACGCCACGAAGGCAGCGACCCTACGAGTCAGACGACTGGTGATCAGGACCCAACCACCGCGAAGCGGCACTGTCACCCTGACACTGA
>NZ_VENP01000134.1 GCF_006351005.1 Miniimonas arenae | reverse complement strand
CACCCAGGTGGAGCTCGACCCGCTCTGCTCGGCCAGCTCGAGGTTGCGCCGGATGACGGCAGCGAACTCCTCGGCGTCCCAGTTCGACGTGAGGAGGTCGAAGTTGAACGCCTGCCCGAGCCCCGTTGCGGAGGCGTAGCGGCCGCGGCGCTCGGCCGGTACCCATGCCTCCGCCACGGCGGTGCGGGGCGGGGAGTACCGGTCGAACAGCGCGCGCCACTCGGCGTACACGTCGTGCACCTCGTCGCGGTCGATGAACGGGTGACGTCCGGGTACGGCCGCCGCGAGCTCCACCTCGGCGGGCAGGTTCTCGGGCAGGTCCTTGGCCAGCAGGTGGGCGACGTCGATGCGGAAGCCTGCGACACCGCGGTCGGCCCAGAACGCGAGCGTCGTGAGGAAGTCCTGACGGACCTCCTCGTTCGCCCAGTTGAGGTCGGGCTGCTCGGCGGCGTGGATGTGCAGGTACCACTGTCCGTCGGGCGTGCGGGTCCACATCAACCCGCCGAAGCCGGAGCGCCAGTCGGCGGGCGGGAGCTCGCCGCTCGCACCCCGTCCGTCGCGGAAGTGGTAGCGCGCTCGGGCGGGCGAGCCCGGCGGCGAGGCGAGTGCCTCGCGGAACCAGACGTGCCGGTCCGAGGTGTGGTTCGGCACGATGTCGACGACGAGACGCATGCCGTGCTCGGCCAGCGACGCGACGAGCGCGTCGACGTCGTCGAGCGTGCCCAGCCGCGGGTCCACGGCTCGGTGGTCGTCGATGTCGTACCCGCCGTCGGCGAGGGCCGAGGGGTAGAACGGGCTGAGCCACACGGCGTCGACGCCGAGGTCCGCCAGGTACGGCACCCGGTCGACCACCCCGCGCAGATCTCCGATCCCGTCACCGTCGGCGTCGGTGAAGCTGCGGGGGTAGACCTGGTAGACGACGGCGTCGCGCCACCACTGTGCCTCGTTCACGGATGTCCGTCCTGTCGGTGCGGAGGGCCGGTCAGCCCTTGACGGCGCCGGCGATGAGCGCCTTGACGAAGTGCCGCTGGAAGACGAGGAACACGAGGATCGTCGGCGCCATGATGAGCAGCGAACCGGCGTTGAGCAGCACGACGTCGGTGGTGTACTGCCCCACGAAGTTCTGCAGCGCGCCCGCCATCGTGCGCTTGCTGGGGTCGTTCATGAGCACGATCGCCTGGAGGAACGTGTTCCACGTCCACAGGAACAGCAGGAGGCACATCGAGGCGATGGCGGGCACGGCCAGCGGGATCTGGATCCGGGTGAACGCCTGCCACCGGTTCGCGCCGTCGATCGAGGACGCCTCGGCGAG
>NZ_VENP01000133.1 GCF_006351005.1 Miniimonas arenae | reverse complement strand
CGGACTGTGCGGCAAGGCGAGCATCGGTGCGGTGCGGACGGTCTCGAGCCACGCCGTCGAGCACGACCCCACGCACGTGGAGGTGCTCGCTCTCCTGCGCTACCCCGACCTCCTGCGCGAGCGCCAGGAGATCTTCGACAGCACCGGCGGACTGCACGCTGCGGGCCTGTTCGACAACGCCACGGGGGCACTGCTCGTGCTGCGTGAGGACGTCGGCCGGCACAACGCCGTGGACAAGGTCGTCGGCTGGGCGCTCACACAGGGCCGGCTGCCGCTCGCGGGCACCACGCTCCAGGTCTCCGGCCGGGCGAGCTTCGAGCTGGTGCAGAAGGCGTCGATGGCCGGGATCCCGGTGCTCTCCGCGGTGTCCGCGCCCTCGTCGCTCGCTGTCGACCTCGCGGTCGAGGTCGGGCTCACGCTCGTCGGCTTCGTGCGTGGGGAGTCGTTGGTCATCTACTCGCGCCCGGAGCGCGTGCTGCCTCCGCGCTGACCGGGGACATCAGGACCTGTGGCCCGCGTCGGCTCGCGACGGAGGTCGAGAATGGAGGGCATGGTGGCCAGCGCCTCGGCGAGCCTGCTCGCCTCGCCCAGCAGGCTGGAGCTGCTCCATCTCCTGCAGCAGGGTGGGCCGAGCACGATCGACGTGCTCGCGCGCGCCACCGGGCTGCACCAGAACACCGTGCGCGAGCACCTCGCTCGCCTCGCCGACGGCGGTTACGTGGTGGGCGAGCCCGAGATCCGCAGCACGCGGGGCCGGCCGCGGATCGTCTACCGCGCCACCCGAGCGGCCGACGTGATCCAAGACCCCGAGGCACTGCGTCGGCTCGAACGCTCCATCGCTCAGGCGGCGCTGACACGCGCCCTCGTGGGCGCCTTCCCGGTCCGGGACCAGAGCGGGGCGGCGACGCACGCCGGACGCGAGGTCGGCGCCCGGCTGCCGATTCCTACGCCCGTCGCCGGCGCCACCAGAGCGACCGACGCCGCCGATCCGACCGACCCGAACGACGCCGATCCGACCGCTCCCGCCGACCCGACCGCCGCCGCGGGTCGCCAGCTCCTCGCGCTCGAGGCTCATCTGGACGCGTTCGGCTTCGACCCGGTGCTGGAGCAGGTTGCGACGACGTTCCACCTGTGGCGTTGCCCGTTCCTCGAGCTCGCGCGTGAGCGGCCCGACGTCGTGTGCTCCGTCCACGCCGGGCTCGCCCAGGGTGTGCTCGACCAGTCCGGCGACGCGTACGAGGTCGAGGCCCTCACGCCGTTCGTCGGCCCCGGTCACTGCACCCTGGCGCTTCGCCGGCGCTAGTCAGGTTGATCAGCGGCTGGCGCCGGTCGGCTCGG
>NZ_VENP01000132.1 GCF_006351005.1 Miniimonas arenae | reverse complement strand
CGCCGAGTACGAGGCCGCGCACTACGCTGCACTCACCGAGCAGTTCCAACCCGCATAGCAGCGGCAGAGAACCTGGGGCGCTTCAAACCGGCTCATCCCAATCGGGGGTGTAGGAGTTGGGGTCTGAAGCCGCCGGTCTCGAGCAGGCTTCGGGCGATGTAGTTGGTCAGGTTTCGGAACCCGAGTGCGGAGCCGCGCAGGTGTTCGAGCCGTCCGTTGAGCGCCTCGGTCGGCCCGTTGCTGGTGCCGGGTCGTTCGAAGTAGGCGAGCACGTCAGCGGCTCGCTTCTTCAGGGTCCGGCCCAGGGTGGTGAGCTCGGTGAGCACCTTGGGGACGCCGGCGCTGAGGTCGGTGATCAGCTTCTCCATGAGCTCGCGGCCACGTTGCCGGTCCTCGTGGCGATAGGCGGCGATCATGCGCTGGTAGACACCCCAGGTCGCCTCGACCTCGACGTGAGCGTCATCAACGAACAGCGCGCGTAGCCTGTCGCTCTGCTTGTCGGTGAGCAGGTCCGCGCCGGTGTGCAGCGTGCGCCGCGACTTGTAGAGCGGGTCGTCCCTGAACCCACGGTGCCCGTGGATCGCGAGTTGGACCCGGCGCCGGCACCTGTCGAGGGCGTCACCGGCCAGGCGCACGACGTGGAAGGGATCCATCACCGTGACCGCGTCCGGGATCTCCTCTGCAGCGGCGGTCTTGAACCCGGTGAAGCCGTCCATCGCGACCACCTCGACCGCGTCACGGAAGGCGTCGTCGCGGTCGGCGAGCCAGGTCTTGAACGCCGCCTTCGACCGGCCCTCGACCATGTCCAGCAGCCTTGCTGGGCCGGCGCCATCGCGGACCGGGGTGAGGTCGATGATCACGGTGACGTACTTGTCGCCACGCCTGGTGTGGCGCCAGACGTGCTCATCGACGCCAATGACCTTCACGCCCTCAAACCGCGTGGGGTCGTTGATCAGCAGCCGCTTGCCTTCAGCCAGGACCGCGTTGTTGGCCGTGTCCCACGCGACCCCGAGTCCCTCGGCGACACGGGCGACGGTGAGGTGTGCGACCACGATCCCTTCCAGCGCCCACCGCAGCCCGGTGCGCGAGAGCTTCGCGCGTGGCTCCGCCGCGGCGCTGGTGTCTTGGCGCCACACGTGTCCGCAGTCGGCACAGCGGTAGCGGCGCACTACAACTTCCAGCACGGTCGGTCGCCAGCCCAGCGGCTCGTGGGCCAACCGCCGGATCACGGTGTCACGAGCAGCGCCTTCGCTGCCGCACCGTCGGCACCACTGATCTGGTTCCACCACGCGGCACGCGAGGACCGCACGATCCGGTTCAAGTCGTTGTCCGGTCACGCTCAGACC
>NZ_VENP01000131.1 GCF_006351005.1 Miniimonas arenae | reverse complement strand
CCCGGCGTTTCCACTGCGGGTCGTTCCTCGGGGCCGTTTCGGTCGGGGTGGTCAGGGTGAGGCTGCTCGTGGTGGTCGGCAGGTCGCCTCGAACACGGTGGTGAACGCGGGCGCCCAGGGCCAGGCCGCGGGTAGGTGCAGGTGGAGGCGGCGGGCGGTGCTGGCCACGCGGGCTGCGATGTGGATCAGGCGGCGGCGGATGGTCGCTGTCGTTGCCCTGGCCATGGTGGTGCCGGCGATCGCTGCCGTGGCGCGGGTGAGGTTGAACGCGATGGTGGCCAGGGTGGTCCAGGCGGCGTTCGCGGTGAACGTCCCCGAGGGCAGGTGGGCCAGCGGCCCGGCCTTCAGGTCGGCGATGACCTGCTCGACGATGGCGTGGTCGCGGTGGTGGGCCTCGGCGTCCAGCATCGGTTCGGGTGAGTCGGTGAAGATCGCGTGGTAGCGGTAGGTCTGGAACAGCTCGCCCTGCCCGGCGCTCGTTCTCGGGTTGAGGCGTTTGACGCGGCGCACGATGAGTCGGGCGGTGACGTGCTCGGCGGCGGGCCGAGAGGTGAACGCGGTGAACGCGACCTCGGCGATGCTCGCGTCGCAGACCCACCCACCGGCCTGTTCGTCGAAGACCGCGTTCGGGTACCTGATCGCCGTCCACGCGTGCTCGGCGATGCTCGCGATGGCCTTGGTGATCTGGGGGTTGACCCGGGCGGTGATCGAGAACCGGGCGCCTGCCGCGCGGGCCGCGGCCACCACCGCACGTTGGTAGTACGCGGAGTCCGCCCGGACGGTGAGCAGCCCGACGGCGCCGCAGCGGCGGGCGGTGGCGACCGCGTCGCCGATGAGTTTGGGTGCCCCGTGCGCGGAGGCGACGTTGCCCTTGCGCAACCGGACACCCGCGATCAGCGGCGCGTCCATCGGGGTGGACAGCACCGCGAGCTGGGCGTTGAGCCCTTTGACCCCCGAGTACCCGTAGGCCACTCCCTGCTGCTGGTAGCCGTGCATCGCCTTGATCGTGTCGTCCACGTCGATCCAGGCGACCTGACCGACCCCGGCCAGCACCGGGGTCCTCGCGGCGAGCGCAGCCAGCAGGCGGGAGGCGACCGCGTCGAGCTGACGCACGTGACCGAAGGTGTAGGCCCGAAGGTGCGTTCCCAGCGTTGTCGGCGCGGGCGCCGCGGCCAGCAGCCGGCCCATCCCGCCGTGGCGCAGCACGGCCAAGTCCTCGAAGCTGTCCGCACCGGCAACCATCCCCGCGACCACGGCAGCGACCTTGCCCGGGCCGTTCGCGCCGGCCGACCCCGGCACCCGCACGTGCTCGGCGACCAGCGCGCCGAGACCGGCCCGATCGGCCAGCGCCATCACCGGCACCAAACC
>NZ_VENP01000130.1 GCF_006351005.1 Miniimonas arenae | reverse complement strand
GCTCGCCGTCGGGCGCTCGCCGTCGGGCGTCGTCGCTGCCGGGCGCTCGCCGTCGGTTGTCCACACTCGCGCGAGCCGTGGGCATCTGGAGCTCTGTCCCCAACCCGAATGACACCCGGCGCGGGTCGTTGTGCACTTGCTCGGTGAACACCGTCCCACGGCTCGATCTCGGCGAGCGTCAGCGCGCCGTCGTCGCGCCCGCGGACCCACTCACAGGCGCGCCCTCGATAGCCCGCGAGCGACGAGCCCGGACCCTCATCAGGAGCGCGGGCCGAACGCGGACCGAGCTCGTGGACGAGATCACCCTCGTGACCGATGCCTGCCTCCCGGCGAATGCTCGCGCGCTCGCGCTGCGTCAGCTGGGATGCCTCTCGAGTGCCCAGCTTCGCGAGGCCGGCGTGTCACGCTCGGCGATCACCCGCCGTCGGGCGTCGCAGCGATGGCGCTTCCCGACGTCGAGAGTCGTCGACCTCGGAGCAGACCCTCCTTCCGTGCTCACGCCTCAGCTCCGGGTTCGGCGAGCAGCGGTGATCGCGCTGCTCGCGTACGGCCCGAACGCGATTGCCATCGGACCGTCCGCTCTTGCACTGCACGGCGTGCAGGGTCTGCCTGCGACGATGTCACCCGAGGTCACCGTGCCCGGTGGCGGTCCGCGCCGCGACCGCGGCGGAGTCAGGTGCCGGGAGTGCGTGGTGCCGGAGACGGTCGTGAGCGCGGACGGGTTCCGCACAGTCGATCCCGTCGTCTCGCTCGCCCAGACCCTGGTGCAGCTCGCTCCGCGTGAGGCTCTCGGCGTTCTCGACTCAGCCCTGCATCTGGAGCTGCTCCGCGGCGAGAGTCTCACGCAGGTTCGACGACTCGCCCATCGGCTCCGAGGACCGTCACGTCACCGGCTACCGGAGCTCGAGGCGGTCTGGGAGATGGCGGACGGACGACGAGCGTCACCTTTGGAGTCGTGGGCGTACTGGGACCTGGTGGCTGCGGGCCTTCAGCCCACGGACATCCAGGTCGAGATCCGCGACCCCCAACGCCGACTCGTCGCCCGCGGAGACATCGGGTTCCTCCGGCGCGACGGGACGTGGCTGCTGATCGAGCTCCAGAGTCGGCAGAACCACTCCGACGTGGACGCCGTGATCGACGACGGTGAGCGCCGCGACGACGTGATGCTCGAGGAGCACACCGTGCTCGAGTTCTGGGCCATCCACCTCGGGGTGCGCGGTCGTATGGTGCAGCGCGTGGCGCAGCATCTCGAGCGGCGTCCGTAGTTCTTCACTCGCGGTCGTGCGGAACCCAGCGATCTGTCGCGGGCTGAAGCGCGAACCCAGCGATCTGTGCCGGGTGGAAGCCACGAACCGGCACGAATCGCTGGCA